>NZ_JAAVNE010000103.1 GCF_012103215.1 Falsiroseomonas selenitidurans
CGCCGCGGCGCCGCCCGCCAAGCTGGCGCGGACCCGCCGCAAGCCGGCCGCCGCCGAGCCCGCACCCGCGGAACCGGACGCCGCCAGCCCCCAGGCGGCGCCTGAACCCGCCGAGCCCGAAGCCCTCGGATCGGATGGCGCCGAGCCGACTCCCGCCGGATCGGCCGATGGCGCGGCCGCCGCCCCGGACCGCCCGGCCAAGGCGCCGCGCAAGCCGCTCGCCGCGAAGCAGCCGCGCCCGGCGCGCGAGGAAGCGCCACGCCAGAAGGTGGAGCCGGCGATGCTCGACCGCCTGGTCGCCGCCGCCCGGGAGAGCCTGGACGCCGACAAGGCCGAGAACATCGTGGTGCTCGACGTCACCGGCCGCGCCGACTACGCGGACCGGCTGGTGATCGCCACCGCGCTGGCCGATCGCCAGATGCAGGCCATGGCCGCGCATCTGGAGGAGGCTTTCGAGAAGGAAGGGCTGAAGCTGCGCCGCGACGCCACCCAGGCCTCCCCGGAGTGGGTGCTGATCGACGCCGGCGACCTGGTGGTGCACCTGTTCAAGCCGGAATCCCGCGCCCTCTACGCGCTGGAGCGGATGTGGGGCCCGGACAGCCCGCCGGCGGAGGATGAGCAGGACCGCACGCCCCTGCCCGATGACGGCAGCGTGCCGGAGCCGGGCATTGAGGAGGATGACGACGACGTCTAGGGGCTTCGCCCTTTTCGCCATCGGCCGGATGAAGCCGGGGCCGGAACGCGCGCTGTACGAGACCTACGCCGCGCGCCTCCGCCCCGCTTTGGCGGTGACCGAACTGCCGGAGGCGCAGGGCGCCAACGCCGCCGAGATCCGCCGGCGGGAAGGTGCCGCCCTGCTCGCCGCCCTGCCCGCCTCCGCGCTGGCGGTGGCGCTCGACCTCGGCGGCCAGGCACCGACGACGGAGGCGCTCGCCGCGCTGGTGACGCGGTGGGAGGAGGCGGCCCGGCCGGTCTGCTTCCTGATTGGCGGGACGGAGGGGCTGGACCCCGCGGTGCTGGCCCGCGCCGACCACCGCCTGTCGCTCGGCCCGCTTACCTGGCCGCATTTCCTGGTGCGCGGCCTGCTGGCCGAACAGTTGTTCCGCGTGCAGGCGATCCGCACCAATCACCCCTACCACCGCGCCTGGCGTCCTGCTTGAGTGCGCCGGCAACCCGCCGGAGCGCCCGACCATGATGCCGTTGATCCTCGCCGCCCTGTTCTGGATCGGGGTGCATGTCGGCATCTCCGGCACCGCGCTGCGCGACCGCGTGGTGGCCGCGGTGGGGGAGAAGGCCTTCATGATCGGCTTCTCCCTGACCTCGGTCCTGGCCATCACCCTGCTGGTCATGGCCTGGCAGGCGGCGCCGACCACCTCGCTGTGGGTCGCGGGGCCGGGGCTGCGCTGGGTGCTGGCGGGGCTGATGCTGCCCACGCTGGTGCTGTTCATGGCCAGCCACAAGCGCAACCCCACCGCGGTCGGTGGCAAGGGGCTGGGGGAGGAGGCGCGCGGCATCCAGCGCATCACCCGCCACCCCATGCTGTGGTCCTTCGCGCTGTGGGCCGGCATCCACATCCTCGGCAATGGCGACACCGCCTCCCTGGTCTTTTTCGGCGCCTTCCTGGTGACGGCGCTGGCCGGCATGCCCTCGATCGACGCCAAGCTGGCGCGGCGCCACAAGCAGTCCTGGCCGGGCTTCGCGGCGCAAACCTCCATCCTGCCCTTCGGCGCCATCGCCGCCGGCCGCAACCGGCTGGCCCTGCCCGAGATCGGGCTGATGCCGCCGCTGGTGGGGCTGCTGCTGTGGGCGGTGCTGCTGCATTTCCACCGCGCCATCTTCGGCGTGCCGGCGCTGCTGATGTAGCCCGCCACCCCCTTGAAGGCTTCGAGGGGAAAGGCCATTCCCTGCCGCGCCCCCAGGGAATGATTCGATGCAGGAAGTCCTGACCCCGTCCGATGCCGGGGCCTCGCCCCGCGCGCGCGCCGCGCGGCTGATCCTTTCGCCGCTTTTCCAGCGGGTGGTGATCGGGTTGATCCTGCTGAACGCGGTGACGCTGGGGCTCGAGACCTCGGACAGCGTCATGGCGGCATGGGGCGGGCTGCTACACGGGCTGGACCGGCTGCTGCTCGGCCTGTTCACCGCGGAGATCGCGCTGCGCATCTATGCCTTCCGCGACCGCTTCTTCCGCGACCCGTGGGGGCTGTTCGACCTGGTGGTGGTGGCCATCGCCTGGATTCCGGCCAGCGGGCCACTCGCCGTGCTGCGTGCGCTGCGGGTGCTGCGGGTGCTGCGCCTGGTCAGCGCCGTGCCATCCATGCGCCTGGTGGTGGAGGCGATGCTGGCCGCGCTGCCCGGCATGGGCAGCATCGTGCTGCTGATGGGGCTGATCTTCTACGTCTTCGGCGTGATGGCGACCAAGCTGTATGGCGACATCCTGCCGGAACGCTTCGGCACGCTGGGCCTCGCGCTCTACACCCTGTTCCAGATGATGACGCTGGAAAGCTGGTCCGAGGCCAATGTGCGGCCGATCCTGGCGGTGCAGCCGCTGGCCTGGATGTTCTTCGTGCCCTTCATCCTGATCGCCACCTTCGTTGTGCTCAACCTGTTCATCGGCGTGATCGTGGACAGCATCCAGACCCTGCGGGCGCAGCGCGACAGCGCCGATGTCGCCGCGGCCCAGGCCGCCACGGACGCCGCGCGCAGCGAGGCGCATCTGGACAGCCAGACGCTGCTGGCGGAAATCCGCGCCCTGCGGGCGGAGATGGCGGCCCTGCGCGCGGAGCGGTGACGGGGGCCAAAGCCCGAGACCGAACCCCCGGTGATCGTGACCGATCAGCGCCGTAATCGCCGGCTTGGCTGCGCGCCACCTGGCGCGGCGGCCCTCCGGCCGCGCACCCGGCTTCGGCGGGCGCAGGTTCCGACCAAGGGGATTTGGTCCGAGCCGCGCTGAAGGAAGCGCGGACCGGGCATCCGCGCTGACCTCGCACGGCCCTATCGCACGGGCATCAGCCGGAAGGCGCGCGCCGCGGCGGCGAAGACGCGCTGCGGGATCTCGTCCGGCCGCCGCCCCGCCAGCACCGCCTGCACATCCGCCACCACCTCGGCGCGGGACCGGTAGTATTGGTGGTGCGCATCCGTCAGGCCGTTTATGTCGGACACGGCGGCGCAATCCACCAGAACCACCTTGCGCGGCAGGTCGGTCAGCGTGCGCGGGCCAGCCTGGCCCAGCCGGTCCGGGTTGCCCTTGGTGAGGTCGCTGATGCCCAGCGCACCGTCATTCGCGGCGAAATACACATGCACGGAGGCCGCCAGCTCCGGCAGCCGGGCGAATTTGTGGCCGCATTCGAAGGCGTCGTCATCCTCATCCGCCGCCATCAGGAAGATGCTCTCGAACAGCCGCGGCATGCCACCCGGCTTGAAGTCCCGCGCGAAGGACTGCACCGCGTGGCGCAGCACGTAGTTGCCCATGGAATGCGCCATCAGATGCATCCGCTGGCCGCATTGCAGCCCCCGCGGCAGGTTGCGGAAATAGTCGATGATCCGGCGCAGCGACCGCGCAATCGCCTCCCGCGACGCCTCCGCATCCGTGCGGTCGCTGAAATAGGAGAGCTTGAACAACTCCCCCCCGTCCGGCATCAGGATCCGCCCGTCGCTGGGCCAGGCGAAGACCGCGACCTCCAGCGGCCGGGCGGCGGTGGAATAGACCTCCCGCAGCTGCGCCGCACGCTCCAGCGAATCGCGGAAGCTGCAACTGAAGCCGTGCAGCAGGATCAGCAGGTCCGCCCCATTGGCGCGCAACCGGTCGCGCAGCCCGTCGAAGACCCGGTCGGAGCCGCGGACCACCGGCGCGGCCGGATCGGCGTTCAGCCCGGGGATCGATTCGGGGGCCACCGAGACCGATTCCAGCCGGTATTCACCGACCAGCCGATCCACCGGCACCGTGACCTCCGCCGCGCCGTAGCGCACGCAATAGGGCCCGTCCGGGTTGTACTGGTTGCCGAAGCCGAATTCGGCCTCGTCATCCAGGTTGCGGTTGGTGGCGAAATACACGGTGACGGACATGGCTTGGCCCCCTTCTTCCCGGATGCGATCGTAACAAGCGGGCGGCGGCGCGGCAGTGTCCGTTTTGCGGTATCGCGCGGTATCGGTTCCACGGCGCCGCCAGGGGTCGATCCGCGGCGCCGCCCAGGTCAATAGGGCGTGGCGCCCCGGTTTCCGACGCCGGACGAAGCGCCTAGGTTCAGGCTCCGCGCCAGACAGGATGCCGCCCGATGCCGAAGCCCGCCCATCGCCCCGTCATGCTCGCCATCCTGGACGGCTGGGGCTGGCGCGAAGCGGAGGCGGATAACGCGGTGCGGCAGGCGGCGACGCCGCATTTCGACGCGCTGTGGCAGACGGGCCCGCGCGCCTTCCTGCGCACCGCCGGCCTCGATGTCGGCCTGCCGGACGGCCAGATGGGCAATTCCGAGGTCGGCCACCTGAACATCGGCGCCGGCCGCGTGGTGATGCAGGATCTGGTGCGGATCGATGCGGCCTGCGAGGACGGCTCCCTCGCCACGCGGCCGGCGCTGCTGGCGCTGCTGGGCCAGCTCCGCGCCATTGGCGGCGCGCTGCACCTGATCGGCCTGCTGTCGGAAGGCGGCGTGCACAGCCACCAGGACCATGCCCTGGCCCTGGCCCGCGCCGCGACGGCCGCCGGCGTGCCGGTGCGGGTGCATGGCTGGACCGATGGCCGCGACACTGCCCCGGATTCGGCTTCGGGCTTCCTCCGCCGCTTCGAGGCGGCGCTGCCGGCGGGCGCGCGCCTCGCCACCCTCTGCGGCCGCTACTTCGCCATGGACCGCGACAACCGCTGGGACCGCGTGCAGCAGGCGCATGATGTGATGGTGCTGGGCAAGGGAACGCGCTTCCCCGATGCCCAGGCCGCCATCGCCGCCGCGCAGCAGGCCGGCAAGACCGACGAATTCCTGCCCGCCGCCGCGATCGGCGACTATGCGGGCATGAGCCACGGCGACGGGCTGCTGTGCTTCAACTTCCGCGCCGACCGGGTGCGGGAGATCCTGGCCGCGCTGCTGGATCCTGCCTTCTCCGGCTTCGCCGCCGAACCCACCATCCGCTTTGCCGGCGCCGCGGGGATGACCGACTACGGCACCGCACTGGCGCCCTTCCTGGCCACGCTGTTCCCGCCGCAATCGATGACCGGCCTGCTGGCCGAGGTGGTCTCCGCCGCCGGGCTGCGGCAGCTGCACATGGCGGAGACCGAGAAATACCCGCACGTCACCTACTTCCTGAATGGCGGCGGCGAGGCGCCCTATGCCGGGGAGGACCGGATCATGGTCGCCTCCCCCAAGGTCGCCACCTACGACCTGCAGCCGGAGATGTCGGCCCCGGAACTGACGGACAGGGCGGTGGAAGCGATCGATTCCGGCACCTACGACCTGGTGGTCCTGAACTTCGCCAATGCCGACATGGTGGGCCATACCGGCAGCCTGGGTGCCGCCATCAAGGCCTGCGAGGCGGTGGATGCCGGGCTCGGCCGCATCGCGCAGGCGGTGCGCGCCCAGGGCGGCTGCCTGCTGGTGACGGCGGATCACGGCAATGCGGAGCTGATGAAGGACCCGGAGACCGGCGGCCCGCACACCGCCCACACCACGAACCCCGTGCCGGTGCTGCTGATGGGCGCGCCGGCGGGGGCGACGCTGGCCGATGGCAGGCTGGCCGACATCGCACCCACCCTGCTCGCCCTGCTCGGCCTGGCGCAACCGGCGGAGATGACCGGGCAGAGCCTGCTGCGGGGCGGATGAGCCGGTTGCGCGCCCGGCTGGCCGTGCTGGCGGCGGTGCTGGCGCTGGCGCCGGCCCCCGTGGCGGCGCAGCCCACTGCGCGCGACCTGCGGGCCGCCGAACAGGCCGCGGAAGCCAGGCGCGCCGCCGCCGAGGAAGCCGCCGCCCGCGCCCGTGCCCTGGCGGAGGAGGAGGTGGCGCTGGCCGCCCGGCGCGTCGAACTCGCGGCCCTGGCCCAGGCTGCGGAGGCCGAGGTGGCGGCGATGCGGGAACGCCTGGCCCTGGCGCAGGCTGCCGGCGCCCGCGCCGCCCGGCAGATCGCCGAACGCGCCACGGCGCTGCGCCCGCTGCTGCCGGTGATGCTTCGCCTGTCGCTGTACCCGGCCGAGACGGTGCTGGCGATCCCCGGGGAGCCGGCGGACACGCTGCGTGGCGCCCTGGTGCTGCGCGGCCTGATCCGCCGGCTGGAGACGGAGGCCTCGGCGCTGCGCGCGGCGCAGCGGGAAGCCCAGGAAGCCGAATGGCTGGCGGCGCGCGAAGCGCTGGCCCTGGCCGAGGCCGAGCAGGCGGCGCGGGAGGCGGTGGCGCAGCTGGAGGCGGAGCTGGAACAGGCACGCGAGCGCCGCGGCGCCGCCGAGGTCGCGCAGCAGCGCGCCGCCGAGCAGGCTGCCGGCGCCGCCGCCCGCGCCGGCGACC
>NZ_JAAVNE010000104.1 GCF_012103215.1 Falsiroseomonas selenitidurans
GTAGGGCGCGGTTGGTTGCCGCGTGGCGTTTGGCCTGCGGTGGTTTGTGCTGGGTGTGTTTGTGATGGGGATGCGGGGACAGGATTTGAACCTGTGACCTTCAGGTTATGAGCCTGACGAGCTACCGGGCTGCTCCACCCCGCGGTGGTGTTGTTTGATCAGGGATGTTCCGGTGTGGTGGCCCGGCGGCGACCTACTCTCCCGAGCCTTGAGGCTCAGTACCATGGGCGCTGGGGTGTTTCACGTCCGAGTTCGGGATGGGATCGGGTGTATCATCCCCGCGATGGCCACCGGGCCACCGCACCGGAACATCTCTGATGTGGTGTTGCTGTGTGATCTGGTGTGGGTGTGTGTGTTTGGTGTTGTGCGGTTTGGTGCTGCGCGCGGCGCTGGGTTTTTGAGGCCCGAGCCGGTGCGGCGGTGTTGGTTGGAGCGCTATCGGGCGATTAGGACCGCTCGGCTGAGTGGGTTACCCCACTTGCACCTGCGGCCTATCAACGTGGTGGTCTTCCACGGCCCTCGGCGAGACCTCGTCTTGAGGCTGGTTTCCCGCTTAGATGCCTTCAGCGGTTATCCATTCCGCACTTGGCCACCCAGCCATGCCACGGGCGTGACAACTGGTTCACCAGAGGTGCGTCCATCCCGGTCCTCTCGTACTAGGGACAGATCCTCTCAAGTCTCGTACACCCACGGCAGATAGGGACCGAACTGTCTCACGACGTTCTAAACCCAGCTCACGTACCGCTTTAATCGGCGAACAGCCGAACCCTTGGGACCTGCTCCAGCCCCGGGATGCGATGAGCCGACATCGAGGTGCCAAACCTCCCCGTCGATGTGGACTCTTGGGGGAGATCAGCCTGTTATCCCTAGAGTACCTTTTATCCGTTGAGCGATGGCCCTTCCACGCGGGACCACCGGATCACTAAGGCCGACTTTCGTCTCTGTTCGCGCTGTCGCGCTCACAGTCAGGCGGGCTTGTGCCTTTGCACTCAACAGCCGATGTCCGACCGGCTTGAGCCCACCATCGCGCGCCTCCGTTACCATTTGGGAGGCGACCGCCCCAGTCAAACTGCCCACCACGCAGGGTCCCGACCCAGGATAACTGGGTTCGGTTAGACGCCAGAAAGGCACAGGGTGGTATTTCAAGGTTGGCTCCGCCGAAGCTAGCGCCCCGGTTTCATAGCCTCCCACCTATCCTACACAGTCCCTTCCTGGCGCCACTGCGAAGCTGCAGTAAAGGTTCATAGGGTCTTTCCGTCTGACCGCGGGTACCCCGCATCTTCACGGGGAATTCAATTTCGCTGAGCCCATGCTGGAGACAGTGGGGAGGTCGTTACGCCATTCGTGCAGGTCGGAACTTACCCGACAAGGAATTTCGCTACCTTAGGACCGTTATAGTTACGGCCGCCGTTTACTGGGGCTTCGGTTCGGAGCTTGCACTCCTCCCCTTAACCTTCCAGCACCGGGCAGGCGTCAGACCCTATACGTCATCTCTCGATTTCGCAGAGCCCTGTGTTTTTACTAAACAGTCGCCACCCCCTGGTCTGTGCCACCCAACAACACTTGCGTGCCGCCAGGTCTCGCTTATCCCGAAGTTACGCGAGCAATTTGCCTAGTTCCTTCAGCATGGTTCCCTCAAGCGCCTTGGAATACTCGTCCAATCCACCTGTGTCGGTTTCGGGTACGGTCCATATGTCAGAGCTATTTCCCGAGCCGATCCAACAGCAACCCCAATCCAATAAGGGATCACTGCACTTCACGGCTGTCACTTCTGACGGGCCCAGGAATATTCACCTGGTTTCCATCGGCTACGGCTTTCGCCCTCGCCTTAGGGGCCGGCTCACCCTGCGCGGATTAGCCTTGCGCAGGAACCCTTGGATTTTCGGCGGAAGGGTTTCTCACCCTTCTTGTCGCTACTCATGTCCGCATTCGCACTTCCCATACCTCCACGGCCCCTCACGGATACCGCTTCACAGGCCTAGGGAACGCTCCGCTACCGCGCATCTTACGATGCACCCACAGCTTCGGCTCGTGGCTTGAGCCCCGTTACATTTTCGCCGCAGAACAGCTATTAGACCAGTGAGCTATTACGCTTTCTTTAAAGGATGGCTGCTTCTAAGCCAACCTCCTGGTTGTTTTGGCCGTCCCACATGCTTTCCCACTTAGCCACGAATTAGGGGCCTTAGCTGGTGGTCTGGGCTGTTTCCCTCTCGACAATGGACCTTAGCACCCACTGTCTGTCTGCCAGGCTGCACTCATCGGCATTCGGAGTTCGGTTGGGTTTGGTAGGACTTTGGGTCCCCCTAGCCCATCCGGTGCTCTACCTCCGACGGTGACCGCCTGACGATCTACCTCAATAGATTTCGCGGAGAACCAGCTATTTCCCGGTTTGATTGGCCTTTCACCCCTAGCCACAGATCATCCCCGACTTTTTCAACAGGCGTGGGTTCGGCCCTCCAGTAGGTGTTACCCCACCTTCAGCCTGTCCATGGCTAGATCACCAGGTTTCGGGTCTTCTGCCGGCAACTGAACGCCCTGTTCAGACTCGCTTTCGCTGCGCCTACGCCTAACGGCTTAAGCTCGCTGCCAACAGAAACTCGCGGACCCATTATACAAAAGGTACGCCGTCACCCTTGCGGGCTCCGACTGCTTGTAGGCGCTCGGTTTCAGGTCTATTTCACTCCCCTCGTCGGGGTGCTTTTCACCTTTCCCTCACGGTACTTGTGCACTATCGGTCGCCAGAGAGTATTTAGGCTTAGAGGGTGGTCCCCCTACGTTCAGACAGGGTTTCACGTGCCCCGCCCTACTCAAGGATCTATCAGAACACTACGGCTACGGGGCTATCACCCACTATGGCCAACCTTTCCAGGTTGCTCGCCTTCTTCCTGATAAACCACTGGCCTGCTCCGCTTTCGCTCGCCACTACTCGCGGAATCTCTGTTGATGTCTTTTCCTCCAGGTACTGAGATGTTTCAGTTCCCCGGGTTTGCCTCCCACCCCTATGTATTCAGGATAGGATCTCCTTGCGGAGGGGTTTCCCCATTCGGACATCCGCGGATCAACGATCGCTCGCATCTCCCCGCGGCTTTTCGCAGCGTGCCACGTCCTTCATCGCCTTCTGGCGCCAAGGCATCCACCGAACGCCCTTGTCTTGCTCCTACTCATTCCACCGCCGTCCGCGCGCAGGACCAAACCGCACCAGATGAGACCTTCATCCCACCAGGCCCAGTCAAACCCCACAGGGAACGACAACGGCACACACTGATTTACACACACACTGGATGACGCCCCACCCACCCGGCACCCAAGGCTCTCGCCCAGGACCACCACAGCAGCGGATCATCATCCACCAGATCTTCTTCACAGCTTGAATGAACATGCCCACCTCCAGGCATCGCCCAGGGCAGGAAACTGTCGAGGGAAGCCGGCACCACGCTCTCGCATGATGCCGCATCCAGGAACCAGCACAGCCAGGAACACCCGACCTTGCCGCACAAAGGGTCTAGCCACCCGCAGACCGCACTGCGCGGCAATGCCGCGCAACGCGCTCCGCTCCGCCCACGGCGGATCTTGCTTTCGCCAAGACGAAAGCAAAATGGAGGCTAACGGATTCGAACCGATGACCCCCTGCTTGCAAAGCAGGTGCTCTACCAGCTGAGCTAAGCCCCCTGAAACCATCAAGCTAGAGCAACCGAAAGCTTCCAAAGCCAACGGGCAGCGACCGGTGTTGCACCAGGCCGCACGCCGCGCTGCGCGGCAGTGCCGCGCAGGTCGCTCATCACCGCCTCCGGCGGATTTTTCCTTGCGGCCAAAGGCCGAAAGCAAAAATGGGCCAGGGAGGACTTGAACCTCCGACCCCACGCTTATCAAGCGTGTGCTCTAACCAACTGAGCTACTGGCCCCCACACCTGTCATACCCGCGCAGCACCAACCAGCGCGCAACCCAAGGGTCGCACGCCAGGCGCTGCAACAGGCGGAGGGAGGGGCAGCCGGATGGAAGTCAGTGTCCCGGCCCAGACACCCGCAACAACCTCATCCGAGATCGCACAGGACATCCAGGCGTGATCGACATCAGGCATCTATTTTCGGAGCATCACAGCCGAGAGGCCGAAGCCCCTCACCCCATGACGCATCCTTGAAAGGAGGTGATCCAGCCGCAGGTTCCCCTACGGCTACCTTGTTACGACTTCACCCCAGTCGCTGACCCTACCGTGGTGACCTGCCTCCTTGCGGTTAGCGCAGCCACTTAAGGTAGAACCAACTCCCATGGTGTGACGGGCGGTGTGTACAAGGCCCGGGAACGTATTCACCGCGGCGTGCTGATCCGCGATTACTAGCGATTCCACCTTCACGTACCCGAGTTGCAGGGTACGATCTGAACTGAGACGGCTTTTCGGGATCGGCTTGGCATCACTACCTCGCTTCCCTCTGTCACCGCCATTGTAGCACGTGTGTAGCCCAGCCCATAAGGGCCATGAGGACTTGACGTCATCCCCACCTTCCTCCGGCTTGTCACCGGCAGTTCCTCTAGAGTGCCCACCCAGACGTGCTGGCAACTAAAGGCGAGGGTTGCGCTCGTTGCGGGACTTAACCCAACATCTCACGACACGAGCTGACGACAGCCATGCAGCACCTGTGCATCAGGCCCCTTGCGGGGAAGGTCCATCTCTGAACCGGTCCTGACCATGTCAAGAGCTGGTAAGGTTCTGCGCGTTGCTTCGAATTAAACCACATGCTCCACCGCTTGTGCGGGCCCCCGTCAATTCCTTTGAGTTTCAACCTTGCGGCCGTACTCCCCAGGCGGTGCGCTTACCGCGTTAGCTACAACACTGAGATTCTAAGAACCCCAACATTCAGCGCACATCGTTTACGGCGTGGACTACCAGGGTATCTAATCCTGTTTGCTCCCCACGCTGTCGCGCCTCAGCGTCAGTAATGGACCAGGTCGCCGCCTTCGCCACCGGTGTTCTTCCCAATATCTACGAATTTCACCTCTACACTGGGAATTCCACGACCCTCTTCCATCCTCAAGCCCCACAGTCTCAAGCGCAGTCCCCAGGTTGAGCCCGGGAATTTCACGCCTGACTTACAGAGCCGCCTACGCGCCCTTTACGCCCAGTAATTCCGAGCAACGCTAGCCCCCTTCGTATTACCGCGGCTGCTGGCACGAAGTTAGCCGGGGCTTCTTCTACGGGTACCGTCATCATCGTCCCCGTCGAAAGGACTTTACAATCCGAAGACCTTCTTCATCCACGCGGCATTGCTGGATCAGGCTTGCGCCCATTGTCCAATATTCCCCACTGCTGCCTCCCGTAGGAGTCTGGGCCGTGTCTCAGTCCCAGTGTGGCTGGTCGTCCTCTCAGACCAGCTACCGATCGCAGGCTTGGTAGGCCATTACCCCACCAACTACCTAATCGGACGCAGGTTGCTCCAAAGGCGCCCGAAGGCTTTGATCCTCAGATCACATGCGGTATTAGCGTCAGTTTCCCAACGTTATCCCCCACCCCTGGACACATCCCTACGCGTTCCTCACCCGTCCGCCACTGCCCCCGAAAGGACCGTGCGACTTGCATGTGTTAAGCATGCCGCCAGCGTTCGCTCTGAGCCAGGATCAAACTCTCAGGTTCATCAAAGCATCCATCCAACACCCTCTCAGGCACCAGACAAACACACATCAACCCAATCCCAACCCACTCAAAAAACACCAACTTAAACCCATCCGGCCACCCTTCCCCCCGCTACCAGCCAACCAACAACACCCTCAACAGGCACCATCAGCCAACCAACAACAAGCAAAGAGCAACCAATACTCTTCCCTCAACAGATACACAGCTTGAATGAAC
>NZ_JAAVNE010000105.1 GCF_012103215.1 Falsiroseomonas selenitidurans
CGCCGGGCGCCGGCGGGGCTGGCAGCGCCGCCGGCGGCGGCGGCACCGGTCGCGCCGCCCGGGGGGTCCGGCGGCGTGCCGGGGGAAAGCTGGCGGGCGGCGCCGCGCAGTACGTCGCGCATCGGCGAATTCGGCGCGCCGAGCAGGTTCAGCGCCTCCGCCGCCTGGGGCAGGCTGCGGAAGGGCGGCAGGACGATATCGGCAAGCGCCGTCTGCCAGGCGCGGGCGTAGTCCTCCGCATAGAGGCGCAGCACGGCGGCTTCCAGCTGGCGCGGGTCGCCGGCCAGCGCGGTCGCCGCCTCCGCCCCCAGCACCCAGCTTTCGGAGGCCGCTTCGACGATGGCGGCGGGCAGGCGCGGCAGCAGGGCCTTGTGCAGCCCGTCGATGGTGAACAGGCCGGGCACCGCGACCTCCGCCAGCGGGCGGCCGGAGGCTGTGGCGAACCAGCGCTGACCGGCGATGCCCATCGCTTCGCCCGGCTTCCAGGGCGGCACCTGGGCGGCGGCGGTGCGCAGGCGGCTGTAGATGCGTTCTGCCATCGGCAGGCGGGAGAAGATGCGCCGCGCCGTGTCCACCAGCGCGCCATCCAGCGGGTAGCGGCTGAAATCGACGGCCAGCAGCGCCTCCAGGTGCTGCGCCAGCGCGTCCCGCGAAGGCGTGCCGACGGCGCCCGGGAAGGCCTGCTGCCAGTCCAGCGCCATCCATTCCTGCACCAGCGCCCGGTCCATCGGACCGGCGCGGCCGAGCATCAGGTAGATGCGCGTCGCCTCGTAAAGGTAGTCCGGCCGCATGATGCCGGCGCGGATCTGGGTTTCCAGCCGGGCCAGCAGGCGCGGCAGCAGCACGCGGTCCAGCGCATGCTCGTAGGCCAGGCCGCCGGCCTCCGCCAGCTTCGGCCCCTGGCTCAGGCCGAGCCCGGCACCATCGGCCTCGGCGGCGGGCGGCAGCGCGCGCACGGCGTTCAGGTAGGGGATCACGCGGGCAAGGTCGTCATCCGCCGCGATGCGGTCCAGCGGCAGGCCCTGGCCAGCCTGCTCGGCCGTGGCCAGCGCCGCCTCCAGCCTGGCCCGCCGCGCCTGTTCGGCGTTGATCGCCGCAAAGCCCCAGGCGCCGCCGCCCAGCAGCAGCAGCACCGCCGCGGCCCAGGCGCCAGCCTGCACCAGCCGGGCGCGCTTCGCCTGGCCGCGGTCCCGCGCCGCCAGCCGCGCCTCGTTGAACACCACCTCCCGCAGCAGCCGGCCGAGGAAGTAGCTGCGGCCCTTCTGCCCCATGATGGCGGCCGGGCGCCGCGGATCCAGCCCGAAGGCGCGGGAGAGCGCGCCGGTCAGCCGGTCGATCGGCGTGCCCTCCTGGGTGCCGGAGGTGAAATAGACGCCGCGCAGGAAGGGCGCGGGTTCCAGGCTGGAGCCGCCGAAGGCGGCGTGGGCGAAGGCCAGCAGCGGCGCCTCCAGCGAGGCGAACTGCGCCGGGAAGCCGCCGATGCGGGCGCGCTGTTCCGGCCCGCGTTCCGCCTGCAGGCGTTCCAGCAGCCGGTCCTGCAGGCGCCGGGTCAGCGCCGCGAATTCCTCCCCCAGCCTGGCCACCGGGCCTTCGGGGCCGGACGCCTCGGGGAAGGTCACGCCCCAGACCTGGGCGCGGCCATCCTTGTCCAGATCGTCGAAGAATTCGGAGAAGCCAACGATGAGGTCGGCCTTGCTGACCAGCAGGTAGACCGGCAGGCGCTGGCCGAGCTTCTGTTCAAGGTCCCGCACCCGGCGGCGCACCGCCTGGGCGTGCTGTTCGCGCTGCGCGGCGTCGAGCCGGCTGATCATGTCCGCGCCGAAGGCAACGATGACGCCGTTCAAGGGCTGCTTCGGTCGTTGCCGCTTCAGCAATTCAAGAAAATTTTCCCAGCCGGCGCTGTCCGCCTGCGCGTCCGAATCCTGGGTGGTGTAGCGGCCGGCGGTGTCGATCAGCACCGCCTGCTCGGCGATCCACCAGTCGCAGTTGCGCGTGCCGCCCACCCCGGCGACGCGGCCGGCAGACAGGGGAAAATCCAGGCCGGAATTCTGGATGGCGGTGGTCTTGCCGGCCCCCGGCGGGCCGATGATGACGTACCAGGGGCGCTCATACAGGTAGCCGCCCTTGCCGCCGCCCGCGGTCTTCAGCGCCGCCAGCGCCGCCGCCAGCCGTTGCGCGATGGCGGCTTCCTCGGCGCTGAGCGCCTCCGCCTGGGCGCGGCCCTTGGCGGCGGCGTCCTCCTGCGCGGTGACGCCGGCGATCAGCCCGGCCTCCTGCTTCCGGCGGCGGGCGACCACCAGCAGCATCACCGCCAGCCAGGCCAGCACCGGCAGGGCGGCCAGCAGGGCCAGCAGCCACGGCGCCTCAATCCCCAGCAGCGCCGGGGCGAACAGCCAGATCACCGGCACCAGCAGCAGGGCGCCGAACAGCCCGCCAAGGGCGGGGATGGTGAGGAAGGCCTTCATCTCAGCGCACCCCGCCGCGGAACAGCACCAGCTCGATCCGGCGATTTTCTTCCCGCCCCTGCGTCGTCGCGTTGCTCGCCAGCGGTTCGGTGTCGGCGCGGCCGACGGCGGTGAAGCGGGCCGGGTTCTCGCTGGCCGCGGCAATCACCCGCATCGCCGCTTCCGCCCGCGCCAGGGACAAATGGTGGTTGGAGGGGAAGCGGACGGTGCGGATAGGCTGGCTGTCGGAATGGCCGTACAGCACCACCCGGCCGCGTTCCTCGGCCAGCGCCTCCGCGATCCGGCGCAGCAGCGGCAGGAAATCCGGCTCCACCGTCGCGCTGCCGGAGCCGAACATGCCGCTGCCCTTGATGCGGATGGTCAGGCGCTGCGCGTCGCCATCCACCACCACGCGGTTCTGGCGGATCTCCGGCGCCAGGAAGGTCCGCACCCGGTCCACCAGATCCGGCCGCGCGGCGGCGGGTGGCGGCGGCGGCGGCGCGGGCGGCACCGGGGGGGCGCTGCGGTCGATGGCCGGCATGGCGCCGGGCGGCAGGCCGGCCAGGCGCGCCTGCAGATTGTCCCCGGCGGCGTTCACGCTGTCCGACACGACGATGTAGCCGAAGGCGAGCAGCGCCACGGCGACGGCACCGGCCACCCAGGCCGGCACGGCGCGGCCGGGGCCGCGATGCGGCGCCTCCACGCCCTGCCAGTGCGGCGACAGCGCCCGTTCCCAATTGCCGCGCAGCTGCACCAGGGTGGCGTAGACACCCTCCCGGATCCGATCCAGCTCCGCATGGCCGCGCGGCGCCAGGCGGTAGCGGCCCTGGAAGCCGAGGGCCAGGCAGAGATAGGCGATCTCCAGCGCCGGCAGGTAGCGGCCGGGGTCCTTCTGCATGCCGGTGAGCAGGTCGAAGAAGCGTTCGCCGCTGCGCACCTCCTGGTGGAAGGAGGAGACGAGGGAGCGCGTGGCCCAGCCGCTGGCCGCCCCCCAGGGGGTGGCCAGCGCCACATCGTCCAGCGCGGCGCAGAGCGCGTAATGCGCGGCGCGCAGCTGGTCCGGGGTGATGCCGGGCAGCGCCTTGCCCTCGGCCTCGAAGGCCGCCAGCGCCCGCATCGCGCGTTCGCGCAACTCCTCCGGCTGCGCCACCTGCGCCGCCTGCGGCCCGGCGCCGAGGCGGGCCAGCAGGTCCAGCAGCGGCGCCGCGGCGGCCGCCAGGGGCGAGAGCCCGACCTTGGGCAGCGCCTCCGCCTCCCCGGCCAGGCGCGGCGCCGCGGGCATGGGGGAAGTGGCCTGGGGCGGGGCGGCGGCGCGGGGCGGCGGCGGCGGCGCGCCGGCCGCACCGCGCACCACGGTGCGGTCGCTGTCGTCGGGTTCGGAGAAGGGGTTGTCGCTCATGCCCGGATTGCCCACAGCTCCATGCGCAGATTCGGGAATTCGCCGGAGACATGGATGGCGAAGCCGCCCGAGGTCTGCATCTGCTGCCAGTGCGGGCTACCTCGATCGAGTTCGAAATAGGTGGCGCCGGCGTTGAAGGGAATCTGCCGCGGGGCGACGGGCAGCGGGCGGATGGCGACGCCCGGCAGTGCCACGTTCACCAGCTCGCGGATGTGTTCCACGGCGCCGATCTTCACCTGGTTGGGGAAGATCCGCCGGATCTGCTCGCCCGGCACATCGGCCGCGACGGTGAGGACGAACTGGCTGGCGCGCAGCAGGTTGCGGTCGGCGATGGCGCCGACGCGGACGCCGAAATTGCGGTCCTGCAAGGGGATGGCGACGGCATTCGTCTCCAGCACCGCGGAGAGCGACCGCCGGAGGTCGGCGACGACAGGCGCAAAACTGCGCTGCAGGTCGTCGTGGCGATAGGCCGGGTAGGCGGTGGCGCGCTTGTTCGGCGCGGTGAAGGTGGCCAATTCGCCTGCCAGCTGCACCAGGGCGGCGAACAGCGTCTCCGGGTGCAGGTTGCCGGCATCGGCCCAATGCGCGATCAGCGGCTGCCAGCGGTTCACCGTCTGCAACAGGAGAAAATCCGCCACATCGGCCACGCCGCGGGCGCCGGGCTGGCCGAGGCGGGCGGCCAGGGCCTCGCCGCGCTGACCCAGCATGCCGACCAGTTCCGAGACGAGGTTGTTCAGCACCAGGGCGGCGGAGACGCGCAGGCAGGGCGGGATGAAGCGGTCATCCAGCAGCACCCGGCGGTCCGACTGCACCTCCACCACCCGGGCGAGCCCGAGGCAGGCATAGCCGGCGCGCTCCTCCGTCTCCAGCATGTAGCGCATGCGCAGCCGGCCGATGGCGAGTTCGGCGGCCAGCGTGCTGTCGCTGTGCGTGTCGAAGGCTTCGAAGCTGCGCAGCGTGTGGCGGGCGCGGGCGGCCTCCGGCCCGGCATCGGGGTTGGCGACCTCCGGGCTGCCGGGCTGGCGCAGCGGCAGGGCCAGGTAGACCACGGCGTTGCGCGTGCCCTCCGGCAGGTCCAGCGGCAGCGGCGCCTCGGCGCTGCCGGGGATGGCGAAGGGGGTGCCGTCCTCCATCACGCCCATGGCGCCGGACAGCGCGAAGCGCCCGGCGGCCAGCAGATCGCGGTCCAGCGCCAGCTCCGTCACGCCCCAGGGATGCGGGCGCAGCGGCGCGGTCCGGGCCTGGAGCAGATGCTCGAAGTGCCGGTCCTGCTGCTGGAAGTGCTGGGCGCGGAGGAACATGCCCTCCTGCCAGACCACCTTGTCGTGCCAGACCATGTGCTGCGGCGATCTCCCTGGCGGTTTTTCAGTGTGGCCGGCGGCCGGTGGCCTGTTCATACGCCCTGGCGAAGGCTTTGCCGAAGGCGCTGTCGAAATCATCGTCGAATTGTTCCGCCAGCAGCGCGTGGCGGCGGCGATAGGCTTCCCACAGCCGCTTCTCGCGCGCGCCGGGCAGCAGGCCGCCGCCCGGGTCCTCGGCCTCCACCGCCGCGGGGGAAAGCCGTTCCAGAAGGGCGCGGGCGGCGGCCTGGGTGGCGGCCAGCGTGGCCACCTGATGCGCCGTCAGATCCTCCACCGTCTCCCGCACCGCCGGCAGGGCGGGGTTGCGCGGGTCGAGCAGCGCGGCCAGGGCCTGGTCATCCGTCGCGGCGAATTTCAGCGGGTTGTTGTTGGCGGCGCGCAGCATGGTCTGTTCGATGCGGAATTCCCGCTTCACATCGGCCCGGGCGATCAGCAGGGCCCGCAGCCCGGCGACGGCGGCGCGCAGCACGGCCCCGGCGGCGCGCAGCGCGGCCTCCGGGTCCTGCTGGGCGAGTTGCGGCGGCAGGCCGGCGCCCTCCAGCAGCAGGGCCAGGGCGGCCGGGGCGGCAGGCATCGCTGGCGAGGGGGCCGGCGCCGGGGCGGGCGATG
>NZ_JAAVNE010000106.1 GCF_012103215.1 Falsiroseomonas selenitidurans
GGGCGGCTGGTCGCCGTCACGCTGCGCCGCCGCTTTCCCGCCGAGGCCCTGCCGCCCGGCCGCCCGGCGCGGCTGCGCCTGCCGGCGCCGCTGCCCGGACCGGGCGTCTCCGACCTGGTGGTCGAGGTGCTGGAGCAGCCGTCGGGCGCGCCGCCCGCCACCCTCTCGCCTGGCCGGATGGAGGTGCGGCTCGAAGCCCCGGCCGACGCGGTGCTGGCGCTGCGCGCCACCGCCCGCATCGCCCCGCTGCTGCGCGGCGCGCTGCCGCCCGAGCCCCTGCCGGCGGAGGCGGCGGCGCTCCACCTGCGGCGGGAGGAAGGGTTCATCCGCGTCACCCCGGCCATCGCGGCGCTGGCCGCGGCGGCGGGCGAGGGCCCGCCGCTTCGGGTCGCCCAGGCGATCTGGCGCGCCACGCTGGCGCGGCTGCAGGTCGAGCCGATCCACTACGCGGAGGTGGACGTCGCCGCGCCGGGGGAGTGGGTGCTGGCGCGCGGCGCCGCCGATTGCCAGCTGGTCTCCGCCCTGCTCGTCGCGCTGTTCCGCGCGCGCGGCATCCCGGCGCGGCTGGTCGGCGGCGTGCTGCCCTATCCCCGCGCGCCGTCGCGACACTATTGGGCGGAGGCGCATCTGGGCGGCGCCTGGCACCCCTTCGATGCGATTGCGCGCGACCTGGACGATAACGGCCGCGTCCCCGCCTGGCACGACGCCTTCGCCGGGCAGCTCGAGCCGCGCTTGGTCACGGAGCGCCATCCGCGGCTGTTCACCGGGGCCCCCGGCGTGCCGATGCCGCCCGCCTGGCTGATGCTGCGGCGCCTGACCCGCGACGGCGCGGCGGTGCGCCATGTCGAGGCCGGCACCGGCCGCCTGCTCTACGAGGAGGAGATCGCGGTCACGTTGGGCGACCTCAGTCCAGGCTGAAGGCCACGCCGTTGGGCCCGCGCACCGCGACCGGGCCGAGGCCGAGCGGCGCGACGCCCGCGCGCAGCGCGGCTTCCTGCCGCAGCAGCAGCGCCCGCGACCGGCCGAGCCCTTCCGCCAGCATCCGGTGGTGGTCCTGCGGCATCAGGTTCATCCCATGCGCGACATAGACCAGCAGCTCCGGCGCATCCGCCAGCGCCGTGACCGCGCCGGCCGCGTGCAGCGCGACGGCCACCGCCAGGTCCTCGCCGATCCGCGCCGACGGATCGTAGCGCGGCGCCGCCTCGGCGCGCAGCGTCAGGGACGCTGGCTTGCCGCCGGAGGGCGTCGCCGCCCAGTTCAGCGAATAGAGCGTGCCCTCGGCGCGGAACCAATGCAGCACGTCGCGCAGCAGCACCGCGGGCCGGCCCCCCGCCTGCAGCGCCGCGAGTTGGCGGGCCAGCCGGTATGGGTGGTGGCGGTCGTCGTCGTCCCACTGGCACAGCACCGCGCCGCGCGCGGCGTCGATGCTGGCGTTGCGGACCGCGCCGAGCGCTGGCGCGCCCGGCAGTTCGACCACGCGGATCGCCGGGTCGGCCAGCGCAGCGAGATGCGCCGCCAGCGCGCGGGCGCCGTCCGGCGGGGCGTTGTTCACCACCACCACCAGCTCGCGCGCCGGATGGGTCTGGGCGCGCCAGTCGGCGATGCTGCGCAGCACCAGCGGCAGCCGCGCCGGCGCGGCGGTTGTGACCATGAGGCAGCTGACGAGAGTCGACATGCGGGAAGGCTAGATCGGATGCCCCCGCGGCGCGACGGCCTGTCGGCGCGGATCCGTCCTGCGCAGGGCGCGCCGAGTTCGGATCGCGGGCCCGGGCGGCCGCCCGAGGCCGGCCCGCGCCGGCGGGCAGTCGGGCGCCGGCGCGCTTGACAGGCCGCCGCCGCGGAACCGATTAAGCCGCCACACCGGAATGCGGAATGGTTGCGACGTGATCCTCAACCTGACGATGCCGCCGCTCGCCGACGTCGAGGCCGGGATGACCGTGCACGCGCTGCACGCCGCGCCCGGCGCGCCGCTGGCGCCCGGCGGAAGGCTGCTCGACATCCGGCTCGACCTTGCGGCCAGCGTGCAGCACGACTGCCCGCCGGTCTCCTTCCACCGCATCGTCGTGCGCCAGCGCGTCTGGCTGCGCCGGCTGCTCGTCACGGTCGGGCAGGAGGTGCCGCTCTGGGCGCCGATCGGCCTGTTCAGCACCGAGCCCGACGAGCCGGTGGACGGGCCGGTCGCCGGCTCGCTGCGCGTCTCCGTGGCGAATGTGCTGGTGGAGCACGACTGGGCGTGAGCGCGACCCTGCCGCTCCGCCTCGGGACGGTGGCGCCCGAGGGGCTGCGCGCCCAGCGTTCCGGCCTGCGCTGGCTGGTGCGCGATGGCCAGCGCGTCCGCCCCGGCGACGTGCTTGGCTACTGCCAGCTCGGCGTGCTGCCGCCGAAGGGCGGGATCACCGCTTCGCCGATGGCGATGGAGCGGCTCGACTTCGGCGTCGCCTTTTCCGCGCCCTTCGCCGGCCGCGTCAGGCCGCGCGCCGGCACCTCCCGCGGGGGGATGCTCGACCGGCTGCGCGCCGCCGCGTCCTGGGACCCGGAGGAGGTGGTGGCGGAGATCGAGCCGGAGGCGGAGGTGCCGCCGGGGGCCAGGGTGCTCGGCCTGCTGTTCACCACCGGGCTGCGCGTGAACCCACAGCTTGCGATGCGCAGCGGGCTGCTGAGTGGCTGGTACGCCCGCCGCCGCGCCTGGTGGGGCGATGCGGGGGGCGAGGCGCCGCCGACCCTCGCCTGCCTCGGCAGCTGCGACATCGCCGACGCGATCGCGGGCGAGGAGGGCGACTTCCGCGAGTTCCACGCCGGCATCGCCGGCCCCGCCCACCTGGTGCTGCTGCCCGAGATCATGCCCGTCACCGCCGGCGTGTCGGCGCTGGAGGCGATGCGCCGCACGCCGGCGGAGCTGCAGGCGATCTCCGAGGGGATGCGGCGCGCCTTCGCCGACGGGCCGCCGCCGGGCGCGGAGGACTGGCTGTTCGCCGGCTCGCTGCTCGCGGCGCTGGGGCGCAATCCCGTCGCGCTCGACGCGCCGCTGCTGACGCAGGCCGGGATCACGCGCGTCGCGCGGCCGGACGCGATCCTGTTCTCGCTGATCGGCGATGCGCGGACCGTGCTGCGGCACCGGACGCAGGGCTGGTCGCTGGCGCTGCATGGATACCGGCTGCAGCCCGACTTGATCGGGCCCGCGACCCGCGCCTGGCTGGATGCCGCCTTCGTGCGGGAGACGCGGAGCTTCGCGCAGCAGGCCGCGGAGATGGCGGAGCTTGTCGCGGCGCTGCGCGCGGCGATCCCGGGGCCGGTGGTCGTCGCGAACCAGGCGACGACGACGGGTCGCGACCAGCTGCATGCCTACGCCGCCTTCGACGCGCCGCTGTCCGAACAGGTGGCGGCGGTGCGCAACCGCGACTGGACGCTGCTGCTGACGGAGCTGGCGCGCAGCCATGGCATGCTGGTGCTCGACGTGGACGCGATCCTGGCCGAGATGGGCATGGCCGCGCACATGCCCGACGGCACGCACCCGAGCGGCGCGCTGCAGGCAGCGCTGCGGCAGGAGACGGCGCGGCTGCTGCGCGAGGCCGGGCTGCCGGGCTTCGCGCCGCGCGCGGCCTGACGCGCGGCGAACGCCGAGGACCAGGCGATCCGGATCGAGGCGCGCCTTCAGGTCACCTCGAAGGCGACCGGCCATTCGGCCGCGGTCGCGGCATCCTCCGGCAGCGTCTCCGCCGCATCGTCGGACAGCAGCGCCAGCGGCGCGCCGAGCATCTGCCACTCGCCCTCCGCGCAGAGACGCCGACGCAGCCAGGCGGCGCGGCCGGCGCGCACCTCCACCACCGCCTTGTGCGTCTCGAGCTCCACCACCAGCGCGTCGGGCTCGACGCGGTCGCCCTCGGCGGCGTGCCATTGCAGCACCCGCACCTCCTCCACATCGGCGATCGGGCCGGGCACGCGAAGCTGGCGGATCATGCGGTCTCTCCTGCGGAAGGGCGCAGCAGCCGGCGCGCGGCGGCGGCGATGCGCGGTGCGTCGGGCAGCGCCGCCGCCTCCAGCGCCGGGTTGGAACTGACGGGCACCGGGCGCGCGCCGACCCGCGCGACGGCCAGCGCCGGCACGCTTTCCCGCACGCGGAAGGCGATCTCCGCGCCGATGCCGCAGGGCAGCTGGCCTTCCTCCACCGTCACCAGCGCGCCGGTGCGCGCGGCGGAGCCGGCCAGCGTTCCGATGTCGAGCGGCGCCAGGCTGCGCAGCTCCACCACCTCCGCCGAGATGCCCTCGTCGGCCAGCGCCGCCGCGGCAGCCAGCGTCGGATGCGTCATCCAGCCATAGGTGGCGAGCGTGACGTCCCGCCCCGGCCGGCGGATCGCCGCCACGCCGAAGGGGATCGTGGCCTCCTCGTCCGGCACGGGGCCGGACAGCGGGAACAGCCGCTTGTGGTCCACGAAGACCACCGGGCCCGGCGCGCGCAGCGCCGTCTTGAGCAGCCCATAGGCATCGCCGGGCGAGGAGGGCGCGACGACGGCCAGCCCCGGCACGTTCATCAGCCAGGCCTCCAGGCATTGCGAATGCGCCACCCCCTGGCCCTTCGCCCCGGCGGTGGTCTTGACGACGACCGGCGCCGCCAGCTGCCCGGCGGTCTTGAAGCGCAGCTTCGCCGCGTAGTTCACCAGCGGGTCGAGCGCCGGCATCAGGAAGTCCATGTAGGTGATCGCGACCAGCGCCCGCGCCCCGGCCGCCGCCGCGCCGACGCCGAGGCCGACCATCGCGGCCTCGGCCACCGGCGTGTCGCGCACCCGCGCGGCGCCGAATTCCGCCAGCAGCCCTTCGAAGTCGCGATAGGGGCCGCCGAAGGCGCCGATATCCTGGCCGAGCAGCAGCAGCGACGGGTCGCGCCGCATCTCCTCGCGCAGCGCACGGGCGATCGCTTCCCGGAAGAAGCGCCGCGTGGCGCCGGGCTCAGGCCGCATCGTCGAGCTCGGACGCGGTGGCGGAGGGCGAGGCCTCGGCGGTGCGGAACGCCGCCCCGGCGGCCGCCTCGGCCGCCTCGCGCAGCGGCGCCGCCACCGCCTCGCCCAGCCGCGCCGACAGACGGGCGATCGGGTCGCGCGCGGCCAGCGCGGCGACATCGGCGGCCGGCCGGCTCTCCCGCGCCAAGGTCGAATGCGGGCCCAGCCGCACCGAGAGGGCTTCCAGGAAGGCCGGGCCGGCGCCGTCGCGGATGCCAGCGGCCAGCGCCGCCGCCGCGTCGCGCACCGCCGGCGCGTCGGTGCCGTCCACCGTCGCGGCGGGGATGCCGAAGGGGCGCGCCAGGTCCGCCACGCGCGCGGGGGCCAGATGCGCGGCCGTCGGCGTGGAGATCGACCAGCCATTGTTGCTGCACACGAACAGCAGCGGCAGCCGCCACAGCGCGGCGATGTTCAGCGTCTCGTGCAGCGCGCCCGCGCCAGCCGCGCCATCGCCGAACAGCACGGCGACGATCCCCGGCCGGCCCGCCGCCTGGAAGGCCAGCGCGACGCCGGCGGCGATGGAGAGGTTGCCAGCCACCACCGCATGCGCGCCGAAGAACCCGGCGGCGGGCTGCGCCAGGTGCCCGCGCCCGGCGCGGCCGCGGCAGGGCCCGCCGGTGCGCCCCAGCAGCTCCGCCACCACGGCGCCGGGGTCGAGCCCGCGCGCCAGCGCCGGCGCGATGGACCGGCCGCTGCACAGCAGCTGGTCGTCGGGTCCCAGCACGGCGCAGAGCCCGGC
>NZ_JAAVNE010000107.1 GCF_012103215.1 Falsiroseomonas selenitidurans
AAGCCGGGCGCGCCGGCGGCGGCAGGGACGAGGCGGGCCGTCATCGCCACCCGGCCCCGGCGGCATCGGCCAGGCGCGGCGGCAGGGCGGCGGGCCAGGCCAGGCGGGGCTCCGGCATGCCCTCCGCGCCGGTGTCGGCGATGGCGAGCAGCGCACCATCGGCCTCGGTCGGCACGGGCAGCCCGAGCCGCGCGCTGGTGACGAACAGCGTGCGCAGGCCCGGTCCGCCGAAGGCCGGGCAGGTCGGGCGCCGCGCCGGCAGGTCGAGCCGGCAGGCCACCTCGCCGGCCGGGGTCAGCGCCAGCACGCAGCCGCCATCCCAGATGGCGACCCAGATCCTCCCCGCGGCATCGACCGTCGCGCCATCGGGCGCCGCGCCGGCGGGCAGGCCGGCCGGCGATTCGGCGAGGTCGAGCAGCACGCGCCCCGCCCCGACATGCCCCGTCGCCACGTCGAAGGGATGCGCCATGACCCGCCGCGCGAGGCTGTCGGCGAAGTAGAGGGTATGGCGGTCCGGGCTCCAGCACAGCGCGTTCGGGCAGCCGATGCCGTCCAGGACACGCTGCGGCGGCCGGCCGGGCGAGAGCCGCCAGAGCGCGCCGGTCGGCGGGGCCGGCCAGACCGCGGGCATCGTGCCCACCCAGAAGGCGCCGTCCGGCCCGGCCTTGCCGTCGTTGCTGCGGTTGCCGGGGCGGTCGGTCTCGAAGGGCAGGCGGGGCGAGAGGGCGCCCCGCGCCGGGTCGAAGCGCGCCAGACCGTCCTGCATCGCGACTAGCAGCGTGCCATCCTCGCAAATGGCGAGGCAGCCGGGCGCGACTGGCAGCGGCCAGCCGGCGTCGCGCTCCGGGTCGGTGGGGTCGGTGCGGTGCAGGCGCTGCCCCTGGATGTCCAGCCACCACAGCACGCCCCGCGCTGCGTCCCAGACCGGCCCCTCGCCGAGCCGGGCGCCGGCGGCGCGGAGGATGACGGCGCGCGGGGTCACCGCGCGCGGCCCCGGGGCCCGGCGGCGGGGACGGGCGACGGCTGGCCGGCGGACGCCGCGGTTCCCGCCGCTCCCGAAAAGCGATGCGTCATGGCGGACGCCGACCTCTTGTCCCGTGCATCTCTCGCTGGCGGGACCGGCCAGCCGGATGGGCACGGCCGGTCCCGCCCGGACCGTAGCAGGACCGAGACGACCGCGGCAGCCCGGAGCCGCACTCAGCATGGCTCGGCCGCCCAGTCGAGCAGGAAGAAGCAGCCCTGCCCCGGATCGCGGTCCGGGTGGTGGAAGGCCAAGGTACAGCTCGGCGCCCTCGGCCGGGAGAGCGGCGTCGAAGACGATCAGCAGGTCGCGCTCCGTCGTCCCGGTGGGCAGCGCGCGGTCGAGCAGCACCGTGTCTCCGGCCGTCACGACGAGGCGCAGCGCGTGGTCCAAGGACCGGCCGCGCAGGCGGATCCGGTGCGGCCCGGGACGGTCCGGCAGGCAGCGCAGCCGGGCCTCCGCCGCCTCGAGCCATCGCGCGTTGGACGGGGCCACCGCCGCATCGAGCAGGAGGGACGGCCGCGCGAAGCCCGACAGCACCTCGATGGACGCGGACGCGACCGGGCCGTCCCCGGTCAGCACGAGGTCCGGCCGGCGGCGGTCGGACGCCGCGACCGCGCCGCGGAGCAGCGTTCCGCCGAACAGGGTCTCGAGCTCCTGCCGCCTGGCCTCGCGGCCCACCACCCGGGCTGGCGGATAGCCAGGCCGGTTCTGGGTCTCGCCATGCAGAAGGTCGAACAGGCCGGGACAGATCGCTTCCAGCTCGCCGATGTTCGCCGCGTCGTCGCCGCGGCGGAAGAACTCGGGATAGGCGGCGTGCAGCGCCGCGAAGTCGTCCGGCGCCGGCCGGCCCAGCAGGGCGGCGATGCGCACCAGCGTCTCCGGCTCCCGCGCCGCCAGCGCCTCGTAGCGCACCACCTGCCGCGGTGCCGGGTGCGCGAGCCAAGCCTCGACATGCGCGCTCCAGGAGCCGAACCTGACGAGGCCCGCCATCACCTCCTGCAGCAGGCGGTCCTTCCGCGCCCGCGGCAGGACCTGCGCCAGGTAGTACCAGTAGGAGACCACGGCCGAGCGGCCGTCGCGCACCACGTAGATCACGGGCGAATCGTCGGCCGGATCCGGCAGTTCGTGCGTCTTGACGAGGGAGGTCTCCTCCGACGCCCTGGCGCGCGCGACGAAGGCCGCGCTGCTCTCGCCATGCCGCAAATGGCCGGTGAGCGCCGCCCGCTCGGGCGTCGCGCCGATGTCGGAGGGGTCGTCATAGACGGACCGAGTGGACAGGCCGAAGATCTCCCGCAGCCTGCGGCGCAGCAGCGTGTTGCCGGAGCGCGGGAAGGAGGCGAGCCAGACGATTACGAAATCAATTCCAGGACCGCGAGGAAGCATAGGCATCGGGGCAGGCCGCCGGGCAAGATGCGCCGGGCCGCCGAACCCGGCCTGCTTGCCGTGCTAGGCTCTCTCAGGACGCAAACGGCGGAGCGACACGATGACCGGGATGTCCCCCTACGTCTTCGAGCAGGACTGGTTCACGGCAAACCTGCCGCGCTTCCGCCGACATTTGTCCCATCTGCGCGACACGCCGTGCCGGCTGCTCGAGATCGGCGCGCATGAGGGACGCGCGACGACCTGGATGGCGGAGACGCTGCTCGGCCATGCCGAAGCGCGGCTCGATGCCGTCGATCTCTTCGTGCAGCGGCGGCTGCGCGAGAACGTCGCGCGCACCGGCCGCGGCGCGCAGATCCGGGTGCTGCCCGGCGCGTCGCGCGAGGTGCTGCCGCGGCTCGATCCCGGCAGCTACGACTTCGTCTACATCGACGGCAGCCACGCCACGGTGGACGTGCTGGAGGATGCGGTGCTCGGCTTCCGGCTGGCGCGGATCGGCGGCGTGATCGCCTTCGACGACTATCTGTGGACCGATCCGCTCGATGCGCGGCGCGGCGCCCCGAAGCCCGCGATCGACGCCGTGCTCGCGATCTACGCCCCGCTCATCGAGGTGCTGGAGCACGGCCCGCAGGTCTGGCTGCGCAAGCGGGCCGAGCATGCGTGACGCGCGCCCTTGCACGCCGGCACCGCGCCGTGCCACTTTGTGCCGCCCGTCGTAGCCGCAGAGCCATCGCGCATGTCCGCCCCGCGCCGGCCGCCGCGCCGACTCCGCCTGTTCCTCAAGGGCAACCTCGACCTGCGTGATTCCCTGCATGTGCTGCGCCTGAACGGCGCGGTCGCCTGGAACGGGCTGAACGAGGTGCTGCGCGGCCGCGGCGCGGTCGCGCGCATCCGGCACGAGACGAATCCGCGGCTCGACCTGCTGGCCGAGGCCGATGGCCGCGTGCCCGCCGCGCTCGCCGCGCGGCCCCTGCCCTTCGGCGCCTACCCGCCCGCGGCGCAGTTCAGCGCCGCCTTCTTCGAGGAGGAGGCCGATGCCTACCTGCTCTCGATCCAGCAGGAGCTCGCCACCTGGGCAATGCGCCACCGGGAAGGCGGCTGGGGCTTCTATGCGGAGCGGAAGGAGGCCTGGGGGCCGGCCGACCGCGACTGGGCGCGCGCGACACTGCGGCACGATCCGCCGCCCGCGCCGGAGGCCGCCGCCGCGGCGCTGGAACGCGTCATCGCCCGCCTGCGCGCGCGCACCGCGGCGCCGGTGCTGGTCTTCAATCTCTCGGCCTATGTGCCGGGCGAGACGGCGCACAGCCTGGCCGGGCTGGGCGAGACCGTCTCCACCCGCATCCGCCGGCTGAACCTGGCGCTGGCGGAGGTCTCGATGCGCACCGGCGTCTCGGTGATCGACGTGGACCGCGTGCTGGCCGGGGCCGGGGCAGCGCGGCTGAAGTTCGACGCGCTGCACATGACCGCCGAGGGCTGCCGGCTGGTCGCCGAGGAGGTGGCGCGCGTGCTCGAGGATCTGGGCTGCCTTGACGCCCCGGCGGAGCACGCGGCATGAGCCTGCCCGCGGTCGTCGTCAGGACCTGCAACGAGGCGCCGCGGCTGGCGCTGACGCTCGCCTCCCTCGCCGCGCAGGACCCGAGGCCGGAGGAGGTCGTCGTGGTGGATGACGGCTCCACCGACGAGACGCCGGCGGTGCTGGCGGCGGCAGCCGCGGCCCTGAAGCTGCGCGTGCTGCGCCATGCCAGCCCGCAAGGGCCCTCCCGCGCCTCGAATGCCGGCGCGGCGGCGGCGCGCGCGGCGCGGCTGCTGTTCCTGGATGGCGACACGCTGGCCGCGCCGGGGCTGCTCGCCGCGCATGCCGCCCTTCACGCGGCCGCGCCGGGCGCGCTCGGACGCGGCGAGACCTGGCATCTGCGCCAGACCCGGCTGCTGCGCGACCCGGACAGGCTGGAGCCCTTTCCCGCCGCCGCGGCGTCCTTCGCGCGGCTGCCGGCAGCCGAGCATGCGCGGCTGCGGGTGACGCGCGCGATGGTGGCGGGCGATTTCGCCGCGCTGCTGGCCCGCGCCGAGCCCGGCCACTATCCCGGCGCCGGGCCACGCCGGATGCATGCGGTGGAGATGGCGGCGCTGCGCACGGCGCCCGGCTGCAGCGCGCTGTGGGCCGCGGCGACGGGGCCGAATCTGTCCGTGCCGCGCGACGCCTTCCTGGCCGCCGGCGGTTTCGACCCCGCGCTCGACATCACCGCGCATCGCGCGCTGGCGCTGCGGCTGTGCGACGCCGGCCATGCGATGCGCCCGGCCGAGGGCGCCGTCAGCCTGCACATGACGCACCGCGCCGGCTGGCTGGACCCGCTCTCGGCGCTGGCATGGGAGGACCGCTTCCTGGCCGTCGCGCCGCGGCGGGAGGTGGCGCTGCTGGCGGTGTTCTGGGCGGGGATTGCGGACCGGCCGCCCTTCCCGCCCGACTACCTGCTGCCGTCGCTGCCCGCGCTGGCGGAGGCGGCATGCGGCGGGGATGGCCGGGACTGGGACGTGCCGCGGCGGGCCATCGGCGCGCGGCCGCTCGGCCCCGCCTTCTGGACCAGCGCCGCGTGACGTCCGCCCCGACGGATGGCGTGTTTCGGCCGGCACCGACGCGGCCGCGCCCGCCAGGCCAGGCCGTGCGCCTGCGCGCGGGGCAGCCCGCCCGCCCGCCGGGGCAGCCTGCGCGACGGCGTCCGGGGCGGGGCGTGCGCCGGCACGCCGGGGGGCCGGCATGAGCCCGCCCGTGCTGATCGCCGCCCTGCTGCCGCCGAACGAGGCCGCCGCCGCCGCTGCCGCCGTC
>NZ_JAAVNE010000108.1 GCF_012103215.1 Falsiroseomonas selenitidurans
GCCCGCGCCGCCGCCGCCCGCGCCGGCCACCGGCACTGGCAACACGCCGCCCGTGGCGCGGCCGGAGGAGCGCTCCACCAGCGTGCTCAACACGCTGGAGCGGCTGCGCCAGCAGCAGGCGCAGAACCGCCCGCCCACGGCACGGCCGACGCCGCAGCAGGCGCGGCCCGCCGCCGCCGGCGGCGCGCCCACCGGCACGGACCTGCTCTCCGCCGGCGAACGCGCCGCGGTGGGGGAGCGGATCGGGGAATGCTGGCGCGTCGACCAGGGCATGCTCGGCCTGTCGGAGATGCGGGTCAGCCTGGTCGCCATCGTCGACCGCGAGGGTGTGATCCGGAATGTGCTGCCCGGGCCCGATGGGGTGCCGAGCGAACCGCGCGCCCGCGCGCTATATGAACAGGCACGCCGTGCGCTGCGCGACCCGGCCTGCAGCCCGCTGCCGGTGCCGCGCGGCCGCCTGCAGGCCGGCGAGAACCGGTTCCAGTTCAACTTCACGCCCAGGGGATTCCTCCGATGACACTGCCGGGCTTCGGCTTCTCGCGCCGCACGGTGCTCACCGGTCTCGGCGGCACCGTTGTGGCCAGCCTGCTGCCGGATTTCGCCGCGGCGCAGGGCGCCAGCGCACCCACCACCGTCATCGACGTGACGCGGGCGCGCACCGATCCGGTGCCGATCGCGGTGCCGGACATGGCCGGTGCCAATCCGGATGCGCAACGCGTGGGCCGCGACATCGCCCGCGTGATCCAGGCCAATCTCCGCGCCTCCGGCCTGTTTCGCCCGGTGGACCGGCAGGCCTTCATCCAGACGCCGGAGACGGCGGCGGCCAATCCGCGCTTCCAGGACTGGCGGGTGATCGGCGCGCATGCGCTGACCACCGGGCGGGTGGAAGCCACCGGCGGCCGGCTGCGGGTGGAATTCCGCCTGTGGGACGTGCTCGCCGACACGCAGCTCCAGGGCACCGCCTTCACCGCGCCGGCGGCGCAGTGGCGGCGCATCGCCCACCTGATCAGCGACGTGATCTATGAGCGGCTGCTGGGCGAGAAGGGCTATTTCGACACGCAGATCGTCTACATCGCCGAGTCCGGCCCGCGCGACCGCCGCACCCGCCGCATGGCGATCATGGACCAGGACGGGGAGAACCACCGCTTCCTGACCGATGGCAGCTTCCAGGCCCTGACGCCGCGCTTCCATCCGACGGCGCGGCAGGTCGCCTTCATGTCCTATTTCCGCAACCAGCCGCGGGTCTACCTGTTCAACCTGGACAGCGGCCAGCAGCAGGTGCTCGGCAGCTTCGGCGGCATGACCTTCAGCCCGCGCTTTGCCCCGGATGGCCGCAGCGTGGTGCTTTCCGCCAGCCGCGGCGGCGATGCGAACATCTTCGTCGTCGACATCGCCAGCCGGCGCGAAAGGCAACTGACCGGCGGCGGGTCGCTGGACGTCTCGCCCTGCTACTCGCCGGACGGCACGCAGATCGTGTTCAACTCGGATCGCGGCGGCGACCAGCAGCTCTACGTGATGGGGGCGGATGGCGGCGGCGCGCGGCGGATTTCCTTCGGCAATGGCCGCTACGCGACGCCGGTCTGGTCGCCGCGCGGCGACCTCATCGCCTTCACCCGCATCGCCGGCGGCCAGTTCGCCATCGGCGTGATGCGGCCGGACGGGTCCGGCGAACGCATCCTGAGCGAGGGCTGGTCGATGGAAGGCCCGACCTTCGCGCCGAATGGCCGGGTGCTGGCCTTCTACCGCGAAACCCCGGCGCGGGATGCGCGCGGCGCGGGCTATTCCTCGCGCCTGTCGCAGATCGACATCGCCGGCTTCAACGAGCGCCAGATGGTGACGCCGACGGATGCCTCCGACCCGGCCTGGAGCCCGCTGCTGTCCTGAGGCCGGCGCCCGCCGCCGGCCGTGCTCCGGCGGTCGGTCAAGGAAGCTTAACCGTCCCGGTAGCATGACGATTGCGGCAATCGGCAGGTTGCCTTCTTGCTGCCGCACAAATTGTTGAACATACCGCGCTGAGGCGCGTGACGCGTGATACGCCCTCATGGCCAACCTGGAAGGATCCCGATTCCGATGAACACCAAGCTCCTCGGCGCATTCGCCGCCGTGGCCCTGCTCGCTGCCTGCGGCAGCGGCACGGAGCAGTCCTCCGCCGCCACCGGCGGTGGCGCCGAGATCACGACGACCGGTCCGCGCCCGGGCAGCCAGGAAGACCTGGTCGCCAATATCGGCGACCGCGTGTTCTTCGACACCGACCGCAGCAGCATCCGTGCCGACCAGCGCACCGTGCTGGACCGCCAGGCCGGCTGGCTCGGCCGCTTCCCGCAGGTTCAGGTGGCCGTGGAAGGCCATGCCGACGAGCGCGGCACGCGCGAGTACAACCTGGCGCTCGGCCAGCGCCGCGCCAATGCGGCGCGCGACGTGCTGGTGGCCGGCGGCGTCGCCCCCGCCCGCGTGACCACCATCTCCTACGGCAAGGACCGCCCGGCCGCCCTCGGCTCGAACGAGCAGGCCTGGTCGCAGAACCGCCGCGCCGTCACGGTGGTGCGCTGAGCCCCGCGCCGGGCGCCCTGCCGCAAGGCGGCGCCCGGGGTTGAAGGGCCGGCCTGCGCCCGATGGCCGGGACACTTCCTTCGCATGAGGCCCTGGCCCCGGCGGCGGCTCTGCCGTATCCGGGGCCGGGGCCACAGGCATGATTGAAGGATGAGCCATGCGCCTACTCCGCGCCTTCCTGCTTGGGGCCGCCTTCGCGGCCCTGACGCTCGGCTCCGCCCGGGCACAGATCGAAACCCGCGAGGGCATCGCCCTGCAGAACCAGATCCTGCAACTGCGGCAGGAAGTGGAGATGCTGCGTCGCAGCGGGCCCTCGCTGCCGCCGCCCGCGCCCGGCAATTCCGCCCTCGGCGCCCGCCCGCCCGCCGCCAGTGGCGGCCCGCCGCAAGCCGAGCTCCTTGGCACGCTGCTCGACCGGGTCGCGCGGATGGAGGAAGACCTCCGCAGCCTGCGCGGCCGGGCGGAGGAGAACGAATTCCGCGAACGCACCCTGCGCGAGCGGCTGGAGAAGCTGGAAGGCGACATCGACTTCCGGCTGCAGCAGCTGGAAGGCCAGCGGCAGGGCAATGCGGCCCCGGCGGCGCGCCCGCCGGTGGCCGCCGCGACGCCGCCCGCCACCCCCAACCGGCCGGCGCCCGCGCCGGCGACCTGCAGC
>NZ_JAAVNE010000109.1 GCF_012103215.1 Falsiroseomonas selenitidurans
CGCGAGGCCGCCTGGATCCGGCCCGGCCCCGGCCGCGCCGCGGCCCGCCGGCCAGGCGAACCCGCCCCACCCGGCCGCCGCCCGACCAGCGCCGGCGGCGGTTCCGGGGGCAGCCCCGGTTGCAGGGCCGGTGGCCGCACCGCCGACCGCCACCAGCATCCGCGTCTCGCTCGGCGTGCTGGACGAGTTGATGACGCTCGCCTCCGAACTCGTGCTGGTGCGCAACCAGCTGTTGCAGATCGCGCGCAGCGAGGTCGCCTCGCCCTTCACCGCGCCGCTCGGCCGGCTCTCCCGCATCACCTCCGACCTGCAGGAAGGGGTGATGAAGACGCGCATGCAGCCGGTCTCCGCCGCCTGGGGCGCGCTGCCGCGAATCGTCCGCGACCTCGGCGCGGAACTCGGCAAGCGGATCGACCTGGCGATGTCCGGCGGCGATACCGAGCTGGATCGACAGGTGCTGGAATCGATCCGCGACCCGCTGACCCACATCGTCCGCAACAGCTGCGACCACGGGCTGGAGACACCGGAGGCACGACGCCTGGCCGGCAAGCCGGAGACCGGGCGGATCAACCTCTCCGCCCGCCAGGAAGGCGGGCGCATCGTCATCGAGATCACCGATGACGGCCGCGGCCTGGACCTCGCCCGCGTCCGCGCCCGCGCCCTGGAGCGCGGCCTGGCCACGGAGGCGGAGCTGGCGGTGATGCGGGAGGAGGATGTGGCGCGCTTCGTCTTCCGCGCCGGCTTCTCCACCGCGGAGGCGATCACCGCCGTCTCCGGCCGCGGCGTCGGCATGGATGTCGTGCGCAGCAACATCGAGCGCATCGGCGGCACGGTGGACCTGCAGACCGTGGCGGGGCAGGGCACCGCCATCATCATCCGCATCCCGCTGACCCTGGCCATCGTCTCCGCCCTCGTGGTGCAATCCGCCGGCGAGCGCTTCGCCATCCCGCAGGCCACGGTGGTGGAGCTGGTGGGGCTGAAGGCCGGCGGCATCATGGTGGAATGGCTGGATGCCGCGCCGGTGCTGCGGCTGCGCGGGCAGCTGCTGCCGCTGGTCGCGCTCGGTCCGCAGCTGGGGCTGGAGCCGCCGCCGGAGGCGGGCAAGGCGGTGTCCGGCTTCGTCGCCGTGCTGCAGGGCGATTCGGGGCGCTTCGGCATCCTGGTGGACAGCGTCTTCGACACGGAGGAGATCGTGGTGAAGCCGGTGGCGCCGATCCTGCGCGACCTGACCGCCTTTTCCGGCAACACCATCCTCGGCGATGGCAGCATCATCATGATCCTCGACCCGGCCGGCGTGGCGCGCATGGCCAGCGTCGGCGCCGGCAGCATGGAGAGCACCGAGGAACGCACGACGGATGCGGCGCGCACCCAGGTGCTGCTGTTCCGCGCCGGCGGCTCGAAGACCCCGGTGGCGGTGCCGCTGGGTGTCGTCGCGCGGCTTGAATCGCTCCCCGGCGCAAGCATCGAGACGGCGGGCGGAAGGCCGACGGCGCAGCATCGCGGCCAGCTGATGCCGCTGGTGCCGGTGGGCGCCTGGACGCCGCCCGGGCCGGATGGATCGCAGCCGGTGCTGGTGTTCCAGGACGGCAACCGCCAGCTCGGCCTGATGGTGGACGAGATCATCGACGTGCTGGAGGAGACGCTGGTGCTGCGGCCCTCGGACGCGGTGGCGGGCTTCCTGGGCGTCGCGATCGTCGCCGGCCGGGCGACGGATGTGCTGGACTGCGCCTATTGGCTTCGGCTGGGCGACCCGAACTGGTTCGGCAACCCGCAGGCCAAGGCGCCGCGCCTGCTGCTGGTGGAGGATAGCGGCTTCTTCCGCCAGATCGTCGTCCCGGCGCTGACCGCCGCCGGCTACGACGTCACCGCCTGCCCGGATGCCGCCCAGGCGCTGGCGCTGCGCGAGGACGGCGCGATGTTCGACGCGGTGCTGAGCGACATCGAGATGCCGGGCATGGACGGCTACGAGCTGCTGCGCGAGCTGCGCCGGGCCGGGCCGTGGAAGTCGATCCCCGTTGTGGCGCTCAGCGGCAAGTCCACGCCGGCCGACCTGGTGCGCGGCCGCAGCGCGGGCTTCGCGGAATATGTGGCGAAATTCGATCGCGATCGCGTGCTGGAGGCCCTCTCCCGCGCCATCGCCGGGGGGGCCGTGGCATGAGCATGGTGATGGACGAGCCGCGGCTGCTGCTGACGCTCGAGGTCGGCGGCCGCATGTGCGGCGTGCCGGTGCCGCGGGTGCGCGACGTGATCCGCTGCGAGCGCATCGCCCGCGTGCCGCTGGCACCCCCCGGCGTCGCCGGCGTGCTGAACCTGCGCGGCCGCATCGTCACCGCGGTGGACCTGCGGGAACGGCTCGGCCTGCCGCCGGCCGATCCCGGCGCGCAGCGGATGAGCGTGGTGGTGGAACAGCAGACGGAACTCTACAGCCTGCTGGCCGACAAGGTGGGCGATGTGCTGACCCTGGCGTCCGACCTGCGCACGGATGTGCCGAACACGCTGCGGGGCGCCTGGCGCGAACATGCGGTGGCCGTGCACCGGCTGGAGGACCAGCTGCTGATCGAACTGGACACCGACCGCCTGCTGGCCTTCGGCGCCTGCGCCCCGGTGGACGCAAGGCGATGACCATTCAGCCGCTGCGGGTGCTGGTCTGCGACGACAGCGCCGTGGCGCGCGCCGCCGTGGTGCGGATCCTGGAGGCGGACCCGGCGCTGCGCGTCGCCTCCCGCGCCCGAAACGGCCGGGAAGCGGTGGACGCGATCCGCGGCGGCGGCATCGACGTGGCGGTGCTGGATCTCGAGATGCCGGTGATGGACGGGCTGACGGCGCTGCCGCTGATGCTGCAGGCCGATCCGGCGCTGCGCGTCATCGTCGTCTCCACCCTGACGACGCAGGGCGCGAAGGCGGCGATGGAGGCGATGCGCCTCGGTGCCGTCGATTGCCTGGCCAAGCCGCTGCCGGGCGAGGATGCGCATTTTGCCGTGGAGCTGACGGCGCGCGCGCGCGGCAATGGCGCGCTGCGGCGGCGCGCGCCGGCGACGCGGCTGGCGGCGCCGCGCCTG
>NZ_JAAVNE010000110.1 GCF_012103215.1 Falsiroseomonas selenitidurans
CTCGAGCTTGAACTCGCGGCTGAATGTCCTTCGTCCCATGCAAGGGCCTCCGATTGGGTGAAAACCTTATCCAGGTGTCCACCAAACCGGCAGCAGGCCAGTGTAGCCCTTCTAGGTGCGGGTGCGCGGAACAAGGGGCGCCGTTTGCGGTAAGCCGAGGGCGCCAGTCGAATTTTCGGTGTGCATGTCCGAGACGCCCATCAATAGGGGCGCCGCACGACATCTCCCCCCTCCCCGGGTGGCACCCCCACCCCCTCCATGGATGCTTGCCGAGGTGTGGTCGTGGCGGCCCCGGCGGTGCCTGGGCGGGGCGCGGTAGTCCCCGCATCCACCACGAAGAGCAGAGCAACGGCCCCCTGTGGCTGTCCCCAGGCTGCCCGGCAGGGCACGGGCATCGGCATCCCCAGCCGGCAGCCGTGGTCCATCCTCAGGGGCGGATGAAGGCCTGGCATCCGTGTCATTGGCCTTCTACCACCGATGAAGGCTGTTGACATGGTACGGCCAGGGACTCAGGGTGGCGCAGCACCCGCCAGGACCAGCGCCCATGACCGCCACCACCAGCACCACCACCGCCAGCCCCCAGGGGCGCTCCTTCGTGGCCTACTGCCGAGTCAGCACGGCGCGGCAGGGGCGGAGCGGCCTCGGGCTTGAGGCGCAGGAAGCGGCCATCCGGGCCTTCCTCCAACCGGCTGACAGGCTGCTGGCCCCAATCTTCGTGGAAGTGGAGAGCGGGCGCCGGGCGGATCGCCCGAAGCTGGCGGAAGCCATGGCCCGATGCCGGATCACCGGGGCCACCCTCTTGATTGCCAAGCTGGATCGCCTGTCGCGTGACGCCCACTTCCTGTTCGGGTTGCAGAAGGCCGGGGTGGAGTTCATCGCGGCTGACATGCCCCATGCGAACCGGCTGACGGTTGGCATCTTGGCCTTGGTGGCGGAGGAGGAGGCCAGGGCCATCAGCGCCCGAACCAAGGCGGCGCTGGCGGCGGCGAAGGCCAGGGGCGTGAAGCTAGGCGGCGACCGTGGCCACCGGCCTGCGACCCCCGAGGGCATCCAGAAGGGCGCCAAGGCGTCGGCGGAGACCCGCACCCTCAAGGCCGGTCGCCATGCCCATGCGGTCCTGCCGGTCATTGCGGAGCTTCGGGCTACCGGGGCCACGAGCCTCAACCAGCTTGCGGCAGCCCTCACGGCCCGGGGCGTGGCGTCTCCACGGGGCGGCGCCTGGACCGCCACCACCGTGAAGCGGCTGCTGGCGCGAGCGGAGGGCTAACCCACCACCACGCTGTCGATCTGGCCGGTGGCGCTATAGGCGATCTGGTAGGTGTCCCAGGCGTGTTGGTTCAGCAGGTCGTAGTCGGTGACGATCATCCGACCATCCGCCAACCTGTCCACCACATAATCAAGCCTGCCCTGTGCGTCGTAGTCCTGCGCCAGGGTGCGACCATTGGCGAAGACGGAATAGGCATAGTCGATCACGCCGGTGGCGGCGTTGAAGTCCTTGGCCTCGATCAGGCCCTCAATGTGGCGCACGTAGGAGTAGTCGAGATTGCCCGTGGCCGGATCGTACTCGGTCTGGCTGTAGGCTAGACCCGAGAGCTGAGGCCCGACCGCATAGTTGCGCTCGACGAAGACTACTACCGACTCGGTGCGCCCCTGGGCGTCGAAGGTCGTGTAAGTCTGGGAGGCGACCGCTCCGACGTTACCGCCGATGGCGAGCGCATAGCTGGGCTCCCAGAGGGTCACCGACCCGTCATCCCAGGTGATCCTCACGCTGTCCAAGGCGGGGTAGAAGCCGTAGAGGCCATACGAAATCTCGTAGGTGGCCCAGGAGTTTTCGTCCCGCTGGTCGTAGTCGAGCAGGTACGAGGTGTACGGGAAGTCGGAAGAGATGCCCGACAAGGCTGTACGATAGACGTAATCAGGCTGTCCGGTGTCGTCGTCATAGACGGTGATGGTACCACTCACCCGTTGTCCTCCTGAGGTGGGTCAATAGGATGCCGGAATGGCGTCCACCTTGGAACCGGGAGGGGGGCAGCCTTGGCCTTCGCCCGGCGCTCGCACTCGATGAAGTAGTGGCGCACCCGGCGGCCGGCGTCGTTGCGCTCGACCATGGCCAGCTCCTTCGCCATGTCGAGGGTCAGGTGGTAGTCGCGGGAGGGGCGCCCTCCGGTGCTTTCGCTCAGGAATGAGCAAAAGTCCCGACCCTCGGTGAACCCGTAGTCCACGATCCGGCGGGCGATCCAGTCCTTGAAGGCGGTGCCCACCTCCAGGCGCGCATGCAGCTCCCGGGCGTTCACCGTCTGGACGGCCTCGCCGTCGATGGTGGTGGTGGAGAGGGCAGGACCACGGCCAGATAAGCGGGGGGACAGAGGGTGGTTTTCCCCCCGCTTAGAGGAAGATTCCAAAGAAAAACCCTATAGATGCTCCTTAAGAAGCTCCTATGGATGAGCATAAGGAAGCTCCTATGTCGTGATGACCAGTGGAGGTAATCCCCCCTGCATCATCCCCGATGGTGGTTCACCTATAGAGCCTCTTTGGAGACTACTCGGGTAGAGCAGGGCGCAGGCGGGTAGAGCAGCCCATGGGCGTTCCCTGCCTGCGCCCCATGGCCTCACCTGGGACCGGCCAGCCATTCCCGGCCACCGGCCAGGACAGCCACCCCACCGTCATCCAGGCGGCGGCAGGCGAGGCCCCGGGCGTTGTCGGGGAAGATGATGCGGCCACCAGCGCCAAAGTGGAGCGGCCCCCAATTCGACCGGACAGGCGGCGCAACCGTGAGGGCCTGGGCGTAAGCCTAGGCGTGCGCCTATGTCGAAGCCCATCGAGCGCGTTGAA
>NZ_JAAVNE010000111.1 GCF_012103215.1 Falsiroseomonas selenitidurans
GGCTCCCCCGGCGGCGGGGCGGGCGGGGCCGGTGCGGGCGGGGCCGGTGTGGGTTGAGCGGGCGCGGATTGAGCGGGTGTGGGGGGCGTGGGCGGGGCCGGGTCGGGCGCGGCCCTGGTGGCGGCTGGCGCGGCGTCTGGGCCCGGCCGTGCGGCCGCATCCGGCGCGGGCATGGCAGGCTCCGGCATTGCCGCGGCCGGCATTGCCGCCTCGCGGCCATCCGGCAGGGGGCCGAGCCAGTGCAAGGTGCCGGCGCCGGCACCCGCAAGAAGCAGCAGCGCACCCCAGAACAGGCCGAGCGCGCGCCGGGTCAGGATCCGCTTCAAGGACATGGCGGCCCGGCCGCCCGGCGGCGGGCCGCCGGGTGGCGCGGGCTCAACATGTCGGTCGCGGCCGCATCAGCGCTGGGCGCGCCGCTGCGGCGTGGCCGGCGCCGCGGCCATGTTGCGCAGAAGCTGGACGGCCTGTTGCAACTGGTGGTCGGTCTCCGGCTTGGTCGGGTCGAAGGCGGCGGCGCCTTCCACCGGCTGGCGCACCACTTTGTCCAGCACCCCGGCCGGCAGGTTCAGCGGCGGCAGCGGGGCGGGCGGCGTGGCCTGGGCCTCGCGCTCCCCATTGTCGTTGCGCAGCGCGCGGCGCAGGTCGGCTTCCCGGTCCCGCGTCGTGGCGTTGGGCTCGGGGCGGCTGGCCAGCACCTCGATATCCGGCTCGATGCCCAGCGCCTGGATGGAACGGCCGGAGGGCGTGTAGTAGCGCGCCGTGGTCAGCCGGATGGCCCCGTTGCCCGGGATGGGCATGACGGTCTGCACGCTGCCCTTGCCGAAGGATTTCACGCCCATGACGATGGCGCGGCGATGGTCCTGCAGCGCGCCGGCAACGATCTCGGACGCGCTGGCGGAGCCGGAATTGACCAGCACCACGATCGGCAGGCCCTGGGCGATGTCGCCCGGCCGGGCGTTCCAGCGCTGCGCATCCTCCGCCCGGCGGGCGCGGGTGGAGACGATCTCGCCCTGTTCCAGGAAGTCGTCCGTCACCTGCACCGCCTGGTCCAGCAGGCCGCCCGGGTTGTTGCGCAGGTCCAGCACCAGGCCGCGCAGCGTGCCACCGGCCTGGCTGCGCATGGTGCCCATGGCCCGGCGCAGCGCGGTTTCCGTCTGCTCGTTGAAGGAGGACAGGCGGATATAGGCGATGTCGTTGCCTTCCAGCCGGAAGCGGGCCACCTGCGGGCGGATCACGTCGCGCGTCAGCGTGACCTCCACCGGACGGGTTTCGCCTTCCCGGCGGATGGTCAGGCGGATGGTGCTGCCACGCTCGCCCCGCATCTGCTCCACCGCATCCTGCAGCGACAGGCCCTGCGTGCTCTGACCGTTCAGATGGGTGATGAGGTCGCCCGGCTTGACCCCGGCGCGGGAGGCCGGGGTGTCGTCGATCGGGCTGATGACCTTCACATAGCCGCCTTCCTGCGTCACCTCGATGCCGAGGCCGCCGAATTCGCCGCGGGTCTGCACCTGCATGTCGCGGAAGCTGCGCGGATTCATGTAGGAGGAGTGCGGGTCGAGCCCCTGGAGCATGCCGTTGATCGCGTTCTCGATCACGTCGCGGTCGTTCACCGGCACCACGTATTCGGCGCGCACCCGCTCGAAGACATCGCCGAACAGGTTGAGCAGGCGGTAGGTTTCCGCCCGGCCGCCATCCTGTGCCAGGGCCTGGATGCCGGGCAGGGCCACCATCGGCCCGACCACGGCGCCCGCCAGGAAGGCGGCGGCCACCGCCCCGGCGGTGCCGAGCCGTCTGCGCCGCGTCGGCCGCGGGTTGCTCAATACCGGCCCCAGGCTCGGCATCCTGCCGTTCCGGCGCCCATCCTCGTGCCCAGACACGTCGCCCATGCGACCACCCGATCCTTGGGTCGCGACCCGGTGGGCCGCCGACCTGACCAACATTGCCCTCAGGAGATGACCCGAAGGTTACCCACGCGCCGCGAACCAGGGCCGCGGATCCACCGGCTGACCGGCGCGGCGCAATTCGACGTAGAGCGACCCGCCGGAGGCACCAGCCCCACCCAGCACACCGATCGGCTCCCCCGCCAGCAGCCTTTGTCCGGCCGCCGCATCCAGCCGTTCCATGCCGGCCAGGACAAAATGGTATCCTCCCCCGCAATCCACAATCAACAGTAGCCCGAAGGAACGAAAGGGTGCGGCGTAGACCGCCCGGCCATTGCAGGGGGATACCACGCGCGCCCCGCCCGGCGCGGCGTAGGTGAGGCCCCGGTGCGGCCCGCCCGGCGCGGCTTCCCCCCAGGCGGTGGCGATGCGCCCGGCCACCGGCAGGGCCCGTCCGCCGGAGGGCACCGGGATGGCCGCCTGGCGCCCCGCCGTGGCCTCGCGCGCCGGGCGTTCTCGGGGTTGCGATTCGCGCTGCCGCTCGGCCTCGGCCAGCCGCTGCTCGCGCGCCGCCTCCGCCTGTG
>NZ_JAAVNE010000112.1 GCF_012103215.1 Falsiroseomonas selenitidurans
GGCGCCGCCGCCCCTGCCGCGCCGCCGCCCCTGCTGGTGCTGTTCCGCCATGGCGGCCGCCGCCTGGGCCTGCCCTGCGCCCGCGTCGCCCCCGCCCGCCCCGGCGAGCCCACCCTGCTGCCGCGGCTGGAGGCGGAGCCCGAGGCGCTGGAATCCGCCCCCCTGGCGGAGGCGGTGCCGCCGCCGGCGCCGGAGCCGCTGCGCACCCTGCTGGTCTGCGTCGCCGCCGGCCAGGCCTTCGCCCTGCCGGTGGAGGAGGTGCTGGCGGTGATTCCGCCCGTCGCCCCCACACCCGCGCCGGATGGCAGGCTGGCGGATTTCCGCGGCGTCGCGGCGCATCGCGGCGATGTGCTGCCGGTGCTGGATGCGGGCGCGCGGCTGGGCCTGGCCGATGTGCTGCTCGATGGCTGGACGGAAGCGCCCCTGCTGCGCCTGGCCGGGCCGCGCCCGGTGGCGCTGGCGGTCAGCCAGGTGACCGGGCTGCGCCGCATCCCCGAACGCCTGATCGCCGCCGTGGCCAGCGAGGGGCTGGTCTCTGCCGTCGCCACCCAGGGCGATGCGCCGCTGCCCATCTGCCGCGCCGCCGTGCTCGGCGCGCTGCGATGATCCGCGTCCTCGTCGTGGACGACAGCGGCTTCATGCGCATGGCGCTGCGCCGGATCATCGAGGCGGAGGGCGACCTGCGCGTGGTGGGGGAGGCCGCGGACGGCGAGGCGGCAATCGAGCAGGCGGCGAAGCTGCGGCCGGATGTCATCGCCATGGATGTGGAGATGCCGAAGCTCGATGGGCTGGAGGCGACCCGCAAGATCATGGCGCTGCCGGACCCGCCGGCGGTCCTGATGGTCAGCCACCACACCAGCGACGGCTCTGCCAGCGCGCTGGCCGCGCTGGACCGCGGCGCGGTGGACTACCTGCACAAGGATGGCGACCTGGGCGGCGTCGATCTCTCCATGCTGGACCGCGAATTGCGTGGCCGGCTGCGCCACTGGGCGGGGCAGCGCGCGTCGGTGCGGCCGGCGGCGCGCGGCGCGGCGCCGGTGCGCGTGGTGCGGGCATCGGGCGGCTGCGACGTGGTGGTGGTCGGGGCTTCCACCGGCGGGCCGGATGCGCTGGCCGCCTTCCTGGCCGCGGCCGGGCGGCTGCCGGTGCCCTGCGTGGTGGCGCAGCACATGCCGGCGGAGCTGGCGCCGGACCTGGCGCAGCATTTGGCGCGGCTGTCCGGCGTGCCGGTGGGCGTCGGCCGCGCCGGGCAACGCCTGATGGGGGGGGAGGTCGCGGTGATTCCCGGCGGCACCGATGGCCATCTGGCGCGCGGTGCCGGCGTGGCGGAAGCCGGGCTGGTGCTGAGGCTCGCTTCCGGCCCGGCAGCGGTGCATCCTTCGGTCGACCTGCTGTTCCAATCGGCGGCGCTGGTGGCGCGGCGGGCGCTGGGCGTGGTGCTGACCGGCATGGGCCGGGACGGGTCCCTGGGGGCGCGGGCGATGCAGGACAGGGGGATGCCGGTTCTGGCGCAGTCGCCGGCCAGTTGCGTGGTGGCCGGGATGCCGGGCGCGCTGATCGAGGCCGGGCTGGCGCTGGAAACCGCGGACCCTGCCGGGCTCGGCCGCCGCGTTGCCGCCCTGGCGCAGGAGAAGCTGCCATGACGCCGCTGGACCGCGACCTGCTGGACGCCTTCGTGCCGGAATTCGAGGCCGAGGCGGTACGCCTGGCCATGGTGCGCGACGCGCCGGCGGCGCAGCGGGCGCTGGACCAGCTGCGCGCCATGGCCGCGGCGCTCGGCGCGCCCTCCCTGGTCGCGCTGGTGGAACGCACGGCACAGGCGCTGGAGGCGCAGGACTGGCCCGCCTTGCATGCGGGGGCGGAGGCGCTGGCCCGCCAGGCGCTGGCGATCGGCGCCGCCGGGGAGGACCAGCCGCTGGCCGAAGCCGCGCCGCCGGCTGAAGCCCTGATGCCCGAGGCACCACCGCCGCCGGATCCGGACCGGGAGATGCTGGACGCGCTGGCGCCGGAATTCGCCGCCGCCTGCGACCGCCTGGCCGGCGCTGCCGATCCCACCGCGGCGGGCCGGGCGGTGGATGCGCTGCGCGCCCTGGCGGCCGCCAGTGGCCTCGCCTCCCTGCGCCTGCTGGCGGAGCGCGCGGCGCCGCTGCTGGACCCCTTCGATGTCGCGGGGCTTGGCGCCCTGGCCGCGGCGCTGGCGGCGCAGGCGGCGCGCGTCGTCGCGCATGGCGCCGAC
>NZ_JAAVNE010000010.1 GCF_012103215.1 Falsiroseomonas selenitidurans
CAGCCAACCAACAACACCCTCAACAGGCACCATCAGCCAACCAACAACAAGCAAAGAGCAACCAATACTCTTCCCTCAACAGATACACAGCTTGAATGAACACGGTCGCGTCCTGAGGCCAGAACCCTGACCACCAGCACCCTCGCATCACTGCGATGAAGACCTTCGCCTCAACGGCGGGGCAAACAATCTAGCGAGCAACCCCGCCTCTTGCAACCCCCCGCCTCCCGGCGAACCAACCAAAACCTCAAGGGCTCCTCGTCGGTGGCCGCCTTCTACGAGCCACACACACCACTGTCAACAGACCGTCTTAAAAGACTTCCGGACCCGGCCCCGCGACCCCAGGCCCGGAACGTGCCGCGCACGGGCCAAGTCGGCCGGTGGCCGCCTGGCGGTCCAGGCGCCCCAGATCACGGCCAGCGGGTGCCCCGCAGAAGGGGGCGCGGTTCATCCGGGCGCGGCGTAGCCCGCTTCGACAGCCGCGCGGTCCCAGGCCAACGTCGTCGCGAAACTGCTGCGATCCACCGGGGAAAAGCCCGCGATCAGCAGCGCCTGCCCGAGCGGCGGGAACCAGGGGCGGCTCGCGGCCAGGGCGAAGGCGGCCCGCAGGCGAGCCTGGTCCTCCACCGGCAGGCCAGGTGCGGCGACAAAAGCGGGCATGGGCGCCAGCGCCGTCTGGTCCAGCACCCGGATCCCGGCCGTCAGATCCGGCCGGTAGCGGGCGATCAGCGCGTGCCAATACCCATCGAGCGGACCGATATCGATGCTGCCATCCAGCACGGCATCCAGGATGCCCCGCGCCGTCACCAACTCGCCCCGCACCGCGGCGTAGAGCGGCCCGCGCGCCTGCCAGTGCGGCAGAAGGTGGTGGCGCAGCGCGTTGAAGCCGGAATGCGAGTGCGCCACGGTCCAGCCGAGCCGATGCCCGAAGCTGTCGGCCAGGGTCCGAAAGGGACTGTCGGCCCGCACGATGAGGTCGGAGCGATAGGCGGCGTGCCCGCCCGCCCAGGGCAGCGCCGGAATTGGTGCCGCAATCGGCACGACCTCGGCGATGCCGAGCGCGATCGGGTAGCCGCACATCTGCACGCAGCCGAGATCCGGCCGCCGCCACAGATCCTCCAGCGGCTTCGGCGCCGGATAGGGCATGTAGTCGAGTGCCACCTCGGCTTCCGAAGCGACATGTGCGATCAGCGCCTGCCAGGCGGCCTCGGCCTCCGGTGCCACGGCATACATACGGGCATTGGCGATGAAGCGGGTCATGTCCGATCCTCAGGCACGGTTGCCACCGATCCCGGGGCGGCGCAGTCGGATGGCGGCGCCGGCCGGCCAGCCGGTCCTGGCACCGGCATGGCCCCCGCCCTCGGCGGCGCCGCGCCGGTCATGCGTGCCAGCCGGCCTGGCAATGCCGCCACCAGCATGGCACGGGCGGGGTCCGACATGCCCGGCCATGCGCCGATTTCGGCACCGCTGCGGCCGCAGCCAGTGCAGAGGCCGATCCGCGGGTCCAACACGCAGCGCCCGACGCAGGGGCTCCCCGTCATGGTGCCGGCCCTGCCCCGACGGCACGCAAGCGGCAGGGCAAGGCGGCCACGCCTTGCCTGAACCGGCGACGGGTCAGGCGAGTGTGCGCCTGAACAGCGCCAAGGTCCGGTCCCAGGCCAGCTTGGCCGCGGCTTCCTGGTAGCGGGGCGTGGAGTTGTTGTGGAAGCCGTGCTGGGTGCCGGCATAGGTGAAGCCCTCATGCTTCACGCCCTGGGCGGCCAGCGCCGCCGCATAGGCGGGCCACATGGCGTTGATGCGCGGGTCGTTTTCCGCGAAATGCGCCTGGATCTCGGCGCGGATGGCCGGGACGCCCGCGGCGGCGGCGGCGGCACCGTAATAGGGCGCGGCCGCCAGCAGCTCGGCGCCGAGGCTGACCGCCAGGAAGTTCACCGTGCCACCGCCCCAGCAGAAGCCCGTGGCGCCAAGCCTGCCCGAGGACAGTTCATGCGCCTTCAGATGGCGGGCGCTGTTCAGCATGTCCGTGCGCAGCTTGCCCTGGTCCAGCCCCGCCTGCAGGTCGCGCCCATCATCGTCGTTACCGGGATAGCCGCCGACCGGCGCCAGCCCATCCGGCGCCAGGGCCAGGAAGCCCTCCGCCGCCAGCCGCCGCGCCACATCTTCGATATAGGGGTTCAGGCCACGGTTCTCGTGAATCACCAGCACCGCCGGGAAGCGCCCGGCGCCGCTCGGCGCCACCAGGTAGCCGCGCATGGAGCCGGAGGTGCCGCCGGGTGAGGCGTAGGTGACATAGCGCGCCTTGATGCGCGGATCGGTGAAGGAGATGGTCTGCGCCTCGGCGTAGCGCGGCAGCAGCGCCTGGGCCATCGCGGCCCCGCCAGCCGTCAGCGCCGCCGCGGCCTGCAGGAAGGACCGGCGATCCATCCCGCCATGGCAGTACTCGTCGTACAGGTCGTAGATGTCCTGGGGAATCAGGGCGGGATCGATGTCCGCCGTGCCGTTGTCCGTCATCGCCATCTCCCGTTGTCCCGCCCTATTCGGCCGCCAGCTTGTCCTGCGTCCGCGTCTCGAAGTCGCTGGCGTCATGGCGTTCGTGCAGCTGGCTGGAAGGCTCGCCATTGACGCGATTGACCATCCGGCCGCGCCGCACGGCCGGGCGTTCCAGCAACGCATCCGCCCAGCGGTTCACATGCCTGTAGGTCTGCACCTGCAGGAACTCCGCCGCGCCGTAGAGCCAGCCCTTCACCAGCCCGCCATACCAGGGGAACACGGCGATATCGGCGATGGTGTAGTCATCCCCGCCCAGATAGGGGCTTTCCGCCAGGCGGCGGTCCAGCACGTCCAGCTGGCGCTTCACCTCCATGGCGAAGCGGTTGATCGGGTACTCCATCTTGCTCGGGGCATAGGCGTAGAAATGCCCGAAGCCGCCGCCGAGATAGGGCGCGCTGCCCATCTGCCAGAACAGCCAGGACAGGCATTCGGCCCGCTTCGCCGGATCGGTCGGCAGGAAGGCGCCGAACTTCTCCGCCAGATGCACCAGGATGGCGCCGGATTCGAAGACGCGGATCGGCGTCGGCCCGCTGCGGTCCAGCAGGGCAGGGATCTTGGAATTCGGGTTCACGCCGACGAAGCCGCTGCCGAACTGGTCACCCTCGCCAATGCGGATCAGCCAGGCATCGTATTCGGCGCCCTGGTGGCCCGCCGCCAGCAGCTCCTCCAGCATGATGGTGACCTTCACGCCGTTCGGCGTGCCCAGCGAATAGAGCTGCAGCGGGTGGCGCCCGACCGGCAGTTCCTTCTCCTGCGTCGGCCCGGCGATGGGGCGGTTGATGTTGGCGAAGCGGCCGCCATTCTCCTTGTCCCAGGTCCAGATCGTCGGGGGCGTGTAGGGTGCGTCGCTCATGCGTTCCAAATCCGGTATGCTTTGGGGGGATGTGGCGTTGCCGGGCGCCGGCTCAAGCGGCAGGGGCGAGGTTCATCCCGCCGTCATGCGGCCGGCGACGCGGCGCGCCGCCATCTCGCCGATCATCACGCAGGTGAAGTGCAGATTGGCGCGGCAATCGGTCGGCATGATGGAGGCATCGGCCACCCGCAGCCCCTGCACGCCGCGCACCGCGAGGTCCGGGTCCACCACGCCGCGCGGATCCTCATGCGCCGTCATCCGGCAGGTGCCGGCGGCATGCTGGATGTCGCCGGCTTCCTGCAGCATCACCGCATCCAGCTCGGCATCCGGCAGTGCCGCCGCCTCGTCCATGCTCAGCGCCGTCTCGCCGAAGGTGATGCGGTCCGCGATGCCGGCCACCGGCTGCCGGGCGCAAAGCCGCGCCAGGCGGCGGACGCCGTCGCGCAGGCGCAGCCGGTCGCTCGCATGGTCCAGCATGTTCTCCTCCACCAGCGGCTGCGCCTCGGGCTCGGCGGCGGTCAGCCGGACCTCGCCCCGGGAGAAGGCGTCGTAGAGCGCGACGCCGATCGCCCCCACCGGCGCCACCCCGCCCTCCGCCAGGCCGCGATGGTTGTAGGCGATGAAGATCATGTCACGCTCCCCGCCGCCGCCCAGGCCGCTGCTGTAGGTGACGCAGCAATTGGTGTGACGCGCCTCGGCCCCCTGCGCCCGGTGGGCGGGTCCGAGGTCCAGGCTGGCGCGCAGGATGGGGTGGTCCATGAAGTGCTGGCCGACCGCGGGGAGGTCCTGCAGCACCGGAATGCCAAGCCCGCGCAGCGCCGCCGCCGGGCCGATGCCGCTGCGCATCAGCAGACAGGGGCTGTGGATGGCGCCGGCCGAGAGCACCACCTCTCGCCCCGCGATCTCCTGCCAGTCGCCATCGCCGAAGCGCACCCGCACGCCGCGCGCGGTGCGGCCCTCGAACAGCACCCGGTCGACCAGCGCCTCCCCCCGGATCTCCAGGTTGGGGCGGCCGCGCGCGGGTTCCAGGTAGCCGTCATTGGTGGTGATGCGCAGGCCGTCGCGCAGGTTGATCGGGTTGCAGGACACGCCCTCCCCCACCGGTGCGTTCAGGTCGGCCTTCCAGGGATGGCCTTCCTGCAGCGCGGCGTCGCGCAGCGCCCGGTCCACCGCCCCCCAGCGATCCTCCGGCATGCGCCAGACCGGCAGCGGCCCGCCGAGGCGGCGGCCGGGGGTGCCGAAATCCCTGTCGTCCTCGATCACGTCAAACAGCTTCAGCACCTGCTCCGCCGACCAGCCCTCGCAGCCCGCTTCGGCCCATGAATCGAAGGCGGCCGGCACGCCGCGAATGGCGATCTGCGCATTGACCGTGGAGGACCCGCCCAGCGCCTTGCCGCGCCAGTAGAATTTCGGCGCCTGGGCGCGGGTGCGGCGCGTCATCAGCCCCGGCCATTGCCAGGCGGCCTGGTGCGCCGGGTCGTGCATGAAGGGGATGATGTTGGGGCTGCGCAACGCCGCCGGCGCCTCCGCCGCGCGCCAGTCCCGCCCGGCTTCCAGCAGCAGCACGCGCCGCCGCGCATCCTCCGACAGCCGCGCCGCGAGCGCCGCGCCGGCGGAACCCGCCCCGACCACGATGACATCGTACATGCGGCGCATCCCCTTCAGCCGCACCGAGCATGCGCGGTGACCGGGCGCCCGCCAAGCCACGCGCGGGCAGGGCTTCCGGCGCCCTGGCGCGCCGTGCAAGCTGGACGGCCTGGATGGAGGGCGACGGCATGGCGGAGGGCAACCCGCGCAGGGTTCTGGTGATCGGTGCCGGAATCGTCGGCCTCGCCCTGGCCTGGCGGCTGCGCCAGGCCGGGGCCGAGGTCAGCGTGGTGGATGCGGAACCGCCGGGCGAAGGCGGCGCCAGCTTCGGCAATGCCGGGGCGATCAGCGCGAGCTCCGTCGCGCCGCTGGCCATGCCCGGCCTGCTGAAGCAGGTGCCGCGGATGCTGCTGGACCGCGCCGCGCCGCTGCATGTGCCGGCCGGCTACTGGCTGCGCGCCGCCCCCTGGCTGGCCCGCTTCGTCGCCGCGGCGCGCCCGGCCTCGGTCACGCGCGCCACCGCCGCGCTGGACGGGCTGCTGCGCCTGGCGACGGAACAGCACCAGGCCCTGGTGCGGGAGATCGGCGCGCCGGAGCTGCTGCGACCGCATGGCCAGCTCTACCTGTACCGGGGCGCCACGCAGCTGGCGAAGGACCAGGCGAGCTGGGCCATCCGCGCGGCGCATGGCGCAAGGCTGGAGCGGCTGGATCGCGCCGGCATCCTGGCGCTGGAGCCCGCCGTGGGCCCAGCCTACCAGATGGCGATCTTCCTGGCGGACCACGCCCATTGCGCCTCCCCCCTCCGCTACGCGCGGCGGCTGGCGGAGGTGTTCCGGCAGGCCGGCGGCAGCATCCTGCGCGACCGGGTCACGGCGCTGACGACGCAGGATGGCCGCATCAGCGGCGCGCAGGGCCAGGCGGGGCATCATCCCGCCGATGCCGTGGTGCTGGCGGCAGGGGCCTGGTCGGCGCGGCTGGCGGCGCCGCTCGGCTACCGCATCCCGCTGGAATCGCAGCGCGGCTACCATGTGGATCTGCCGGAGCCCGGCTTCACCCTGACCCGCCCGGTGATCCCGGCCGACCGCAAGGTGTTCATCACGCCGATGGAGGGCGCGCTGCGGGTGGCCGGCACGGTGGAATTCGGCGGGCTGGACCGCGCGCCGGACCCGGCCCGCGCGAAGCTGCTCTACGACGACCTGGCCGCGGTGTTCCCTGAGGCGCGGCCGGCGCCGGCGGAGGGCTTCTGGATGGGCCACCGGCCCTGCCTGCCGGATTCCGTGCCGGTGATCGGCCCGGCGCAGCGCGTGCCCGGGCTTTTCTTCGCCTTCGGCCACGGCCATCTCGGCCTGACCGGCTCCGCCCCGACGGCGGAGCTGCTGGCGCCCGCCGTGCTGGGCCGGCCGAGCAATCGGGACCTTTCGCCCTATGCGGCGGAACGCTTCGCCGGCGCCTGAAGCCGCGCCCGCGCATCGTGCCGTGCCAGCCGGGCGAGCAGGTATTCCACCTCCGCCCGCGCCGTCTCGGTCAGCGCCGTGCCCGGCCGGCGCTGCGCGTCGGAGGCGATGATGCCGCGGCGCATCAGCACGTATTTGCGCACGGCGAGCCCCGGCCCCGGCTGCAGCTCGTAGCGGATCATCGGCAGGTGGGCGTCGAACAAATCCTGCGCCCGGTCACGCTCCCCGGCCTTGGACAGGCGCACCAGCTCCGCCAGCATGTCCGGGAAGGCATAGCCGGTCATCGCGCCATCGGCGCCGCGCGCCATCTCGAAATCCAGGAAGATGCCGCCATTGCCGCAAAGGATGCTGAGCGGCCGCATCGAGCCTTCCGCCTGGAAGCGGCGCAGCGTGCTGATCTTTTCCAGCCCCGGCCAATCCTCGTGCTTCAGCATGACGCAGGAGGGCAGGTCCATGACGATGCGGCGGATCACCGCGGGGGTCATCTGCACCTGGAACAGCTGCGGGTAGTCCTGCAGCACCCAGGGGATGTCCGGCCCGATCGCCTCCACCGCCTGGTGGAAATAGGCCACCACGGCGTCATCAGTCCGCAAATGGCTGGGGGGCGCGATCATCACGCCCGCGGCGCCCGCCTGCATCACGCCCTGCGCCAGGGCGCGCATGGCGGCGAAGCCGGGCGCCGTGACGCCGACGATGATGCCGGCGGCCCCGGCGCGGCCGATGATGCGCCGGCTGAGGGCCAGGGATTCGGCGCCATCCAGCTTCGGGGCCTCCCCCATCACGCCGAGGATGGTCATGCCGTCGCATCGGGCCTCGCCCAGGAAGAAGTCGGTCATCCGGTCGAGGCTGGCATCATCCACGCGGCCATCCGGGTGGAAGGGCGTGGGCGCGATGACGTAGACGCCCCCGGCGGTGACATCCAGCTTCATGGCAGGTCCTTCCCGATGGTGCTGCGGCGGGGCGGGATCATCCGTGCGGGGATGCCGGGCGTAAAGCCCTGCCCCGGCGAGGCGCCGCGGGTGGGGCGGGCCGCGCAGCCGCTTCCGGCCCGCACCGCAACGCGGCCTCGGGCACGCGCCGCAACGCGGTGACGATCGCCGCCATCAGGCTGCGCGCGGCGGGCGAAAGCTGGCGCTCCCGCGGGCTGAGCAGACCGACGCGTCGCGTCAGCGCCGGGCGCAGCAGGCGCAGGGTGGCCAGCCCCGGCGGCAGCGGCTCCGGCAGCGCGGAGGCCGGCAGGGCGATGATGCCGGCGCCAGCCGCCACCATGGCCACCGCGGTCGCCAGGTGCCGCACCTCCACCCGCCAGGTGGTCGGCACCCTTGCCTGGTCCAGCGCCGCATCCACCAGCCGCCGATTCTCGCTGACCGCATGGGTGGAGACCAGCTTCTCGTCGCGCAGCTCCGCCCAGGCGACCGACTCGCGCGCCGCCAGGCGGTGGCTGCGCGGCAGGACCAGGAAGAAGGGCTCGTCGAACAGCGGCACCCGCTCAACGTTCCAACGCTCCGCGCCGATGGCGGCCAGCGCGAAGTCGATGCGGTTGGCGTCCAGCATGGCGCGGATCTCGGTGGCGGAGCTTTCGTGCAGCACGACCTCGGATTCCGGCCAGGCCGCGCCATGCGCCGCCAGCACGGGGCCGAGATGGCGCACCGCCAGCGTCGGCAGGCAGCCGATCTCGATGCGCTGCCCGCGATCCGGGTCCACGGCGCGGCGGATGGCGGCACGGAGCCGGCCGATCGCCTCCTGCGCCTCCGGCAGCAGGGCCGTGCCGGTGGCGGTCAGCCGGATGGGCTGGGCGCGGCGGTCCAGCAACTCCGCCCCCGTCACCGCCTCCAGCCGCTGCAGCCGCCGGGTCAGCGCCGGCTGGCTGAGGCCCAGCCGGCTGGCGGCACGGCGGAAGGAGCCAAGCTCCGCCACCGCGATGAAGGCCTCCAGCCCCGGCAGGTCGAGATACATGCCCCAGATGATGCACCGGACGCATCGCGTGGTCACCACATTGCATTGGACGCGGCCGCGCGGCGGGGACAAGACTCGCGGCAGGAGGAACCGCAATGCCTGATACCCACGTCGAATCCGGCGCCATGGAGGGCTGGATCGGCCGCCAGGAAGTGCTGGAGGACGAGGCCGCGCTGCCGATCGTGCGCCGGCTGGCCGCCCTGCTCGACCTCGACCCCCTCGCCTACCGCCGCGGCGATGCGCTGCCCGAGGGCTGGCATTCGGTGTTCTTCGCACCCGTGGCCCGGCAATCGCAGCTCGGCCCGGATGGCCACCCGCGCAAGGGCGATTTCCTGCCGCCGGTGCCGCTGCCGCGCCGCATGTTCGCCGGCAGGCGCCTGCGCTACCTGGCGCCCATCACCATCGGCGCGGAGATCCGCCGCACCTCCACCATCGCCGCCATCACGCCGAAGGTCGGGCGGACCGGGAAGATGGTGTTCGTGCGCGTGGACCATGTGGTGGAGATGGACGGCAAGCCGGTGCTGACCGAGTTGCACGACATCGTCTACCGGGAGGAAGCGAAGCCCGGCGCCGGCGCGCCGCCGAAGGCCGAGGCGCCGGTGGAATTGCCGCCGGCGGATGACCGCCAGGCCTATGCGCCGCAGACCGTCACGCTGTTCCGCTATTCGGCGCTGACCTACAACGGCCACCGCATCCACTACGACCAGCCCTACACGACGCAGGAGGAAGGCTATCCCGGCCTGGTGGTGAATGGCGGGCTGCACGCGCTGTTCCTGCACGAGATGGCGAAGCGCAACCTGCCGGGCGGGCGCCTCGGCCGCTTTGCCGTGCGCAACGTAAACCCCTTCTTCGTCGGCCGGGAAGGCGAGCTGCGCTGCACCCACCAGCCGGATGGCAGCCTCTCGCTCTGGGCGGTGAACGAGGCGGGGCGCATCATCGCCCAGGCCGAGGCCGCGGCCGAGCCGGGGGACCTCGCTTGACCGCGAAGCGCGGGCCGCTCGCGGGCATCCGCGTGCTGGACTGCACCGGCGTCATCGTCGGCCCCACCGCCACGCTGCTGCTGGCCGAGCAGGGCGCGGAGGTCATCAAGGTGGAGCCGCCGGAAGGCGATCTGATGCGCCGGCTGGGCGGCAAGGCGCCGGCCAACGCGCCGGGCATGTCGCCCAAATTCATGCATTTCAACCGCAACAAGCGGTCCATCGTGCTCGACCTGAAGGCGCCGGAGGGGCAGGAGGTGATCCGGCGCCTGGCCGCGACCAGCGATGTCTTCGTCAGCAACATGCGGCCGCGCGCATTGGCCTCGCTGGGCCTGACCTGGGCCGCGCTCTCGGCGCTGAACCCGAGGCTGGTGCATTGCACCATCGCCGGCTTCGCCAGCGGCGGCCCCTATGACGGCGCGCCGGCCTACGACACCATCATCCAGGGCCTGTCCGGCGTCGCCGCCTGCCTGGAGACGGTGATCGGCGAACCGCGCTTCGCGCCCTTCGTGCTCACGGACCACATCGTCGGCATCATCGCCGCGCAGGCGATCTGCGCCGCCCTGGTGGCGCGCGCCGGCACCGGCGAGGGCCAGGCGGTGGAGGTGCCGATGTTCGAGAATGCGGCGGCCTTCGTGCTGTCCGAGCATCTCGGCCAGCGCACCCACGACCCGGAGGGCAGCTTCGGCGATCCGCGGATCATGACGCCCGATGCGCGGCCGATGAAGACCAGGGATGGCTATATCTGCGTCTCCGCCAACACGGATGCGCAGGCGCGCGGCTTCTTCGCGGCGATCGGGCGGCCCGAACTGATGCAGGATCCGCGTTTCTGCAGCGTCGCCGCGCGGCTGGCCAATGTGGCGGCCTATTTCGCGCTGCGCGCCGAGGTGATGCTGGAGCGCGGCACCGCCGAATGGGTGGCCTTGCTGCGCCGCCACGACGTGCCCGCCATGCCCTACAACACGCTGGCGAGCCTGCTGGAGGATCCGCAACTGCGCGGATCGGGCGTGCTGACACAAGAAGAAGGGGAGGAACACATGCTGGGATTGCGACACGCAAACCGGTTCTCGGGGTCCGGCCTGCCGGAGTCACGCCTGGCGCCGCGCCAGGGCGAACATGCCGAGGCGATCCTGACGGAGCTGGGCTATGCGCCCGCCGAGCGGGCCAGGCTGCTGGGGAAGGAGAAGGTGGCATGAACCGTCGCACGCTTCTGGGGGCCGCGGCCGGCGCGCTGGCCGCCCCCGCCGCCCTGGCGCAGGGCGCCTGGCCGAACCGGCCGATCCGCCTGATCGTCCCCTTCCCGCCCGGTGCGGCGAACGACACGCTGGGCCGCGCCATGGCCGACCAGCTGACGCCACGGCTCGGCCAGCCGGTGGTGGTGGAAAACCGCGGCGGCGCCGGCGGCACCATCGGGTCCGAGGTCGTGGCCCGCGCCGCGCCGGATGGCTACACGCTGCTGCTCGGTCATATCGGCACGCTGGCAGTGAATGCCGCCATGTATCCCAACCTGACCTACAGCCCGGTGCGCGACTTCGCGCCGGTGGCGATGATCGCCACCACGCCGAACGTGCTGGTGGTCAACCCGAAGCAGCCCTTCCAGACCCTGAAGCAGCTGCATGACTTCGCCAAGGCGAACCCGAACCGGGTGCGCTACTGCACGGCCGGCAATGGCAGCGCCGGCCATACCGTGATGCTGGCCTTCCTGCAGGCGACGGGGCTGGAGATGGAGCACGTGCCCTATCGCGGCCTGGGCCCGGCGCTGAACGATCTGGTGGCCGGGCATGTCGACGTGACCTGGGGCGGGGCACCCACCGTGATGCCGCTGGCCCGCCAGGGCCTGCTGCGGGCCCTCGGCGTTTCCTCCGCCCAGCGCGTGCCGAGCCTGCCGGACCTGCCCACCGCGGCGGAAACCGTGGCACCGGGCTTCGACACGGTGCCCTGGTATGGCATCGCCGCCCCCAGCGGCACGCCGCCCGAGATCATCAACCGGCTGAACCGGGAGATCAACGCCAGCCTGAACACCGAGGCGGTGGCCGCCCGGCTGCGCCAGGATGGCGCGGAACCGGCGCCGCGCACGCCCGAGCAGTTCGGCACCTTCATCCGCAGCGAGGTGACGCGCTGGGGCGAGCTGATCCGCGCAGCCGGCGTGACGGCGAACTGAGCATGGCCATGATGCCGCGCGCCGCCACCTGGCGCTCCATGCTCTACGTGCCGGCCAACGTGCCGCGCTTCGTCGCCAAGGCGCCGGGGGCCGGCGCCGATGCGGTGATCCTTGATCTGGAGGACAGCGTGCCGCCGGCGCAGAAGGCGGCGGCGCGGGACGGGCTGGCGGAGGCCGTCGCCACCTGCCGCACCGGCCCCGGGGCCGTGCTGGTGCGCATCAACCGGCCGCTGCGCCTGGCGGTGCGCGACATCGAGGCCGCGGTGGCCTGTGGCGTGGACGGCATCCTGATGACCAAGGCCATGGATGCCGGCCATGTGCGGCTGCTGGCCGAGGTGCTGGACGAGCTGGAAGGCGGCAGCCCGCGCTGCGTGCTGCTGCCGCTGATCGAAAGCGCCGCGGCGACCGAGTGCATGGCGGAGATCGCCGGGGCCTCGCCCCGGGTCGTCGCCCTGCTCTGCGGCGCGGAGGATCTGGCGGCCGAGATCGGCTGCACCTCGGATGACGAGGTGATGGCCGCGATCAAGCGGCGCATGGTGGTGGCGGCCGCGCAGGCGGGCGTGGCGGCGATGGGCACGCTAGGCTCGATCGCGGATTTCCGCGACCTGGAGAAGCTGCGCGACACCGTCGCGCGGTCCCGCCGCGCCGGCTTCGTCGGCGCCAGTTGCATCCACCCTGGGGTGCTGCCGGTGCTGAACGAGGGTTTCGCGCCGAGCGAGAAGGAACTGGACCTGGCACGCCGCCAGATCCAGGTCGCGGAGGAAGCGGAACGCGAGGGCCGCGGCTCCTTCACCGTGGATGGGCGCATGGTGGACGAGCCGATCCTGCGCCGCGCCCGCCGCATCCTGGCGGCGGCGCGCTGAAGCCCCTCGCCCAACCCTCTCCCCCGGCGGGGGGAGAGGGCTTTGGACGGGTCAGGCGAGGTCGAAGCGGTCCAGGTTCATCACCTTGGTCCAGGCCGCCACAAAGGCCTCGGCGAAGGCGTCCTTCGCATCCTCGCAGGCATAGGCTTCCGCCGCCGCCCGGATGATGGAGTTGGAGCCGAACAGCAGGTCCACCCGCGTGCCGGTCCAGCGCACCGCGCCGCTGGCCCGGTCCCGCCCCTCGAACAGGTTCTCGGAGCTGGCGGAAGCCGACCAGGCCGTGCGCATGTCGAGCAGGTTGACGAAGAAGTCGTTCGTCAGCGCGCCCGGCCGGTCGGTGAAGACGCCATGTGCGGCGCCGCCATGGTTGGCGCCCAGCACGCGCAGCCCGCCGACCAGCACCGTCATCTCCGGCACGCTCAGTGTCATCAGCTGCGCGCGATCCACCAGCTTCTCCTCCGGCGAGCGGGGGTCGTCGCTGGGGCGCAGGTAGTTGCGGAAGCCGTCCGCGTTCGGCTCCAGCACCGCGAAGGACGCCACATCCGTCTGCTCCGGCAGCGCGTCGGTGCGGCCGGGGGTGAAGGGCACCGTCACCGCCTGCCCGCCCTGCTGCGCCGCCGCCTCGATCGCCGCGCCGCCGGCCAGGACGATCAGATCGGCCAGCGAGATCTTCTTCCCGCCCCCCTGGTCCGCGTTGAAGGCAGCCTGAATGCCTTCCAGCACGCCCAGCACGCGGGCCAGCTGTTCCGGCTGGTTGACCTCCCAATCCTTCTGCGGCGCCAGGCGAATGCGCGCGCCATTGGCGCCGCCCCGCTTGTCGGAGTCGCGGAAGGTGGCGGCGGAGGCCCAGGCGGTGGAGACGAGTTCCGCCGTGGACAGGCCGGCAGCCAGGATGCGGGTCTTCAGCGCGGCGATGTCGGCCTCGTCCACCAGCGGATGGTCCACCGGCGGCACCGGGTCCTGCCAGATCAACACCTCGGCCGGCACAAGCTTGCCCTTGTAGCGGGCGCGCGGCCCCATGTCGCGATGCGTCAGCTTGTACCAGGCGCGGGCGAAGGCATCCGCGAACTGGTCCGGGTTCTCGTGGAAGCGCTTGGCGATCTTGGCGTAGATGGGGTCCACCTTCAGCGCCAGGTCGGTGGTGGCCATCATCGGCGCATGGCGCTTTTCCGGGTCATGCGCATCCGGCACGGCATCGGCCAGGGCGCCGTCCTTGGGGACCCACTGGTAGGCGCCGGCCGGGCTGCGGACCAGTTCCCAGTCGTGGTTGAACAGGTTGTCGAAGTAGTTGTTGTCCCACTGGATCGGGTTGGTGGTCCAGGCGCCTTCCAGGCCGCTGGTGATGGTGTGCACGCCCTTGCCGCTGCCGTAGCTGTTGCGCCAGCCGAGGCCCTGTTCCTCCACGCCCGCACTCTCCGGCTGCAGCCCGACATACTGCCCGGGCTCGGCCGCGCCATGCGTCTTGCCGAAGGTGTGGCCGCCGGCGATCAGCGCCACCGTCTCCTCATCGTTCATCGCCATCCGGCTGAAGGTCTCGCGGATGTCGTGGGCGGAGGCGGCCGGGTCCGGCTTGCCGTTCGGGCCTTCCGGATTGACGTAGATGAGGCCCATCTGCACGGCGGCCAGCGGGCTTTCCAACTCGCGCTCGTTCTTGTAGCGCTCGTCGCCCAGCCAGGTGCCCTCGCGGCCCCAATAGACGTCCTCCTCCGGCTCCCACACATCGGGGCGGCCGCCGGCGAAGCCGAAGGTCTTGAACCCCATCGATTCCAGGGCGACGTTGCCGGCCAGCACCATCAGGTCGGCCCAGGACAGCTTGCGGCCATACTTCTGCTTGATCGGCCACAGCAGGCGGCGCGCCTTGTCGAGGTTCGCGTTGTCCGGCCAGCTGTTCAGCGGCGCGAAGCGCTGCGTGCCCGACCCGGCGCCGCCGCGGCCATCGCCGATGCGATAGGTACCAGCGCTGTGCCAGGCCATGCGGATGAAGAACGGGCCGTAATGGCCGTAATCGGCCGGCCACCAATCCTGCGAATCCGTCATCAGCGCGTGCAGGTCCTGGACCACCGCGTCCAGGTCCAGCGTCTCGAATTCCTTGGCATAGTCGAAGGTCCGGCCCAGCGGGTTAGCCGCCGGCGGATTCTGGTACAGGATGTTGAGGTTGAGCTGGTTCGGCCACCAGTCCCGGTTCATCCGCGCCAGACGGGTGGTATGGCCAGCAACCGGGCACTTGGCCGCGGCGGGTGGGTTCGTGTCCATGGGCGTCTTCCCCTTCTCGTTGCCTTGAGGCGACGGACTATGGACGGGTGGCGGACATCGATCCAATGAGTAATTCAGAACGATTTGATCGATCGGCTCTATGATAGCCCGATCAGGCTGCGGGCACGACGAAGGTGACCAGCTCGGTCCCCTCCTCGACCATGTCGCCCACGGCGTGCGCGAGGGTTGCAACGGTGCCGGCCATCGGGGCGCGCAGCGTCAGTTCCATCTTCATCGCCTCCAGCACCAGCAACGGGTCGGCACGCTCCACCACATCGCCGGGCTGCACCAGCACGCGCGTCACCCGGGCGGGGATCGGCGCGGTGACGCGGTCGCCGCCGGCGGTTTCGGTGCTGGGCGGCGCCAGCGGGTCGAGCAGCGTCAGCGCGTGGTTGGCGCCGGCCAGGATGACCGTGATCTCCGCCCCGTCACGGACCACGCCCAGGCGGCGGGAGACGCCGTCCACCGTCAGCCACAGGGCCTCCGCCTCCTCGGCCAGGCTGGCCTGCACCGGGCCGGTGGGCAGGTCGAGCCGGAGGCTGGCATCCGGCCCGGGGTGGGCGCGCAGCATCACCGCCGTGCCGTCCCGGTCGCGGAAGGACAGGTCCTGGTAGCCTTCCCCGTTCATCCGCCACGCATCCATCATGGCCCAGGGCGACCAGGGGTCGTCGGTGGCGCGGGCCGCCGCCTGCACCGCGCCCGCCCGGTCGCGCAGCACCACCAGCGCCGCGGCGGCCAGCACCGCCACCCGGTCCGCCGCTGGCACGCAGGGCGCCGCGGCCAGCAGGCTGCCCGCATGCCGCGGAATGAAGCCGGTATCGAGGTCGCCGGCCGCGAAGGCAGCATGGCCGGCAATGGCACGAAGCAGGCCGAGATTGGTCGCGACGCCCACCACCTCATAGGCCGCAAGGGCCGTCGCGAGGCGGCTGAGCGCGGCGGGGCGGTCCTCTCCCCAGACCACCAGCTTGGCAATCATCGGGTCGTAGTGCGGCGTGATCGCATCGCCGGCGCGCACGCCGGTCTCCACCCGGATCCGGCCTGGAATCTCGACCGGCTGACGCAGATGCAGCAGGCGGCCGGTGGAGGGCAGGAAGTCCCGCGCCGGGTCCTCCGCATAGACCCGCGCCTCGATCGCGTGGCCGCGCAGCGCCGGCAGCGCAGGCCCCAGCGGCAGGGCTTCGCCATGGGCAATGCGCAGCTGCCATTCCACCAGGTCGAGGCCGGTCACCATCTCCGTCACCGGGTGTTCGACCTGCAGGCGCGTGTTCATCTCCATGAAGTAGAAGGCATCGCCCTCGACGATGAACTCCACCGTGCCGGCGCCGACATACCCCACGGCGCGCGCCGCGGCGACCGCCGCCTCCCCCATCGCCTGGCGCCTGGCGGGGTCCATGCCCGGCGCCGGGGCTTCCTCGATCACCTTCTGGTGCCGCCGCTGGATGGAGCAGTCGCGTTCGAACAGGGAGACGGTGTTGCCCTGCCGGTCGGCGAAGACCTGGATCTCGATATGCCTTGGCCGGGCCAGGTATTTCTCGACCAGTACGCGCTGGTCGCCGAAGGAGGCCAGCGCCTCGCGCTGCGCGCCCTCCAGCGCCTCCGCCAGTCGCTCGGGTGCCTCGACGACGCGCATGCCCTTGCCGCCGCCGCCCGCGCTGGCCTTGAGCAGCACCGGGTAGCCGATCTCTGTCGCCGCCGCGGCGATGGTCGGAAAATCCTGCGCCGCGCCGTGGTAGCCGGGCACCAGCTTCACCCCGGCCTGCGCCATCAGCGCCTTGGCCTCGGCCTTCGAGCCCATGGCCCGGATCGCCGCGGGGGGCGGGCCGATGAAGATCAGGCCCGCGGCGGCGCAGGCCTCGGCGAAATCCGCATTCTCGGACAGGAAGCCATAGCCCGGGTGCACCGCCTCCGCCCCCGCGCGGCGGGCAACGTCGAGGAGGGCGGGGATGGACAGGTAGCTCTGCCGCGCCGGGGCCGGCCCGATCGGCCAGGCCTCGTCGGCCAGGCGCGTGTGCCGCGCACCGGCATCGGCCTCCGAATGCACGGCGACGGTGGCGATGCCCAGGCGCCGCGCCGTGGCGATGACGCGGCAGGCGATCTCGCCGCGATTGGCGATCAGGATCTTGCGGAACATCGCGCGCCTCACATCCGGAACAGGCCGAAGCGCGTTTCCGGCACCGGCGCGTTGAAGGCGGCCGAAAGGCCGAGCGCCAGCACCCGCCGGGTGTCGGCCGGGTCGATCACGCCATCGTCCCACAGCCGCGCGCTGGCGTAGTAAGGATGGCCCTGCGTCTCGTACTGCTCGCGGATCGGCGCCTTGAAGGCGGCCTCCTCCGCTGCCGGCCAGGTGCCGCCGCGCTGCTCGATCGCGTCGCGGCGAAGCGTGGCGAGCACGGAGGCCGCCTGCTCCCCGCCCATCACGCCGATGCGGGCATTGGGCCACATCCACAGGAAGCGCGGCGAATAGGCGCGGCCGCACATGCCGTAATTCCCGGCGCCGAAGCTGCCGCCGATGATGACGGTGAATTTGGGCACGGCCGCGGTGGCGACGGCGGTCACCAGCTTGGCGCCATCCTTGGCGATGCCGCCGGCCTCGTATTTCCGGCCGACCATGAAGCCCGTGATGTTCTGCAGGAAGACCAGCGGGATGCCGCGCTGCGCGCAGATCTGCACAAAATGCGCGCCCTTCTGGGCGCTTTCGGAAAACAGGATGCCGTTGTTGGCGACGATGCCGACCGGATAACCCCAGAGATGGGCGAAGCCGCAGACCAGCGTCGGCCCGTACAGCCGCTTGAACTCGGTGAATTCGCTGCCGTCGACAAGGCGCGCGATCACCTCCCGCACGTCGTAGGGGGTGCGGAGGTCGGTCGGCACCACGCCGTACAACTCCGCCGCCGCGTAGCGCGGCGGCACCGGCGCGCGCAGCGCCACCGGCGGACGCTTCACCGTGTTCAGCCCGGCCACCACCTGCCGGGCGATGCCCAGCGCATGGGCGTCGCTTTCCGCCATGTGGTCCGTGACGCCGGAGACGCGGCTGTGCAGCTCGGCGCCGCCCAGATCCTCCGGGCTCACCACCTCGCCCGTCGCGGCCTTCACCAGCGGCGGGCCGGCGAGGAAGATGGTGCCCTGGTTGCGGACGATGATGGTCTCGTCCGACATCGCCGGCACATAGGCGCCGCCAGCCGTGCAGGAGCCCATCACCACGGCGACCTGCGGGATGCCGAGGGCGGACATGGTGGCCTGGTTGAAGAAGATCCGGCCGAAATGGTCGCGGCCGGGAAAGACCTCGTCCTGGTTCGGCAGGTTGGCGCCGCCGGAATCCACCAGGTAGAGGCATGGCAGGTGGTTCTGCTGCGCGATCTCCTGCGCCCGCAGGTGCTTCTGCACGGTCATGGGAAAATAGGTGCCGCCCTTCACCGTGGCATCATTCGCCAGGATGACGCATTCGCGCCCGGCGATACGGCCGATGCCGGTGATGATGCCGGCGGAAGGCACCTCGCCGCCATACATGCCCTGGGCGGCCAGCTGCCCCACCTCCAGGAAGGGGGAGCCCGGGTCGATCAGGGCGCGGATGCGGTCCCGCGGCAGCAGCTTGCCGCGCGACAGATGCCGCGCCCGCGCCGCCTCACCGCCACCAAGCCGCACCTGTTCCGCCACGCCGCGCAGATCATCGACAAGCGCTTGCATCCGCGCGGCATTCGCGCGGCATTCGGCGGAACGCAGGTCCAGGGCGGTCTCGATCATCGGCATCGCAGCACTCCGGTCAGGACCGCGGGCGGGGTGGGCCTGGCCGGCATCGCGCGGCCGGTTGGAGGCGCAGCTTCGGCCTGAATCCGCCGCACAGGCAAGCCATGATGCCGCGGCACGCCCTCAGCGCCGCTGCGCGGCGCCAGGGCAGGTCTGCCGCAGGCTCAGCAGGCGCTGCGCCTCCGCCTGGTTGCCGATGCGCGCCTGGGCCTGGGCGGCCTCATCCAGTTCGCGGTTGAAGCTGGTGCAGGAATCCGCCGCCGGGCGGCGCTGGTCCGGCGGCTGGACCGGCACGCTGCCCGGCAGAACGACCGCCGGGGATGGTGGCCCGGCCGACAGCGCGCGGAAGGCCGCAGCCGTGCCGGGTTCCGGCGGCTGCCGCACGATGACAATGGTGGCCACCACGACGACCGCCAGGAACAGCGCGCCGAGGCCGTAGAGCAGCGTGTGCCGGGCCATCCCGATCCCCTCCGGCAAGATCCAAGGTCGTAACAGCCGGGCCGACGCGCCGCTGTCAACCGCAATGTGCAGGCTGGTGCCCGCACGACCACCGATGCGCCCCGACGCGGACGTGAAAGCGACTTGCCTCCATCTTTACGCCCGATTGGTCTATGCTCGCGATCCCCTCGCCCCGGCGTCGGAGGGGCAAGGAGAACCTGATGCAACAACTGGCGGGCGAGCGTTGGAAGGACGCCCTCTCCTCCTGCGACCTTGAGCAGATCCACTATCTGGGCTTCGTGCAGCCACAGGGGTTCCTCGTCGAAGCCTCGGCCGACTGGATCACCACGCGGACCTCGGCCAACCTCGAGCAGTTCCTCAACGTCTCGCCGGAGGCAGTGCTGGGCACGCCGCTGTCCGAGGTGCTTGGCCGCGACATGCTGCACGAGATCCGCGGGCAGTTGCAGATGCTGGGCCACGGGTCCGGCGCACAGCGCCTGTTCGGCAGCGACGCGCTGCCCGGCGGCCGCCCCTTCGACCTGGCGATCCACCGCGCTGGCGAATCCCTGGTGATCGAGGGCGAGCCTGCGGTGCAGGGGGATGAGCAGGTCGCCGGCTTCGTGCAGACGCTGCTGGGCCAGCTGCGCCACGTGCCGGACCTGGCCCGGCTGTGCGACCTGGTGGTGCGGCAGATGCGCGCTCTGACCGGATTCGACCGCGTGATGCTCTACCGCTTCCACGAGGATCTGAGCGGCGAGGTGGTGGCCGAGACGCGGCGCGGCGACCTCGCTCCCTTCAAGGGCCTGCGCTACCCGGCCAGCGACATCCCGGCCCAGGCCCGCGCCCTGTATCTGCGCAACCCGATCCGCCTGATCGCCGATGTGGCGGCGGAACCGGTTCCGGTGCTGCCGGCGCTCGATCCCTCCGGCCGGCCGATCGACCTGTCGATGTCCGTGCTGCGCGCCGTCTCCCCGGTGCATATCCAGTATCTTCGGAACATGCAGGTCGGGGCCTCGCTGTCCATCTCCGTCCTGTCCGGCGGACGGCTTTGGGGGCTGATCGCCTGCCACCACGCCACGCCGCGCAACCTGTCGCTGCAACGGCGCACGGCGCTGGAGTTCTTCGGTGAGATGTTCTCCTTCCTGCTGGAATCCCGCGCCCGGGCCGAGGAGGTGGCGCGGCGGGAGGAAGCCCGCGACTTCCAGACGCGGATGATCAGCCAGTTGTCGGGCGAGACGGGGTCGCTCGACGACGTGTTCCAGCACCTGGTCGGGGTGCAGAGCATGCTGGGGGCGGATGGGCTGGCCACCTTCATCGACGGCCGGCTGCGCACCACCGGCACCACGCCGGGGACCAGCGAGATCCTGGAGATCATGCGCTTCCTGAACCGCGCGGCGGCCAGCAAGGTCTATGCGAGCCATGCGCTCTCGCTCGTGCATCCGCCGGCGGCGCACTACACGAGGCAGGGCTGCGGCGTGCTGGCGATCCCGGTCTCACGCCGGCCACGCGACTACGTGGTGTTCTTCCGGCGGGAGTTGGTGCAGCAGGTGACCTGGGCGGGGGAGCCCGCCAAGGCGGTGCGGCGCGTGGAGGGCACGCAGCAGCTTTCCCCCCGCGCCAGCTTCGCCGCCTGGCGCGAGACGGTGCGCGGCCAGTCGGCACAATGGTCCGCCGGCGACCTCGCCATCGCCGAGGCGCTGCGCATGACGCTGCTGGAGCTGATGTTGCAGGTGACCGACCGGGCCGAGAAACAGCGCAAGCTCTCCAACGACCAGCAGGACCTGCTGATCGCGGAGCTGAACCACCGGGTCCGCAACATCCTGAACCTGATCGTCGGCCTGGTGCGGCAATGCGGCGACAGCGCCACCAGCGTCGAGAGCTTCGCCGAGGAGGTCAGCGCCCGGGTCCACGCCCTGGCCCGCGCGCATGACCAGCTGACCAGCAGCGGCTGGGGCGCGCGGTCGCTCGCCACCATGATCCGGGTGGAGGCCGGCGCCTATCTCGGTGCGAAGGCGGAACGGGTGGCCATCCACGGCGACGATGTCGGCATCCAGCCGGACGCCTTCGCCACCGTGGCGCTGGTGATGCACGAGCTGATCACCAACGCCGCGAAATACGGCGCCTTCCGCGATTCCCGCGGCCATGTCGAGATCGCGCTGCGCAACGACCCGGACAAGGGGCTCGACATCGCCTGGGACGAGATCGGTGGCGCGCCCATCACCCCACCGACGCGGCGCGGCTTCGGCTCCACCATCATCGAGCGGGCGATCCCGCACGAGTTGATGGGCCAGGCAAGGGTGGATTTCGCCCCCGCCGGCCTGCGCGCACGGTTCCACATCCCCGCCGCCTTCATCGAGGTGCTGGACCCGGCGGCACCCGGCGCCAATGCGCAAGCCACCGAGAGGACGCAGGCGAAGGTGGAGCGCCTGTCCGGCGACATCCTGCTGGTGGAGGACAATCTGCTGATCGCGCTGGAGACGGAGGCCATGCTTGGCTCGCTCGGGGCGGACAATGTCCATGTCGCCTCCACCGTCAGCGCGGCGCTGAGCTACCTGGCGGAGAACCGTCCGCATTTCGCGGTGCTGGACTACAATCTGGGGCGGGAGCGCAGCGTGCCGATCGCGGAGCGCCTGTCCGCCATGCAGGTGCCCTTCGTCTTCGCCACCGGCTATGGCGACACCGCCACCATCGACGACCGCTTCCGCAGTCGCCCGATCCTGACCAAGCCCTATACCGCCTCCTCCGTGCTGCGCGCCTGGCAGGCGATATCGGCGCTGGAGGAATAGGCCCGCGGCGGGCGCGGCCTCCGGCTCATCCCATCCGGACGCCGGCTGCCCTACCGCTGGCGCCAGGGCAGCCCGTCGGCCTTCCAGCCCGCCATGACGCCGCGATGGCCTTCGGCATCCACCGGCCCCTCGAAGCCATCGGCGACGTTGAAGGCATGCGGAAAGCCCGCCTGCTGCGCCGCCTGGCCGGCCGCCAGGCTTCGCGCGCCTGAACGGCAGATGAAATAGAGTTTGGACAGCGGCGAGGCACCGGCGCGATGCAATTGTTCGACAAAGCCGCCATTGACCTGCATGCTGGGATACACCTGCCACGGGATCAGCGCGACCTGCTTGCCGATCCCGCCCAGGTCCGGTAGTCCGACGAAGTTCCACTCGGCGTCGGTGCGCACGTCCACCAGCATTGCGTCGGGGTCCTCGGCCAGGGCCTGCCAGGCCGCGCGGGGGGATACATCGGGAACACCGGGCATGGCTTCACTCTCCGTCCTGATCTCAGGCTGGGGAGGATGGGGTGCCGCCCGGCACGGGACAACCATCGCCCACCGCGCCCAAGGCATGCGCGGCGGGGAGTGCCAGGGGAAGATCGAAGAATGTCCGAATCCGACAACGCCACGCACGACCACATGGGCCGCAAGGTTGCCAATTCGAAGGGCGAGGCGTTCCGCCAGGACCTGCCCTGGATCATCGCCATGGTGGCGTTGACCACCTTCACCCTCATGGCGCTGGCCGGCTACTTCCGCCTGTAGATCTGACTTACGCCGATTCGCGGAAGATCTCGCGCCCGATCAGCAGGCGGCGGATCTCGCTGGTACCGGCGCCGATCTCATACAGCTTGGCGTCGCGCAGCAGCCGGCCGGCCGGGTAGTCGTTGATGTAGCCATTGCCGCCGAGAATCTGGATGGCGTCGAGCGCGGCCTTCGTTGCCGCCTCGGCCGCGAACAGGATGGCGCCGGCGGCGTCCTTGCGGCTGGCGTGCCCGCGGTCGCAGGCGCGGGCCACGGCATAGGTATAGGCGCGGCCGGCATTCAGCGCCGTGTACATGTCTGCCACCTTGCCCTGGATGAACTGGAACTCCCCGATCGCCTGGCCGAACTGCTTCCGGTCGTGGATGTAGGGAATGACCAGGTCGAGGCAGGCCTGCAGGATGCCGATGGGGCCGGCGGCCAGCACGGCGCGTTCGTAATCCAGGCCGGACATCAGCACGCGCACGCCGCCGCCGACCGTGCCCAGCACGTTCTCCTCCGGCACCTCGCACTCCTCGAAGACCAGCTCGCTGGTCGGGCTGCCGCGCATGCCGAGCTTGTCCAGCTTCTGGGCGGGGCGGAAGCCCTTGAAGCCGCGTTCGATCAGGAAGGCGGTGATGCCCTTGGGGCCGGCCTCGGGATCGGTCTTGGCATAGACCACCAGCGTCTCGGCGTAATGCGCATTGGTGATCCAGAGCTTGGTGCCGTTCAGCACCCAGCGGTCGCCGCGCTTCTCGGCCCGCAGTTTCATGGACACCACATCGGAGCCTGCGGAGGGCTCGCTCATCGCCAGCGCGCCCAGATGCTCGCCGGAGATCAGCTTGGGCAGGTAGCGGCGCTTCTGCTCCTCATTGCCGTTGCGGCGGATCTGGTTGACGCAGAGGTTCGAATGCGCGCCGTAGCTCAGCCCGACGCTGGCGCTGGCGCGGCTGATCTCCTCCATCGCCACGCAATGCGCGAGATAGCCCATGCCGGCGCCGCCATGCTCCTCCTCCACCGTGATGCCGTGCAGGCCGAGGGCGCCCATCTCCGGCCAGAGGTAGCGGGGGAATTCGTCGGTGCGGTCGATCTCGGCGGCGATGGGGGCGACGCGATCCTCGGCGAAGCCGCGCACGCTGTGGCGCAGCGCGTCGATCTCCTCGCCCAGGTCGAAATCCAGCATGGGCATCTGGTTGGAGATCATGAGGGCACTCCTTCCTGGGCGAAGCGCGCGCGCAGCGCGCCGCGCATGATCTTTCCCGTGGCCGTCTGCGGCAGGGCTTCGACGAATTCCACCTGGCGCGGATAGAGATGCGCCGCCAGGCGCTGGCGCACCTGCGCCTGGATGTCCGCCGCGAGCGCGGCGCCGGGGGCGAAGCCGGGCCTCAGCACCACCACGGCCGTGACACGTTCCGTGCGCAGCACATCGGGCAGGCCGATGACCGCCGCCTGGGCGATGGCGGGATGGGTCAGAAGAAAATCCTCCACCTCGCCGGGGCCGATGCGGTAGCCGGCGGAGGTGATCACATCATCATCGCGGCCGATGAAGGTGAAGAGGCCATCGCCATCGCGCACCGCCTGGTCGCCGGTCAGCAGCCAGTCACCCTGGAATTTTCGGGAGGTTGCCTCGGGCTGGTTCCAGTAGCGCAGGAACATCACGGGGTCGGGCGCGCGCACGGCGAGCACGCCCTGCGCGCCATCGGGCAAGGGCTGGCCCTCGACATCGAGGATCGCGAGTTCATGGCCCGGCACCGCACGCCCCATGGCGCCGGGGCGCACCGGGAAGAGCTTTGCGGAATTGGCCACGATCAGGTTGCATTCGGTCTGGCCGTAGAACTCGTTGATGGTCAGGCCGAAGGCGCCGCGGCCCCAATCCAGCATCTCGGCACCCAGCGTTTCACCGCCGGAGCCGACGCTGCGGAGCGCATGGCCGAAGCGGGCGGGGTTGGACACGCCGCGCAGCATGCGCAGCGCGGTGGGCGGCAGGAAGGCGTTGCGCACGCCGTGGCGCGCCATCAGGTGAAAGCAGAACTCTGGATCGAATTTTGCCATGCGATGTGCCAGCACCGGCACGCCGTGGAACAGGCTGGGCAGCAGCACATCGAGCAGCCCGCCGATCCAGGCCCAATCCGCCGGGGTCCAGAACAGGTCGCCGGGTTGGGGAAAGCCATCATGCGGCCATTCCACGCCGGGCAGATGGCCGCGCAGCACACGATGCGCATGCAGCGCGCCCTTCGGGCTGCCGGTGGTGCCGCTGGTGTAGATGATCAGCGCGGGGTCGTCCGGGCCGGTGGCGAGGCAGGCGTGGCTGTCCCGCGCGCGCGCCATCTCCGCCGCCAGATCCAGCGCACCGGGGCCACCGCCGATGGCGAAGACCTTTGCCAGTTCCGGCAGCGTGGCGCGGATACTGTCGAGCTTCGCCAGCCCATCCTGGTCCGTCACCAGCGCGGCCGCGCCGCAATCCGCCAGGCGGAAGCGCAGCGCCTCCTCGCCGAACAGAAGAAACAGCGGCACGGCGATGGCGCCGATGCGATAGGCGGCCAGATGCGCCACCGCTGCCTCCGGCCCCTGCGGCAGCAGCACGCCGACGCGGTCGCCGCGGGCGAGGCCATGCGCCAGGAAGGCATTGGCGAGGCGGCAGGCGCGGCGGTGCAATTCGTCAAAGCTGATTCGCTCCACGGCATCGCCCTGCAGATGCAGCAGCGCCAGGCGGCCGCTGCCATCGGCCCAGCGGTCGCAGGCTTCCTGCGCGATGCTGCAGCGGTCCGGAATGTTCCAGGCGAAGCTCATGCGCGGCGCGTCATGCCGGACGGGTGTCGTCGATCACCTTGCCGTCGTTGGGCAGGGCGCCGGGTTCCAGCAGATCCACCGTGCCGCGCAGCCGCGTCACGGCCTGCAGGCTGGCCGTCAGGCTCTGCACCAGCGCCGCATCACGCACCGGGGCTTCCACCCGCAGCAGCATGGTGTCGCGCATGCCGTCCAGGCCGATGACCAGGCGCGCGCGGCCCAGGCCCGGATGCGCGCGCATCACCTCCGCCACCTGCTCCGGCCGCACGAACATGCCGCGCACCTTGGCTGCCTGGTCGGCACGGCCCATCCAGCCGCGGAGGCGGGTGTTGCTGCGGCCGCAGGGAGAGGCGCCGGGCAGCACGGCGGAAAGGTCGCCGGTGGCGAAGCGGATCAGCGGGTAGGTGGCGCTGAAGGTGGTCACCAGCACCTCCCCCACCTCGCCCTCCGGCAGGGGCTCGCCGGTACCGGGGTGGACGATTTCCACCAGCACATCCTCGTCGCAGATCAGCCCCTCCCCGGCTTCCGATTCATAGGCGATGAGGCCGAGATCGGCGGTGCCGTAGCTCTGCTGCACAACAAGCCCGCGCGCGGCGTAGAAGCTGCGCAAGGCGGGCAGGAAGGCCCCGCCGGTGACATGGCCGAACCGCAGGCAGGAAAGGTCGAGGCCCAGCGCATCGCCGGCCTCGAGGATCGTGCGCAGGAAATCCGGCGTGCCGCTGTAGCAGCCCGGCCTGAGGTGCGCCGCCGCGCGGGCCTGGCTCTCGGTGTTGCCCGGGCCGGCCGGGAACACGGGGCAGCCCAGCGCCCGCGCGCCTTCCTCCAGCATCATGCCGGCCGGGGTGAAGTGGTAGGCGAAGCAGTTGTGCAGCAGCATTCCCGGCCGCAGCCCGGTGGCATGCAGTGCCCGGGCATAGCGCCACGGGTCGGCGCCCGCGCCCTGCGGCTCATGGATCGGGCCGGGCGAGGCGAAGACGCGTGGCACCGCCGCCACTGCCACCGCGGTGAAGCCGCCGAAGGGCGGTGCGGCCGCCTGCGCGGCGATGAGGTCCGACTTGCGCGTGACCGGCAGTGCCGCGAGGTTGGCCTCGCGCGGATCGAGATCCGCCAGCAGCGCGGCATAGGCCGGCGCGTGGCGCTTCGCATGGGCCAGCTGGGCTGGCAGGCGCTGCGCATTCTCGGCCGCGCGCTGGTCCGCGCTGCGCGTCTCGCGATCGTCGAAGAACCCTGTCACAGCCAGCGCTTCCGTCGTTTGTAGGATTTCAGGTTGCGGAAGGATTTGCGCTCCGCGCCATGGCCACCGAGGTAGAATTCCTTCACATCCTCGTTCTCCGCCAGCGCCGCGGCGCTGCCATCCAGCACCACCTTGCCCTGTTCCATCACATAGCCATGGCTGGCGACGGAGAGCGCCATGCGGGCATTCTGCTCGACGAGCAGGATGGTGATTCCCAGGTCGCGGTTGAGCTGGCGGATGATGCCGAAGACCTCCTTCACCAGCAGCGGCGACAGGCCCATGGAAGGCTCGTCCATCAGGATCAGCTTCGGCCGTGCCATCAGCGCGCGTCCGATCGCCAGCATCTGCTGCTCGCCCCCGGACAGGTAGCCGGCAAGCCCCGTGCGTTCCTTCAACCGCGGGAAATAGCCGTAGACCATCTCGATGTCGCGGCGGATTGCGGCGCCATCGCTGCGGGTGAAGGCGCCGAGCCGCAGATTCTCGAGGCAGGTCATGTCGCCGATGATCCGCCGCCCCTCCATCACCTGGAAGATGCCGCGGCGCACGATGTCATGCGCCTCCACCCCGTTCAGGCGTTGGCCATCGAAGCGGATCTCGCCGCGCGTCACCGCGCCATCCTCCGATTTCAGCAGGCCAGAGATGGCCTTGAGCGTGGTGGACTTGCCCGCCCCGTTGGCCCCCAGCAATGCCACGATCTGCCCGCGCGGCACGGCAAGCGACAGGCCGCGCAGCACCAGGATGACGTCGTTGTAGACGACCTCGATGTTGTTCACTTCCAGCAGCGGCGCCTCCGCCGGCGCGATCGCCGGCGGAGGCTGGGTGACCGCCTGGCTCACCAGCCCAGCCAGTCCCGGCGGCGGTCGAGGTCGATGGTGGCGATCTGCTCGATCTTCATCGTGCCGGCGCGCATCAGCTCCGTCACACTGCCCTGCGAGGTGTCGCCGCCGACCGAGGCACGGTACAGCGCCACCCGCAGCGTGCCGCGATGGTCATCGCGCGCAAAGGTGGAGGGGTTGCAGACCCCCTCGAAGCCGCGCGGCACCCAGTTCCGGCGGGCATAGAAGCCATCCCGGATCCGCTCACCGGTCACCTGGCCGCCGCCTTCGGCCGCCGTCTCCATCGCTTCCACCATCAGCATGGCGGAGCAGACGCCCGACAGGTAGTGCACCGGGCGATAGGCAGTGCCGGCGGCATCGGAAACCCGGCTGATCTCCCGCACCTGCGCCATGCCCGGCGCGTCGCCGCCCCAGACGGCGGCGGTGCGGACGGGGAAGACCACGCCATTCGCCGCGGCGCCGGCGGCCTTCATCGCATTCTCGTCCATGCCCCAGACATTGCCCAGGAACTGCACCTGCACCCCCGCGGTCTGGCAGGCGCGCAGGACAGAGATGTTGGAGCCCGCGGTATTGCCGAGATAGGCATAGTTGGCGCTGGCATTCTTCAGCGTCAGGCATTGCGCGGTGTAGTCGCCCGGCGTCAGGGCGAACTGGATGGCCGGCAGTACCTCGAAGCCCAGCTCCGCCGCCAGCGCCTCACCGGCCGCCTTCGGCGAATTCGGATAGGGATGGTTGGCGCCCATATGGACGTATTTCGGCCGCCCCTGCTGGCCGCGCGTCCGCCAATCCTGTGCCGCCCATTGCAGCATGGCGCGCAGGCCATCGGAATAGGACGGGCCGTAGAAGAAGTTGTAGGGCGCTGCCTCCACCCCCTGCCGGCCGGACTGCCCCGCGGCATCCGTCAGCGCGGCGGAGTAGGAAGCGCTGACATAGGGGATGCGGTCGCGCGTGACGAAACGCACCAGCGCTTCCGTATCCGCGGTGCCCCAGCCCTGGATGGCGACGACGCGGGTGCGGCCGGTCCAGGCCTGGTACTGGCTGACGGCGCGCGGTGCGGCGTAGCCGTAGTCAAAGCCGGAGACGTTGATCTGGCGGCCATTGACGCCGTTGCGCGTGCGGTTAACCCAGGCCAGCGCATCCGCCACGCCCTGGCCATAGGGCTGGCCGACATCGCTGGTGGCGCCGGAATTGTCCATCAGGTGGCCCACCGGAATGGGCTGCGCCGCCAGCGGCAGCGCGAAGGCCAGCGTCGCGGCGCCGGCCAGGATCTGCATCTTCATTCGTTCGTTCCTCCCCTTGGTTCAGTGCGAAAACGGGTAGAGTTTCCAGTACGCCTTGATCAGGCGCCAGCGCCGTGCCAGCCCATCCGGCTCGAAGATCAGGAACAGGATGATCGCCGCGCCCACCACCATCTCCCGCAGGAAGGAGATGCTGGCGCCGAGTTTCAGCGCACGATCGATGCTGCTGCCGGCCAGCAGGTCGGCGCCCCATTGGGTGACCTCCGGCAGCATCACCATGAAGGCCGCGCCCATCAGGCTGCCCATCACGCTGCCCAGCCCGCCGATAATGACCATGCCGAGGAACTGGATGGAGAACAGGATGTTGAACGCCTCCACCGAGACGAACAGCAGGTAGTGCGCATAGAGCGCGCCGCCGATGCCGGCGTAGAGGCTGGCGATGCCGAAGCTGAGCGTGCGGTAATAGGCGAGGTTGATGCCCATCATCTCCGCCGAGAGGTAATGGTCCCGCACTGCCACCAGCGCGCGGCCGTCGCGCGTGCGCATCAGGTTCGCAGCCCCCACGAACATGATGATGACCCAGGCCAGGGTCAGGTAGAAATAGGATTCGTCGCGGTCGAAGGCGAAGCCGAAGAGCACCGGGCTTTCCGTCATCCGCCCCGCCACGCCGCCGGTGAACCACTGTGCGCGGGCGAAGAAATCCTCCAGGATGAACTGCGCGGCGAGCGTCGCGATGGCCAGGTAAAGCCCCTTCAGCCGCGCCGCCGGCGCCCCGAAGACGAGTCCGATCAGCGCGGTGCCGAGCCCGGCCAGCGGGATGCACAGCAGCACCGGCACATGGAAGCGTTCGTGCAGATAGGCGGAGATGAAGGCGCCGAGGCCGAAGAAGGCGGCATGGCCGATGCTGATCTGCCCGGTGAAGCCGACCAGGATGTTCAGCCCCAGCGCGGCGATGCCGAGGAAGCCGATGTTGATCAGGAGCGAAAGCTCGTAGCGGTCGAAGACCAGCGGCGCGCAGCACAGCAGGACGATGCCCAGCAGCAGCGCGATGCGGCTGTTGCGGGTGGGGAAGATGGTGGTGTCGGCGGCGTAGCTGGCGCGCCAGTCGCCGCAGGGTGTCATCGCCGTCATCTCAGACGCGCTCGATGTTGCGGGTGCCGAAAAGCCCGTAGGGCTTGATCAGCAGGATCAGCACCAGCCCGTAGAAGGGAGCGATCTGGAACATGTTGCCCCAGTTCAGCCATTGGCTGTCGATGTAGTGCGCCCAGTTCTCCAGCAGCCCGACGATGACACCGCCGAGCACCGCGCCCAGGATGGAATCCAGCCCGCCCAGGATCACCGCGGGGAAAACCTTGATGCCGTAGAAGGACAGCGCGCTGGACACGCCGTTCACCACGCCGACGACCACGCCGGCCACGGCGGAGACGACGGCGGAAATGGCCCAGGACATCGCGAAGACCTTCGGCACGGAGACGCCGAGCGATTGCGCCACCTGCTGGTCGAACGCCGTGGCCCGCATGGCCAGCCCGTGCTTGGAGGCTTTGAAGAACCAGCCGAAGCCCGCCATGATGAGCAGCGAGACGCCGAGGCTGGCGAGGTAGACCGTCTGCACCTCCAGCCCCAGCACCCGCACCTGCTCGGTCTCGAAGATTGGCGGGAAGGGTTTCGCGAAGACGCCGAAGATCCACTTCATCAGCGCCTGGAAGAAGATGCCGAGGCCGATGGTCGCCATGATGACGCTGATCACCGGCTCCCCGATCAGCGGCCGCAGCACCACCATCTGCAGCACCAGGCCGAACAGCATCATGAACAGCAGGGTGAAGATGAACCCGGCATAGAAGGGCAGTTGCCATTCCGTCAGGAACCACCAGCACACCCAGGCGCCCACCAGCAGGAATTCGCCCTGCGCGAAGTTCACCACCTGGGACGCCTTGTAGATCAGCACGAAGCTCATCGCGACCACGCCATACAGCGCACCGACGATCAGCCCGTTGAGCGTGAGTTGCAGCAGCAGGGTCAGGTCCATGCCCATTCCTCAGGCGGCTTCCAGGGCAGGCTCGGCGCGCAGCACGGCCAGCGTGGTGCGGATGCGCTGCGTCGTGCCGTCCTGGAAGGCGATGGTGGTGTCGACCGGGATGCTGTCCGCACCGGCATAGATGGCGGCGATGATGTCGCCGTACTTCTCCGCGATCACGCCGCGCCGCACCTTGCGGGTGCGCGTCAGCTCCCCGTCATCGGCGTCGAGTTCCTTGTACAGCAGCACCAGGTCGCGCAGCCGCTGCGCCGGCGGCAGCGTCGCGTTCACCTTGGCCACCTCCGCCCGCAGCAACGCCAACACCTGCGGCCGGGCCGCCAGATCCGAGTAGGTGGTGAAGGCGATGCGATGGCGCTCCGCCCATTTCGAGACGATGGGGAAGCGGATGCAGATCATCGCCGCCAGGTGCGACTGCCCGGCGCCCAGCACCACCGCCTCCGCCACGAAGGGCGAGAATTTCAGCTTGTTCTCGATGTATTGGGGGCTGAAGCGGTCGCCGCCGGCGGTCTCCGCGATGTCCTTGATGCGGTCGATGACCACCAGCTGCCCGGCCTTGTCGAAATAGCCGGCATCGCCGGTGTGCAGCCAGCCATCCCGCATGTCAGCCGCTTCCGTGGCGCCGAGGTAGCCAGAGAACATGTTGGGGTGGCGGGTGACGATCTCGCCCACGCCATTCGCATCCGGCGCGTCGATGCGGATCTCGATGCTGGGATCGAAGGGCACGCCCACCGTGTCGAAATCCACCGCATCGGCGCGGTGCAGCGTATAGGCGCCGAGCAGTTCCGTCTGGCCGTAAAGCTGGCGCAGCGGCACGCCCATGGCCTGGAAGAAGCGGAAGGTCTCCGGCCCCAGCGCCGCGCCGCCGGTCGCGGCGGAGGTGAGGTTGGTGAAGCCCAGCCGGTCGCGCAGCGCGCGGAACAGCAGCAGGTCGGCCGCCGCCGAGCGGCGGCCCCCGGCCAGCTTCAGCCCCAGGTCGAACATCCGCCGCTTCAGGGCCGAGGCGTCCATCACCCGCGCCCGGACCTCCGCCGCCAGCTGTTCCCATATGCGCGGGGCGAACAGCACGAAGGTGGGCCCGATCTCCCGGAAATCGGCCATCATCGTCTCCGGCTCCTCGACGAAGTTCACCTTCATCCGGGCGATCAGGCCCCAGCCGAGCACGTAGATCTGCTCCATGATCCAGGACAGCGGCAGAACGGACACGTATTCGTCCTGTGGCCCCTTCGGATCGGCCTGGAGATAGGCCTCGCAATGGCGGATCAGCGCGCCGCCCGTCAGCATCGCCAGCTTCGGCCGCGCGGTGGTGCCGGAGGTGGTGCAGAGCACGGCGATCTCCGCCCCGTCGGTCGCCGCCACCAGGCCCGCATGCAGCCCGGGCTCCGCCGCCTCCAGCGCCTCGCCTGCCTGCAGCAGCGCCGCCAGCGACATCAGCCGGGGATCGTCGTATTTGCGCAGGCCGCGCGGGTCGGCATAGATGATGTGGGCCAGCGTCGGCACCTCGATGCCGAGCAGCTTGTCGACCTGTTCCTCGTCCTCGGCGAAGACCAGTCTGGCGCCGGCATGGTTCAGCAGGTAGGCGACCTCGTCTTCCAGCGCATCGCGATAGAGGCCGAGGCTGCGGGCGCGGACGGTGTGCGCCGCGATTTCGCCCATCACCCAGTCCGGGCGGTTGTCACCGATCAGCCCCACCACCTCGCCGGCGCCGATTCCCAGGCTGCGCAGGCCGAGCGCCATGGCGGCGGTCCGCGCACCGATCTCGGCCCAGGTGAAGGACCGCCAGATGCCGAACTGCTTTTCCCGCATCGCCACCTCCACCGCATGCTCGGCGGCGTTTCGCGCCAGCAGGCGGGGCAGCGTCTCCATCGGCCTCATGCCGCCGCCGGCTCCGGCTCGGCCAGGTCCTTGCCCAGATAGGCGCGCTTGACCTCCGGATGCGCCATCACCGCCTCCGGGCTGCCCTCGGCGATCTTCCGGCCGAAATCCAGCACCATGACCCGGTGCGAAATGTCCATCACCACGCCCATGTCGTGCTCGATCATCAGCACGGTCATGCCCCATTCCTCGTTCAGGTCGGTGATGAAGCGGGCCATGTCCTCCTTCTCCTCGAGGTTCATGCCGGCCATCGGCTCGTCCAGCAGGATCAGCCGGGGCTTCAGGGCGATGGCGCGGGCCAGTTCCACGCGCTTGCGCAGGCCGTAGGGCAGCGTGCCGGCGATGGCCTTGCGCACCGGCTGGATCTCGAGGAAATCGATGATCTCCTCCACCTCGCGCCGATGCGCCAGCTCCTCGGTCTGCGCCCCGCCGATCCAGTAGAGCATGCCGCGCAGGAAGCCCGCCTTCAGCAGGTGGTGGCGGCCGACCATGATGTTGTCCAGCACGCTCATGTGCCCGAACAGCGCCAGGTTCTGGAAGGTGCGCCCAATGCCGAGCCCGGCGCGGCGGTTCGGCCCCAGCCGGGTGATGTCCTGCCCGCCGAAGCGCACCACGCCTTCCGTCGGGCGGTAGCGGCCGGAGACGCAGTTGACCATGGAGGTCTTGCCGGCCCCGTTCGGCCCGATGATGGAGAAGATCTCCCCGGGCCGCACGGTGAAGGAGACATCGGTCAGCGCCCGCACCCCGCCGAAGCGCAGGCTGACACCTTCCACCGCCAGGATCGGCGATTCCTCGGCCAAATCGGACGCGCTCCCCGACGCGATCTTGTTGGCGGGGAGCTTAGGGCCGCTTCGCGGCGCGCCGCAACCAAATGCCGGGGGACGGGCAGGGACACGCCTTCGGCCGGGCGGCCGCCCGGCAGGCTGCGACCCGGCGGTTCAGCCCTGCGCGCGCAGGCGGATCGCCAGTTCCGGGTCGTCCGTGGTCAGGATATCGATGCCAAGGCCGAGCAGGCGCCGGATGCTGGGCGCATGGTTCGCGCCCCAGGCGCCGATCCCCAGGCCGGCCTGCCGCAGCGCGGCCACAAGTTCCGCATCGATCGCCTGTTCATGCATCCCGACTTCCGGGATGCCATGCGCGCGGGCAACGGCGATGGTGCCCGCCAGACCGAGATCGCGCAGCGTCGAGCCCTCCAACAGCCAGGCAACGCCGGCGAGGCCGCCGGCCTGCAGCGCCTCGGCCATGGGGTCGGCCTGGAAGCCGATCAGCCAGGCGCGGCGGCGCTGCCCGGTGGCATCCAGCGCCGCCAGGGTGCGCTCGACCAACCCGGGATAGGGGCGCCGGGCCATATCCGCCTTGACCTCGATTCGCGGCGCCACCGGGCTGGCCTGGAGGATCGCCAGGTACTCCGCCAGGGTCGGCGGCGCTTCCCCCGCCGTGCCGCGGACCCGCACCTGGCGGAATTCGGCGGCAGTCAGCGCCGCAACCGTGCCGCGCTGGTCCGTCGTGCGGTCCAATGTTGCGTCGTGCATGATCACGGGCACGCCATCGGCAGTCGGGTGGACGTCGCATTCAGCCTGGTCCAGGTCCAGGGCGGCGCTGCGGCGGAAGGCCGTGGCGCTGTTCTCCGGCCAGGGAAACAGGCCGCCGCGATGGCTGGCGATCAGGGTCTTGGGCTGCATGGCTGGGCGTCCTCCCCGGCTTGCCAGGCGATCCAGGCTGCGGGATGGCGCCAGTCTCGCATCGGCTTGCCGGATCGGCCAGTTGCGCCGGCCAGTTGCACCGCATTGCACAGACTCGCGCTCTCGCGCATAAGGTGTTCCGGCCTAGCAGTGGTCGGATGCTTGCCGTGCGGAGGGCACCATGACCCTGTCCATCGTCGTCCACCGCCCCGAAAGCGGGGCAGCCGAGGCCGGCAGCAGCGCTGCGGAGGACATGCGAACGGCCGTTCGCGACGCCATCTGGGAGATTGCGGACGCCCATTGGGCAATGGGCCAGGATGCAATCCTGGTGTCCACCGACCTGTCGCCCGACTACATCCTGAGCCATTTTCAACGCGCCCTCGCCCGCCGCGGATTCGGTGAGAGCGGCCTGTTGCTGGTCAGCAGCATCGGCCCGCGTGCGGCCTGGTCCGGCCTGCCGCAGGACGCCGAAGGCTGGCTGCGCGAGGTCCTGGCCTGAGGCCGGGTCGCCCGGGAGGACAGGCGCCTCGAGGCGCGGGCGAGGCGGCAGAGCGGGCGTCCCGCGCGACGGCGGGATCGGCCACTCGCGTTATGGTTGCTGCAATCGTTAAGGAACTTGCTATAAGACTATGCGGGAATGACAGGCAGGCGACTGGCAGCCCGCTCCGCCCAAGCCGTGACAGGAGTTCCGCATGCCTTCGGCAAAGCGCCGATTCCGCAACATCATTCCCGCAATCCTGCTGCTGGCTGCCTGGGCCCTTGCCCCTGGCGCCCTGGCGCAGGGCCTCGGCGGGCAGACCCCTGCCGCAGAGTCGGCGCCGATTCGCCTGAAGATCGTCGGTGGCCTGGCGAATGTCAGCCAGTATGTGCGCTACGAGGAGCCCTTCTGGCGCCATCGCATCGGCGAGCTGACAAATGGCCGGGTGCAGGCGGAAATCGCGCCCTTCGACCGCAGCGGCATACGCGGCCAGGAAATGCTCCAGCTGATGCGGCTTGGCGTCGTGCCCTTCGGCACCGCGCTGCTGGCCATCGTCGCGACCGAGGAGCCGGAGTTCAACGCGGTGGACCTGCCGGCCCTGGCGCCGGACATGGCCAGCCTGCGGCAGACCGTCAGTGCCTTCCGCCCGCATATCGAACAGGTGCTGCGGGAGCGCTACCAGATCGAATTGCTGGGAATCTACACCTACCCGGCCCAGGTGGTGTTCTGCACCCGCCCCTTCGCCGGGCTGGCCGACCTTTCCGGCCGGCGCATCCGGTCGTCCTCCGTCGGACAGTCGGAGATGCTGCAGGCGCTGGGCGCGACGCCGGTGGTGATCCCCTTCGCCGAGGTGGTGCAGGCAATCCGCGGCGGCGTGGTGGAATGCGCCATCACCGGCACGCTGTCCGGCAACGCCATCGGGCTGCATGAGGTGACCAGCCATGTGCACGCCATGGCGCTGGCCTGGGGCATTTCCATCTTCGGGGCCAATGCGACGGCCTGGGCGGCACTGCCGGCCGAGGTGCAGATGACGATCCGCCAGGGCACCAACGAGCTGGAGCAGCAGATCTGGGCTGCGGCGGACCGCGAGACCGGGGAGGGCCTGGCCTGCAATGCGGGCCTGCCCGCCTGCACCGCCGGACGCCGTGGCACCATGACCTTGGTGCCGGTTTCCACCGCGGATGATGAACGCCGCCGCCGCCTCCTGACCGAGGTGGTGCTGCCGCGCTGGGTCAACCGCTGCGGGCTGGATTGCGTCGAGGCATGGAACGAGTATCTGGCGCCGACGCTCGGCATCCGGGCGCGGCCTGAATAGTATGCAGACAGCGCGCCGCCTGCGTCTGGCCGTCCTTGCCGCTGTCGTCCTGCTGCTGCTGGCGCAAGTGGTGGCCACGGCCATGCTGCTGGAGCGGTCGCGCGAAGCGGCGCTGAAGGCTGCCACGGATACGGCAGACCGCGTCTCTCGCGCCGTCGAGGCGTCGATCAACCGGAACTTCGTCCAGGTGGACGCCATGCTGGCGGGCCTGCCCGCCATCCTCGCCCCCTACACCCGCAACGGGCGCTTCGATGCGTCCGGCGCCGGCCGGGTGATGCGCGAGTTGAACAACCAGAACTTCACCTTCCGCGACGTGCTGCTGGTGGGTGCCGACGGCATGCCGGTGGCCACCGGCCTCGCGGTATCGCGCCGCCGGCCGCTGCCCTTGCCGCTGGGCGCCGCCTTCACCGATGCCACACCCAACGCCGGCAGCGTGATGATCGGCGGGCCGGTGCAGAACCCGGCCACCGGCGAATGGGCGTTGTTCTTCGCCCGCCCGGTGGTGATGCCGGCGCTGGGCCCGGTGACCGCCGTGGCGGAAGTGCCGGTGCCGCTGGTGGGCAGCCTGCTGGGCGTGGGCGGTGGCGCGCCGGGCCTGCGCATCACCCTGGAGCGGGAGGACGGCACGCTGCTGGCCGCCCTGCCGCATGACGAGACGCGCATCGGCCGGCGCCTGGCGGTGCCGGCCTCGGCGCTGGCCGGGCTGCGCGAAACCCGCAGCCGCTTCAATAACGAGCCTGTCCTCGTGGCGGTCCGGCCGACGCTCTACCCTTCCCTGTCCGTTGTCACCACCATCGAGTTGGAGGCGGCGCTGCAGGGCTGGAGCACGGACCGGGAGCGCGCGCTGTTCGTCTCCGGCGCCTTCGCCCTGCTGGTGCTGGCGCTGGCTGCCGCCCTGCTGCTGGGCCTGCGCCAGCGCGAGAAGGTCGAGGCGGAACGCGCCCGCTGGCGCTCCACACTGGAAAATGCGCTGGAGAGCATGTCCGACGGCTTCGTCATGTTCGGGCCGGACGACCGGCTGATCGCCTGCAACCAGCGCTACAAGGAATTCTACGCCATCTCGGCGCCCTTCATCAAAGCCGGCGCCGCCTTCCGCGACATCATGCGGGAGGGCGCCAAGCGCGGGCAGTACCCGCAGGCGGTGGGCGACCTGGAAGCCTTCGTGGACGAGATGGACAGTTGGCGCCATGCCAACAACCCGCCGATCGAGCGGCTGCTGCCGGATGGCCGCTGGGTGCTGATCACGGAGCGCAGCACGCCGGATGGCGGCACGGTGGGTATCCGCACGGACATCACGCCGCTGAAGCGCGCGATGGACGACCTGGCCCAGGCGCGCGACAGCGCCCGCGCGGCCGGCGAGGCAAAGAGCCAGTTCCTCGCCCGGATGTCGCATGAACTGCGCACGCCGCTGAACGGTGTGCTCGGCTTCGCCCAGGTACTGCTGCGCGACCCGGCGCTGACCGAGGAACAGCGCGACCAGGTGATGACCCTGCACGAGGCCGGGCGCCATCTGCTGGAGTTGGTGAACAGCCTGCTGGACCTGTCGAAGATCGAGGCCGGCAAGCTCGACCTGCACCTGCGCGACGTGGCCGTGCGTCCGCTGCTGGAAGCCTGCGCCGGCCTGCTGGCGCCGGAGGTGGACCGCAAGGGCCTGACCTTCACGCTGGACATCGCACCCGGCACCCCCGCGGCGGTGGAGGCGGATGCCACGCGGGTGCGGCAGATGCTGCTGAACCTGCTGTCCAACGCGGTGAAGTTCACGCCCCCCGGCGGCCGGGTGGACATCCGCGCCATGCCGATGGAAGGCCGCGCCGGGCTGCGGATCGAGGTGCAGGACACCGGCCCCGGCGTGCCGCCGGAAAAGCGGCACCTGCTGTTCGAGGATTTCTCCCAGCTGTTCCCCGTCGCCGGGCAGGATGGCGCGGGCACCGGGCTGGGCCTGGCGATCTCCGCCCGCCTGGCCGCCGCCATGGGTGGGCGAATCGGCTGCGACAGCGAGGTGGGCCAGGGCGCGCGTTTCTGGGTCGAGATGCCGCTGAAGGAGGTGCCCCTGCCGGTTGCTGCCGCCACCGTCGTCGCCCTGCCGGCGGAGCGCGCCGGGGAGGTGCCCGGCCGCAGCCTGCGCATCCTGGTGGCGGACGACGTGGCGGCGAACCGGATGGTGGCGCGCGCCATGCTGGTGGGCGCCGGCCATCGCGTGGACAGTGCGGCGGATGGGGCGGAAGCCCTGGCCGCGGTGGAACGCGATGCCTATGACGTGGTGCTGATGGATGTGCAGATGCCGGTGATGGACGGCCTGGAGGCGACACGGCGGATCCGGGCCCTGGACACCGCCCGGCGCCGCGTGCCGGTGCTGGCTGTCACCGCCTCCGCCCTGCCGGAGCAGGTGGCGGCATGCCGGGCGGCGGGCATGGATGGGCATTTGGCCAAGCCAATCGATCGCGAATCGCTGCTGGCCGCTGTGCAGCGCCTGGCGGCCGGCGACACCCTGCCCGGCCCCGCGGCCACGCCCTCCGGCGATGCACAGCAGCCGCTGCTGGATGAGGCGGCGCTGCGCAACCTGGCGGCCGATCTGGGGCCGACCGCGGAGGTGGTGATCGCCGAATTCGTCGCCGAGGTGCGCTTCGGCTATGAGACCCTGTCGAGCCCCGGGATCGCCCAGGACATCCCTCGCCTGCGCCATGCAGCCCACCGCATGCTGGGCGCCGCCCGCACCCTGGGCGCGCGCCGCCTGGGCGCGATGACTGAGGCGCTGCAGAAGGACATCCATGCGGAGCGCGACCCGGTGGACGCGCTGCGCCTGGTGCTGGAGACCGCCGCCGCCACCCTGCCGCTGATCGAGGCACCGCGGGAGCGCGAGGCGCATAACGACCAGGCCCCCGCCACCCGCGCCGCGCGGGTGGCCCAGGGCGTGGCGGATTGATTGCCGGCGGCCGCTTGCTGCGGCGCGGTGGTTGGTTCCTGATGCCCTCAGCCGCAGGGCGGCCGCAGCCGCTGCCCTGGCTCGCCGGATCGCCGGCGGGCCACCCTCAGGGCCGCTGATCGCGGCTACAGGCCCGGGGCGATCTTCTCCTTTGGTCAGGTTCAGCAGCCTTTCGAGGCGCCACCCAAGGCCCCTCCTGGCCTATCTGCCTTCAGGAACCGCCGGGCGCCACGGGGAGAATCCGCATCGGCGACAAGGGCGGGCGGACGAAATACGGCGGCAGGTCATGCCACAGCCCGCCTGCCCGCATCCGCGCGGCACCGAAGTCGAACAGGCAGCGCATGTAGACCGGGTCGAATTCCTCGGTCGCGGTGCAGGGCATCTCCGGCGGGATCCAGGCGGCGCGGAAGTCAATCTCGTCCCGCTCCGTGATCAGGAACAGCTTGTACAGATCGCCGATGGCGCTGCCGCGGATCAGCGAGCTCACCGAGGCGCCGGCGATGGAGAAGATCCGCGGGCGCACCGGCTCGTGCCGCGTCACGATGCGGTTGTTCACGATCACCCAGAGGCGGCGGTCGATGTTGCGGCCGATCTCCTGGCGGGTCAGCGCCGCGATCGGCACCTGCGGCGAAATCAGCACCACCTGCGACGTCGCCCCACCATCCACATGCATCTCATCGAAGCGCCGGCCATCGGCGGTCTGCACCGGGATGAACACCGGCGGGAAGGCGATGGGCACGGCGGCGGAGGCACGGACCACGTCGCGGAACAGTTGCACGGCACCAGGATGGCCGGAGGCCGCGATGGCCCCCATGTTCCAGATCATCGGCCGGCCGTAATCCAGGTTGGTGGTACCCACCAGCAGCAGCCGGCCGCGCTGGTATTCCGCCGCCACCTTGGCCAGCAGGTCCGGCGTGACGTAGCGGGCAATGCGGTTGGCCAGGCCCGTGGTGTCGGTCAGCGCCACACCGGACAGCAGGCCGCTGACCACCGCCGGCCGCGCCACCTGGCTGGTGCGCAGCGTGGTGTAGATCTCCTCGATCACCGGGTCATACGCGGCGCCCAGGAAGGCGAAGGGCGCGATGATGGCGCCGGTGCTGACGCCGGCGACGGCCGCGAATTGCGGGCGCGTGCCGGATTCGCTCCAGGCCTTCAGCACGCCCGCGCCGAAGGCGCCGTCAGGCCCGCCGCCGGACATCGCCAGATAGTGCAGCGGCGGCATTCGCCCTTCCGCCGCCAACGCGCCGAAGCGCTGCCGCAGGATGCCGGCCTGGCGCGCCACCATCAGGTCCAGCGCCGCCGGCTCCAGCACATCGCCCCAGCTGCGCAGGCCGGGAATGCCGAGGGGATGCGCCTGGTCGGCCAGCGCCCCGGGCACCGGCGCGCGGGTCACCCCGGCACAGGCGGCCAGCAGCGGCAGCAGCAGGCCGAGAAGGGCCAGGGGACGACGTCGGATCATGAGGGGGATGCCTGCCGGAGATTGTGCGCGACCCTGGGCCGGCGAGGTGAACCGGTTCTTAAGCCGCTCGTTTCAGGGCAGGCCAGCGATGCGTGCCGCCAGCAGATCGAAGAAGCCCGGCGCATCCAGGGTTTCCAGCAGGTTGAGGTTGGGCGGGCGCCCCAGGCGCTGCCAGCGGTCGATCACAGTGCGGCCGCGGCCGGGGCCGGGGCTGCAATCCATCTCCGCCTGGGCGTCCCGCGCGCCGAACAGGCCCGGGGCCAGCAGCCAGGCCACGGCGCAGGGGTCGTGCAGCGGGAAGCCGCGAAAGCCCATGCGGCGGGAGGGTGGCAGGGCGCGCAGGATGGCGAGCGTGGCCTGCCAGCAGGCGCCGCCCGGCCGCGCCGCCAGCGCCGCCACCACCGCGGGCGTCACGAAGGCCTGCGCCGTCAGGTCAAGCGTCGCCATGGTCAGCCGACAACCGAGGCCGAGCAGGATGGCCAGCGCCTCCGGGTCGTTCCAGGCATTGAACTCGGCGGCGGGGGTGATGTTGCCCTCGGACCAGGCGCCGGACATCAGCACCACCTCCGCCACCCGGTCCACCAGCGCCGGCTCCGTCGCGAAGGCCAGCGCCAGGTTGGTGACGGGGCCAAGCCCGATGACCGTGACGGAGGCCGCCGGCGCCGCGCGCAGCAGGCCGCGGATTGCATCTGCGGCGATGCCGGGGGAAAGCGGTGGCCCCTCCGGCAGGCGCACCCCGCCCAGCCCATCCTCCCCGTGCACCGCGGTCTCGGACCGGAAGGGCGCCATCAGCGACCGCTCGGCGCCGGCCACCACGGGAATGGCCCGCCCGGTCAGGCCGATGATGGCGCGCGCATTGGCGGTGGTGGCGGCCAGGCCGACATTGCCGCCGGCCACAGTCACCAGTCGCACGTCAAGCTCCGGGGAGGCCAGCGCCAGCCACAGCGCGATGGCGTCGTCCGTGCCGGGGTCGCAGTCGATCAGCGTGGTGCGCGGCGTCATGGCGCGGGCCGTGCCTCCCAGATCGCGGCTTCCGAGAAGCCGAGCTCGGCGAATTCCGCCGCCCGCAGCGGGGCTTCCTCGGCGGCGAAGAACTCATCCAGCTGCGGCGGGGCGATCCGGCTGGAGGACAGCATCGCATGCGCCTGGCCGCGATGGTGCAGCTGGTGCTGGAACAGGTGCAGCAGCAGCCGGTCCCGGCGTTCCACCTGCACGCGATGGCCGCGATGCACCTGCACCATCGCCGCCAGCGCCGCCGCATCCAGCTGCGCCACATGGTGGATCAGCCGGGCATCCACCGCGGCCTGCGCGGCGCGCAGGCTGGGCAGGTCCGGGTGAGGAACCCTGTCGGCCCAGGCGGCCGGGCCAAGCGTGCCGCCTTCCAGCGCGTCCACATAGAACCAGTCGATGACCAGGATATGGTTCAGCGTGGCGGCCAGGCTCGGGAAGAAGCCGCAGCGCGGTGCCGCCAGCTCGGCCGGCGTCAGGCCGGCGCAGGCCGTCAGCAGCCGGTGATTGGCCCAGGCATTGTTGTGGGCCTGGGCGAGAAGGCTGCCCAACAGGCTGGGGGGCATCTGGCGTCTCCGGGGCGTTGCGGATGCGGGCCGGAGCATGGCACCTTGTGTCGCGCAACCCAACGGAACCCGATGGCCTATTGGCAGCAATTCGGCGCACCGGCGCAGGCAGCGCAGGCGCCGCCCTTCGGCCTGCGCTTTGCCGCGCCGATGCCGGATGGCGCTGTGCTCGAGCTGCCGTTGCGCGACTTCACCGAGTTCGCCGTCGCCGGGCTGATCGCCAACCAGGCCAGCTTCGCCGTGGTGCGCCGCCTAGCCGGCTGGATGGCGAAGGCCGCGCGGCCCTTCGGGGCGGAGGTGGTGGTCGGCCTGCCCAGCCTCGGGCAGGTCTTCGCGCCGCTGGTGGCGGAAGCGCTCGGCCACGCCAATTGGGTGGCGCCCGGCTGGTCGCGCAAGCGCTGGTACGAGGAACGGCTTTCCGTGCCGGTGCACTCCATCACCTCCCCCACCCCGCGCCGGCTGTGGCTGGACCCGCGGCTGGTGGAAAGGCTGGCGGGTCGGCGCGTGCTGCTGGTGGATGACGTGGTCTCCACCGGCGCCTCCGCCCAGGCCGGGCTGGCGCTGCTCGCGGCCTGCGGCGTCACGCCGGTGGCGATGGTGGTCGCCATGGCACAGGGCGATCGCTGGATCGCGGGCTGGCCCGCCGGCATCCCGCTGCGCGCCGCCTTCGCCACCCCGATCTTCCGCCCGGCGCCGGGCGGCTGGCTGCCGGAGCCCGGCACCGCGCCGCATCACCTGGCGCTGCCACCCTGCCCGAAGTCGTCCCCCTCGCTGCTGCCCAAGGACCACGCCGCATGATCCGCCACCTCCGCGCCGCCCTGCTGGGCAGTGCGCTGTTCGCTGCCCCCGCCATGGCGCAGGACAATATCCGCATCGGCGTGGAGGCCGGGCCGACCAGCCTCGATCCGCATTTCGCCAGCCTCATCACCAACATCGCCTTCGCGCGCCATGTCTTCCAGCCGCTGATGGAACAGGATGCGAAGCAGGATCTGCGCCCGGCCATCGCGCTGTCCATGCGCGCGGTGGATGAACTGACCTGGGAGGTGAAGCTCAATCCCGCCGCCCGCTTCCATGATGGCGCGCCGGTGACGGCGGAGGATGTGGCCTTCACCCTGTCCCGCGCCGGGGATGTGCCGAACTCCCCCTCCTCCTTCCGCTACGCAACGCGCCCGATCGCCGGGGTGGAGGCGGTGGACGCCACCACGCTGCGCCTGCGCACGACCCAGCCCACGCCGCTGCTGCCGAACTTCCTGGCGCTGGTGATGATCGTCTCGAAGAAGCATGGGGAGGGCGCGAGCACGGCCGATTACAATGCCGGCCGCGCCATGGTCGGCACCGGGCCGTTCCGCCATGTCTCCTGGCAGCCGGGCAGCCCCGTGGTGATGGAGCGTAACCCGGGCTTCGCCGGCCCGGCCCCGGCCTTCGACCGGGTGGAGTTCCGCCCGATCGCCAATGCCGGCGCCCGGGTGGCGGCGCTGCAGGCCGGCGACGTGGACCTGATCGAGATCGTCCCGCCCGACCATTTCGCCCGCTTCAAGGCCGAGAGCGCGCGGTTCTCGACCGCGGAGAGCCCTTCCAACCGCCTGATCTTCCTGACGCTGGACAGCGACCGGGTGGATACCCCCTTCATCCGTGGCCGCGACGGCGCGCGCATCGACAACCCGCTGCGTGATGCCCGCGTGCGCCGCGCCCTGTCGCTGGCGATCAACCGGGATGCCCTGGTCTCCCGCATCATGCAGGGCCAGGCGATGGCGGCCGGCGACCTCGGCCCGCCCGGCTATTTCGGCACCTCCCCGGACATGACCCCGCCGCCCTTCGACCTGGACCAGGCGAGGCGCCTGCTGGCCGAGGCCGGCTACCCGAACGGCTTCGCCGTGCAGGTGAACGGGCCGAACGACCGCTACACCAATGACGAGCAGGTGGTGCAGGCCATCGCCCAGATGTGGACGCGCCTTGGCCTCGCCACCACGGTGCAGACCAAGACGCGCTCCATGTGGCTGAGCGAGGCGGCGCGGCTGCAGTATTCGGTGAATCTGGCCGGCTTCTCACCCAACCCGGAACTGCTTGGGATGCTGGAGACGCAGATCCACAGCTGGAACACCACGCTCGGCCTCGGCACCGCCAATCGCGGCCGCTTCTCCAACCCGGAGGTGGATGCGCTGATCCAGCGCGCCCGCACCACCATCGACGACTCGGAGCGCCGCGCCCTGACCCAGCAGGCGACGCGGCTGGCGCTGGTGGAGCACACGGCACTGATCCCGCTGTATTTCCAGGTGAACACCTGGGCGATGCGGCGCGGCTTCAGCTACGAGCCGCGGACGGATGAGATGACGCTGGCTTTCTCCGCCGGACGCGCCGCACGCTAGGCTGCCTGGACGCTTGAATCGGGCCGCCGGTGGTTTGGCCTGATCCGAGGATGCTTCAGCGCGATTGATCGGGGCAGGCGCCGGCACCATCTCCGGCCTGCAAGGGGACCGCAGGCCATGCGCAAGACCGACTATTTCGGCACTTTCCTGGACACGCTGAACAGCAGCACCGGCACGAGCCGTATGGCGAGCAGCCAATCCCGCGTCGCCCTCGCCCTGGGCGCGCAGCCCTTGTCGATCGACGCCGTGCTGAAGGTCTGGCCAACCGAAGCAGGGGAGGAGATGTCGGTGGTGGAGGTGGCGAAGACCTTCGGCGCCAGCCTCGATGCCGCCGCCGGCGCGCTGCGCACGCTGGAGAGCCACGGGCTTGTGCAGAACAACAAGGGCATGTTCCGCTTGAGCCCGAAGGGGCGCGAGGCCGCCGGTCTCGGCTGACGGCCGCATTGCCGGCGGCGGCGCCGGGGCGATAGCCTGGGAACCGCCCCCTGCCGCAAAGGCACCGCCCGGATGCCCAACCGGACCCGCTTCGCGATCCTTCTCATGGTCCTCGCCTTGATGATGCTGCCTGTGGCCGGCGGCCTTGCCGCGACGGACCCGCGGCGCGGGCTGCTGGTGATTGGCCTTGTCGCGCTGGTCGCCATCGCCTTCGTGCTGCTGCTGGCCGGCGACCCGGCGCGGCAGGCGCCGATCACGGCACGGCGCGGCCGCTGGCAGGCGGCGCGCGGCGTGGCGCTGACGTTCGGCAGCGCCACGCTGCTGGGCATGGTGCTGATCGGCTTGGTGCTCTGGCTGAAGCAGCCCGGGCCGCTCAGCCTCGCAAAGGGGCCGGTGGCGCAATATGCCGCGGTCGCCTTCTTCGCCGGGGCCGTCGGCTTCGGGGAGCTGATCGCCCGCTACCGCGACGATCCCTCCCGCCTGTTCGGGATGCGGCCGGCGGCAGCCTATATCGGCATCAATCTTGCCGCCGGCATCGTCGCGCTGGCCCTGGTGCAGGAATTCGCGGTCATCGGCCCCGGTCCGAACCAGTCGGTGACGGAGGCGCTGCTCGCCGCCTTCGGCGCCATCGCCTTCTTCCGCACCTCCCTCTTCACCGCCCGCGTCGGCGACACCGATGTGGGCATCGGCCCGTCCACCATGCTGAAGACCTTCCTGGAGGGCTCCGACCGCCTTGTGAACCGCAGCCAGGCGTCCGACCGGGCCGATGCGGTGGCCGCGACCATGGAGGGGATCGATTTCGAGAAGGCCAAGGCCACGCTGCCGACCTTCTGCCTCGGCCTGGTGGAAGGGCTGAGCAGCGACGAGCAGCGCGAACTGGGTGAGCAGATCGCCCGGCTCGACACCGACACCAAGGTCGTCGCCTCGGCCAAGGCCCGCATCCTCGGCGTCTACCTGCTGCGCCAGGTGGGGGCCACCGTGCTGGAACGCGCGGTGGAGACGCTGGGCGATACCATCCGGATCGGTGGCCCGGGCACGCCGCTCCTCGAGCCGCTGGACCCGCCGGAGACCCCGCCATGACCCAGCCCGTCGATCAGGCGCTGCGCGCCCGCGCCGTGCAGGCGGCGCGCGGCGCCGCCCCCTTCGACCTGCTGCTGACCGGCGGCACGGTGGTGGATGTGGCGACCGGGGAGTTGCGCGCGGCGGATGTCGGGATCGTCGGCCCGCTGATCGCCTCCGTCCACCCGCCCGGGCTGCGGGCGGATGCGGCCTCGGTGGAGGATGCGACCGGCCGCTTCGTCGCGCCGGGGTTCATCGACAGCCACCTGCACTACGAAAGCAGCCTGATGGCGCCGGCCGACTACGCCGGCGTGGTGGTGCCTGCCGGCACCACCACCTGCGTCTGGGACCCGCATGAGCTGGCCAATGTGCTCGGCGTGGCCGGCGTTCGCTGGGCGGTCGAGGCCTCCCGCCACCTGCCGCTGCGCACGCTGGTCGCCGCGCCTTCCTGCGTCCCCTCCGCGCCCGGGCTGGAGTTGGCCGGCGCCGAGATCGGCCCGGCCGAGATGGCGGAGATGCTGGCCTGGCCCGAGGTTGTGGGCGTGGCGGAGGTGATGGACATGCCCGGCGTGCTGCGTGGCACGCCGCACATGACGGGCATCGTCGGTGCCGGCCTCGCCGCCGGCAAGAACGTCAACGGCCATGCCCGCGGGCTGCTGGATGCCGATCTGCAGGCCTATGCGACGGCCGGAGTCACCTCGGACCACGAGATCACCGCGGCCGAGGATTTCCTGCAGAAGCTGCGTGCCGGGCTGACGGTGGAGCTGCGCGGCAGCCACGACCAGGTGCTGCCCGGCGCCGTCGCCGCGCTCGCCACCCTGCCGCTGCTGCCGGTGAACCTGGTGCTGGCGACGGATGACGTCTTCCCGGATGAACTGGTGGCCAAGGGTGGCCTGCGTGACACCATCGCCCGGGTCATCGCGCGTGGATTGTCGCCGATCAGCGCCATCCGGCTGGCGACGCTGCATGCGGCGATGCGGCTGAAGCGGGATGATCTGGGGCTGGTGGCGCCAGGGCGAAGGGCGGACCTGGTGCTGCTGTCGGACCTCGCCCTGGTGGCGGTGGACCGGGTGCTGGTGGACGGGGTGGTGGTGGCGAAAGGCGGCGCCCTGGTCGTGCCGCCCGCGCGCCGCACCGATGCGCCGACCGACACCATGAAGCTGCCGCCGCAGCCACCGGAGGCCTTCGCCCTGCGCGTGGCCGGCCTTCGGCATGGCCGCGCCAGGCTGCGCCGCATCATCGGCGCCCGCTTCACGGCCTGGGGCGAGGCGGAGGTGACGGTGCGCGACGGCGTGGCGGCAGTGCCGCCGGGCCATACCGTGCTGACCATCATCCATCGCCACGGCCGCGCACCCGCGGTGCCGCGGACCTGCCTGACCGAGGGTTGGGGCACGATGCGCGGCGCCATCGCCACCACCATCGCGCATGACAGCCACAACCTGCTGGTGCTGGGCGACACACCGGACAACATGGCCGCCGCCGCCAACGCCGTGATCGCGGCCGGCGGTGGCATGGCGGTCGCGGAAGACGGCGCGGTGACGGCGCTGCTGCCGCTGCCCATCGCGGGCCTGATCGCCACGACGCCGGCTGGGCAGACGGCGGAGAACTTCGCCCGGCTGCGCGAGGCCGCCGGCCGGGTGTGCGACTGGCAGCCGCCCTACCGCATCTTCCGCGGCATCACGGGCATCTCGCTGGCCTGCAATGCCGGGCCGCACCTGACCGACCTCGGCCTGACCGATGGCGCCACCGGCGACATCTTCGACCCGGCGGAGCCGTTGCCGGCCTGACCATGGCGGGCCTGACGGCAGGCCGGCTGATCAGCCGGCCCGCGCCATGCGCCGCGAAGGCTGGCGCCGGCGTTCCAAAGTCGCCGCGAAGCCGGCCAGTGCCGCGGCGCCCAGCGGGATCAGCGCCAGTTCCAGCCACCAGGCGCCAGCCGGGTGCAGCGATAGCGCCATGGCCACACCCCAGGACAGGAACAGGCCCAGGCAGAAGACATGCAGGCTGTGCCGGCCGATCACCGCCAGCGCCCGCGGCAGCGCGCCATGCATCCAGGGCGCCTCCCGCGGCACCAGCACGGCGACAAGCCAGGCCAGCGCCAGGGCATGCACCAGGCGCAACGGGCCGAGGCTCGGCTTCTGCGAGAACTCGTCCAGCAGCGCCGGCGCCGGCACCATCCAGCCATAATGGCCGAGCTTCACCCACAGCCCCGCCAACAGCACCAGCAGGGCAGTGGCGAACAGGGCGGGATGGCGCGGCAGCGGGGACGCGCCCAGCAGCGCGCGGCGGCCCAGCCACGCGCCCAGCAGGAACAGCACCTGCCAGGCCAACGGGTCGAAGCCCAGTTCCCGCCCACCCAGGCCATGCGGCATCAGACCGAGGATCTGCGCCGCCCCGTAAAGCCCGAAGGGGGCGAGAAGCGCCCAATCGCCCAGGCGTTCCAGCAGCCACAGGAAGGGCGCCAGCAACACCATGCACAGGACGAACAGCGGCAGGATGTCCATGAAGGCGGGCTGGTACAGCAGGGACAGCGTGCCGGGGATGGCCAGCCACGGCTCCCGCACCAGCCAGCCCCAGCCGGTGGCCTCCACCACGCCGGGCAGCGGCACCGCCATCTGCGCCCAGAACACCATGGCGGCGAACAGCACGAACACCACCAGATGCGTCAGGTACAGGCGGCGGATACGCCCGCCCAGGTCGCGCAGCGCCGCGCCGAAGCCATCCCGCACCCGCTTCAGGGTGAAGACGGAGCCGAGCGCCAGGCCCGACAGCAGCACGAACTGCTCGGAACTGTCGGAGACACCCCAGCTGGCGTGGATGCCCCAGAAGTAGATCGCGCCGAAGGCATGGGCGATGAAGATGGAAACCTGCAGCCAGCCCCGCAGGACATCCAGGCGGAGGTCCCGCGGCGGGCGTTGCGGTGTCACCCCTTGGGGCGCGGGGCGGAGAAGCCCTTCGGGCGCGGGGCGGGGCTGCTGCGCCATGGCGTCAGGCCGCCTGCGGCAGCAGCCGGGCGCGCAGCCAGCCCAGCGTGGCCAGCGCTTCCTCACGATGCGCAAACAGCACGAACAGCGCCATGAACCAGGTGAAGACGGCTTCCTTGAACAGCACGCCGCCATCGCCGTAGGGGTCGATGCCCAGCGGGCTGACGGTGTGGAAGAAGATCGCGCCGGACATGGTGCCGAGCGACAGCGCCGCGCCGATCATCCGTGTGCGCGGGATCAGCACGAAAACGGCGCAGAAGATCTCGAGGATGGCGACGAACAGGCGGAACGGCTTCTCCCCGCCCGGCGTGCCCAGCCAGTCGGACAGGATGGTGAACAGGTGCACCGAGCCTTCGTTGCCGGTCAGCTTGAACTGCTGGTACCAGGTCAGCTCATAGGCGATCCAGATCGCCGCCGGCCAGGCCAGCAGTTTCAGGATGCGGTCGGTGCGAGGGCTCAGGGTCAGCATGGCGGGCGGCTCCGGCGGGTGTGTTGCCCCCTGCTTCGTCCGCCCGGGAAGGCGGGTTACGCCGTAATCTGCACCAACAGGGCGGGGGATGGCTCCACCCCCAGGCCGGGCCCGTCAGGCAGCGTATAGAAGCCTGACTCGCAGGTCATATGGGTGCTGCCGGTCGGCTGCGTCAGGTGGCGGTTCGGGTCGAAGATGCTGTGCTGGTATTCGTGCCAGGGCAGCCCCTGCTGGGCGCTGGCTGCCTGCAGGCTGGCGGCCATGAACAGGCCGACGCCGATCGCCGCATGCGGCATCAGCGCCACATGGTGCGCATGGCACAGCGCGCCGATGCGGCAGAACTCGGTGATGCCGGTATGGCCCATCTCCGGCTGGCCGATCGCCATGCAGCGCGCGGCCAGCCTGGGCAGCCATTCGAAGACCGTGCGCAGCTCCTCGCCGAGCGCCACGGGCACGCCGACGGCGCGCGCCACCTCCACCTGGCCGGCGATATCCTCCGGCGCGCAGGGGGCCTCGGCAAAGGCCAGGCCGTGCGGTTCCAGGCGGCGGATCAGGCGGATGGCCTCGGCGGCCGAATACTTCCAGTGCAGGTCGGCCATGATGCGCGCCTGCGGGCCGAGCCCCTGCCGCAGCGCGGCGATCTCCGCCTCCGCCCCCTCATCGGCGACGACGGCGGCGAATTTGAAGCCCACGAAGCCGCGCGCCTGCCAGTCCCGGGCAAAATCCACCCGCTCCGCAAGACTGGCGCGCGGCAGGCCGGAGACATAGGCCGGGATGCGCGCATGCCGCCGGCCGCCCAGCAACGTCGAGACCGGCACGCCGAGCCGCCGCCCCAGCAGGTCCCACAGCGCGATGTCCACCGCGGCCAACGCATCCAGGTAGAAGCCCCCGAAGCAGCCGCGCACCCGCATCAGGTCGTAGAGATCCTCGTGGATCACCGCCGGGGCCGAGGGGTCGCGGCCTTCCAGTACCGGCGCCAGCACGTCGTCCACGATGGCGCGCACCGCCTCCGGCGCCACGATCCCATAGGTCTCGCCCCAGCCGGTGAGGCCCGCCTCCGTGTCGATGCGCAGCACGATGCTGCGGTCCTGCGTGGGGTAAAGGGTGCGGTTGCCCTGGCGGACGATGTAGCCGGCGCGGTTCACCACCTCCCCAGCCCGCAGCGGGCCGAGATAGGGCACCTCCCGGGGGATGGTCACCACATGGGCGGTGACGCGGGCGATGCGGTCGATCATGCCGGGGGGTGCAGGGTCAGGCAGGGGGCGGCGGTGGCGATCAGCGCGCCGAGCTCCGCGAGGTCGCCCTCATCCAGCTTCGGTCCAGCGGCGCGGGCAGCGGTGTTCTCCAGCAGGCCGCGCCGGCGCAGCACCTCCTTGGTCGCGCGCACCCGAAAGGTCATCTGCAGCAGCAGCAGCGGCAGGGTGGCGGTGTAGATGCGGCGGGCCTCGGCGCGGTCGGCGGCGCTCCAGGCGCGCCACAGCGCGGCATGGGCATCGGCCAGTTCCAGGGCCGGCATGGTGCCATTGGCGCCGCGCGCCAGCTCATCCAGCACGAAGCGCGCCCCGGCGCCGCCCATCACGCCATCCAGCCCCCCATCCGGCCCCCCTCGGGCGGCGGCGAGGATGCGGGTGACATGCTGGCCGCAGGGCAGCGTTTCCTCCTTCACGTAGCGGATCGCCGGCACCCCGGCGGCAACGGCGGCCACCGCTTCCGGCGACAGCGCCGCGCCGTTCGGCGCCGGGGCGTTCTGCAGCATGATGACAAGGCCGGGCGCGGCCGCGGCCACTGCAGCGAAGAACGCCACCTGGCGTTCCACATCCTGGCCCGCCTGCGGCGGCGCCATGATCATGGCGGCCACCGCGCCGGCCGCCATGCCTTCGCGCGCCCGGGCCGCGCTTTCAGCCGGGTCGGCATGGCTGGCGCCCACGATGAAGGGCAGGCGGCCGGCCAGATGCGCGCCGAGCGCCGCCACCATCCGGCCGCGCTCCGCGGCGGAGAGCGTCTCCACCTCGCTCGCCATGCCGGGGTAGACCACGCCATCGGCGCCGGATTCAACCGCGAAGTCGATCAGCCGCCGGAACGCCGCCGCATCCACCGCATCGTCGGGGGTGAAGGGTGTCGGCAGCACCGGGAACACGCCGGCCAGCTTGGTCATGACGAATGACAATCCTCAGCCATGGAAAGGGGGTTCGGGCAGCCCGGTGGCGCCGGTGCCGGTGACAGCGAAGACAGAACCGGACAGCGGCGCCGCCGCCAGTTCCGCCCCGGAAAGCCGAACCCGGGCGCTGGTGACGAACAGGGTGCCGAGGTCCGGCCCGCCGAAGCAGCAGCTGGTCGGGCGCGGCACGGGCAGGTTCACCACCCGGTCCAGCCGCCCGTCCGGGGCATAGCGCGCCACGCGCCAGCCATCCCACAGCGCCACCCAGACGCCGCCGGCGACATCCACTGTCAGCCCATCCGGCACACCCTCGCCTTCCGCGAAGGCGACGAAGGGGCGGCGATGGGCCAGGGTGCCGGCCGCCAGGTCGAAATCGAACACGTCGATCCGCCGCCGGCCGCTATCGGCCAGGTACAGGCGCTGGTCGTCCGGGCTGAAGCCGATACCATTGGCGACATGCAGCCCGGCCTGCATGACGCGCACCTGGCCCCCCGCATCGATGCGGTGCAGCGCGCCGGCATCGGGCGTCGAATCCAGCGCCAGCGAGCCCACCCAGAAGCGGCCGGCCCGGTCGCACTTGCCGTCGTTCAAGCGCAGCGCCGCGCCCTGGCCGTAGGGCGCCGCCACCACCCGGCCGAGCCCCGCCGCATCCAGCAGCCGCAGGCCGGAACGCGCCGCCGCCACCAGCCCACCACCACGCCGCGGCGCCAGCGCCGCCACCAGCTCCTCCACCGGGATCGCCTGGTCCTCGCCCGTCGCCGGGTCGCTGACATGCACGGCCGGCGCCAGAATATCCACCCAGTGCAGCCGGCCCTCGGCCCAGAGCGGGCCTTCCCCCAGCAGCGCCTCCGCCCGCACCGCCAGGGCCACGCCGGCGGATACGGTGGCCGGGCGCGGCGCCACGGTCAGGGTCATGGCGGATTGTGCGGCATTGCCGGAAATCCGCCGCGCCGCCTCCATCACCTCCCGCCCCAGGGCGTGCAGCCGGGCCTCCCCCATGCGGAAGGCGGGGCCGACGAGGCAGATTGTGCCGAGTGGCCGGGCGCGGCGGTCCAGCACCGCGGCGGCCACCGCGTTCACCCCGGCGGCGGCTTCTTCCAGCGACAGTGCGTAGCCGCGGGCGGCGACCAGCGCCAATTCGCGCTCCAGCGCCGCCGCATCCGTGATGCTGCGTGGGCCAGGGGCGGCCAGCGGCGCCAGGCGTTCCAGCAGCAGCGCGCGTTCCGCCGCCGGCAGTTGCGCCAGCATCGCCTTGCCGCAGGCGCTGGCATGCGGCAGGGCGCGGGCGCCAACGCGGTTGACCAGCCGCACCGCCTCCTGCGCCGCATCGCGCTGGTCCACATACAGCACGCTGTCACCCTCCAGCACCGCCAGCCGCGCCGTCTCGCCGGCCAGGCGCGCCAGGCGCTCCAGCTCCGGCGCCGCGGTGGCGCGCAGGTCGAAGCCGTCCCAGACCCGATGCGCCATCTCCAGGAAGCGCGGGCCGAGGGCATAGGTCTGGGTCGCGGATTCGTGCCGCAGCAGCCGGGCCTCCACCAGCGCGGCCAGGATGCGGTGGGCGGTAGGGCGGGCGAGGCCGGCCTGGTCCGCGATCTCGGCGAAGCGCAGCGGCGCGGGGGCATCGGCGACCAGGCCGAGCAGCGCGATGCCGCGGGTCAGCGCCTGGGTCCCCGGCACGGCGGCGGCTTCCTCCTCGATCTCTGCTGGCCGGCTGCGCGCCATCGATCCTCCCGTTGACCCGTTTCGCGGGTGTCCATATCGTGGAACCAAGTTCCACGTCACGCAAGACACCAAGGAACCGGAGGATCCCGTCCATGCGCCTCGCCCGCCGCCACCTTGCCGGCCTCGGCCTCGCCGCCCTTGCCACGCCGCGCCTCGGCCTCGCCCAGCCCGCCTGGCCCAGCCGCCCGGTGCGCTTCATCATTCCCTTCCCGCCCGGCGGCGCGGCGGACCTGGTGGGCCGGATGCTGGCGCAGCATCTCCAGGCCAGCTTCGGCCAGGGCTTCGTGGTGGAAAACCGCGGCGGCGCCGGCAGCGCCATCGGTGTCGATGCGCTGGCCAAGGCGGCGCCGGATGGCGGCGCGGTGGGCATGATCAACATCGCCGCCAACGCCATCCTGCCGGCGGTGCGCAAGAACCCCCTGCCCTACCGCCCGATCGAGGATTTCGCCCCGGTCTCCAACCTCGCGGTCACCCCGGCCCTGCTGCTGGTGAACCCGACGAAGCTGCCCGATGTGAAGACGGTCGCGGATCTGGTGGCGCGGGCGAAGGCCAATCCGGAGGCGATCAATTTCGGCTCCTCCGGCGTCGGCTCCTCGCTGCATCTCGGCATGGAGCTGTTCATGGCCAAGGCCGGCATCCGCATGACGCATGTACCCTTCGCCGGCGGCGGCCCGCTGTTGCAGGCGCTGCTGGCCGGCACCATCGATTGCTCGCTGGACGTCGCGGCAACCACGACGCAGCTGATCCGGGAAGGCCGGATCCTGGCCCTGGCCACCACCGCGCCCGCGCGGATGCCGATCTACCCGAACCTGCCGGCGCTGAACGAGGCCTATCCGGGGGCGGAGCTGGCCTCCTGGCATGGGCTGGCCGCCCCCGCTGGCACGCCGGCACCAATCCTGGCGCGGCTGGCGACGGCGACGCAGGGCTTCCTGCAAGCGGCGGAAACCCGCCAGCGCTACACCCAGCTCAACCTGGAAATGCCGCAGCAGACCTCGCCGGAGGCGTTCAGGGACTTCATGGTGCGGGAGTTGGCGACCTTCCGCGACCTGGCCCGCGCCCAGAACATCGTGGTGGAGTGACCGCGATGCGGCGCCGCAGCCTTCTCGCCGCCGGCCTCGCCGCCGCCCCCGCTCATGCGCAGGCTGGCTATCCGGATCGCCCGGTGACGCTGGTGGTGGGCTACGGCGCCGGCGGCGCCACCGACATCATCGCCCGCAGCTTCGCGGAACGCATGCAGGCGCGGCTCAGCCAGCCCATGGTGGTGCAGAACCTGCCGGGCGCGGGCGGGACCATCGCCAGCGACCGCGTCGCCAAGGCGGCGCCGGATGGCCACACGATCATGTTGATCGCCAATGCCCATGCGGTGGCCCCCGGCCTCTATCCCCGCCTGCCCTACGATACGGCGGCGGATTTCGCGCCGGTGTATTTCGCCGGGCACTCGGCCAACGCGCTGGTGGTGCCGGCTGGATCGCCGGATGGCGACCTGGCGGCACTGGTCGCCCGCGCCCGCGCGGCGCCCGCCCCGCTGCAGACCGGCAGCGCCGCGCTGGCCGGCTGGCAGCCCGCGCACCAGATCATGAAGGAGGCCTATGGCCTGGCCTTCGAGCATGTGCCCTACCGTTCCGGCCCCCAGGGCCAGGCGGACCTGATCGCCGGGCGGCTCGACTTCATGGTGAGCAACGTGCTGGAGGTGGCGGCGCATGTCCGCGGCGGGCGGCTCCGGGCGCTTGCCGTCTCCAGCCCGACGCGCAGCCCGCTGCTGCCGGAGGTGCCGACCTTCGCCGAGTTGGGCGTCGCGGCGCTGCAATCGGATAGCTGGTTCGGCTTCCTGGCCCCGCGCGGCGCGCCCGATGCGGCGCTCGAGCGGCTGCACGCGGCCTTCGCCGAGGTGGCGATGGTGCCGGAGGTGCAGGCCCGGCTGCGCGGCCTGGGGCTGATCCAGGCGCCGATGTCCCGCACGGAATGGGGCCGGCTGTACCTGGCGGAGGTCGAACGCTGGTCGGCGGTGCCGCGGCGGGCGAATATCCGGGTGGAATAGCTACGCCGCGGACGCGACGGCGCAGACCGGGCATGCCGGCTCCGCCCCCGCCACCGGCGCGATCATCTGGCGCAGCAGGTCGAGGCTGGCGGGGCGCGGCGCGCCCTGGCCGCGACGGCTGGCACGCAGGCCGAGGCTGGCCTGCATCTCGGCCGTCTTCACCGCCACGGCCAGCGGGTTGACCACCGGGATGGCGCAGCGCGCGGCGATGCGGGACGCGATCGGCGACATGCAGGTGCAGCCGAGCAGGATGGCGTCGATGTCGTCCTCTGCCATGGCCGCGTGGCACTGCGCCAGGATGCGGTCGAGGATCGCCTCCTGGCCGGTCTGCATGTCCTTCAGGAAGCCATCCGGCCGACCCTCCCCCGCCAGCAGCGCCTCGGTGCCGACATTGCGGATGCGGACGCAATGCGCCGCCGCGCCATAGGCGTGCAGCATCTTGCGCGGCATGAAATTGGTGCTTTCCGGCCACACGGTGACCAGGGAAAAGCGCGGGCCAATGCTCGGCATGAAGCGCAGGCTGGCTTCCGCCGGGCCGACCACCGGCAGGTCCACCGCCGATTGCAGCGCGGCCAGCCCGTAGTCGGAGAGCGAGTTCAGCACCAGCGCGTCGCAGCCCTGGCTGGCGGCAGCCAGGCCGGCCTCCAGATAGGCCAGCGCCTGCAGCGCGTATTCCACCTCGGTGTGGGCGAAGACCGGCAGGCGCGCGGGCCAGGCCTGGATCACCGTGCGCGGCGCCACCACCGCGCGGATCTCCTCCGGTGCACCGAGCCCCGCCACCAGCGCCTGCGCCGCGCCCACCAGACCGATCCTCATCGCCTGCCCCCGCCGAACCGGCGCCAGACTACATCAGCCGAAATCCATCTCCAGGAAGATCGGCAGGTGGTCGCTGCCCGTGGCTTCCGTGCCAATGCGCGCGGCGCGGAAGGCGGGCACCAGCGATGGATGCAGGAAGGCGTAGTCGATCCGCGCGCCCTCCTCGCCGCGCCATTCCGCCAGGGTATAGCCAGATTGCTCGGCGTTGCCGGCCAGCGCCCAAGAATCGGCGAACTGGCCGCGCACCGCGACACGGCCACGGCGGCGGGTCGGGTCGCCAACCAGCAGCGGGTATTCGGGGCCGTCAGGGCGCAGGTTGAAATCGCCGAACAGGATGCAGGGCTCGGGCGGCGCGGGCTCCGCCCAGCCCTCGGTCCAGTCCGCGTCGCGGCCATTCGCCCAGGCCATGCCATCGCGCGGCGCACTGGCCACCATCGCCTTCAGCGCCTGGATCTGCGGGATGCGGGTGCCCGGCGTCAGGTGCGACAGGTGGATGGAATAGACACGCAGCGGACCGCCCGGCAGGTCCAGCACCGCCTCTACCGCGCAGCGCTGGATGTCCTGTTGATCCGCGGGCGGCAGGAAGGGCAGCGGCAGGGTGCGGGTCGAGCGGATCGGGAAGCGGGAGAGCACGGCATTGCCGAAGCGCCGCCGCCGGTTCACCAGGCGGCCCGCTTCGTCCCGGTAGCTGGCATCCACGTCGTAGGTGGCGCCGAACACCATGTGCCGGTCCAGCCGTTCCGCGAACCAGGCAGCCTGGTCGACGAAGCCGCTGCGCGCGAAGCCGGAGGTGACCTCCTGCATCGCGATGACATCGGCCGCCTCGACCTCCCGCGCAATGCGCTCCAGGTCATAGCGGCCGTCCTGGCCCTTGCCGTATTGGATGTTGTAGCTGGCGAAGCGGATGGTCACGGGCGCCTCCTCATGCGGTCGGCGCGGAGCCTTGCCGGGGTCGCGCCGCCGATCCAGGGGCGGATCCGTGACAGCCAGACCCGGTCGGGGCGCCTCAATCGGCGATCAGGTCCACGCTGACCGAAAGCCGCTGCCGCCCGCCGCCGAGCAGGATGCCGGTCACCGGGCTGACATCGGCGAAGTCCCGCCCCCAGCCCAGCACCAGGTGTTCGTCGGACACCACCAGGTCGTTGGTCGGGTCCAGGTCCACCCAGCCATGCGCCGGGCCCATCCAGCAGCCGACCCAGGCATGGCTCTGGTCCGCCCCCTGCCGCCGCGCCTGGCCCGGCGGCGGGCGGGTGCGCACATAGCCGGAGACGTAGCGCGCCGGCAGGCCCAGCGCGCGGAGCCCGGCGATCATCAGATGCGCGAAATCCTGGCAGACCCCGGCGCGCAGCGACAGGATCTGGCTCACCGGGGTGGAGATGGTGGTGACGCCGGCCTTGAAGGCGAAGTCCCGCCGGATGCGGGTGGTCAACTCCCGCAGCCCCTGCAGCACGGGTCGGCCGGGGGGGAAGCTCTGCGCCGCATAGACGCCCGCGGCCCGCTCCGCCGGCGCCAGGCCGCTGGGCAGGGCGAATTCGGCGGCGTCCCAGCCCGAAGCCGCCTGCGCCGCCGCGCGCACCTGTTCCCAGGGCAGGGTCTCGACGGCGGAGGGGGGCGGCGGAAAATGCACCTCCACCTCCGCCTCCAGCACCACCTCGAAGGCATCATGCGGCGTGCCGAGGAACAGCCAGGTGACGCCATTGCCGAAATGGTCGGCGCCATCCGTCCGCCGCCCGCCCTCCGGCGTCACCGCGATGCCGGCGGCGCGGACCACCTGCCCCGGCAGCGTCCGCGGCGTAAGGTGCAGCAGGTGCGAGGCAAGGTCCACGGAGCGGCCGTAGCGATAGGCGGTGCGATGGCACAGGGTGTAGCGCGTCATGCCTCGGTCCCGCCTTCCGCCCCAGGATCGGCCGCGCCAGGATCGGCCTCGCCCAGCGAATGGGTGCGAATATGGCTGACATAGCGCCGCGCCACGGCGTCGGACAGCGCCGCCGTCTCGGCTTCCAGCGCATGCAGCGCGGCCGGCAGGTCGGCCGTCGCGGACTCCCGGTCCGTGGCGACCAGCACGGCATCGACCAGCGCCTGGGGCCGTGCCGCGAGCCCCGCCGCCGTGGCCGCCAGTGTGTCGTCCGGCCCGCCGATCTCCGCTAGGCGGTCCGATACCGCGGAAAGCTGGTAGCCCAGCGCGCGCGGGTTGCCGGGGTCGGCCAGCACCAGGTCCAGCACCGGCGCCGGTTGCACCGCCGCCAGGTAGCGCGCGCGGTAGGTCAGCGTGCTGTCGCAGATCTCGAGCGCGAGGCGCAGTCCGGCCTCCAGCCGCTGCGGGGGCTGGTCCAGCGCATGCGCCAGGTTGCGCGCGGTGGCGGTGGCGCGTTCGATCCGCCGGCCCAGGTCGAGGAACATCCAGGCACCGCCGCGCACCATGTTCTCCGCCGCGATGCCGGAGACGGCGTTGCAGAAGCGGATGATGGCGGTGGCCGCACCGGCCAGCGCATCGACGCCGGCCGCCCCCGCCAGCAGCCGGGCGCGCCCTTCCTGGATCAGATGCGCGAAGGCGGTCCACATGTCGTGCGTCAGGCGGTCCCGCACCGCAACCTGCGGCCGCTCCACCGCTTCCAGCAGCCCGAGCAGCGCGCCGCCCGGCCCAGCCGCGGCGCGCAGGGCGCGCGGCAGGGCGGTGCCGTCCGCCGGGCTGGCCGCGGCTTCCGCGTCGATCAGCCCGCTGGCGTTCAGGCAGCGCGCCAGGGCGCGGACCTCCGCAATCTCGCGCGGCAGTGCCGGGCCGCGCAGCAGCCGCGCCAGCAGCGCCCGCAGCAGCCGCGCGGAGGCATCCAGCCGCTCCACATAGCGGCCGAGCCAGTACAAATCGTCCGCGACACGGCTGGGCAGGTCGCCGGAGGCGCGGCGGATTGCCAGCGGCGCAGCGCGCGGCGCGGCAGGGCCGACGATGTCGTGCGCGTCCTCGGCGATGACCCAGACATCCTTGGCGCTGCCGCGGCGCGGCGGCGGGCCGGCGATGGCGCCGCCGCCCTCCAGCACATGCGCCAGCCCGCCGGGCATGGCCTGCCAGTTGCCCATGGCGTCGCAGGCCAGAAACATGCGCAGCACCACCGGCGCCGGCTCCAGCGCCTCGCCCACCAGTTGCGGCGCGGCGGAGGGCGGCAGCGGCCGGGTCGCGGCATACATCCAGGGCGCGGCGCTGCCCTTGTCCGAAAACACTTCCAGCGCGCCCAGCGGCACCGGCGGGCCGGGTTCGAAGGCAGAACGCAGGCGCCAGGCCTCGGGCGCGGCCTGCACCCGGGCGCGCGCCGCGGCATCGCCCATCCACAGCGTCTCCAGCCCCTCAAGCAGCAGCTCCTCGCCCAGCAGGGCGCGGCCGCAGCTGGGCAGGTAGGGCGCGGCGCCGGGCATTTCCGCCAGCATGGAGCCCGGGGCGTTGACCATCCGCACGGCGCCATCACGCATCGTCTGCATCAGGCCGGGCACGCCACCGCCGCTGAATTCCAGCGGGTCCGACAGCTCGCCCTTGATCCGGCGCATGATCACGTCAATGCGCCGCAGGCCGCGCAGCGTCTTCAGGAACACGGCGCCGTCGCGCACCGTCAAATCCCCGGTCTCGACCAGCTCAAGGCCCAGCTCACGGGACAGGAAGAGGTGTTCCAGCCAGGTTTCCTGCTTCGCGCCCGGGGTCAGCAGGGCCAGGCGCGGATTGTCCGCGCCGCCCGGCGCCAGGGCTTGCAGGGCGTCCAGCCAGGTGTCGAAGAAGGGGCGCAGCGTGCGCACCTGAACGGCGCGGAAGGCCTCCGGCAGGGCACGGGCCAGCAGGTTCCGGTTCTCCGCCGCGAAGCCCACGCCATTCGCCCCGCCACAGCGGTCCGCCAGCACCCGCCAGGTGCCATCCGGGCCGCGGAGCAGGTCGGCGCCATAGAAGGTCAGGCGCGGGAAGCGCGTGGCGGCGGGGGCCCGGCAGGGGCGCAGGAAATGCGGGTTGCCGAACACCAGCGTGGCCGGCAACAGGCCCTGGGCCAGCAGGGTCTGCGGGCCGTAAAGGTCATCCAGCAGCGCCGCCAGCAGCCGCGCACGCTGCGCCAGCCCCTGCTCCAGCACGGCGAATTCCCGCGCCGGCAGGATCAACGGCACCGGGTCGCAGCGCCAGGGGCGGCGGGTGCGGGTGGCGCTGTCGGCCAGCACCGTGGCCACGCCCTCCTCCTCGAAGGCCCGGTCCAGCCGCCGCGCCCGTTCCGCGACCGCCGGATAGCCCAGGGAGGAGAAGGCGCCCAGCAGGCCGCGCCAATGCGGGCGGATCTGGCCACGGCCATCCACCATCTCGTCCAGTTGCGGCGGCGCGTGCTCCGCGGGGGCCGGGGCGTCGGTCAGGATGAGGCTGCCCGCCGCAGGTCGAGCGTTCGCGGCGTGGCGCGGGAGGCTGCCTGGCGCGGCGGCGGCATGGCGCCGGGGGTGTGGCCGAAGGGCTGGAACAGCGCGCGGCGCCGCGCCTCCGCCTCGTTCGCATTGACCGGGAAGGTCTGGTAGTTGCGCCCGCCCGGATGCGCAACGTGGTGCTGGCAGCCGCCCAGGCTGCGCCCGCTCCAGCTGTCCCACACATCGAAGGTCAGCGGCGCCTGGGCGCGCACCGTCGGGTGCAGGGCCGAAGGCGGGTCCCAGGCCTTGAAGCGGATGCCGGCCACGTATTCGCCTTCCGTGCCGGTGGGCGCCAGCGGCACCTGAAGGCCGTTGCAGGCCAGGACGAAGCGTTCCTCCACCCAGCCGGTTACCCGCGCCTGCAGCCGTTCAACGCTGCTGTCGACATAGCGCGTGGTGCCGGCGGCGGTCACTTCCTCCCCCAGCACATGCCAGGGCTCCAGCGCATTGCGCAGTTCCAGCTCCATGCCGCGCAGGGCGATCTGGCCGACCTTGGGGAAGCGGAACTCGAAATGCGGCTCGAACCACTCGGCCTGCACGGGGAAGCCGAGCGCCTTCACCTCCTCGATGACTTCGGCAAAATCCTGCCGCGCATGGTGATGCAGCATGAAGTCGTCATGCAGTCTGGTGCCCCATTTGACCAGCCGGCGCCCATAGGGCCGCTGCCAGAAGCCGGCGACCAGGCTGCGCAGCAGCAATTGCTGGGCGAGCGACATGCGCCAATGCGGCTGCATCTCGAAACCGCGGAACTCCACCAGGCCGAGGCGTCCGCCGGCGCGGCCCGGGTCATACATCTTGTCGATGCAGAATTCCGTGCGGTGGGTGTTGCCCGTCATGTCCACCAGCAGGTTGCGGAAGATCCGGTCGGTCAGCCAGGGCGGGACAACGGTGCCGGCGGGCGGAACCTGGGCCAGCGCGGTTTCCAGCTCATGAACCGCATCGCCGCGGGCCTCGTCCACCCGCGGATGCTGGCTGGTCGGACCGATGAACAGCCCGCTGAACAGATACGACAGCGAAGGATGGTTATGCCAGAAGCCGACCAGTGACTTGAGCAGGTCCGGCCTGCGCAGGAAGGGGCTTTCGGCCGGTGTCGCCGCGCCCATCACCATGTGGTTGCCGCCGCCGGTGCCGACATGGCGCCCGTCCAGCATGAACTTCTCGGCCGCCAGGCCAATCTGCCGGGCTTCCTCATAGAGTTGTTCGGTGCGCGCGCTGGTTTCCGCCCAGCTGGCGGAAGGGTGCACGTTCACCTCGATCACGCCCGGGTCCGGGGTGACGGAGAAGTTCAGCAGCCGCGGGTCATGCGGCGGCAGGTAGCCCTCCAGGAAGACCTTGCGCCCGGCGTCGCGCGCCGTCGCCTCTATCGCGGCGACCAGGTCCAGCCAGTCCTGGACCACGGCGAAGGGCGGCAGGAAGACATGCAGCAGCCCGCCGCGGGGTTCCACGCACAGTGCGGTGCGGACCACCCCTGGCTCCTCCCGTCCCGGCTCCGGCACCGGCTGCTCGACGATACGTGCCCGTTCGCCGCCCTCGCGGCGTGGCCGTAGAGGTTCCCGGCGGGCGAAGGGGTCGGGCTCCGGCTCCGCCTCGATGCTCGCCTCGCTGGCCCAGGGCAGGCTGTCCAGCGGCAGGCGGAACCCCATGGGGCTGTCGCCCGGGATCAGGAACAGCTCGCCGTCGCGGAACGCCCATTTGCCGGATTCCCAGGCTCGCGCCTCCCCCAGCCCGGCGCGGCGCAGCGGCAGGACGGAGCCGACCTCCGCCGCCAGACCCTGGCCGAACAACCGCGCCAAGCGGGCGCGTTCCAGCGGGTCCTTGAGCTTCGCATCCTCGGCCAGGACATTGGCCGGCAGCATCTTTTCCTTCCACAGGTAGTAATGCACATCCTCCCGCGCCGGGATGCGCAGCGCGGGGTCGAGGCCGAGGCGTCCGGCGAGCGCGGCGGCGAAGGCGGCGGCATCCGCGGCCGTGGCTGTATCCGTGTCGTCGTCGCTGGCGAGCAGGGCCGGATCGGTCCAGACCGGCTCGCCATCGGCGCGCCAATGGCAATGCAGGCCCCAGCGCGGCAGTGGCTCCCCCGGATACCACTTGCCCTGCGCATAGGTCAGCGCGGCGCCTGGCGCCCAGAGCGGCTGCAGGCGGCGCAGCAGCCGGCCGGCAAGCGGGCGCTTGGTGGGGCCCAGCGCATCCGTGTTCCACTCCGCCGCGTCACGGTCGCCCTCGGCGACGAAGGTCGGCTCCCCGCCCACCGTCAGGCGCACGTCGCCGGCTTCCAGCGCCCGGTCGACCGTGCTGCCGAGCGCCATGATCCGCGCCCAGTCGGCCTCCGCATAGGGTTTGGTCACGCGCGGCGACTGCGCGACGCGGCGCACCTCCATGTGGAAGCCGAACTCGGTTTCGGCCTCGTCCACCCCGCCGGTGATGGGGGCGGCAGAGGCGGGTTCCGGCGTCGCCGCCAGCGGGATGTGGCCCTCGCCGGCCAGCAGGCCGGAGGTGGGGTCGAGGCCGATCCACCCGGCGCCGGGCACATAGACCTCGCACCAGGCATGCAGGTCGGTGAAGTCGACGGAGGTGCCGACCGGCCCGGCCACCGCCTTCACGTCCGGCACCAGCTGGATCAGGTAGCCGGAGACGAAGCGGGCGGCGAAGCCCAAATGGCGCAGGATCTGCACCAGCAGCCAGCCGGAGTCGCGGCAGGAGCCCTTTCGATTCGCCAGCACCTCCTCCGGCGTCCAGACTCCGGGCTCCATCCGGACGATGTAGCCGATTTCCGTCGACAGCTTCTGGTTGAGGTCGACCAGGTGGTTGATCGTGCTGGGTGCGCTGCGCGGGATGTCCTTCAGATAGGCTTCCAGCAGCGGGCCGGGGGCGGAGACGCGGCGGAACGGCGCCAGTTCCTGCGCCAGCACCGGGTCGTAGGCGAAGGGAAAGGCCTCCGCCTCCGGCTCCACGAAGAAATCGAAGGGGTTGATCGTGGCCATGTCGGCCAGCAAATCGACGGTGACGACGAATTCCCGCACCCGTTCGGGGAACACGACGCGGGCGATGAAATTGCCCTGCGGGTCCTGCACCCAGTTGAGAAAATGCGGCTTCGGCGCGATGTCCAGCGTGTAGGACAGAATGGGCGTCCGGCAATGCGGCGCCGGCCGCAGCCGGATCAGCTGCGGCGACATGCCGACCAGCCGATCGTAGCGGTAGCTGGTGCGATGGGTGAGCGCGGCGTGGATGCTCATGCAGGGGGTGTCCGGCCGGGGATTTTCACGCTCCGCTATCCCATCGGAACGGACGTGGCCGCAAGGCCGCGTATCGTCGTGGGGCGATGGGCGGGGCCGCCGGGTCGGGTGGACATGACCGGCCCCGCCGCTCCACCCTGGGGGCGCAAGGGTTTCAGGGGGAACGCGCAATGGCGTCGAAATTCGCTTTGGTGACGGGGGCAGGTTCCGGCGTAGGCCGCGCGGCCAGCCTGGCGCTGGTCGAGGAGGGCTGGACGGTGGCCCTGCTCGGCCGCCGCCGCGACGCGCTGGAGGAAACGGCGGGCCTATGCCAGGGCGAGACCCTGGTGCTGCCGGCGGACGTGACCGAGCCGGCGCAGATCGACGCCGCCTTCGCCACGCTGGCGGAGAAGTTTGGCCGGCTGGACCTGCTGTTCAACAATGCGGGGAACAATGTGCCCGGCACGCCGTTCGAGGAATTGACGGCGGAGCAGTGGTTCAAGGTGGTGGCGGTCAATCTGAACGGCGTGTTCCTCTGCGCCCACGCCGCCTTCCGGATGATGGCGAAGCAGCAGCCGATGGGCGGGCGGATCATCAACAACGGATCGATCAGCGCGCATGTGCCGCGGCCGGGAAGCGCGCCCTACACCGCGACCAAGCATGCGGTCACCGGCCTGACCAAATCGATGAACCTGGACGGCCGGCGCTTCGACATCGCCGTGGGGCAGATCGACATCGGCAACGCCGCGACCCCAATGGCGGAGCGCATGGCCAAGGGCGTGCCGCAGGCGGATTGGACGATCAAGGCGGAACCACTGATGAAGGTGGACCATGTCGGCCGTGCCGTGGCGCAGATGGCCGCCTGGCCGCTGGAGACCAACGTGCTGACCATGACCATTATGGCCAGCAAGATGCCCTTCGTCGGCCGCGGCTGATTGGTGCGGGAGGACGCAAGATGAACAAGCTCGATCTCCAGGGCCGCGTCGCCATCGTCACCGGCGGCGCGCGGGGCATCGGCCTGGCCGTGGCCCGGCGCATGGTGGCCTCCGGCGCCGCCGTCTCGATCTGGGACGCGGATCCGGCGAAGGCCGAGGAAAGCCGCGCCGCGCTGGCCGCCGATGGCAGTGTCTCGGCCCAGGTGCTGGACTTGACGGATGAACTGGCGGTTGCGGAAGCCACCGCCAAGACGGTGGCCGCGCATGGCAAGGTCGATATCCTGGTCAACAATGCCGGCATCACCGGCGGCAACATGCCGGTGACGGAGATCCCGCCCGCGCAGTGGCGCCGGGTGGTGGAAGTGAACCTGACGGCGCCCTTTCTGGTGGCCCAGGCCGTGGTGCCACATCTGGTCGCCAATGGCTGGGGCCGGGTGGTGAACGTCGCCTCCGTCGCGGGCAAGGAGGGCAACCCGAACGCCGCGCACTACTCAGCCAGCAAGGCCGGGCTGATCGGCCTGACCAAGTCCCTGTCCAAGGAGCTGGCGGCAAAGGGCGTGCTGGTGAACTGTGTCACGCCGGCCGCCGCCAAGACCGACATCTTCCACCAGATGACGGAAAGCCACATTGCCTTCATGCTGTCCAAGATCCCGATGGGCCGCTTCGTCGAGGTGGAGGAGATCGCGGCGCTGATCTGCTGGCTGGCGACGCCGGACTGCTCCTTCTCCACCGGCGGCGTGTTCGACATCTCCGGCGGGCGCGCCACCTATTGAGCGCGCTTCTGGCGGACATCGGCGGCACCAACGCCCGCTTCGCGCTGCTGCAGGGCGGGCAGGTCGGGCCGCCGCTGGTGCTGCCAGTGGCGGGCCATGCCACGGCGGACGACGCGATCGCGGCCGCGCTGGCGACCCTGGCGCCGGAAGGTGGGGTTGATCGCGCGGTGCTGGCGCTGGCCGGCCCGGTGCTGGAGGAACCCGTCCGGCTGACCAATGCCGACTGGGCATTGGACAGTCGCGCCATCGCCGCGCGCTTCGGCCTCGACCGGGTGCTGCTGGTCAACGATTTCCTGGCCCAGGCCCGCGCCCTGCCGCATCTTCAGGCCGAGGACGTGCTGCCGCTTGACGGCGGCCAGGCCGTGGCCGGTGCGCCGCTGCTGGTGGTGGGACCGGGAACCGGCCTCGGCGCTGCGGGCCTGGTGCCGGCGCCGGGCGGGCCGATCGCCATCCCAACCGAGGGTGGGCATATCGGCCTGGCGGGAGAAACGGCGCGCGAGGACGCTGTGATCGCCGCGCTGCGCGCCCGCTGCGGTCGGGCAGGCGCTGAGGAAGCCCTGTCCGGACGCGGCCTGGTCAACCTGGATGCGATCTCGGCAGGGCTGCAGGGTGCCCCGGTCCCGTCGCGCGATGCGGCACAGATCGTTGCCGCAGCCACCACATGCCCGGTTGCGGGAGAGGCTGTGGTGCATTTCCTGAACTTCCTGGCGTCCTACGCCGGGGACATGGCACTGGCCTGGGGGGCGCGGGGGGGGGTCTTCATCGCCGGTGGCATTCCGCCGCGACTGTTGCATCTTCTGGATCGCGCCAGCTTTCGCGCGCGTTTCGAGGCAAAGCCGCCGATGCGCCACTGGCTGGCGGAGGTGCCGCTGGCGATCGTCACGCATCCCGCCCCGGCCTTTGCGGGGCTGGCAGCCATGGCGCAGGAACCCTGACGTTATACCAGAGGTCGCCGCATCACCTGCGCGCATGCAACTCTGCCGCTTGTATTTCATTTGGCCCCCCAGGCAAATTGCTGCAAAGCACAGCGTCGTGGCGGTGGCCCACTGCAGGCCCCCGCTCGCGCGCTGTCGCCCAGCAGCCGCCTGTGCCGCGGCCGCGACCGGACCTGAAGGAATCGAGACCGATGGACACGCCGACGACGCCGATGGCCGCCGACACCCCCGTGCCAGACGGCGCCACGGCCGCGAATGCAGGCGGCGCTGACGATGCCGCGGTGCTGCGCGAACTGATCCTGCACAAGCTGACCTATGATCTGGGGAAAAGTCGCCTTGGGGCGCGCGATCGTGACTGGTTCATTGCCACCGCGCTCGCGGTCCGCGACCGCATCGTGGATCGCTGGATCGACCTGACGCGCGCCACCTACCAGTCCGGCGCCAAGCAGGTCTATTATTTGAGCCTCGAATTCCTCATCGGCAGGTTGCTGCGCGACAACGTCTGCAACCTGGGGCTGGTCGGCGCGATCCGGGAAGCGCTGGAGCCACTCGGCGTCGATGTCGAGAAGCTGCGCATCGCGGAGCCGGACGCGGCACTGGGCAATGGTGGCCTCGGCCGTCTGGCCGCCTGCTTCATGGAGAGCATGGCAAGCCTCGCCATCCCCGCCTTCGGCTACGGCATCCGCTACGACCACGGCCTGTTCCGGCAGGTCATTCGTGATGGGTGGCAGCACGAATTCCCGGAGGACTGGCTGAATTTCGGAAATCCGTGGGAATTCGCCAGGCCGGAGATCGCACACACCATCGGCTTCGGCGGGTCGGTGGAGGCGGTGAACGTCTCGGAGGCGCGGGTAAAGCATGTGTGGAAGCCGGGCGAGACGGTGCAGGCGGTGGCCTACGACACGCCGATCGTCGGCTGGCGCGGCGCGCATGTGAACACGCTGCGCCTTTGGTCGGCGCGCGCCATGGACCAGCTGCGCCTCGATGCCTTCAACCAGGGCGACCACATCGGCGCGCTTAGCGACAAGGTGAAGGCGGAAAGCATCTCCAAGCTGCTGTACCCGTCGGATGAAAGCGCCGCCGGACAGGAATTGCGGCTGCGCCAGGAATACTTCTTCTCCTCCGCCGCGCTGCAGGACCTGGTGCGCCGGCACATGCGTGTCTACGGCGACATGCGCTCGCTCCCCGATCGGGTCGCCATCCAGCTGAACGACACGCATCCGGCGATCGTGGTGGCGGAACTGCTGCGCATCTGCGTCGACCTGCACGACATCCCGTGGGACGAGGCGTGGGAGATCACGCGCAAGACCATCAGCTACACCAACCACACCCTGCTGCCCGAGGCGCTGGAGAGCTGGCCGGTGCCCCTGATGGAGCGGCTGCTGCCGCGCCACATGCAGCTGATCTACCTGATCAACGCCTTCCACCTGGACTCCGTACGCGGCCAGCACCCGGAGGACGGGCGTCTGCTGTCCTCCGTTTCGATCATCGAGGAAGGGCATGGCCGCCGCGTGCGCATGGGCCACCTCGCGGTGGTTGGGTCGCACAAGGTGAACGGCGTATCCGCGCTGCACTCGGAATTGCTGAAGACAACCATCTTCAGCGACTTCAACCACCTGTTCCCCGGCCGCCTGACCAACAAGACCAATGGCATCACCTTCCGCCGCTGGCTGCAGCAATGCAATCCTGGCCTCACCAGCCTGCTGGTGGAAGCCTGCGGCCCAGCGGTGCTGGACGATGAGCGAGCGCTGGAGAAGCTGCGGCCGCTGGCCGACGATGCCGGCTTCCAGGCGAAGTTCGCCGGCGTGAAGCGTGCCAACAAGCAGGCGCTGGCCAATTTGATCCGCGACCAGTACCAGCTGCGCGTCGATCCGGACGCGATCTTCGACGTGCAGATCAAGCGCATCCACGAATACAAGCGCCAGTTGCTGAATGTGCTGGAAGCCGTGGCGCTGTACGATGAGATCCGCAGCCAGCCGACCAAGGCCTGGACGCCGCGGGTGAAGATCTTCGCCGGCAAGGCGGCCAGCAGCTACCACCGCGCCAAGCTCATCATCAAGCTGGCACATGACGTGGCACGGGTGGTGAACAGCGACCCCACGGTGCGCAACCTGCTGAAGGTGGTGTTCCTGCCGAACTACAACGTCTCGCTGGCCGAGATGATCGTCCCGGCGGCCGACCTGTCGGAACAGATCAGCACCGCCGGCATGGAGGCGTCGGGCACCGGCAACATGAAGCTGGCGCTGAACGGCGCGCTGACAATCGGCACGCTGGACGGCGCCAATGTCGAGATCAAGGAACATGTTGGCGACGACAACATCTTCATCTTCGGGCTGACCACCGAACAGGTGGCGCAGCACCGGGCGGAGGGCCGGCAGGGCGCCGAGTCGATCGCCCGGTCGCGCCGGTTGCAGGAGGCGCTGGAGCAGATCGAGGCGGGCGTCTTCTCCCCCGACGATCCCAGCCGCTACCGCGACCTCGTCGCCTCCCTCCGCGCTTCCGACTACTTCCTGGTGACCGCCGATTTCGACAGTTATTTCGACGCCCAACGCAAGGTTGCGGAGCACTGGCGCAACCCTGGCGCCTGGTGGCGTTCTGCCATCCTGAACACGGCGAATGTCGGGTGGTTCTCGTCCGACCGGACCATCGCCGAATACGCGCAGGAGATCTGGAACGTGCCGGTGAACCGTTGATGGTGGAATCCTGGCGCATCCCGCAGGCTGACATCGAGGCCCTGCGCGCGGCGCGCCATGGGGATCCCTTCGCCTGGCTCGGGCCACACCCGGCGCCGGGCGGGCTGGCGGTGCGGGCCTTCGTGCCCCACGCCGTGCGCCTTTCGGTGCTGCCGGCCGATGGCGGGGGCGCCGTGGCACTGGAGCGCAGGGACGAGGCCGGCATCTTCGAGGGGTTCCTGCCCGGCCGCGCTCTGCCCTTCGCCTATCGCCTGCGGGCGGAAAACGAGGGCGGGTTGTGGGAGGTGGAGGATCCCTTCCGCTTCGGACCCACTCTCGGCCCGCTCGATGACCACCTGATGGTGGAGGGCACGCACCGGCGGCTGCATGAAAGGCTGGGCGCGCACGTGGTGCGCCACGAGGGCGCTTCCGGCACGCGCTTCGCCGTCTGGGCGCCAAACGCGCAGCGTGTCTCCGTCGTCGGCGACTTCAACGAGTGGGATGGTCGGCGCCACCCCATGCGCAAGCGCGTCGATAGCGGGCTGTGGGAGGTGTTCATTCCCGGCCTCGGCGCCGGCACCGCCTACAAATATGAGATCCTCGGCATCGACGGCACCCTGCAACCGCTGAAGTCCGACCCCTTCGGCCGCGGCGCGCAGCTTCGCCCCGGCACCGCCTCCGTCATCGTCGATGAACCGGTCTTCCCCTGGGAGGATGCGGCCTTCCTGGCGCAGCGCGCCGCCCGCCAATCGCCGCGCGCCCCGATCTCGGTCTATGAGGTTCACGCGCCATCCTGGCGTCGGCATCCGGATGGACGATTCTATTCCTGGGACGATCTGGTGGTGGCCTTGGTGCCCTATGTCGCCTGGATGGGCTTCACGCATATCGAGCTGATGCCGGTGATGGAGCATCCGCTGGATGAAAGCTGGGGCTATCAGCCCATCGGCCTGCACGCGCCCACCGCCCGGCTGGGCGATGCGGAGGGGCTGAAGCGCTTCATCCTCGCCTGCCACCAGCACGACCTGGGCGTGATCCTGGACTGGGTCCCGGCGCATTTCCCGCAGGACCGGCACGGCCTGATCCGCTTCGACGGCGCCACGCTGTATGAGCACCCGGACCCCAAGCGCGGCTTCCACAAGGGCTGGGGCACCGCCACCTTCGACTTCGGTCGCCGCGAGGTGGCGGGCTTCCTCGCCTCCAACGCGCTGTACTGGCTGCAGGAATTCCATGCGGACGGGCTGCGCGTGGATGCCGTTTCCACGATGGTGCACCTGGACCATGGCCGCGCGCCGGATGACTGGACGCCGAACGAGGAAGGCGGCACGGAAAACCACGAAGCGGTGGCCTTCCTGCGCCAGGTGAACGCCCTGGTGGCGGAAGAAGCGCCGGGCGCGGCGATGTTCGCGGAGGAAGCAACCTCCTGGCCCGGCGTCACCCGCGCCGCGGTGGAGGGTGGGCTCGGCTTTCAGTTCAAGTGGAACATGGGCTGGATGAACGACACGCTGCGCTACGTGGCGATGGACCCGCTGCACCGGCGATGGCACCATAACCTGATCACCTTCGGGATGATGTACGCCTTCAGCGAGAATTTCGTCCTGCCGCTGAGCCATGACGAGGTGGTGCACGGCAAGGGCTCGCTGCTCGGCCGGCTGCCGGGTGACGACTGGCAGCGCTTCGCCACGCTGCGCGCCTATTTCGGCATGATGTGGGGCCATCCCGGCAAGAAGCTGCTGTTCATGGGCGGCGAGATCGGCCAGTGGCGCGAATGGTCGGAGGCGCGGGAACTCGATTGGTGGCTGTTGCAGTTCCCGCCGCACCAGGGCGTGCACGGCCTAGTGCGGGAGTTGAACAAGCTTTTCCGCACCCTGCCGGCGCTGCATGCCCGCGATGCGGAGCAGGAAGGCTTCCAGTGGATCGATGCCGACGACGCCGAGAACTCGGTGTTCTCCTGGCTACGGCGGGATGGCGCGGCGGGGCCACCGGTGGCCGTGCTGTGCAACCTGACCCCGGTTCCGAGGTTACATCACCGGTTCGGTCTGCCACGCGCCGGGGTTTGGCGCGAGGTGCTGAACACCGATGCAACCGCCTTCGGTGGGTCCGGCATGGGCAATATGGGCAGGGTGGTGGCGGAGAAGCTTCCGCTGCACGGACAGAAGGCGTCCGCGCAGGTGGTTCTGCCGCCGCTTGCCACCATCTACCTGATGCTGGATGAGAACGATCAAGAAGACGAGGGAGACGACCATGCCGAACAGCCGTAGCCAGGCCTCCGCCCCCCTGGCCCGCAGCGCCATGGCGTTCGTTCTTGCCGGCGGACGTGGCTCTCGCCTGATGGAGTTGACGGACCGGCGCGCCAAGCCGGCGGTGTTCTTCGGCGGCAAGTCGCGGATCATTGATTTCGCGCTGTCCAACGCCATCAATTCCGGCATCCGTCGCGTCGCCGTCGCCACCCAGTACAAGGCGCACAGCCTGATCCGCCATCTGCAGCGCGGCTGGAACTTCCTGAGGCCCGAGCGGAACGAGACCTTCGACATCCTGCCCGCCAGCCAGCGCGGCGACGGGCAGAACTGGTACCTCGGCACGGCCGACGCGGTGTACCAGAACATCGACATCATCGAGGATCTGGCGCCGCGGCACATGGTCATCCTGGCCGGTGACCATGTCTACAAGCAGGATTACGAGTACATGCTGCAGCAGCATGTGGAGTCCGGTGCCGACGTGACGGTTGGCTGCATCGCCGTGCCGCGCATGGAAGCCACGGCCTTCGGCGTGATGCATGTGGACAAGGATGCCCGCATCGTCGCCTTTCTGGAGAAGCCGAAGGACCCGCCCGGCATCCCGGGGCGCGAGGACCTGGCCCTGGCCTCCATGGGCATCTACGTCTTCGAAACGAAATTCCTGTTCGACCAACTGCGTCGCGACGCGGCGGACCCGGACAGCCAGCGCGATTTCGGGCACAACATCATCCCCTACCTGGTCAAGCACGGGAAGGCGGTGGCGCACCGCTTCGAACGCTCCTGCGTCCGTTCCAGCGCGGAGGCCAATCCCTATTGGCGCGATGCCGGCACGGTGGACGCCTATTGGGAAGCGAATATCGACCTGACGGACGTGGTGCCGGAACTCGACCTGTTCGACCGCGACTGGCCGATCTGGACCTACGCCGAGATCACCCCGCCGGCAAAGTTCGTGCATGACCTGGACGGGCGACGGGGAGAGGCGATTTCCTCCCTCGTCTCCGGCGGCTGCATCGTCTCCGGCGCCACGGCGCGCCGTTCGCTGCTGTGCACCGGGGTGCATTTGCATTCCTACGCCCGCGTCGATGGCGCCGTGATCCTGCCCTATGTCGATGTCGGCCGCGGCGCCCGCCTGTCCAATGTGGTGATCGACCGCGGCGTGCGGATCCCGGACGGCATGGTGATCGGCGAGGATCCGATCGAGGATGGCCGCCGCTTCCGCCGCACGGAAAAGGGCATCTGCCTGGTGACGCAGGCGATGCTGGACAAGATCCAGGCATGACGCTGCGCGTCCTCTCCGTCGCCTCCGAATGCGTGCCGCTGATCAAGACAGGCGGGCTTGCGGATGTCGTGGGGGCGCTGCCCTCGGCGCTGGCGGCGCAGGGCGTGAAGGTGACCACGCTGCTGCCAGGCTATCCGCAGGTGATGGCGGCGATGGGTGGCGGCCGCGCGCTGCGGCGGATCGATGACCTTTTCGGCGGCCCGGCGCGGCTGCAGCGTGGGGAGGTGGCAGGCCTCGACATCGTCGCCATCGACGCGCCGCATCTGTTCGCCAGGCCGGGCAACCCCTACCTCACCCAACAAGGCGGGGAATGGGCGGATAATGGCGTGCGTTTCGCCGCGCTGGGCGCCATCGCCGCGCTGGTCGCGACCGGCGGCGTACGCAATATCGGCTTTGACCTGGTGCATGCACATGACTGGCAGACGGGTCTGGCGCCCGCCTATCTGCGCTATGCGGCGAAACGGGTGCCCTCGGTCTTCACGGTCCACAACCTGGCCTTCCAGGGCAAGTTCCCGCTCTCCCTGTTCCCGCTGCTGGGCCTGCCGGCGGAGGCGCTCTCGGTGCAGGGGGTGGAGTATTTCGGCACCACCGGCTTTCTCAAGGCGGGGCTCTGGTACGCCGACCGCATCACCACCGTCTCCCCCACCTACGCCGCGGAAATCCGCACGCCGGAGATGGGCATGGGCCTCGATGGCCTGCTGCGCGGCCGCGCCGGCGCCGTCTCCGGCATCCTGAACGGTATCGACGCGGCGAACTGGGACCCGGCGCGGGACCCGCTGCTGCCCGCAAATTTCAGCGCCACGGACCCGGCGCCGCGCGCCGCCAACAAGGCCGCGCTGCAACGCCGACTGGGGCTGGATGAGGATGCGGAGGCGCTGCTGTTCGGCTTCGTCGGCCGCCTGACCTGGCAGAAGGGCGTGGACCTGATCCTCGGCGCGCTCGGCACGATGCTGGGCCAGGGCGCGCAGCTGGCGGTTCTGGGCAGCGGCGATGCACCGCTGGAACAGGATTGCCGCGCCGCCGCCTGGGCCAATCCGGGCCGGGTTGGTGCCGAGATCGGCTATGACGAGGCGCTGGCCCGCCAGATCTATGGCGGCGCCGACGTGGTGCTGGTGCCAAGCCGCTTCGAGCCCTGCGGCCTGGCCCAGCTTTGCGCCCTGCGCTACGGCGCCTTGCCGCTGGTGGCGCATGTCGGCGGGCTGTCGGACAGCGTGATCGACGCCAATGAGATGGCGCTGGCCGAGGGCCTGGGCACCGGCCTGCATTTCTCCCCCGTCGGGCAGGAGATGCTGGAGGCCGCAATACTTCGCGCCGCCGCGCTGTGGCGGGACAAGCCCTCCTTCACCAGGCTGCAGGCCAATGCGCTGCGCTGCGATGTCTCCTGGACCCGCTCCGCCGGGCGCTACGCCGCACTGTACCGCGACGCGATCGCCCAGGCCGCCTGATGCCCATGCTGGCTGAAGCGGCGCCCGGGCGGGCCGAACCGCTGGGCGCCACGCTGGATGCGGCGGGCGCCAACTTCGCCTATCCCGCACCGGACGCCACCACCGTGCATGTCTGCGTCTTCGACGCGCAGGAGCACGAGGTGGCGCGGATCGCCCTGCCAGGCCGCACCGGCGATGTGCATCACGGCCATATCGCCGGCATCGCCCCCGGCACGCGCTATGGGCTGCGGGTTGAAGGGCCGTTCCAGCCCTGGCACGGGCATCGCTTCAACTCGGCCAAGCTGCTGGTGGACCCCTGGGCCCGGGCGCTCGACCGCCCCTTCGCCCTGCACAGCAGCCTGTTCGACACCGGCCCCGCCCCGGACCAGCAGGACAGCGCGCCGCATTTGCCGAAGGCGGTGCTGGAAGCGCCACTGCCGGCCGCACCGGGCCGCCGGCCCGCCGGGCCGCAGGTGGTCTACGAGATGCACGTGAGGGGCTTCACGCGCCGCCATCCGGATATTCCCGAGGCGATCCGCGGCACCTTCGCCGGCCTCGCCCACCCGGCCGCGATCGCGCATCTGAGTCGCCTGGGCGTGACGACGGTAGAGTTGCTGCCGGCGGCCGCCTGGATCGACGAGCGCCATCTGCCGCCGCTCGGCCTGGCCAACTACTGGGGCTACAACCCGGTCGCCCTGCTGGCCCCCGACCCGCGCCTGGCGCCCGGTGGCATGGCGGAGGTGCGGGCGGCGGTGGCGGCGCTGCACGCGGCGGGCATCGCGGTGGTGCAGGATGTGGTCTTCAACCACACCGGCGAATGCGACGAATTCGGCCCGACCCTGTCGCTCAAGGGGCTGGGCAATGCCGCCTTCCACCGGCTGCTGCCCGGCGATTCATCGCGCTATGCGAACGATGCCGGCACCGGCAACACCCTGGCGCTGGACCGCCCTTGGCCGCTGCGCCTGGCCATGGACGCCTTCCGCCACTGGGCGGAGCAGGCGGGGCTGGACGGCTTTCGCCTCGACCTCGCCACCACGCTCGGCCGGCGCGATAAGGGCTTCGACCGGGATGCGCCGCTGCTGCAGGCGATGCGGCAGGACCCGGTGCTGCGCGATCTCTGGATCATCGCGGAGCCCTGGGACATCGGGACGGATGGGTACCAACTCGGTCGCTTTCCGCCCGGCTGGGGTGAATGGAACGACCGATTTCGCGACGATGTGCGCCGGTACTGGCGCGGCGACTCCGGGGGCGTGGCCCGCCTGGCGACGCGGCTTGCCGGCTCCACGGATGCCTTCGCCGGGCGGCCGCTGACCGACAGCGTGAACTTCGTCACCGCGCATGACGGCTTCACCCTGGCCGATCTGGTCAGCTACTCGGAGAAGCACAACCACGCGAATGGCGAGGACAACCGGGACGGCACCTCGGACAACGCCTCCTGGAACAATGGCGCGGAGGGGCCGAGCGCGGATCCGGCGGTGCAGGCGCGGCGCGCCGGCGACACCCGGGCGCTGCTGGCGACGCTGCTATTGGCGCGCGGCACGCCGATGCTGGCGATGGGTGACGAGGCTGGGCGCAGCCAGGGCGGCAACAACAACGCCTATGCCCAGGACAATGCCAGCGCCTGGTTCGACTGGAACGGGATGGATGCCGCGCTGGTCGCCTTCGCCGCCAGGCTCATTGCCGCTCGGCTGGCGCATCCGGCGCTGCACGATGCAGCGCCGCTCACCGGCGTGGCACAGGCGGATGGGCTGGCCGATGTCACCTGGCTGCGCCCCGATGGTGCGCCGATGGATCACGGCGCCTGGATCGACCCCGAAACCCGCGCCCTGATGCTGCTGCTGCACAAGGATGGCGATCGTTGTCTGCTGGCCCTGAATGCCAGCTGGGCGCCGCAGGCGCTGCACCTGCCACCCGCCCGTCCGGCGCAGCGCTGGACGCTGCTGGCCGACAGCCACACCCCCGATTCCCTCACCATCCCGGCGCAACTGCCCGCCCGCGCCGTGCTGCTGCTGGCGGAGGCGCCGCTTCCTGCGGCCAAGGCCGATGACACCACCGATCTGGCTCGCCTGGCCCGCGCCGTGGGGCTCGACACCCATTGGCACGCGATCTCCGGCGAGGAGACGGTGGTGCCGCCAGCCACGCTGCGCGCGGCGCTGGCGGCACTGGGGCTGCCGGCGGGCCAGAAAGGCGAGATCCGCGACAGCCTGGCGCGGCTTTCCGCCCCGCCCGGGCTGCCACCCTCCCGCGCCTACCGCGGTGCTGGGGCGCCGCGCCTGCCGCTGCCGCTGACCGACCGGCCCCTGATGCTGGAAATCGCCTGCGAGGATGGCAGCCTTCGCCGGCTGGAAGTGGCGGCGGAGGCGGGGGAGACGCAGCGGCTGGTGCTGCCCGATGGCAGCGCCGCGGCGCGACGGCTGGTGGATCTGCCGGCGCTGCCGGAAGGGCGGCATGTGGTGCGGCAGGCAGACCGGCCGGAGAAGGGCTGCCTGCTGACCCTGGCGTCGCCGCGTGCCTTCCTGCCCGATGCCCTGCGGGACGGTGGGCGACGCTTCGGCCTGGCGGCGCAGATCTACGCGCTGCGCGGCGCCCAGGACCAGGGGGTCGGCGATTTCAGCGCGGTGGCGGAAGCCGCCGCCATGGCCGGGGCGCAGGGCGCTCTGCTGCTGGGCCTCAGCCCGCCGCATGCGCTGTTTCCCTCCGACCGCCGGCGTGCCAGCCCCTACCACCCCTCAGACCGCCGCTTCCTGGACCCGATCTTCATCGACGTGACCGACCTGCCCCTGGTGGGACAGATGCCCGCGGTCCGCGCGGCGCTGACCCAGGCCGCGCCCGTTTTCGCCGCCTTGGCGGCCGGCGCCGCGGTGGACCATGCTGCGGTCTGGCAGGCCAAGCGCCCGGTGCTGCGTGCCGCGTGGGACGCGCTGGCGGCTGAACCCGCGGCGCTCGCCGAATTCCGCCAGGCCGGTGGGCGTTCTCTGGAGAATTTCTGCACCTTCGCCGCGCTGGAGGACCGCTTCGGCCACAGCGATGCGCGCGCCTGGCCGGACGGGCTGCGCCATGGCGACGATTTCGGCATCGCCGCCTTCAGCAACGAGGCGCGGGACGCCATCGGCTTTGCCGTCTTCCAGCAATGGCTGGCCGATACCCAACTGGCCGTGGCCGGCCGCGCCGGGGCCGGGCTGTACCGGGACCTCGCGGTGGGCGCGGCGCCGGACGGGGCGGAGATCTGGTCCGGCGACCAGCGCTTCCTGCCCGGCTTTTCCATCGGTGCGCCGCCGGATCCCTTCGCGGCGGAGGGCCAGGTCTGGGGCCTGCCGGCGCCGGACCCGCGCGCCGGCGCCGCTACCGGCCATGCCGCCTTCGCCCGGCTGATTCGCCAGAACATGCGCCACGCCGCGGCGCTGCGCATCGACCATGTGCTGGGCCTGCGCCGGCTGTTCCTGGTGCCGGAAGGCGCGAAGGGGTCGGAAGGCACTTATCTGGCGCAACCCTTCGACGACCTGCTGGCGCAGCTCATCCTCGAAAGCCGCCGCGCGCGCTGCCTGGTGGTGGGCGAGGATCTCGGCACCGTGCCGCCCGGCATCGGCCAGGCGCTGCAATCGGCGGATGTGCTGTCCTACCGCGTGCTGTGGTTCGAGCGCGCCGGGCCCGCCTTCCAGCCACCGGTGCGTTGGCCGGCCCGCGCCGCCGCCTGCGTCGCCACCCACGATTTGGCGACGCTGGAGGGCTTCTGGTCGGGCGCCGACCTCACCGAACGCGCCGCGCTCGGCCTGCTGGCGGACCCGCTGGCGGCGAAGGCGGAACGCGCGGCGGACAAGGCGGCGCTGCTGGCCGCCCTGGCCGCCGAGGGCCTGCTACCCGAAGGCGCCACGGCGGAGGGCGCGATGGATGATGCGCTGGCCGCCGCCATCCACCGATTCGTCGCCACGACGCCCGCTGCCCTGCTGCTGGCGCAGCTGGAGGACCTGGCGGCGGAGGAGACGGCGGTGAACCTGCCCGGCACGGTGGATGAACGGCCGAACTGGCGCCGGCGCCTGCCCGGCCCCGTCGCCGCCCTGCCCGACCTGCCGCGCGCCCGCGCCATCCTGGACGTGCTGCGCGCCACACGCCCCCCCGGCTAGCCGCGCCCACCGGCCCGGGGCAGACTGCGCGCCCAATGCCGAGGGGTGGAATATGTCGACCGAGGGCCAGGAACGTTTCCAGACGCTGCATGAGTTGGTGAAGGCGGCCAAGCTGCGGCTGAATGCCAATATCTGGGACTACCTGGTCGGCGCCACCGAGACCGAGACCACAATGCTGCGCAACCGCGCCGCGCTGGATGCCTGGGCCTTCCGCCCGCGCGTGCTGCGCGATGTCAGCACGGTGGACAGCGGCGGCGACTTCCTCGGCAAGCGACGCATCCGGCTGCCGGTGGCCCTCGCCCCGGTTGGTTCGCTGGACAGTTTCGATCCAGGCGGCGCCGCCACGGCCGGCCGCGCGGCGGCCGAATTCGGCGTGCCGATCATCGTCAGCAGCGTGACGGAGCCGGGGTTGGAAGGCTCGGCCCAGGCGAATCCGGACGGCGCCAAGATTTTTCAGCTCTATGTCCGCGGCGGGCCGGAGTTCGTCGACGAACACATCCACCGGGCCACGGATGCCGGCTACGACGCCTTCGCCATCACCGTGGACACGGCGCATTACAGCCGCCGTGAACGCGACATCGCCAAGCGCTTCGTCAAGCATTGGCGGGCGCGGTCCGGCGGCATGAACCACCAGGCCGCTCTGTCCTGGGCCGACATCGCCAGGGTGCGCGCAGCGCATCCGAACGTCACCCTCATCCTCAAGGGCATCGGCACCGGGGAGGATGCGGCGATGGCGGTCGAGCATGGGATCGAGGTGGTCTATGTCTCGAACCATGGCGGCCGGCAGCTCGACCACGGCCGCGGCTCGCTCGCCGTGCTGCCGGAGGTGGTGGAGGCGGTAGGCGGCCGCGCCCGGGTGTGGATGGATGGCGGCATCAGCCGCGGCACGGACCTGGTGAAGGCGGTGGCGCTGGGGGCGGAGCTGGTCGGTCTCGGTCGGCTGTACTGCTATGGCCTGGCGGCGGCAGGGCAGGAAGGCGTTGCCCGCGTGCTGAAGCTGCTGGAGGATGAGGTGCAGACCTGCCTCGGCCTGCTGGGCGCGACCAGCTTCGCCGAGGTGAACCGCAGCATGCTGCATCCGGTGGCGCCAGTGGTGATGCCACATGTGCATTCCGCCTTCCCGCTGCTGGCGGAGCCCGAGCGCGGCTACTGACTCCAAACCTGCCCGGACCCATGATCCGGACCGGGAACAGGTCGACCACGACGCAGCACATGAAGGCTTGGGGACACTGCCGCGCCACCGCCTTGCCGGGTGGCTCCGGCGGATGGAATACTCACTCCAGCCCAGTTTGACGCCCGCTTGGCTCTTCCTCCTTTTTGCCTCTACCCGAGGACCTGTGCGAGCCCCAATCATCCTTCTCCGGAGTGCTGCAAGCCTCACCCTGTTGCTTGTGGCGGTGGCCGCTGACGCGCAGCCGCGCGGGCGCAGCGGCATCTTGGTGGAAGCCCTGCCGCCGCCGCCGCCACCGGCGCCCAAACCACCCGAGGCGGATGCGCCCGCTGCAACACCGGCTCCGAACCTGCGTGTCATTCCAGTAGAGTTACCGGGTTCCGCCGGCCTCCAACGGCGGATCGGGCTGGAGGAACTCGGACTGCCGGCCGGCTTCGCCTTCAGCGCGGTTGGTAAGTCTCTCAGCGTCCCTTTGCCACGTGGCCTGCCGGGGCTTCGAGCCAGGCTGGAATTGCACCTCGATCTCGCCGCCCCCTTTCCCGGCCGGCATGCCGTTGAACTCCTAGCGAATGACCGCTTGTTGGACAGCGTCGCCTTTCCGGATGGGGCACGTCGCCTTGCATTGGATGTGGCGGTACCCGCTGCCGACGTCGCCCGACATTCCGGCGCACTGACCTTGTCCTTGCGCCTGGTCGGTACACAAGGACCTGCCACCGCCACCCTACTGCCGGACAGTGCGGTGGTAGTGCTGCTGCCGGACGCACCTGAACTGTCCGTTGCCGCGCTTTTCCGACTGCTCCCTCGGGAAACCCAGGTACTGTTGCGCCCGGGCGCGATTTCGGCGTCCGAGGCCGCAGCTGCGCTGCGCATCGGCTTGGCGCTCGCAGATAGCGGACGGCTGGTGACCATTGCGAGCGCGCCGCCTGGTCAGGCCGTGCCGGGCCGTGGTGGCGGCCGATTGTGGGAAACCGGCGCGGTGCTGGTCGGCCAGGGAGCGGAGGCGGCTGCAGCCCGGCTCATGGACGGGGTGCCGGTGCTGACACTCGGCGGGCCCGAGCCGGAGCGGGCAGCCGGGCTGCTGGCTGGCGGCTGGGCCGGCTTGGCATCGGCCGCGTCCATCCATGGCGGTACGGTCTCCACGCCGGAGATGACGGCCTCAGCCGACACCCTACCCTTCACAGGGTTGCGGGGCGACCTCACGCCCCGGCATGGCGCGCATGCCACATGGCGCCTCGGCTTCTCTGCCCGGGATCTGCCTCCGGGGACAAGGGTTGGCTCGGTGGAGGTGGCGCTGCAGGGGGCTGCCGGCCCGAGCGCCGTGGCCAGCGTGTTGCTGAACGAAGTCGTTCTCGGCGGTGGCCCCCTCTCGAGCAACGGGCAGGGCCGCTTCCTGCTGCCGGTGCCGGCCGGATTGGCTGGGCTTGAGAACCAGATCTCGGTGGAATTGCGGCGCGGCGAGCCAGCCGGCGCAGCGCAATTGCTGCCGCCCAGCCGGATCGGCCTTGTGCCGGCGGGTTCGCCAGGCGCCTTTCATGACCTGCCCGCCGCCTATGCCGGCGGTATGGAGGTGCTCGCCGACGCGCCCGGCGGGGTGTTGGTGGCGGAACAACTGAATCCTATTCTCTGGGTCTTGCGTCGGCTGCTGGCACCGACCGCCCCGTTGATGGTGCGCCTGGTGGAGCCGGGGGAAGAGGTGCGCCCTTCGGCGCCATTTCTTGCAGCAACGCGGGAGCCGCCGCAGGGCACCGACCCGGTGTTGCGCTTCGATGCCGGACGGATCCTGCTCTCGAACGCCGATGGAAGGCCGATCCTGGACCTTGCGGGGCTGCAGCGGGTGATGGCGGCACAGTTGTTGGTCGCGGAGGGGCAGCCTGGGCTCTGGCTGCGGCGGCTGGGCCCGCCACCGCTCCTACCGGCCGAGGCGCCGCGCCTGGACGACGGTGATGTTGCGCTGCTGGACGGCCAGGGTGTGGCGCTGGCGTGGCGGGGCCGCGGTCTTCCTGACGTGCGTGTGAGCTATCCGGAAGAGGCCGCCCCGACGCCCGCCCTGCACGGCCCGTTGATGCCTTGGCGGCCCTGGGTGGTTGGCACCGCTTGGCTGGCCGGACTGGCCTTGGTGATCTATGCCTTCATCCGTCCACGGCGCGACGCCCGGCGCTGAACCTTCACTTCACCTCGTCGTGAGAACGGGCTGGCGGCGAGGCTCCGCGAGCCATCTGGGCGTTGACAGTCTGGCACTGCCAGGGCCCCAGGATCCTCTTGGGCAAGACAGCCACGCTGGAGGATTCCATTGCACGAGACCCGCATGGATGCGGCAGCGCCTGACGCCAAAACCGGCTTGCCGCCGCAGATCGTCTTCGTTCACCTGCCGAAGACCGGCGGGTTCGCCTTGCACGCAGCCCTGGAGCGTGGCCTGCCGGCGGGCAGCGTGCTGCGCATTGGCGACAGTACCGCGCAGGCGGCCTTCCGATCGATGCGACCCGCCGATGTTGCCCGCTATCGGTTGGTCAGCGGCCACTTCACATTCGAGGAAGCGCTCGCCCTGGCTCCACCGGGCGCACGTTTTGCCACGCTATTGCGCGACCCAGTGGCCCGGCTCCTGTCTGCTTTCAACTACATGTCCACCTGGACCGAGCATCCACTGCACGACAGTTTCCGCAACCGCGGCTTTGCCGAATTCATCGCTGATTCGGGACGGGAGTTGGCCGCCGAGGCCTGCCGGCAGTTGACCGGGCGGAGCACGGCAGCCGAGGCAATTCCTGTCCTGGAAAGCTGCTACGGCCTGGTCGGGACCACTGAACGGCTCACCGATGTTTCGCTTCATCTGCATCGATGGCTGGACCTGCCGCCACAGGCGCCGGGGCGGGAGAACGTGACGGCGGGGCAGGGCCGCATCACGCTGACCTGCGAGACCTGTGAGCAACTTCTGGACCTGACGCGTGAGGACCGGGCGTTGTATCGCCACATCGCGGATCGCCATGCGGGCCTCATGCTGCACAGTGCCTACGCGGCAGCCTGACCGCCTTCAACCACCCGACCGCAGAAGCGCCTTCGTCGCCAAGGCCCGCAAATGCGGAAAGGCCGGATCTATGAAGATCCGGCCTTTCCGCAAGCAGATGAAATCCCGTGGCGGACCCGAAGAGATTCGAACTCCTAACCCCCAGATCCGTAGTCTGGTGCTCTATCCAATTGAGCTACGGGTCCGCGACGGGAGCCGGTAGATAGCGGGCAGCACCCAAGCGCGCAAGCCCGCCATCCGCTTCTATGACGAGAGTTTTTCAAGCTCGCGCAACACTGCCTCGCCCATCACGCTGGTGCCCACGCGGGCCATGCCGGGGGCCATGATATCGGCCGTGCGCAGACCGCCGCCGAGTACCTTCTCCACCGCCTGCTCGATCAGCGCCGCGTCCTCGTCCATGCCAAAGGACAGGCGCAACAGCATGGCGAAGGACAGGATCTGGGCGCTGGGATTCGCCACCCCCTTGCCGGCGATGTCCGGGGCAGAGCCATGAATCGGCTCGTACAACGCGGTGCGGCGGCCATCCGCCTGCAGCGCGCCGATGGTGGCGGAAGGCAGCATGCCAAGCGAGCCGGTCAGTGCCGCCGCCAGATCGGACAGCACATCGCCAAACAGATTGCCGCCCAGCACCACGTCAAACTGCTTCGGCCGGCTGGCCAGCTGCATGGCACAATTGTCCGCGTACATGTGCTCCAGCTCGACATCCGGGTATTCCGCCTTGCCGATCTCGCCGACCACGGCCCGCCACAGGCGGCCGGACTGCATGACGTTGGCCTTCTCGACGCTGGTCACCTTGTTGCGGCGCTTGCGCGCCAGGTCGAAGGCGACGCGGGCCACGCGAGCGATCTCGTCCTCCGAGTAGATTTCGGTGTCGACACCAACGCGGCGGCCCTGCTCGTTCAGGTGGATGCCGCGCGGCTCGCCGAAGTAGATGCCGCCGGTCGTCTCCCGCACAATCATGATATCCAGGCCCCGCACCAGGTCGGGACGCAGCGCAGAGGCGTCGATCAGCGCGTCCAGCACCACCGCAGGGCGCAGATTGGCGAACAGTTGCAGATCCTTGCGCAGCCGCAGGATGCCCAGTTCCGGGCGCCGGTCGAAAGGCAGGCTGTCCCAGCGCGGCCCGCCGACAGAGCCGAACAGCACCGCATCGGCACGCCTCGCCGCTGCTACTGTCTCATCCGGGCAGGGCGAGCCGGTGGCATCCAGCGCGGCGCCGCCCACCAGGCCTTCCTCGATCTCAAAGGTCACGCTGCGGCGGCGGTCCATCCAGTCGATGATGCGTCGCACCTCGCGCATCACCTCCGGCCCGATGCCGTCGCCCGGCAGGATGAGAAGCTTCTTGTTGGCGGGCATGGTTCGTCCTGTCGGCAAAGGCCTCCCCCGCGGGGAGGGTCGGGGTGGGGACCAGGACGGCCCCCGATCGGTCAGGCCTCGGCGTAGAGCCAGGGCTGGGCGGCACGCTGCTGCGCCTCGAACCCATCAATGGCGGGCGCGTGCTGCATGGTCTGGCCGATATCGTCCAGGCCATTCAGCATCAGGTGCCGGCGAAAGGGATCAATCTGGAAGGAAATCTCCTCCCCGTTCGGGCGCACCACCACCTGGCGCTCCAGGTCCACCGTGATGCGTGCATTCCCGCCCATGCGGGAATCCTCCATCAACTGCTCGCACACCTCGCGCGGCAGCGGAACCGGCAGCACGCCGTTCTTGAAGCAGTTGGAGTGGAAGATGTCGGCGAAATCCGGCGCAATGACACAGCGGATGCCGAAATCCAGCAGCGCCCAAGGCGCGTGCTCGCGGGAGGAGCCGCAGCCGAAATTGTCGAAGGCGATCAGGATCTCCGCCTGACGGTAGGGTTCCTGGTTCAGCACGAATTCCGGATTCTCCGACCCGTCCTCCCGATAGCGCATATTCGCAAACAGCGACTTGCCGAGCCCGGTGCGCGCAATGGTCTTGAGGAAGCGGGCCGGGATGATCTTGTCGGTGTCGATGTTGGCGGCCGGCATTGGCGCGGCGACGCCCGTCAGCGTGGTGAAGGCCTTCATCTCACACACCCTCCTGCAGCTTGCGGACATCGACCAGCATGCCGTGAATGGCCGCCGCCGCTGCCATGGCCGGGGAGACGAGGTGGGTGCGCCCGCCCGGTCCCTGTCGGCCCTCGAAGTTGCGGTTGCTGGTGCTGGCACTGCGCTGGCCGGGGGTCAGCTTGTCAGGGTTCATGCCGAGGCACATGGAACAGCCGGCCTCGCGCCACTCGAAGCCCGCTTCCTTCAGGATCAGGTCCAGCCCCTCATCCTCCGCCTGCTTCTTCACCAGGCCGGAGCCTGGCACCACCAGGGCGCGCACGCCATCGGCCACCTTGCGGCCGCGGGCGATCGCGGCGGCGGCACGGATATCCTCGATGCGGGAATTGGTGCAGGAGCCGATGAAGGCGACGTCGATCTTCAGCCCTTCCAGCTTCTGGCCCGGCTGCAGGTCCATGTACTGCAGCATGCGCGCCATCTGCGCCCGGCGGTCCTCGTCGGCCACCAGCGCCGGATCCGGCACAGTACCGGTGATCGGCAGCACGGCTTCCGGGTTGGTGCCCCAGGTCACCTGCGGCGCGATACCGGCAGCGTCCAGCCGCACTTCCTTGTCGAAATGTGCGCCCTCATCCGTCGGCAGCGTTTTCCACCAGCCGACGGCACGTTCATATGCCTCGCCCTTCGGCGCGAAGGGCCGACCCTTCACGTAGTCGAAGGTGGTCTGGTCCGGCGCCACCATGCCGGCCCGGGCGCCGGCCTCGATGGTCATGTTACAGAGCGTCATGCGCCCGGCCATGTCCAACGCGCGGATCGCCTCGCCAGCGTATTCGATCACATGGCCCGTGCCGCCGCCGGTGCCGATCCGGCCGATGATGGCCAGCACGATGTCCTTGGCGGTGCAGCCTGCGGGCAGCGTGCCATCCACCGTGATGCGCATGTTCTTCGCCGGCTTCTGCAGCAGCGTCTGCGTGGCGAGCACATGCTCCACCTCCGAAGTGCCGATGCCGAAGGCCAGCGCGCCCATGGCGCCGTGGGTGGAGGTGTGGCTGTCGCCGCAGACCAACGTCATTCCCGGCAGGGACAAGCCGAGTTCCGGCCCGATGACGTGGACGATCCCCTGGCGGATATCCGTCAGTGGGATGTAAGGAACGCCGAACTCGGCGACGTTCCTCTCCAGCGTCTCAACCTGCTGGCGGCTTTCCGGATCCTCGATGCGGCCGTAGCGGGAGGCGTCGGTGGCGATGTTGTGGTCCACCACCGCGATCGTTGCATCCGGCCGTCGCACGCGGCGGCCGGCCAGGCGAAGGCCTTCGAAGGCCTGGGGGCTGGTGACTTCGTGGGTGAGATGCTTGTCGATGTAGAGTACCGCCGTGCCGTCCGGCAGCGTCTCCACCACATGGGCGTCCCAGATCTTGTCGAACAGCGTGCGTGGCTTGGCCATCGCCTTCCCCCTTGTCCTTCGTCCTCCAACCCGAGGGCCCCGCCGGCGCGGCGGGGCCGCTGCCGGGTCAGGCGGTCGCGGTCTCGCGCTTGTCGCGCGCCCGCTCCTCGATTCGCGCGGACTTGCCGGTGCGGCCGCGCAGGTAATACAGCTTCGCGCGCCGTACCTTGCCACGGCGAACCACGATGATCTCCGCCACGTTCGGCGAATACAGCGGGAAGATGCGCTCCACACCCTCGCCATAGGACAGCTTGCGGACGGTGAAGTTGCTGTTCAGGCCGCGGTTGCTGCGGGCGATGCAGACGCCTTCATAGGCCTGCACACGCGTGCGCTCGCCTTCCACCACCTTCACCATGACGCGGAGGGTATCGCCCGCGTCGAAGCTGGGGGTCGGGCGGCTGGCGGAGAGGCGCGCCTGCTGGGCGGCCTCGAACTGCTGGAGCAGGTTCATCGGTTGGTCCTTTGCTTCATTGGATCTAGGCGGCGGCCGGGTGGCCGTCCAGCCGCCCCGCCTCAGCCGGTTCATGGGATTCCGCCCGTCGGCGGAGATGTCGGTCCCAGAGATCGGGGCGCCGCGCGCGGGTCGCGGCCTCCGCCTCCGTTCGGCGCCAGCGCGCCACCTCGGCATGATGACCGGAGAGCAGCACCGGCGGCACTGCGCGGCCCTGCCATTCGGCCGGGCGCGTGTAGTGCGGATACTCCAGCAGTCCCTCGGTGCCGTGGCTTTCCTCCTCCGCGCTCGCTGCCGCGCCCATCACGCCCGGCAGCAGCCGGACGCAGGCATCGAGCAGCAGCAGCGCCGCCGGCTCGCCGCCCGACAGCACGACGTCGCCGGCAGAGACCTCGACCATGCCGCGGGCCTCGATCACTCGCTGGTCGACCCCTTCGTAGCGGCCGCAGAGCAGCACCACGCCCGGCCCGGCGGCCAGGTCACGGACCAGGGCCTGGTCCAGCAGCCGCCCGCGCGGCGTTAGGTAGACCAGAGGCGCAGCGGGGGATTCCGCCACCGCCGCCGCGCAAGCCGCGTCCAGCACATCCGGCCGCATCACCATCCCCGCCCCGCCGCCGAAAGGCGTATCGTCGACCGTGCGATGCCGATCCGTCGCGAAGCCGCGGATGTCCATCGCGCGCAGCCCCCAACGCCCCTCGCGCAGCGCCCGGCCGGCAAGCGACAGGCCGAGCGGTCCGGGGAACATCTCCGGGAACAGGGTCAGGATGTTGGCCTGCCAGGTCATGCGGCCGCGTCCTCGCCCGGGCGGGGCGGCACGACCACCTCCTCCGGCGGCACCACGGTCAGCCGGCCGCCGGCGATGTCCACCACCGGCACCACGGCGCGGGTGAAGGGCAGCAGCAATTCGCCCGCCGGGCCATCCACCACCAGGATGGCACCGGCACCGTAATCCTCCACCGCGCGCACCGAGCCAATCTCGGTCCCATCCGCCCCGAAGGCGGCAAGGCCTTCCAGGTCGCACAGGAAGAACTCCTCGGGATCCGCGGGGGGCGGCAGGCGGTCGCGGTCGATGAACAGCTTGGTGCCGGTCAGGCGCGCGGCTTGGTCGCGGTCGGCCACACCGTCGATGCGCCCGATGCCGTCGGGCATCGGCGTCACCACGAAGCGGCGCGTGCCGGATTCGTCCGTCAGCGGCCCGTAGCTGCCAATGGCGTGCGGGTCGGTGGTGAAGGCGTGCAGACGCACCAGGCCCCGCACGCCGTGCGGCCGCCCGATTTCCCCCACCATCACGCGTCGCACCCGCGCCACCGCCAGCACCGTCCGTTCAGCCGGCCGCGGCGTTCGCGGCGGCGCGTTCCTGCGCCTTCTTCTTCGGCGCGGACTGCTTCGGCTGTTCCGGATACACGGGCATCGGTGCCAGGCCGGCATGGCCCAGGAACTTGGCCACGCGCTCCGTCGGCAGGGCGCCGACGGACTTCCAATGCGTGATGCGTTCGGCGAACAGGCGCACGCGATCGGGGTGGTCCGACGGCAGCATCGGGTTGTAGCTGCCCAGCTTCTCGATGAAGCGGCCGTCACGCGGGCTGCGGCTGTCCGCCACCACGATGTGGTAGTAGGGACGCTTCTTGGCGCCGGCGCGCGCGAGGCGGATCTTGAGGCCCATGAGGGTTACCTTCTCCTGATCTTTAGAAAGGTCGTTTGTTGCCAAGGCCGGGCATCAGCGAGGCGAGACCACCGCGCATCAGCCCCTTCTGGCCCATCTTGTTCATCCGCTTCATCATGTCCGACATGTCGTCGAACTGCTTCAGCAGGCGATTGATTTCCTGCACCGTCGTGCCGGAGCCCGCGGCGATGCGCTTCTTGCGCGAGGCCTTGATCAGCTCCGGCTTGCGCCGTTCCTTCACCGTCATCGAGGAGATGATGGCGGCCTGCCGCTTCAGCATGGACTGGTCGAGGTTCGCGTTCTCGATCTGCGCCTTCATCTTGCCAATGCCGGGCAGCATGCCGAGGATGCCGGACAGCGAGCCCATCTTGCCGATCTGCTTGATCTGCTGGGCATAGTCCTCGAGGTCGAACGACCCCTTCTGCATCTTCTTCGCGAGCTTCTCGGCTTCCGCCTGGTCGATCGTCTCGGCGGCCCTTTCGACCAGCGAGACGATGTCGCCCATGCCGAGGATGCGGTTGGCGATGCGATCGGGGTGGAAGTCCTCCAGCGCATCAAGCTTCTCGCCGGCACCCAGGAGCTTGATCGGCGCGCCGGTGATGGCGCGCATGGACAGCGCCGCGCCGCCCCGTGCGTCGCCATCCACGCGCGTCATGACGATGCCCGTGACGCCGACCTGCTCGTTGAAGGCGCGAGCCGTCTGCACCGCATCCTGACCGGTCATCGCATCGACGACCAGCAGCGTCTCATGCGGTTTTGCGAAGGCCTTCACCGCGGCCACTTCGGCCATCAGCTCGGCATCGATGGAAAGCCGGCCGGCGGTGTCCAGGATGACCACGTCGAACAACTCGCGCCGTGCCAAATCCATGGCGCGGGCGGCAATCTCCAGCGGCCGCTGGCCGGCGACGATCGGCAGGCAGGTGACCTCGGCGCGATCCGCCAGCTGCTGCAGCTGCAGCTGCGCTGCCGGGCGATGCACGTCGAGCGAGGCCAGCAGGACTTTCTTCCGCTCCCGCGTTCGCAGCCGCAGCGCGATCTTGCCGGAAGTGGTGGTCTTACCCGAACCCTGCAGCCCGACCATAAGGATCGGCAGCGGCGACGGTGCGTTCAGGTCGATGCCGCGCTTGCCATCATCCCCTTCCCCGCCGCCCAACGCCTCCACCAGCGCATCATTGACGATCTTGATGACCTGCTGCGCCGGAGAGACGCTGCGAATCACTTCCTGCCCCACCGCGCGGTCCCGGACGCGGTTGACCAGGTCACGCACAACCGGCAGGGCGACATCGGCCTCCAGCAGCGCAATGCGGACTTCCCGCAGCGCCTCCTGGACATCGGAATCGGACAGTGCGCCGCGGCGGCGCAGCTTGTCGAAGACCCCCGTCAGCCGGTTGCCCAAAGCCTCAAACATGGTGCGCCTCGCCCATCGTGGCGGCCTGATACCTCGGTAGCCATTGCGTTCGCCCCAAACGAAATCGCGCCGCTGCGCGAGCCTTCGCGGAGCGGCGGAGCCGACCCGCACGAAGCAGGACGACCGATTGGCCCAGGGCGGACCGGAAGAGCCCGACTAGCGGCGCCTGTCGCCTGCGTCAAGCGCGCACCGATGCAAAGCCCGAAGCCAACCGCCGGGTGGCAGACGAATTGCGCCGGCGATGTGAGGGTACCCCCTTTCAGTCCGGCTTGCGCCCCACCACCACCAGATCGCGCAGTGCAGCGGCCAGCAGCCGCGCAGCCTCCTCATCGCTATCCCAGCAGGCGGAATACAGCGCCGGTTCCAGTGCCAGACCGGCCGCCTGCATCGCGTCCAGCACTTCTGCCAGCGTTTACTCGCGGACATGGTGGTGAAAACGATCCTCCGGCCGATAGTCCGGACGGAACAGCCGTTGCGGATTGCGTCCAGGGAGCAGGAGGCCTCGGCAGCCCTGACGGAGAAAATTCAGCGTTGTAACGTAAAGCAGGCCACCGGGGCGAAGGGTCGCGGCCAGGGCGCGGAAGATGTTCGCCGGGTTGACCAGAAGGTGCTCCAGCACTCCGCACAGCATCGTCATGTCGAGGTCACGCAGCGTTGGGTCCGCCAGCGCCTGGGGTCGACACGCCACGCAGGTCCAGCTTCTCGAGATCCACCGGCACCGCACGCTCCACGATGCCGTCCAGCTGGCGGTGGTGGAACAGGCACGCCGCCGTCAGATGCAGACGCGGGAAGGCCGCATGGAACAACTTGCGCGTGATGGGGAGCCGACCTCCAGTACCGAGCAGGCTGGCCAATCAGGCGCGGGTGCCAGCAGCGACTCGATCGCAAAGAGCGCCTCCGTGAAGCGAGGCCGATGCTCCTGGCCATAAGCCTGCTGGTCAGGACGCAATCGCCCCTCCGCCACCAGGCCTGCCATCACCCGATCCAGCATGGGCAGACGACTGCGGCAGGCGGCGGCAAAGACAGCGGCGCGTTCGGGCAGTGCTGCATCCTCGGCCAACTGGGCAGGAGTCGGCACCGTAAAGGCCGGAGCCCTGAATGACTGCGCCGAATCCGGCGCAATCTTTGCGGCGCGCGGCGCCGACGGACCAACGACAAGGGCGGACAGACGCCGTTGGATCGCGGCGAACATGCGGGTCGTGCACCTCCGGCATCATGGAGATTCCGCTGCGCCCGCAGCGCCAGCGTGGTGGCAGCAACTGGCGCCTATTTGGGCGCCAGCACCATGATCATCTGCCGGTTTTCCAAGCGCGGCATGGACTCGACCTTGGTGGCCTCCGCCAGTTCCGTCCGAATCCGGTCGAGCACCTTCAGGCCCAGATCCTGGTGTGCCATCTCGCGGCCGCGGAAGCGGAGCGTGACCTTCACCTTGTCACCCTCGCCGATGAACTCCTTCATCTGGCGCATCTTCACTTCATAGTCGTGGTCATCGATGTTCGGGCGAACCTTTATTTCCTTCAGCTCGACGACCTTTTGACGCTTGCGCGCTTCGTTCGCCTTCTTCTGCTGCTCGTACTTGTATTTTCCGTAATCCAGGATCTTGCAGACCGGAGGCACAGCGTTGGGGCTGATCTCGAGAAGGTCGAGGCCGACCTCGTAAGCCCGCAGCAAAGCATCCCGCGCGGACATCACCCCGATCATTTCGCCATCCTGATCGATCAGGCGGACCTGGGGGACACGGATCTCCTCATTGACCCGCGGGCCGTCGCGTGTCGGCATCTGGGCGGGCATCGGACCTCGGGCTATAGCGCTCTCCTATCGTTGTTCAAACCGACTCTCGTCTGTTATGGCGATCCGGCCCCGTGGGTGCAAGCCAGGACGCGACCCAGCCTGCACGCCATTGCGGCATCCTGCGGCCTTATTGCGGCGCAACAGCCAGGATTTGCCGCAGATCGGGCGCGGTGGCTTCGGCCGCCAGTCGCGCCACGGCCTCGGTCAGGGGCAGGCTCTCCTGCTCCCGCCCTGGCAGGCGGCGAAGCACCAGCATCCCCTCCTCCGACTCCCGCCGCCCGACCACGGCCAGTACTGGCACGCGCTGAGCAATGTGGTCGGGCACCTTGCGGTTGATCTTCTCGTTCCGCAGGTCGAGTTCCACCCGCAATCCGGCCCTGGCCAGGGCCGCTGCGGCCTGGCGCGCATAGTCGTCAGCGTCGGAGACGATGGTTGCCACCACCACCTGTACCGGTGCCAGCCACAGCGGGAAGCGGCCCGCATGCTGCTCGATCAGGATGCCGAGGAAGCGCTCGAAGGACCCCAGGATCGCCCGGTGCAGCATGACCGGCCGCTTGCGAGTGCCATCCTCCGCCGCATAGACGGCATCCAGTCGCTCCGGCAGCACGAAATCCACTTGCAGCGTGCCGCATTGCCAGTCGCGGCCGATCGCGTCCCGCAGCACGAATTCCAGCTTCGGGCCGTAGAAGGCGCCCTCCCCCGGGTTCAGCTCGTATTCCACCCCGGCGACGGCGCAGGCCTCCTTCAGCGCGCCTTCGGCACGGTCCCAGGTCGCGTCGTCGCCGGCCCGCACGGCGGGGCGGTCGGAGAACTTCACCTGGAAATCGGCGAAGCCGAGGTCGCGATAGATGCCGGAGAGCAGCGCCACGAAGCGTACCGTCTCATCCGCGATCTGGTGTTCCTCGCAGAAGATATGCGCGTCGTCCTGGGTGAAGGCGCGCACGCGCATGATGCCGTGCAGCGCACCCGAGGGTTCGAAGCGGTGGCAGGCGCCGAACTCGGCCATGCGCAGCGGCAGTTCGCGGTAGCTGCGGACGCCCTGGTTGAAGATCTGCACATGGCAGGGGCAGTTCATCGGCTTCAGCGCATAGGTGCGATCCGCCTCGTCCTTGTCCTCGACCTTGGCGAGGAACATGGCGTGGCGGAATTTCTCCCAGTGGCCGGATTCCTCCCAGAGGCGGCGGTCCACCAGCTGGGGGGTCTTCACCTCCTGGTAGTCGGCCTGGTCTAGGCGGCGGCGCATATAGTCCTCGACCGTCCGGTACAGCTTCCAGCCCTTCGGGTGCCAGAAGACGCTGCCGGTCGCTTCCTCCTGCAGGTGGAACAGGCCCATTTCCTTGCCGATGCGGCGGTGGTCGCGCTTCTCAGCCTCCTCGACCTGGAGAAGGTAGGTGTCGAGCTCCTTCTGGTCGCGCCAGGCGGTGCCGTAGATGCGGGAAAGCACCGGGTTCTCGGACTTGCCGCGCCAATAGGCGCCGGCGACCTTGGTCAGCTTGAAGGCGGTGCCGACATCGCCGGTGGAGCGCATATGCGGCCCGCGGCACAGGTCGATCCACTCGCCCTGGCTGTAGAGGCTGATATCCACGCCATCCGGCAGGTCGCGGATCAGCTCGACCTTGAAGGCCTCGCCCCTCTTCTCGAAGAGCGCGGTGGCTTCGGCGCGGGAGACCACGCTGCGCTGGAACGCCGCGTTGCGCGCCACGATCTCCCGCATCCGCGCCTCGATCGCGGCAAAATCCTCGACGCTGAAGGGCTGGTTCCGGAAGAAGTCGTAGTAAAAGCCGTTCTCGATCACCGGGCCGATGGTCACCTGGGTGCCGGGGAACAGGTCCTGCACCGCCTCCGCCAGCACATGGGCTGTGTCGTGGCGGATCATCTCCAGCGCCTCAGGGTCGCGGCGGGTGATGAAGCGGAGACTGGCATCCGCCGAGATCTCGTCCGACAAGTCGCGCAGCACGCCGTCCACCTGCATGGCGAGCGCGGCCTTGGCCAGGCCGGGGCCGATGCTGGCCGCGACCGTCGTGCCGGTGACGGGCCCGTCGAAGGCGCGGACGGAACCGTCAGGCAAGGTGATCGCGGGCATTGGTCCACAGGGCTCCTGGACTATGGGCGGAGGGGGCGCGACCATGGCCAGCCCGCCGTGCCGTCGTCAAGGCACTGGGGCGGTATCCGTCGCACTGCTGGACATATTCATGAACCGCGAGAATTCGCCACCACGTGCCGCGCTCTATGTCGATTTCGACAATGTCTTCATGGCCCTGCTGCGTTGGGACGAGCGCGCGGCCTATGCCTTCGGGGAACGTCCCGATGCCTGGCTGGCCTGGTTGGAGGGGCGCGCCGGAGACGGCAGCCTCGCCACGCGGCGGACCCTGGTGCGGCGCTGCTACCTGAACCCGGCCGGCTACCACGATTTCCAGCCTGGCAGGGCTGTCGCGCGATACCGCCTGGCGCGCGAGTTGCGCAACCGCTGCTACTTCTCCGAATTCCGAGCCGCCTTCGTGCAGGCGGGTTTCGAGGTCGTGGATTGCCCGCCGCTCGCCTGGCTGAAGAACAGCGCCGACATGAAGCTGGCCCTCGACATGCGGGAGGCACTGGACCACCCGACCCGGTTCGAAGAATTCGTCCTGCTGTCCGGCGACAGCGACTTCCTGCCGGCGCTGATGCGGCTCCGCGCCCATGACCGGCGTATCACCGTGCTGGCGCAGGACACCGCCAAGGCAGCGTACCTCGCAGCCGCCGACCTGGTGGTGGGGCTGGAGGATTTCGCCCACCAGGGCATGGGCGACCTGCCGATCGCGCAGTTCGCAGACCCCCCGCGGCCCCTGGCCGAACCGACCAGGCCGCCACTGCGCCGACCACCGGCTGAGCACCTGCCGGAACCGGCCGACACCGATCCACCCGCCACGCCACCCGCCAAGGCACCTTCCGACACGCAACCCGCGGCGCCAGCCCCGGCGGTGCCCGAGCGGCTCGAAGGCGAACCCCCTCGGCCAATCCTGGCCCCGGGGGCGGAGGCCGCAGCGGAAGGCCCGCCCGATGCAGCCGCCATGCAGAAGGCCGCTTCCCTGGTCCAGGATCTGCTGTGGGGATCGCGGGATGCCAAGGCGTTGCCGCAGGATCTGCCGGCCTTCGGCCCGGCAGAACTGGCCTTCCTACTTGACGCGATCGCGCGTGCGCAGCCGCTCGACCCGGTCGAGGCTGCCGCGCGCCTTGCCACTGCCGCAACCGCCGCCGGGCACAGTGTCTCGGCGCGGGAGGTGCTGGCGCTGCTTCGTTGGCTGCTGCGCGGCTATGTCCGGCTGGGCGAGCCGGCCCCGGCGGATGGTCCTATGCGCTTGGCGCGCGCGCTGTTTGTCACCCTGCTCAACGCCCTGCGCGCGCTGGACGAGAAGCTCACGGAGCCGGAGACGGAGGCGCTGCGCCAATGGACCCAACAGGCCTTCATGCCTGCGCCGCTTCCGGAGGGATGATTCCGGCCAAAGCCGCACGCACCGCCTCCACGCTCAGCCCGGACAGCGGAAGGTGGCGTAGCACGGCCACGGCCGGGCCGCGCGGGGCACATAGCGCCGGGTCGCTGTCGCCGCCGAACAGCGCCAGGGTGGGGCACCCGGCGGCGGCCAGAAGATGCGTGGGACCGGTGTCGTTGCCCAGTGCGAAGCTGGCGCGGCGGGCCAGCGCCGCGACCTCAGCAAAGCTAGTGCGGCCGGCCAGGCTGATCGCGCCCGGTACGGTGGCGCAAATCGTCTCGGCCAAAGCCGCCTCGCCCGCCCCGCCCAGCACCACGCAGGGCTGCACGCAGCCTGCGGCGAAAGCCGTGAAGTGGGCCGCCGGCCATCGCTTGCCTGGCCGCAGGGGCGAGGCGCCGGGTACCAGCAGGGCGAAGCGCGGCGGCAGGGCAAAATGGGCCAGATCCGCATCCAGCCAGTCGAGTTCCGGTGCGGGAAAGTGGCGGATGCCGGCGGCCTCCAATTGCTCGCGCTGCCGCTCCAGCGTGTGCATGGAATCGCGATCTGGGTTGGCATGCGGGTGGGAGGCGCCCCGCGCCACGCCTGACCACTCAACGCCCTGACCCACCAACCAACGGTAGCGGGAGGAGCGGCCGGAGGTCTGCAGATCATAGACCCGTCCGAAGCCAGCGCTGCGCAGGCGCCGCGCGAGCGCCAGCACGGCCCGGGGTGTATGCCAGGAAGGCCGACCATCCGCCCAGACATCGTCGAACCAGGGGCTGCGGCGGGCCAGGGCTGCGAAAGGTGGCGTCGTCAGCAGGACGATCCGGGCCTCCGGATGATGCGCCCGAATTGCCGCAAAGGGACCGAAGGACTGAACAAAATCGCCGAGCGCGCCCAGGCGGATGACGAGAATGGCCGTCATGCCAACAATTCCCGGTAGACATCGAGGGTCGCGGCCTGCATTGCCGCTGTGCTGTAGCGCGCCAGCACCGCCATTCGCGCCGCCCGGCCCACGGCTTCCCGCGCTGAAGTCGACATGCCCAGGACCTGAGCCAGGCATTTGGCCAGCGCATCCGGATCGCCAGGCGGCACGCGCCAGCCCGTCGCCCCCTGCTCCACCGTCTCTCGCGGCCCGCCGAGGTCGGCCGCAATCACCGGCCGGGCCATCGCCTGCGCCTCGATCACGGTCCGCCCGAAGGCCTCCGCATCGGTGCTGGCATGCACCACCACATCCGCAGCGGCCATGGCCACCGCCAGGTCCGGCACATGGCCCAGGATCCGAAGCCGGTCGGCCACCCCTTCCCGTGCCGCCTGTGCCTGGAGTTCAGCTTGGAAGCCTGGACGGCCGCCACCGGCGAGCACGGCAATGGCGGGCGGGCGAAGACGCGCCAGGGCAGCCACCAGCACACCCTGCCCCTTCCATCGCGTGAGCCGCCCTGGCAGCAGGATGACCGGGACTCCCGGCGCCGCGTCCCATGCAGCGCGTTGCGCATCGATGGCGTCGGCCGAGATCAGAGCCGGGTCGAAACGACGCGGATCCACACCCCGCGGAATCAGCCGGATGCGCTCCTCCGGCACGCCATGCCGCGTCCGGATCAGATCGGCGATGAAGCCGCTTATCGCGATGACACGGTCGCCGCGCGCCATGACGGAATTGTAAAGCCGTTTGCCTGGCAGGTTCTCGTTGTAGGTGCCGTGATAGGTGGTAACGAAGGCTGCTCCGCTGCGCCTTGCCGCCAGCAGGGCGGACCAGGCCGGGGCCCGGGAGCGGGCATGGATGATCCGAACCCCCTCCGCCCGCGCCAGCGCGGTCAGACTGCCGGCATTGCGCCACAACCCGAGCGGCGATTTTGTCGCCAGCGGCAACATCACATGCCGTACGCCAAGACGTTCGAGCTCGCTCACCAGGGCGCCGCCAGCCGAGGCGACGATAGGCCGAAATCCTGAATCGCGGATCGCCTCGGCAATCTCGATCGTGCCGCGCTCCACCCCGCCCGAGGCCAGAGCGGGCAGCACCTGGAGCACGGCGGAGGGGGGCGTCATGGCCGGGGGTTCATGGCCCGGGCTTCCTAGCCAAGCCGCCTCGCCACGTCCATTGGCACCGGCTCAACCTTTGCGCCGATGCGCATAGGTCGCGTCCAGCTTTTCCCGCAGATAATCGGCGCCAGACACCGGCGAGTAACGGGCGGGGTTGCTGGGGCCTGTGCAACCGGGCAGCGCTTCCACCACCGCATCCGGGTTCGGATCGAGGAAGAAGGCAGCCGAAAAACGCTCCGCTTCCGGGGTCCGCACCCGGTGCGGGGTGGAAGCGTAGACATCGTTGGTCCACCGCATAAGGCAGTCGCCAATGTTGCAGACGAAAGCACCGGGGAGATGCGGGACCGCTTCCCAGCCTCCATCGCGCCGCTTCACTTCCAACCCCGCCACACCATCCGTCGCCAGGATGGTGAGGTTGCCGTAATCCGTATGCTCGCCAGCCCCGAGAGCGCTCGTCGCAGCCGTCTTGGCCGGGTAGTGCAACAGGCGAAGGATGGCCAGCGGGCGGTCCAGGCGCGACTCGAAGAAGTCCTCCGGCAGGCCGAGGTCCAGGGCAAAGCCGCGATGCAGCAGCCGGCCGAGCGCCCAGACGGCGTCGAATTGCGCCAGCACCGCCTCGCGCAGCCCCGGAACACCGGCCGGCCACTGGTTCACACCACGGAACGGCTTGCCAGCCAGCACCTCCGGATCGTCCGGCCCGAGATCGAGGCCGATATTGAACGCCTCCTTCCGATCCGCGGGTCGACCAGGGTCGAGTTGCTCCTCGGACAGGCCAACATAGCCGCGGTTGTGCGGAGACCGACGAATGGAGACTTCCTGCTTGGCGCCCTCCGGCAGCGCGAAGAGGTCCCGCGCCACGGCGAACAGGCGGTCTGTGACGGCCCGCGGAATGCCGTGACCCGTCACCAGAAAGAAGCCCGGGCCGCGGCAGGCGGCCCCGAGCGCATGCGCCACTACGGCGCGGGCAGCTGGATCGGCGGCGCGCAGGCCGGAGACCTCGATCAAGGGAACTGTATCGCTCATGCCCCCATGCTGGCCCGTCGCACCGGCGCCGTCACCACCCATCGCGTCGGGCGGCGCGTGCCGAGGCCCGCGCCATCTGGGCACCGGCGAAGCGGCCCCGCCTACCCGTTCCGACGGTGACAGACCGCGCCAGCCTTGGCGTCGCCTCAGGGCAGGGTAAGCTCGCCTGACGATGGGAGGATCGAAGACCAAACCATGACCCAGGCCCTGCCGCACGATCTCGCCGCCGGCAGCTTCGCGCTGCGCCTCATGACGCCGGAAGGTCCGGTGGTCCATGCGCTGCAGGGGGGCGAAGCTTTCGACATGACACCCGCCTTCGGCACTGCCAGCGCCTGGATGAACAGCGAGGATCCGGTCGCCGCCATCCGCGCCCGCGGTGTACCGGTGGCACTCGATCTGCCCGCCGCCCTGGCCAATGCGCACCATGCGGCGCGCGACCCGGCCAAGCCCTGGCTTCTTGCGCCGGTCGACCTGCAGGTGATCAAGGCGGCAGGCGTGACCTATGTGCGCTCCATGCTGGAACGCGTGATCGAGGAACGCTGCCGCGGCGATGCCAGCCAGGCGGAGACCATCCGCGCCGAGGTACGCCGCATCATCGGCGACGACCTCGCCAACCTGGTGCCCGGCAGCCCGGAGGCGATGGCCGTGAAGGCGGCGCTGGTCGCCAAGGGGTGGTGGAGCCAGTATCTGGAGGTCGGCATCGGCGCGGATGCCGAGATCTTCACCAAAGCCCCGGTGCTGTCGGCCGTCGGCCCCGGTGCCAAGGTCGGGGTACACCCGGTCAGCCAGTGGTCGAACCCGGAGCCGGAGGCGGTGATGGTGGTGAACGCGCAGGGCCGGATCGTCGGCGCTGCGCTCGGCAACGACGTGAATCTGCGCGACGTGGAAGGCCGCAGTGCGCTGCTGCTCGGCCGCGCGAAGGACAACAACGCCGCCTGCTCGATCGGGCCGCTGGTCCGCCTGTTCGACGAGAGCTTCACGCTGGAGGATGTGCGCCAGGCGGAGTTGACGCTGACCATCACAGGCCGGGACGGCTTCGCGCTGCAGGACAGCGGGCGGATTGGCGACATCAGTCGCGACCCGACCGATCTGGTCGGCCAGATGATCGGCGCGCACCACCAATACCCGGATGGCGCGGTACTGTTCCTCGGCACACCCTTCTCCCCCTCCAAGGATCGCGGCGCACCGGGCATGGGCTTCACCCACCATCCGGGTGACGTGGTGCGCATCGCGACACCGCGCCTCGGCGCGCTGGAGAACGAGGTGGATCGAACCGATTCCTGCCCCCCCTGGGCCTTCGGCATCGGCGCATTGATGGCCAGCCTCGCCCGCCGCGGCCATCCGGCATGAGCAGCGAGACCAGCCTTCAGGAGGAGGTGGGCCACCTGCATGGAAGGCTGGCCTGGGCACGACTGCCGGGCCGCGGGCCTGGCGTGGTCTTCCTGTCCGGCTTTCGAAGCGACATGCAGGGAGCGAAAGCACTGGCGCTGCGCAATCATTGCGCGGCAGGAGGCCGGGCCTTCCTGCGCTTCGACTATTCCGGCCACGGCGAAAGCGCCGGCCGATTCGAGGACGGCACGATCAGCGATTGGGCCGCCGACGCGTTACTCGTGTTCGACGCGCTGACCGAGGGACCGCAGATTCTGGTCGGTTCCTCCATGGGGGGCTGGATCGGCCTGCTGTTGGCAAATGCCCGGCCAGCGCGACTGGCGGGGTTCATCGGCATCGCGCCAGCGCCTGATTTCACCGAGTTGCTGATGTGGCCCGCCTTTTCCGACGCACAGCGGGCAGAATTGATGGATCAAGGTGTCCTCCACCTGCCAAGCGCCTATGGCGAACCGACTCCGGTGACCCGGGCGTTGTTCGAAGATGGACGCCGCCGATCGGTGCTGGACAGGCCGCTCAGCCTGCCCTGCCCGGTTCGGATCCTGCAGGGAATGGCCGACCCCGATGTGCCCTGGCGTCATGCGTTACGACTGGTCGATGCGCTCTCCCACGGCGATGTTCGCCTTCACCTGATCAAGGACGGTGATCATCGACTGTCCCGAGCGGAGGATCTGCGCCTTTTGACAGAGACGCTGGACAGCCTGGGAGGCTGAGTCTGGCTTTGGCATCTCAGCCGCGCGGTCTCTTGAGGGCCCGGCACCGGACCGCACCACCTCATCAGCACCCAGCCAGAGGTGTCGGGTCCTTCGCGCTATCCGGCGGCGCGCAGCGCCGCGCGCCATACGCGCAGGAAGTTGCCGGACCAGAGCAGCGTCAACTCGCGCGGCCCATATCCGCGCCGCAGCAATTCGGCGCTGACCGCCGCCGTCTTGGATGCATCCTCCCAGCCGGTGAAACCACCGCCGCCATCGAAATCGGAGGACAGGCCAACATGGTCGATGCCGATGCGTCGAACCGCATGGTCGACATGGTCCGCATAGTCGCTGAGTGTCGCCCTCGTCGTCCCGTCCGGCCCGGGCTTGCACAAGAAGCTCGGCACTGCCGTAATCTGCGCCAGCCCTCCCACGGCGCGAAGCATCTCGAGCTGCTCATCGTCGAGGTTGCGCGGATGGTCACGCAGGGCGCGGCAGCAGGTGTGGGTGGCGACGATTGGCGTGCGGGAGAGCTCGGCCGCCTGCATCATGCCGCTGCGTGCGACATGCGACACATCGACGATGAGGCCGATTCGGTTCATCTCGGCAATCGCCGCCCGACCGAGCTGGGAAAGCCCGCCATGGCGGCTAGGCATGTCGCCGAGATCCGCTCGCGGCCGTGCAGAATCGGAGAGGGCATTGTGCCCGTCATGCGTCAGGGTCAGGTAGATGGCGCCAAGCTCGCGCCAACGGGCAAGCCGGGACAGATCCTCGCCCATCGCATAGCCATTCTCGACGCCAAGCAGGACCCCGAGCTCACCGGCTGCGTGGCAGGCCTCTAACGCGTCGGGGGTGGTGCAGAGCCGGCGTCGCATGGGCTCGGCGCCAGCCGTGGCGGCAATCGCCTGCAGCATTGCCTCCGCCCGCGCGCCGGCGGCGGCGTGGCCCGCCTCGGAAAGAGGCCCCTGAGGAACATAGGCGATGAAGACGACAGCCTTGAGGCCGCCCTCCCGCATCTTCGGGAAATCGACCCGGCGGCCGGTGCGCGTCGCGGGGTCTGCCATGCTGGGCCATGCGACGTCGACATGGGTGTCGAGGGTCAGCGTTGCAGCATGGATCGCCGCAAAATGCGAGGCTTCGGCCGTGGATGGAGTGTCAGTCATGGCCCAACGCTGGCTCGCCCTGCCGAGTCCGTCAACCGCCCATGCTTATGCTGCCATTGCGGCTGGCTGAGGATCCCAAGGTCAGGGCAACAGGTTCAGAAGGACCACGACACAGCTCAGCAATGCTGTAGGCGCTGTGAGGGCTACCAGCACCGGAGCAGAAAAGGTCTGCTCCATCGGGGGTTCCTCTTCCGGAACACGTGGCGGCACGGCGATGGCCGCTGGAAAAGTCAGGACCCGCCGGCTGCGCGCAGCGCCGAGGGGCAGCCGGATCACGGTGGCCGTGCGGGGAATGGCGGCGGGCGCCTCCGGGGTCAGCGCCCATCGGGGAATGGTCTGGCGAACGGACCTTGCTGCCAACATCGAATATCTGCTTCTTGCAGGCGCCAAGCGGCGGGATACCGCGGCTGCCTGCACTCAGCAATCGGCGTGCCTCGCATTCTGCATCTCCCGATGCTTGCGGGCATGGCAATCAACAGGGCGCGTTGCGAGCCTCGTCGATCAGTGAGCGCATCCGTCGAACGGCACTTGGAAGGCCCTCGAACAGGCTTTGGCTGATCAGGAAATGGCCGATCGACACCTCGGAAACATCCGGCAGGGCTGCGATGCCGCCAATGCAGCCGAAGTCCAGCCCATGCCCGGCATGGCACGCCAGGCCCTGCCCGGCCGCAGCCCGAGCCCCTGCGGCAAGGCGGGCCAGCAGGGCCGGGCGCTGCGCGGCGGACGCGTCAGCATAGGCGCCGGTGTGCAGTTCGACACAATTGGCGCCGATCCGCGCCGCGCCTTCAATCTGGGCGGGATCGGCCTCGACGAAGATCGACGTCCGAATGCCAGCCCCAGTGAGCCGGCGCACTGCCTCGCCCAATGCGGGTCCTGCATTCAGGACATCCAGCCCGCCTTCCGTGGTCAATTCCTGCCGCTTTTCCGGCACCAGGCACACCGCCTCCGGCCGGAGTCGGAGTGCGATGCCGACCATTTCCTCGGTCGCCGCCATCTCCAGGTTGAGCAGGGCCGGCACTTCCGCCTTCATACGTTCCACATCCTGGTCCCGGATATGCCGACGATCCTCTCGCAGGTGCATGGTGATGCCCTCGGCCCCCGCGCCAAGGCAGATCTGCGCGGCCGCGATCGGGTCGGGGAAGCGGCCTCCCCTTGCATTCCGCAAGGTTGCTACATGGTCAACGTTGATCGACAACAGCAGGGGCGTCAACTTGGGCATTCCTTCAGACGGCCTTCGAACGGGTCGCGGCAATGGAGGCTGCCAATCGCAGCGCGGCAACAAGGCTTCCTTCATCCGCGCGACCGCTCCCGGCGATATCCAATGCCGTGCCATGGTCGGGGCTGGTGCGGACGATACGAAGACCAAGCGTCACGTTCACGCCCCCATCCATGTCCAGGGTCTTGACCGGGATCAGCGCCTGATCGTGGTACATACAGAGCGCACAATCATATGTGGCGCGTGCACGAGGCGTGAAGAGCGTGTCGGCCGGCAATGGGCCGCGCACCTCGATCCCCTCGGCCCGCAGGGCAGCGACGGCGGGTGCCACTACCTCGATATCCTCCCGCCCCATCGTCCCTTCCTCCCCCGCATGCGGGTTCAGGCCAGCCACAACGAGGCGAGGGCGATCCAGACCAAAATCCTGGCGCAGCGCCTCGGCCACGATCCGTCCATGCTGGATGATCAGGTCACTGGTCAGCCGGTCGGCAGCGGCGCGCAGCGACATATGTACCGTAACCGGTACCACCCGCAGGCCAGGGCAGGCCAGCAGCATGACCGCGGGGCGGCCGGTACCCGCCAACTCGCCCAGGAACTCTGTGTGGCCCGGGAATGGAAAACCGATGGCGGTCAGTACCGATTTTTGGATCGGGTTTGTCACCACCGCCGCCGCTTGGCCGGCCAATGCCAGGCTCACCGCTCGTTCGATGGCCGCGACCACCGCGGGGGCGTTGGCTGGATCGAGTCGCCCCGGCTGCACAGGTGCCGGCAGCGCCAGCGGCAACACCGGCAAGGCGTCGCCGAAGCGCATCTTGGCCTCCGACGGATCGCGGATAAGCGCCGTCGGCACATCCTGAATCTGGCGAGGGTCGCCGATCAGGAAAAAGGACGGGCCGGCATGGCGTAGACAGCGCCAGGCTTTGGCTGCGATCTCCGTACCGATGCCGGCGGGCTCACCCATTGTCAGGGCCAGGGAAGTCTGGGTCATGAAGCCGGCGTAGTCTGTCCCTGGCGTCTCGGCCAGTGCCCTTGCTGCCAAAGCACAAGCCTCTGGTTCATCGCCCGTGGCCAGGCTGGGGGTGGCCACGGAGCTGAAGACCATTGCGCCGGCAGCCTGGCTGGCCACGGTGAACACCCTGACGCGCCATCGTGCCATTCATCGTGCGTCGACGGACGATCGGGGTGCCCCCCATGCCGCAAGCCATCCTCAACCGGGTTGGCTTGCGCAATGGCCAGAAAGGACATTCCGTCAGCTGTTGGTGAAGTTGATTCGCTCCATGCCGAAGAACTTCACCACCTGGCCGTTGATGGTGATCTGGCCGTTGGATGGGCCGTTGAAGACAATGGAGTTTCCTTCGAAGCGGTAGGACCCGCCATCGTACATCATCATGTTGCTGGAACTTATGCTGCTGAAGGGCGTTCCTTCGATAATCATCGAGTCTTGGCCGGGGCCCCCATGGAATTCATCCTGGCCATTACCGGGGCTCCAATAGAAGACATCATTACCGTCGCCGCCGAAGGCCTTGTCGTCACCAGTACCCATGCGGAAGCTGTCGTCACCATCCCCGCCATGCGCCTCATCATTGCCCGCGCCCGCGTTGAACTGGTCGTTACCACTGCTTTGCGGCTGCCAGGAACCATCACTGCCCATACCCCAGGTGCCGGACCCGGCCAAGTTGTCGGAACCCGAGGTGCCATTGATGACATCCCCGCCGGAGGAGGGCGGCGTGACAGGCGGAGTCACGGGCGGTGTGGATGTCGAGTCCGGCATGGTGAGTTGCTCAACGCCGAAGAAGCGCACCGTCTCGCCGTTGACGGTAAACTGGCCATTTGCGGGGCCATTGAAGACAATCGAGTTCCCGACGACCGAGTAGCTGCCCTGGTAGAGTTGCAGCCCGGCGGTAACCTGCTGCAGCGATACGCCCTCGACCATCACGTTGTCGGATCCGGGGCCGCCGTGCAGTTCGTCGTTGCCGTCGCCGGCACGCCACCAGATGGTGTCGGCGCCATCGCCGCCGAAGACCTTGTCGTCACCCGTGCCGCCGCGCAGGTGATCGTCACCGTCGCCGCCATGCAGTTCATCGCCGCCGCCGCCGCCGACCAGCACATCGTTTCCGCTGTTCGTCGGCTGCCAATTGCCGTCCGAACCTGGCGCCCAGGTATTCGAGCCCATCAGCTTATCAGCGCCATCGCCACCCACAATGGTGTCGGCACCCGCACCACCGGAACGCTCATTGAAACCACCCGTGACGCTCTCAAGCGTCTCATTTGTGAGTGGTTGCGGCTTGCTGCTTGACACGGACGTGTACTCCTGACTGCGCCGAGTTTAAGATTAGCTTTTCCGAATTTACGAGACAACATTTTCACGCCACCGTCCTGCATGGTAGTTTGATTGCACGAACCTTCCCGGCCCAGCGTCACCGAGCCCTTCGATCCTGGGACCTGTCGCCGCAGCTGAGACCCCGCTCCCGTATCATTCCGGATTCCCATGTCGCCCCCTTCCCTTTTTCGTCACGAGGCGATCGCAGAGGCCGCCGCACCTGATCGTTACGATGAGGCGCTGCGCGTCATGCGCCCCTGGACCTGGGCGGTAGGGGCGTCACTGATCGCGCTTGCGATCATCGGGCTGGTGTGGTCCTCGCTGGTCGATGTTCCGGTGAAGGTTGCAGGACGCGGGATTCTCCTGCCACCAGGCGGCGTGGTCGACATCGTCTCAGACACGGATGGGCGGATCGAAAGCCTCATGGCCCGCCCCGGTGACCGTGTGGAGGCAGGCCGCGAGGTTGCCCGCGTCGACCAGTCCGAGGTGCGGCTGCAACTCTCGCTCGCCGAGGGCCAGGCGGCGGATGCCGCACGCCAACGCCGGGAGCTGCTGGATTTCCATCAGCGCGAGGAGGCAGCGGCCGAAGCCTTCCGCGTCGCCCGCGACGCAGCGCTCGTACAGAACCTGCGCCTGCTGGAGGAACGGCTGGGCATGATGCGCGAGCGCGAGGATGTGCTGCGCGGCTTGTCGCAGCAGAACCTGGTGAACCGCGACCGCGCCTTGTTTGCGCGGGTCGAGGTATTCCAGGTGCGGGAGCAGATCGCCGCAGCCCGCAACGAACGAGAACAGCTGGTTCTCGACCAGGCCCTAAAGCGCACCCAGCGCGAGCGCGAGACGCTGGAGGCGGAGCGTCGAGCCGATGAAACCTCACGCCAGGCGCAGGCCCTGCGCGACCGGCTGGTCCGGCTTGGCGCCGTCATCGCGCCCTATGCCGGCGTCGTGGTCGAGGCGAAGGTGAACGAAGGGCAGGTGGTGCAGCGCGGCACCCCGCTGCTGACGATCGAGCGCGATCCGCTCACTGGCCATGGGGGGCCGGTTGCGGTGGTCTATGTCTCTGCGCAGGACGGCAAGCGGTTGGCCGAGGGTTTGCGTGTAGAGGTTTCTCCGTCTTCCACCCGGCGAGAGGAACATGGCTTCATCCACGGCCGCATCACCCGCGTCGCCCATGTGCCGGCCTCTTCGGCAGGTCTGCTACGCACCTTGCAGAACGACCAGTTGGTCCGCAGCTTCACAACGGAACTCGGCACGCCCTTCGAAGTCGAGGTGGCGCTGGAGCGCAACCCGGCGACGCGCAGCGGCATGCGCTGGTCAACGGGCAGCGGTCCGGACTTCGCCATCGAATCCGGGACCCTGGCGGAGGCTGAATTCACCGTCCGTTCGGTGCGCCTGATCGGGTTGGCCTTCCCGGCCCTGCGGGGCTGGCTGACCCGGACAGCCGACGCGGCAGCGCCATGACGGCACGGACTGCTGCACCGCGCCGAGCCGCTTCCGCAAGAAGGGTTCGTACACCAACCCTGCTGCAGATGGAGGCGGTGGAATGCGGCGCCGCCGCGCTCGGCATCGTGCTCGGCCATCACGGCCGCTGGGTGCCGCTGGAGGAACTGCGCGTGGCCTGCGGCGTGTCGCGCGATGGCAGCCGTGCCAGCCATGTGGCCGCGGCCGCCCGACAATACGGCATGCAGGTCCAGGCCTTCCGGATGGAGCCCTTGCATCTCGGCGAGATGCAGATGCCGCTGATCGCGCATTGGGGCATGAACCACTTCGTGGTCATCGAGGGCGTCGGCGGGCAGCATGCCTTCATCAACGACCCGGGCAGCGGCCCCAGGCGGATCAGCCTGGAGGAGTTGGACCGTAATTTCACCGGCGTGGCCCTAACCATGGAGCCCGGGCCGGATTTCACCCGCGGCGGCGAGCCGCCGCGCGCGCTCGGCGGGGTGCTGAGGCGCCTTCGCGGCAACGAGACGAGCTTCAGCTTCCTGGTTGCCATCAGCCTGCTGATGATGATTCCGGCGCTCCTTGTGCCCGCCTTCTCCCAGGTCTTCGTGGACGACGTGCTGGTCGGTCGCTTCGAATCCTGGCTTCAGCCGCTGCTCCTCGGCATGGCGGGCACCGCCGTGGTGATGGCCGCGATCACCTGGCTCCAGCTCGACCTCCTCCTGCGGCTGGAGACGCGGCTGTCCGTTGCCGGCTCCGCCAGTTTCCTGGAGCGGCTGACCCGCCTGCCCGTTGCCTTCTTTGCCCAGCGGCATCCGGGCGACGTCACCGGGCGCGTGGTGCTGAACGACCGGATCGCGCGCCTCGTGTCAGGTGATGTCGGGCGCGGCCTGCTCGGGCTGATCACGGCAGCCGTCTACTGCGCCGCGATGCTCCTGTACGACGTGGTGCTGACCGGGGTGGTGGTGCTGGCGGCCGTGGTCAACCTTGTCGCCCTGCTTTGGCTGAGCCGAAGCCTGAGCGATGACAACCAGCGCCTGCTTTCGCGAACTCTGCGCTCCGATGGGCTCGGCAAGCAGGGGTTGCAGATGATCGAGACCTACAGGTCCTCCGGCACGGAAAGCCTGTTGCTGGCGCAGTTGGCCGGGACGCGCGCGGGGGTGGCCAACATCACCCAGCGCCTGGCCCTGCGCCGGGGCATGCTGGAGGGCCTCCCCGCCTTTGTCGCCATTCTGGCCGCCGCGGCGGTGCTCGTTCTGGGCGGGTCGCGGATCATGGACGGGGCAATGACTGTCGGTCAGTTGGTCGCCTTCCAGGCCTTGACCATGGGGTTCATGGGCCCGGTCGCGCAACTCATCGGCGTCGCCACGCAGATGCAGGACGCCAGGGCGAACCTGACGCTGCTGGAAGACACCATGCACCATCCGCTGGCAACCGAGTTCCAGCAGCCGCCGGCCCGCGCCGCCGTCGCCCGCTTCGCCGGCCATATCGAGTTGCGCGACGTGACCTTCGGTCATAGCCGCCTGGCCCCTCCGCTGTTGGACGGCATCTCTCTCGCCCTGCAGCCGGGCCGGCGGCTCGGCATCGTCGGCGGTTCCGGCTCTGGCAAGTCGACCCTGGCGCTGCTGATCGCCGGCCTCTACCGGCCCTGGTCCGGCGATGTGTTGATCGACGGCCGGCCGATCGAGGCGATCCCGAGGGAGGAATTGCGGCGGGAGGTCGCCGTGGTCGACCAGCAGGGGTACCTGTTCGATGGCACCGTGCGCGACAATGTGGCGATGTGGGACCCGACGCTGGCAGATGAGCGACTGGTCGAATGCGCGCAGGATGCCGTGATCCATGACGAGATCTTGGCGCGCCGTGGCGGCTACGCCGGCGTGGTGGCGGAGGAAGGGCGCAACTGGTCCGGTGGCCAGCGCGCGCGGCTGGAACTGGCCCGCGCCATCGTCACCGATCCGTCCATCCTGGTGCTGGATGAAGCGACCGCCGCGCTCGACAACCGGTCGGAGGCCGCGCTGATGCGCAACCTCCGTCGCCGTGGCTGCACCATGATCATCATCGCCCACCGCCTGGCCCTGGTTCGGGACTGTGACGAGGTCATCGTCATGGAGCGCGGGCGCATCGTGCAGCGCGGGCATCCGGATGACCTCGCATCCGCCGAAGGGCCCTTCCGCACCATGTTGGCGCACGGCTGATGCCCGACGACCTGCCCGGCTCCACCCAGCAAGCCGAAACCGAGCCGCCGCCGCAGACGCCAGCGCCGCCGCTGGCCCTTCCCGCCCATGCGCCCCTGCCGCTGACCGAGCCTGGCAGTGTCTGGTACGTGGTCGCGGGCAGCGTGACCCTCTTCGCGCAGCGTCCGCCGCGGCCACCGGCACAGGAGGGTCCGCGCCGCTATATCGGCACCATTCCGGCAGGCGGCCTGCTCTGTGGCCTTGGTGAAGACGAGCTTGGCACGACGCTGATCGCCGTCGGAACGGCCGATACGCTGCTAAGGCCCTTCGATCCTGAGGCCGACCAGGCGGAGGACATTGCGCGCCGCGCCGCAGGCATCATTGCCTGGACGCGGGCCCTTGCCGAGGGTCTTGCCCGCCCGATGGCACCGCGGCCCCGCGCCGACATCGCCCTCTCCGAAGCTACCGGCAGCCTCCGCACGGTGGCCGGCGCCACGATCGTGACCCGCGGCCCGCCGCTCTGGCTCCGCCTGCCGGAAGGGTCCTGGCTGCTGTTCGGGCTGGAGCCGGTGCAAGGGCTGGTACCATTGCCAAGCGAGGCTTGGCTGACCGGCAGTGGCGGCTTGGTGGAACCCGTACCCGCCCAGCAGGCCGTGGTTGGGCCGGACTGGCAACAGGGCCTGGCCAGCTTCAACGCCGCCTGCTTGGCAGCGCTCCCCGCCGCCCTGGCGCTGGATGCGGCGGATGAGTTGAACCGCCTGCGCCTGCGCGGCGAGCGGGATGCGGAAGCAGGGGCAGAGCAGAGGGGCGCCTTCGCCGCGATCCTGGGCAATGAGGCCGAGCCGCCAGCCGCGGCGGATGGCGACCCCCTGATGCCGGTGTTCCGGGTGGTTGCCAGCCACCTCGGCCTGCGCGCCCGGCGCCCCATCCGGGTGCGCCGCGCCGACATCGATGCCGTCTCCTCTCTCGAGGAACTGGCTCGCGCTACAGGGCTGCGGCTGCGACCGGCGCATTTGCCGGAGGCATGGTGGCGGCAGGACCACGGCCCGCTTTTCGCCAGGCTGGACGGGGGAATGGTGGCGCTGCTGCGGACCGCCCGCGGTTATCGCCTGCACACGCCGACTGACCCGCGCGGCCGACGCCTCGACGAGGCGTCGGCCGCGCGGATCGAACGCGAAGCTTCGGCGCCGGTTGTGCCCCTGCCACGCAAGGCACTGACGCTCCTCGACCTCGTTGGCAGCGGCATGGGGGGCAGTGCCTCGGACGTTGTGGCCATCATCGCCACCATGCTGATCGGCGCGGCGCTTGGACAGGCCGTGCCGATGGCCACCGGCATTGCCTTCTCCCTGCTGGTTCCGGGCGGCCATCTGTCCGAATTGACCCAGCTTGGCCTTGCCCTGGTCCTGATCGCCGGCGTCGGGTGGGTGGTGAAGCTTGGCAGCGAGATCGCCCGGCAGAGGATCGAGGCCCGCGCCGGCCCGGCGCTGCATGCGGCGATCTGGGACCGGGTGATGCGGCTGCCAATGGCGACGCTCAACCGCCAGACGGTGGGTGAGACCTCCGGCCGTGCTGTATCGGCCATATCGCTCGCCATGCAGATCCGCACTTTCGGCTTCATCGTCGCCAGCGCCGTGGCGACGATCCTGTCCTCCTTCGTGCTCATGCTGCTGGCCCAGCCTTTGGCGGCCGGGATTGCGCTCGGCATGCTGGTGCTGCAGATCGCCGCGGCAAATCTGGCCGGCTGGATGCAGGCGCGCGCATTCGCCACCGGCGAGGCTCTGTCGGGCCTCGCCGATGCCATGGTATTTCAGATCGTGTCCGGGCTGGTGAAACTGCGGCTCGCAGGGGCCGAAGCCAGGGCCCAGGCCGTTTGGGCCGGACGATTTGCCGAGATGCGGCGCCGGCTTTCCGCGGCACGGCGCATCAGCAATGGTTATGACGCTTTCGCGGCCGGTTTCGCGGTGCTTTCCACGGCGGCGGCCTTCTTCGTCATCGCACTGATGCAGCGCGTGGAAGCGGGCGCGCCACCGCCCAGCCTTTCGGCTGTGATGACCTTCATCGCCGCCTACGGCCTGATGGCGGCGTCCGGGACCCAACTCGCCAAAACATTGTTCGCGCTGTGGTTCCTGATGCCAACCCGGAAATTCGCCCAGCCGCTGCTGGATGGGCTACCGGAACAGGATACCGGCAAGGTGGATCCTGGCCGGCTCAGCGGTGCCGTCGAGCTTTCCAACCTGACATTCCGCTACGGCCCGACCGAATCCTGGGTCTTCTCCGGCCTGACGATGCGGATCGAACCAGGTGAATTCGTCGCCATTGTCGGCCGCTCCGGCGCCGGGAAGTCCACCCTGGTCCGGCTGCTGCTCGGCCTGGAGGAGCCGACCAGCGGCGCGATCTACATGGATGGACACGACATCCGCGGGCTCGACCTGGCAATCCTGCGGCGGCAGGTGGCCACCGTGCTGCAGGCCGGGCGCGTCCCACCGGGCAGCATGCGGGATGCGGTGCGCGGCCTGTCAGGCGCGACCGAAGCCGAGATCTGGCAGGCGCTCGACCAGGCGGCGCTGGGCGCGGATGTGCGCGCCATGCCGATGGGGCTCGAGACCATGCTGACCGATGCGAGCCGCGTTCTTTCCGGCGGTCAGGTGCAGCGGCTGCTGCTGGCGCGCGCCCTGCTGCAAAAACCGGCGCTGCTGATCCTCGATGAGGCGACGAGCGCGCTGGACAACATGACCCAACGGGCGACGATGCGTGCCATCCGTACCATGCCCGCCACCCGCATCGTTATCGCCCACCGCCTTTCCACCATCCGCAATGCCGATCGAATCATCGTCCTCGATGGTGGGCGGATCGCCGAGTCGGGGAGCTTCGAGCAGCTGCTGCAGCGCAAGGGCGGCCAGTTCGCCCGGCAATACGCCGAGGAAGCCCGTTGGCAGGCCACGGCCGGTACGCCCGCAGGCGCAACCGGCCAAGGCTGAGCGCTTGGCTCAGGTGGCGCGCGCCGCCTGGATCGCCTGCCAGACCCTCTCCGGCGTCGCCGGCATGTCGATGTGCCGGATGCCATAGGTCGACAGCGCGTCGACCAGGGCATTCATCACCGCCGGCAGTGACCCGGCGCAGCCCGCCTCGCCGCAGCCCTTGGCGCCCAACGGGTTGGTCGTGGCCGGGACGGGATGGCTCACGAACCCGATCGAAGGCATGTCCTCGGCCCGCGGCAGCGCATAGTCCATGTAGCTACCGGATTGCAGCTGGCCATCGTCGCTGAAGGCCACCCGCTCCAGCAGCGCCTGGCCGATGCCCTGGGCGATCCCGCCATGCGCCTGGCCGGCGACCAGCATCGGGTTCACGATGACGCCGAAATCATTCACCGAGGTGTAGCGGACCACGGAGACAATGCCGGTCTCCGGGTCCACCTCCACCTCCGCGACGTGGCAGCCATTGGGATAGGCCTGCGGCGCCTCGTCGAACACATGCGTCACGTCGAGTGTGGGCGGCACGCCCTCCGGCAGCGAGGTCGCGTCACGCAGCCGGGCGGCTAGGTCCATGATGCCGATACCGCGGTCCGTGCCAGCGATCAGGAAGCGGCCATGGCCGCCTTCGGCATGGGCTTCGAACTCGATATCGGTCGGCGCGGCCTCCAGCGCCCAGGCCGCAGCGTCCCGCCCCTTCTTCACCACCAGCTCCGCGGCCTCCATGATCGCGGCGCCGGACGCCATCAGCGACTTGGAGCCGCCGGTGCCGCCGCCGGCGACCAGCTCGTCGGAATCGCCCTGCAGCAGACGGATCTGCTGGAAGGGAATCCCGATGGCCTGGTGCAGCACCTGGGCGAAGGCGCTCCAATGCCCCTGCCCGTAGTCCAGCGTCCCAGTGATGATGGTGACGGTGCCGTCCTTCTCGAAGCGGATCCCGCCCTGCTCCTTGGTCGGGGGCGCCGTGCATTCCAGGAAGTTGCCGATGCCGAGACCGCGCAGACGGCCCTGCGACGCGCTCTCGGCCTTGCGGGCGGCAAAGCCCGCGACATCCGCCGCAGAAAGAGTCTCCTCCAGTACCGCGGTGAAGTCGCCACCATCGTAACGGCTGCCGGAGGCAGCGGCATAGGGGAACTGGTCGGTGCGGATATGGTTGCGGCTGCGGATCTCCACGGCGCTGATGCCCATTTCCGCGGCGGCGGCTTCGATCAGCCGCTCCATGAAGTAGTTGCCCTCCGGCCGGCCGGCACCACGATAGGCGGAAACGGGGGTGGTATTGGTCAGCAGGCAGCGCGTCGCCACCTCGATCAGCGGGGTCGCGTAGTTGGACTGCACGTTCTTCCAGAAATTCGCCGTGCCCATCAGCGGTGCCACAGTGGACAGGTAGGCGCCCATATTGGCGAAGGATGTCAGGCGCACCGCCAGGAACTTCGCTTCCGCATCCAGCGCCAGCTCCGCCACCACCTCATGGTCGCGCCCGTGCTGGTCAGACAGGAAGCTGCCGGAGCGTTCATCCGTCCACTTCACCGGGCGGGCCAGTTCCTTGGCGGCATGCAGCAGGCAGAGATATTCCGGGTAGGCGTTGGCCTTCATGCCGAAGCTGCCGCCGACATTGCCGGTCAGCACCCGCACCTGCTGCACCGGCACCTTGAGGACCTCGTTGGCCAGCTGGTTGCGCAGCCCGAACACACCCTGACAGCCGACGCGCAGGACATGCCGGCCCTCCTCAAAGGTGCCGATCGCGCTGCGCGGCTCCATCGCCGAGACGACGATGCGGTTGTTGCGCAGGGAGAGCCTGGCGACATGCGCGGCACTGGCGAAGGCTGCTGCCACCTTGGCCGAGTCGCCCTGGTGGAAGTCCAGCACCAGATTGCCGGGGATATCGCCATAGAGTTGCGGCGCATCGGTCGCCGCGGCGGCCGAGGCTTCCGTGACCGCCGGCAGCATGTCGATGTCGAGCTCGACCATTTCCGCCGCGTCTTTCGCCTCGGCCCGCGTCTCCGCCACCACAAAGGCGACCGGGTCGCCCACGAAGCGGACCTTATCGGTCGCCAGGGCGTGGCGCTGCGTGCTGCGCAGCGGGCTGCCATCCTTGTTCTTCAACGGCATACCGCATTTCATCGGGCCATAGCCGGCGGCCACAAGGTCCGCCCCGGTCCAGACGCCGAGGACGCCCGGCATGGCGCGCGCCGCCTCCGTAGCGATGCCGCGGATCACGCCATGCGCATAGGGGCTGCGGACGATCACGCACCATGCCTGGCCCGGCAGCGCAATGTCGTCCGTATAGCGGCCGCGTCCGGTCAGCAGCACCGGATCCTCGGCGCGGGGGACCGGCTGGCCGATGCCGAACTTCAGGCGCGTCGGGTCGAGCATATTGGTATCGGGCATGGGGAGGTCCTTGCAGCAGGTCGGTCTTGGAACTGGGGGCGGCCCCGGCAATGCGAAGGGGCGTGATTCACGCCACCCCTGCCACGCCACCGGTCCGATGCAGCCATGCCGCATAGTCGGCATAGGCGGCCTCCGGCGCAAATCGGGGCGCCCAGCCCAGGCCTGCAGCGCGGCCGATGGCCATCAGGCCACGTGGGCGGGTCTCGTTGAACGGAACGTTCGGCAGTTCGCCCGGGCCGGCGTGCCGCCACTGGAAGCCCGGGATCGCAGCGGCGAGCTCATCCAAGCAGGCGCCGGCATGGGGCGACCAGTCCTGCGCGGAAGCCAGGTTGAAGATGCGCTCCGCCGGCGCCGGAGCATCCAGCAGGGCCAGCAGCCCGGCCGCCAGGTCGCGCACATAGATCCAGTCGTAGGCCGGCAGGGGCGCCGGCGGCAGGATGGCGCAGCCCCCTGCCGCGGCAAGCTGGGCGATGGCCAGGTGCGGGCTCAATGTGTCGCGCAGGCCGGTATCGCGTTCCCACGGCCCGTAGGTCGCTCCGATACGTGCCACCACCGCGTCCAGCCCCCAGAGTCCCGCCAGGCGCAGACCCGCCCGCTCTACGGCGAATTTGGTCACGCCATAGAGGCTGATGGGTCGGCAGGGCGTCGTCACCTCGTCCAGCACCGCGTGGTCATAGGCCGATTCGCCATAGACGGCGGAGGAGGCCGGCAGCACCACGCGCCGCACCGTCCCGGCGTCGCGCGCCGCGGCCAGGGTTGCGAAGACCGCCGTCAGATTGACATCCAGGATAAGGTCCGGCGCCGCGGCTTCCCGCTGTGGGCCGGCAGTGATTGCGGCGAAGGGGAAGACCCGGTCGATGACCCGCCCGCGGAACAGCGCGGCGAGGGCTTTGGCGTCGCGCACATCGCCCTGCAGCACCTCGAGCCGCCCCTTGAGCCCGGCGAAGGCGCTCTGTGCGGCCGCGGGCAGCGTCGCCTCCTGGCCGAAAACCACCACATGCTCGCCGCGCCCGAGAAGGGCCTCGACCAGGTTGAGGCCGACAAAACCGGCACCTCCGGTGATCAGGATGGCGGGCATGGCAGGCTCCTGCAGGCGGGCGGGGCGACGCCCCCTGGATATCCCGGGCGGAGGAGACCAGAAAGCCGGGCATGACCGATCCCGCGCATGAAACGCTTTCCTCTCCCCTTGCAGCCGTCATCGGCGCCGGGCCCGCCGGCCTCATGGCAGCCGAGGTCCTCGCCTCGGCGGGGGTGCGGGTGGCGGTGCACGACCACATGCCGTCCGTCGGCCGGAAGTTCCTGATGGCCGGGCGCGGTGGGCTGAACCTGACCCATGGTGAACCGCTGGAGCGGCTGCTCACCCGCTACCGCCCCTCCTCGCCGCCGCTGCTGGAGGCCATCCGCGCCTTTCCACCGGCCAAGGTGATCGCGTGGTCCGAGGGGCTGGGCATTGAGACCTTCGAGGGCTCCAGTGGCCGCATCTTCCCGCGCTGCCTGAAGGCCTCCCCACTGCTGCGCGCCTGGCTCGCCAGGCTGGCCTCCCTCGGGGTGACCATCCATCCGCGCAGCCGCTGGACCGGCTGGTCGGCCGAGGGCGGGCCGAGCTTCATGGAACAGGTGGCAGCCACGCCTCAGGCCACCATTCTCGCGCTTGGCGGTGCCTCCTGGCCGCGTCTGGGATCGGACGGGCTATGGCCGGCAAGCCTGCCTTCACGGTCGGTGCGACGCTGGGAACCGGCCAATATGGGGCTCGAGATTGCCTGGTCGGCGCATTTCAGCAGCCGACACGAGGGCACGCCGCTGAAGCGCATTGCGCTGACCTTCGAAGGAGTCCGGGTGCAGGGCGAGGCGATGGTGACGCGCCACGGCCTGGAAGGAGGCGCGGTCTATGCCCTCGCCGCACCGGTGCGGGAGGCGATCGCCGGTCATGGCTCGGCCAACCTCGTGCTGGACCTGCGGCCGGACCTGTCGGCCAAGGAGGTCGCGGCGCGGTTGGCCGGACGCCCGCGCGCCGAATCGCTGGCGAACGGGCTGCGCAAGGCGCTCGCCCTGCCGCCGGTCGCGATCGGGCTGGTGCAGGAAGGGCTGCGCGCCGGGGGCGCTGGGATCGCGCCAATGGTGCTGGTCAAGGCGCTGCCGCTGCGCGCCACAGGCGTCGCGCCCCTGGCCCGGGCCATTTCCTCGGCTGGCGGCCTCTGCTGGTCGGAACTGGATGCCGGCTTCATGCTGAAGAACCAGCCTGGGGTCTTTGCCTGCGGAGAGATGCTGGACTGGGAAGCACCGACTGGCGGCTACCTGCTACAGGGCTGCCTGAGCACCGGCGTCGCCGCGGGTCGATCGGCCCTCGCCTGGCTCCGGCGCGGCGCCTAGACAGGCACCGCGCCAGGTGGCTTCAGCGCCATGAGGACGAAGGAACTGCGGGTTTCCTTCACCCCAGGCATGCGCAGCAGCGCCTTCAGCGCGAAATCCGCGTAGGCCTCGAAATCGGCGGCGACGACGTACAACATGTAGTCCATGCCGCCGCTCATGGCATAGGCCGCCACCACTTCCTCCCGCGCCGCCAGCGCCTTGTGGAACGCGCTGGCCACCTCCTCAGCGTGGGAGGACAGGGCAACCTGGACGAAGGCCTGAATGGGCAGTCCCACGCGCGCCGGTTCCACCACCGCCGTATAGCGGGCAATGACGCCGGCATCCTCCATGCGGCGGATCCGGCGCAGGCAGGGGGTGGCCGAAAGACCGACCTGCTCCGCCAGCAGGGTCACCGCGATGCGGCCGTCGCGTTGCAGGACGCGCAGGATGCGGCGGTCCACCTCATCAAGGCTGATAGTGGATCTGACCATAGACAAGGCCCTGCCGGAGTTGATCTGTGCGACCATGCCCCAGATTTGGGCCAGATTCGCTGAATTTCCCTTCCTTCCCTGTCCTATTGGTAGGGCCTGCAGGAGGAAGATGCGCCATGGATGTCCCGCCCGACCGCTCCACCTTTGCCGGCCGCATGTCCGAGGCCAACCCGATGGGCACCGACGGTTTCGAGTTCGTCGAATTCACCGGCCCGGACATTCCCTCTCTTGAGGCCCTGTTCGACCGCCTTGGTTTCGTCGCGGTCGCGCGCCATCGCTCCAAGGCAGTGACTCTTTGGCGCCAGGGCGACATCAACTTCATTCTCAATGCCGAGCCGGAGAGCTTCGCGCAGTCTTTCGCCCGGGTTCACGGCCCCTCCGCCTGCGCGATGGCCTTTCGGGTGGCCGATGCGGCCGCGGCCTATCGCCGCGCCGTCGATCTGGGCGCCAGGCCCGTTCAGGGCACCATCGGACCGATGGAGTTGAACATCCCGGCCATCGAGGGCATCGGCGGGTCCCTGCTTTACTTCGTCGACCGCTACGGCACGCGGGGCACAATCTACGACGTCGATTTCAACTGGCTGGGGGAGCGTGATCCACGGCCGGCGGGCAGCGGCCTGACGGTGATCGACCACCTGACACACAACGTCCATCGCGGGCGCATGGATGTGTGGTGCGAGTTCTACGCCAAGCTCTTCAATTTCAAGGAAATCCGGTACTTCGACATCGAGGGTAAGCTCACCGGCCTGAAGTCCCGCGCCCTGACCTCTCCTTGCGGTCAGATCCGGATCCCGATCAACGAAAGCTCGGACGACCGGAGCCAGATTGAGGAATTCCTGCGCGTTTACCAAGGCGAGGGCATCCAACATGTGGCGCTCGGCACCGCCGACATTCACGCCAGCGTGGAAGCGATGCGGGAGGCGGGCGTCGCCTTCCTGGACACGCCGGACACTTACTATGAGCTGCTGCCGAACCGACTGCCGGGCGCCGAGGTCGGGCTGGACCGGCTGCGCCGGAACCGGATCCTGATGGACGGTGCACCGACGCCGGAAGGCGGCCGCCTGCTGCAGATCTTCACCGGCAACGTGATCGGCCCGATCTTCTTCGAACTGATCCAACGCCAGGGTGACCAAGGCTTCGGCGAGGGCAATTTCCGCGCCTTGTTCGAGAGCATCGAGCTCGACCAGATCCGCCGCGGCGTACTCAAGCCAACGGAGGCCTGACGCTGGGCAGGGGCAGGTCATCCATCGCGGCCTGATCGCGAGCCAGCCTCGCCGCCCGGTCGGCGGCCCTGCGCCGCGCCGCCTCCTCCACGATGGCCCGCTCGGCAAGGCTGGCGCGGGCGGCCGCCTCCCGCGCCCGGTCCAGCCGATCCGCCGCCATGGCGCGCAGGGCACCCGCCTGTGCCAGACTAGTTTTGGCGGCAGGCAGCCAGTTCGCGAAGGCCTCCGGTGCCTTCTGGCCCGTTTCTGCGAGGAGGGCCGCCTGAAGTGCCGCCTCTCCCTCCGCGGCCGTCGCTTCGGCGGCCCGTGCACCGGCGAGCTGGCGCCTTGCCGCATCCAGCTCCACCCGTCGCAGCAGGCGAATCGCCCGCAGCGCGTCAGGCCGGGGCATCGTTGATCGCCACCGCGAGTCCCGCGAAAGCCTCCTCCAGCGTCGAGACCTCTCCCCTGGCCTGGTGCAGCAGCGCCTCCACCCTCGGCGCCAAACGCAGGGCTTCATCCACGGCGGTGTCCGCCCCCGCACGGTACGCGCCCAGCCGGACCAGATCCGCAACCTCGTCCCGCAGGGCAAGCACCTGCCGGGCCCGTCGCGCCAAGCGCGCCTGGTCGGGCGTCAGGCATCCCGGGACACTGCGCGACAGGCTGCGCAAGACATCGACGGCCGGGTAGCGGCCGGATTCTGCGATCCGACGATCAAGGACAACGTGCCCGTCCAGGATGCCCCGTACCGCATCGGCGATCGGCTCGTCATGGTCGTCGCCCTCGACCAGCACCGTCAGCAGGGCGGTGATGCTGCCAGCCCCCGGCCCGCCCGGGCCTGCACGTTCCAGCAAGGCCGGAAGCTCCCGAAACACGCTGGGCGGGTAGCCCCGGGTGGCAGGCGGTTCACCGGCCGCGAGCCCGATCTCTCGGCAGGCCAGGGCAAAGCGGGTGACCGAGTCGAGCAGCAGCAGAACGCGTTGACCGGCGTCCCGGAAATACTCGGCAATCGCCAGCGCGGCGTAGCCAGCTTCCCGCCGCGTGGCGGCGGGCGCGTCAGAGGTCGCGCAGACGACGACGCTGCGCGCCAGCCCTTCCGGACCGAGATCATCCTCGATGAATTCCCGCAACTCTCGGCCACGCTCCCCGATCAACCCAAGCACGACCGTGTCGAAGGCGGCGGCACGGGCCAGGGTGGCCAGCAGCGTCGACTTGCCGATGCCGGAGGCCGCGAACAGCCCAAGGCGCTGCCCCTCGCGCAGGGTGCAGAAGGCATCCAGCACGCGGACCCCAACGCCTGTGGCAGGGCCGAGGCGCTGGCGCGTGGCGGCAGGCGGTGCGGCCGCGCGTGCGGCGCGGGCCGTCAGGGCCTGCGGCAGCGGCCCCAGCCGGTCGAGGGGATTGCCCATTGGATCGACGACTCGGCCACGCCATCCGTCACAGACGGCCAGGCTTTGGCTTTCAACCACTTCGGCCACATCGCCGGCCGCCACCTGTCCGATTTCGCCGAAGACGACGCAACGCGCGCCGTTCCGCCCGATGCTCACAGCTTCGGCGACCGTCGGCCCGATCGGCTTCAGCAAGGCAACGCGTTCGCCGAGCGCGAGGCTTGGGCGAAGTCCATCGACGGCAACCGTCAGCAGGTCAGCGCCGACGACCCGCCCTTGGCGTCCCAGCCGCGGCTGGGACGCCAACCGGCCTTGCGCGGCCAACCACATGCCAAATATTGAATTTTTCCTCAAAAAATGGTCTTTCGATATTATTTTATTTACCATCTGCCAATGATGCATTTTTTCGGTGAATAAGGTCTTCACTTATCACGCAAAAGTGGTATCCCTACACGTATCAGGTGTGTGGAGGCCTTCCATGCGTGTCCTTTTGGTTGAGGACGATACAATTGTTGCCCGAGGCGTGACCCTGGCCCTCAAGGCCGCGTCCATGATCGTGGATACGGCCGATACGGGGGAGGAGGCGCTCGAGCTCGCTCGTCTCTATGACTATGACATCGTTGTCCTCGATCTCATGCTGCCGGACATGGAGGGCTACGAGGTTGTCAGGCGACTGCGAGCCGCGCGCCTTGAGACTCCGGTGCTCATCCTTTCCGGCTTGACTCGGCCACAGGCGAAGGTCCGTGGCTTCGGCATGGGGGCCGACGACTACATCACGAAGCCGTTCGACCAGCAGGAACTGGTTGCCCGTATTCAGGCCATCGTTCGGCGCGCCAAGGGCTTCAGCCAGCCAACCCTCTCCGTCGGTCCCCTCACCCTCAATCTGGGGTCGCGGGAAGTCCTGGTCGACGGCCGGGCGGTGCACCTGACCGGCAAGGAATATGCCGTCCTGGAATTGCTGACGCTCCGCAAGGGCGTCGTTCTCACCAAGGAAGCCTTCCTGAACCATCTCTATGGCGGCATGGACGAGCCGGAGGTGAAGATCATCGACGTCTTCATTTGCAAGCTTCGCAAGAAGCTGGCCAGCGCGGGCGCGGCGGAGTTGATCGGCACTGTCTGGGGGCGTGGCTATGTGCTGCGAGAGCCGAACGGCGCGATTCGCCTCTCTGCCGGCCCCGAAGGTCGCGGAGGCCCGGCTTCGGCGGCCGCCTGACAAGCAACGCCTGCCCTGAGGCGGTCACCGGCTACCGCCGGTGACCGATGAGTTCCTTGGTCCCACAGCGGCTCAGGCGGCCGCGCGCTGCGTCGAAATGCCGTAGGCGCCCCGTTCGCCCGACACCGGCACAAGCCGATCCGTCAACCCCAGCACGGTTTCCGCGCCGCCGAGATACAGCACACCCTCCGGCATGAGACGTCGGGAGAGCGCATCCAGCACCCTGGTCTTGGTGGGCGCATCAAAGTAGATCAGGACGTTGCGGCAGAAGATCGCATCGAACTTGCCGATCGCGGAGAGGTCGTTCAGCAGGTTGCGCTCCTCGAACCGCACCATCGCCGCCAACTCGGGCGAAACCCGCCACTTCGCGCCTTCCTGCTTGAAGTGCTTCACCAATGACCGGATTGGCAGCCCTCGCTGCACCTCGAACTGGGTGAATACCCCCTGCCTGGCGCGCGTGAGAATCTCGGCAGAGATATCAGTTGCGAGGATCTCCACCCGACACTCCGGTCGCGGGCCAAGCGTGTCCGCAATCAGCATGGCGATGGAGAACGGCTCCTGACCCGTCGAACAGGCGGCCGACCAAATCCGCAACGCAGCGCCCGGGGCCCTCGCTGAGACCAGCTTCGGCAGGATCCGGGCCAGGTGCTCGAAGGGCTTGCCGTCGCGGAAGAAGGAACTCTCATGCGTCGTAAGCGCCTCGACCACCGCGCGTTCCAGCACGTCATCCGGACGCTGCTTAAGGCGCTGCCCCAGTGCGCCCAGGGATGCCAGGCCGAACTTGGCCAGCACCGGCCCCAGCCGCGTTTCCAGCAAATAGGCCTTGTCCCCTGTCAGCACGATGCCGGAACGGCGTCGCACGACCCCGGCTATTTCGGCGAAATCGTCGTTGGTCATGTCCGCTTTCCGTCTGCGCCGGCTGCCATGATGCGGCCCGCGATGTCCTCCACATTCAAGATGGCCGAGGCGATGCCGGCTCGGGCGACTGCCCCGGGCATGCCCCAGACGACGGAGGTCGCCTCGTCCTGGGCTAGTACCGCTCCTCCGGCTCCGACGACCGCCCGGCATCCTGCAAGCCCATCGCTGCCCATGCCGGTCAGGATGGCTGCCAGCACGCGGCCCTGGCATGTTGCCACCAGACTGCGGAGCATTGGATCGACAGCGGGCCTGCAGAAATTCTCCGGCGGCCCATCGCCCAGTTGGACCACCAAGCCGCTGCCCGCTTCCTTCACCATCAGGTGCCGGTCGCCCGGCGCAAGGTAAAGCCGCCCGGCTACCAGTGGCTCCGCCTCCCGCGCCTCGCTGCAAGGCAAGGTGCCGATCCGATTGAGGTGATCCGCCAACAGCGTCGTAAAGCCGGCCGGCATGTGCTGGACGACGACCAACGGCACCCCCAGGGGCCGATCAAGCTTGGCGACAAGCACAGCTAGCGCCTGCGGACCGCCTGTCGACGACCCGATCCCGATCACCTTGGGCCGAGTCGCCTGCGCGCCGACCCGTGGCGAGAGGATGCGGTGCGTAGCGGCCTGCAATGCACGGCCGGGTGCACGCCGCATCCTGGCCCAGCCCTTGACCTTGGCCACCAACTCGGCCTGGAACTGGCCACCATTCATGCCCCCGGCCGCGGCCGAAGGCTTAGGAACATAGTCGACCGCGCCGGCCCGCAGTGCCGACATTGTCGCCGCCGCGCCGCGCTGGCTGAGTGCGCTGGCAACGATCACCGCGGTTCTCGGCGCCGCCTTGAGCAGCAGCGGCAAGGCCGTCATGCCATCCATGTGGGGCATCTCGAGATCCAGCAGCACCACCTGCGGCCGCTCGGCCTCCGGCATCGCGGCCAATTGCGCTAGAGCGTCCCCTCCGTTCGAGGCCTTGGCCACCACCCTGATATCCGGGTCGCTGGCCAGCATGCGCGACATGACGGCTCGAGCAGCGGCGCTGTCATCGCAAAGCAGGACCCGGACCGGTCCTTCTGCCGTCATGCGGCTGCCTGCAGCAGGCCAAGCTGCGCCAACTTGCTGCCGAGGATCTCCGCGTCGAACGGCTTCATCACATATTCCTGCGCGCCGGCATCAAGCGCCTCGACGATCTTCTCGAAGGCGATCTCCGTGGTGCACAGCACGATCGCAGGCTGGCCATTGCCGAACTCAGCACGCGCCGCTTTGAGGAAGGTCAGCCCGTCCATGACGGGCATGTTCCAGTCCAGCAGGACCACCTCAGGCAACAATTCGCGGCATGCCTGCAGCGCCTGGCTGCCATCCGCTGCCTCCCGTACCGTGAAGCCGAAGCCTTCCATGAAGCGGCGCGCCGCCTTCCGCACGACGCGACTGTCGTCGACGACCAGGCAGTCGCGCTGCAGGATCTCGTCGGTGGCGCTCATCGGCCACCGCCGATTGCCAGCACGCGCTCGACATCGAGGACAATGAGAAGCTGCCCGTCGCGCCGATGCACGCCCAGCGAAACCTCCCGCCACACTGGATCCAGCGTCGGCGGATTGGCCGCAGACTCGTCCTGGCGCAACGGCACCACCTCGCCGACCGAATCAGCCAGCATGCTGTAGAGTTCCCCGGCCATCTCGACGACGATGCTCATTGGCTGGGCGTCCACCGGGCGTGCCGGCAGGCCCAGGCGCCGCCTCAGATCGACGGCCGTCACGATCCTGCCGCGAAGGTTGAGGCTGCCAGCCACCTCGGGGGGCGCCAGCGGAATCCGTGTGATGGTCTGCGGCCCGAGAACGTCGCGAACCACCAGGACGGGGACACCGCAGGCCTGGGCCGCCACCGTCAGTGTCAGATAGAGCTCGGCGTCGGCAACAGCTGACTGGGTTGTTTGAGTGCGCATGACTGGGATCCTTCGCTTCAAGCCTCGACCGGCACGGCGAAACACTCGCCGAGGCTCGCGAGCAGCGCCTCGCGATCATACTTGCCGACATAGTCGGTGAAGCCCGCGGCCCGCCCGCGAGCCACGGCCGCGGGTTCCACCCGGCCGGTCAGGGCCACCATGGGCAGGTCCCGCCAGGCGCCGCCGCCCCGGACTTCCTCCGCGAAGGCGAAGCCGTCCATCTCCGGCATCTCGATGTCGGACACGATGGCGTCGAAAACCTCCCCCCTTTCGCGCAGCTTCAGCGCCTCGGCGGGCCCTTCGACCGCAACCACCTCATAGCCTTCGGCTGCCAGCGCCGGCACCACCAGCTCGCGGAAGAAGGCGCTGTCCTCGACCACAAGAAGGCGACGGGTCACGGACGAGGAAGCGGCCGGCCTGAACCAGTCGCCGCCGGCCTGACGCAGCCACCAGGCGGTGTCGATCACATCGGTAACCCGGCCCGCCACCACGGCGGAGCCCAGGAAGCCAGGCCGCCCCTGTCCAGCCTGCACGCTCAACGCCTCGTCCACGACGTCGAGAATTGCATCGACCATGATCCCGAGGCTGCGATCACCCTCGCTGAAGACGAGCACGGTCTGGCGCACGCGCTCCTGGTCCTGCGGCTGGAAGCCACCGGTCATCGACAAAAGTGGCATGAGCTGGCCGCGGTACTGCACGACCGGCATGCCGCCTGAATTCTCGATCTGCTCGACGGGAATGTCGTCCAGCCTGGCGATGAGGCCCAGCGGAACGGCCTTCGGGGTTTCGTCGCCGGCCCGGAACAGCAACAGCGCCGTCTTTTCGTTCGACCGCACACCGCTGGTCACCTTGCCATCATCCATGCGGCTGCCGCCGCCATCGGCCATCACGCCAGTGACCCGCGCAATTCCGTTCGGATCCAGGATCATGATGACGCTGCCGTCGCCCAGGATCGTATTGCCCGAAAACATGCCGATGTGCCGGAGGATCGGGGCCACCGGCTTGACGACGATCTCTTCAGTGTCGAAGAGCCGATCAACAATGATTCCGAAGACGTTGGCGCCCACCTGGGTGACCACAACAAAGCCGGACTCGCCGCCCTCGTCGAGGTTTCTTGACCCTTCCTCCAGACCGAGGACGCGGCCGAGGGAGACCAGCGGGAGCAGCCGATCCCGCAGGCGCAGCACAGGCGCATCCTTGATGCGTTCGACCCGCGAGCCGGATCCGCCGCCGACTCGAACCAGTTCCAGCACGCCGATCTGCGGGATCGCAAAGCGCTCCCCCGCCACCTCAACAATCAACGCGGACACGATGGCGAGCGTCAGCGGAATCTTGATCGTGAAGGCGGTGCCGCGACCCTCCGTGGAGCTGACGTCGATGGTGCCGCCGATCCGCTCGACATTCGTTTTCACCACATCCATCCCAACGCCCCGGCCAGAGACGGCCGTGACTGCCGCCGCGGTCGAGAAACCGGCGCGGAAGATGAACCGGTGGATTTCCGCCTCGCTCATGCCGGCGATGTCGGATTCACTGGCGAGGCCCTGCGACACGGCCTTCTGCTTGATGCGGTCGATGCTCAGGCCGCGCCCGTCATCGGAAATCTCGATGAGGATGTGGCCACCCTCGTGATAGGCATTGAGCGTGATCCGACCGGTTTCGGATTTACCCGCCCTGCGGCGATCCTCCGGGCCTTCCAGGCCGTGGTCGCCGCTGTTCCGCACCATGTGCGTCAGCGGGTCCTTGATCAGCTCCAGAACCTGCCGATCCAGCTCCGTGTCCGCGCCGCGCATCTCGAGATCGATCTTCTTGCCGAGCTCGATGGACAGGTCGCGCACCAAGCGGGGCATCTTCGCCCAGGCATTGCCGATCGGCTGCATGCGCGTCTTCATGACGCCGTCCTGCAGGTCAGAGGTGATGTGCGACAGGCGCTGCAAAGGCACGCTGTAGGCGCCGTCGTTGCGGGCGCGGGAGAGCTGCATCAGCTGATTGCGTGTCAGCACCAGCTCGCTGACCAGCATCATCAGGTCCTCGAGGACGTCGACCGAGACGCGGATGCTCTGCGGCGGCGCCCGCCCGCCCGCCGACTCCTCGGGGGTCGTATCGGTGGCCGGCGTTGCCGAGCGCAGCGGCGCAGTCTGGACCGGCTGAGCAGGATGCCGCGTGGCCGGCAGCGCCTCCTCACGCGGCTCCGCCGCTCTCGCTCCGAACTCCTCGGCCGCTTCCTCATCGGGCTGACTCGACGGCGTTTCGGCCTCGCCCCCAGCGGCGGCGTCCAGATGCCGGATCAACTCGCCGTCGTCGCCCGCGGGTTCCGTCCCATTGGTCTCCAGGGCGCTGATGATGTCCTTGATCCGGTCCAGCGCCCGAAGAATCAGGCTGACGCCGTTCGGCGTCACCGCCAGGACGCCGTCCCGGTAAAGTCCCAGCACGTTTTCCGCCGCATGGGCCACGCGCTCCAGCCGCGAGAGGCCAAGGAACCCGCAGGTTCCCTTGATCGTGTGGACCAGGCGGAAGATTTCCGAGAGGGTCGGCTTGTCCTGCGGGGACCGCTCAAGCCGCAGAAGCGCGACGTCGAGCGCCACGAGCCCCTCGTTGGTCTCGGTAAGGAAGTCGGCGAGCAAGTCGTCCATTCGGGGCTCCGGCGCCTGGTCTTGGCCGAAGCCTGCCCAATCAGGCCGAATATTCCGTAAACGCTGGCGACGATCGGGTCCCCGCGCCTAGTTTCGTGTCGCGAGGGTCAGCATCAACGGCGCAGCGCCGCCGGCACCACCCATCATCATGTCCAGGCGGACCCCGGCGCTGGCAGCGACTGCCAGCAGCAACGGCACCGCAACGTCGCGGGCGGTCAGCGGCACCGACTCTCCAGCCAAGCCTGCCGTCAAACCGGCCGGCCAGGCGGCCCCCGCGCCGTCCGGCCAGACCGAAAGCCCGCCTTCGACGTCTCCGCCCAGCCGGATCACACCGCCTCGTGGCAGCGCATCGACCGCCGCCCAGGCGGCCAGCATCATCACCTGGGTCAGGTGCGCCGGGAACACGGCGGTGGCCTCCAGGTCGGTCAGGTCGATGGAGGAGCGCCGACCGAGCGTCAGGCCCTCCGCCATCTGGGCGATCTCCTCCACACGGCAATCGCCACAGCCTGCACCCACGGCCGCGCGGTAGAAGCGGATGCGGCGATCCATGATCCGTGAGGCATCGCGCGCGACGTCCAGCGCGTCGTCCCCCGGGGCGTCCAGAAGGTCGAGTGCCCCGGATAGGGCGCCGGCCGGGCCGCCAAGATCATGGCAGAGACGGGTGCACACGGCCTGCGCCAGCGCGATCGAATCAGGCAGCATTCATTCCTCCGAACCTCAGCAGCCGACCCCCACGGTCGACCCGGGACTTGCTTTCGCCTATCCAACCAAGGTTGCCGGATTGCAAAGGACGAAGGCGATTCGCTGTCGCATCCCGACCCTAGGCTAGTCGGGATGGCATTAAGATTGGTATCGTTCTTACGTGTCATCCGAACTGTACCCAGGGACCCGCGTCTGCCACCCGCAACGCCCGGAATGGGGCGTCGGGCAGGTGCATTCAGCGATTGGCAACCGCGTAACGGTCAATTTCGATCATGCGGGCAAGGTCGTCATTCGCAGCGACCTGGTCGTTCTGCTGCGCGTCGAGCCGGGTGAAGGTTGACCCAGCTCCCCGCAGAAATCCTGGTGCTGCTGAGCGGATGGCGCATCTTTGCGGCCTTGGCGGTCACGGCGCTTGCCGGCCTGATGCGCGGCTATTCTGGCTTCGGGACGGCTGTCATCCTGGCACCAGCTTACTCCGTGCTGTGGGGTCCGCGCGTCGGCGTTCCAGTCATGCTGTTGATGGAATTGGTGGTTTCGCTGCAACTGGTTCCCAAGGCCTTTGCGGAGGCCAACCGGCGGGTCATCCTGCCAATCGGCGCGGCGGCCACGCTGGCCACGCCGCTGGGCGCGTTTGTCCTGTTGACAGCGGACCAGGATCTCCTGCGGCGCTCGATCGGCGGGTTCGTGTTGGTATTCGGACTGCTCATGTTGTCAGGCTGGCGCTACCATGGCTCCCGCCCGTTGCCGCTCAACATCGCCATTGGGACCCTGGCTGGCCTGTTGAAAGGCGCCACGGGGATGAGCGGCCCACCAGTCATCCTCTATCTCCTGGCGGGGCCGGAAGCGGCGCGCCAGCATCGGGCGAACCTGATCCTGTTCTTCGGAACCATCGCGGTCGTGTCGGTCATCCCGCCGGCATTGGGCGGGCTGATGGGGTGGGCGGTGCTGGCCAAGGTTCTGGTTCTGCTGCCGGTCCTGATGCTCTGCGTGCCGTTGGGCGCCAAGCTGTTCCGAGTGCTGCCGGAGCGCTGGTACAAGCGGGCCGCGCTGGTGTTCCTCGTCTCAACAGGCACAATCGCGCTGCTGGCCTGAAGGAACGACCTCCCAGGGGCTTGCAGGGCAGGGACCGGACGGACCAAATGCATAGGCAGATTGGGGCCGGACCGGCCCACCATGCTTCAGGGACCCCGATATGATCGACCCGTTCGGCCGAAGGGTCAGCTACCTGCGAGTCTCCGTCACCGACCGGTGCGACCTTCGCTGCGTCTATTGCATGGCCGAAGACATGACGTTCTTGCCCAAGGCGCAGGTCCTCTCGCTTGAGGAACTCGACCGGCTTTGCGGCGCCTTCATCGGCCTGGGTGTAGATCGCATTCGCCTGACCGGCGGCGAGCCGCTGGTGCGGAAGAATGTCATCAGCCTGTTCCGGAGCCTGGGCAGCCGGATCGGTCCAGGCGGGCTTCAGGAACTGACGGTCACGACCAACGGCACCCAGTTGGTGCGCATGGCAGGCGACCTGCACGCCGCCGGCGTTCGCCGCATCAATGTCAGCCTGGACACGCTGGACCCGTCAGCCTTCGCCGCCATCACCCGCTGGGGCAGGATCGAGCCGACGCTCGACGGGATTTTTGCCGCAAAGGCGGCTGGCCTTGCGGTGAAGATCAACGCAGTGGCCATGAAGGGCGTGAATGAAGACCAGTTCGATCACATGCTGGCCTGGTGCGGCGAGCACGGGTTCGATTTTTGCCTTATCGAAACCATGCCCCTTGGTGAAATCAATGGAGACCGCAACGACCAGTACTTGCCCCTCTCCGGCGTGAGGAGCCGGCTGCGAGAGAATTGGACGCTCGACGAGACCGAATACAGGACGGGCGGCCCGGCGCGGTATTTCAAGGTGCGGGAAACTGGAGGTCGGATCGGGTTCATCACGCCACTTACGCACAATTTCTGCGAATCCTGCAACCGCGTCCGGTTGACCTGTACCGGTACGCTTTACATGTGTCTGGGACAGGATGACGCTGCTGATTTGCGCCGTCCACTCCGCGACCCGGGTGTCGATGATGCGGGCCTCAGGCAGGCGATCCTGGAAGCGATTGCGCGCAAGCCCAAGGGCCATGATTTCGTCATCGACCGTCACAGGCGACAGCCGGCTGTGGCGCGCCATATGAGCGTGACGGGCGGCTGATGCTGCAGGATCTGGTCGCCGCCCTCACTGTCCCAGGATTGCCTGACTGGGCCGGCGTGGCGGTTTTAGTGCTGCTCGCCCTGGTGGCGCTCGCCTACCTGCTGATGCCGTTCAGCGTCTTCGGCCTGAAGGGGCGATTGGAGGCCATCGAGGCGCAACTTGACGAACTCCAGGCCGAACTTAGGAGCCTGGCCGTCCGCCTACCGGAGCCGACACGTCGCCGGGCGCCGCTGGAGGAGGAATGGGAGCATCCGCCTGTCGGGCCACGCCCGCAGCCGGAAGCCTCCGCACCACGCACGCGCCCGCCGGTTCCGCCGCCCGCAACCTGGCCGGAGCGGCAAGGATCATCAGGCCGCTCGGAACCCAAGCTCGACTGGCCGAAGCGCTGATCGACCAAGGTCATGTCCTGCCTGCGCGGACCGGCACGGATGCGCTCACGGGTCAACCTATGCTAGCGTTGAACCATCAGACCATTTCAAGCGCAGCGCCGGCCGACTTCATACTCCTCCCGGCGTGGCCTCAGCGGGATCAGCAAGGATGACGGGGACGTGTTGCTGAGCGCCCGGACTGGGCCCCGACCTGCGGCATCCCCGAGCTCCTGTTGGCGGCGGGCCAGCTCGGTCGCGCGCCCAGTGATGCTGCCTTGTCCACAGCGGCAGGCAAGGCATTGAGCCCTTACTGGGTTGACGCCACGGCCCTTGTCGGCCGGATTGCGATCATGGCCGCACCGACCGATCAAGCGCACGATGCCATGAGGCGGCTGGTGGCTGAATACGGAAACGCGGAACTTGATCGCGCCCAGGTCGTGGTCGCGCTGGGTGGCGATGGCCTGATGCTGGAAACCCAGCACAAGCTGCTCGGCCGTAACCTCCCCGTCTATGGAATGAACTGCGGCAGCGTAGGCTTCCTCATGAATGAATTCCGGGCTGACGGTCTCGCCGATCGGCTGGCACTGGCGCAGGAAGCGATCCTGCATCCACTCCGCATGCGTGCGTTCGTCGGCGATGGAGAACCGGTCGAAGCACTTGCCATCAACGAGGTATCGCTGCTGCGGGAGACGCGCCAGGCGGCCAAGATCCGCATCCTGGTCGATGGCAAGCAGCGGCTTTCCGAACTGATCTGTGACGGGATCCTCGTGTCCACCCCCGCCGGCAGCACGGCCTACAACCTTTCCGCGCATGGCCCGATCGTGCCACTCGGCGCCAACCTTCTGCCTCTGACGCCGATTTCCGCCTTCCGACCCCGCCGCTGGCGTGGCGCCTTGCTGCCATCAGAGGCGCGGGTGATGTTCGAGGTGCTTGAGCCGGAGAAACGCCCGGTGGCTGCGGTGGCAGATTACACGGAGGTCCGGGACGTGCGCCAGGTGGAGGTGTGGGAGGATCGCAGCGTCGCCCTCACCATGCTGTTCGATCCGGATCACGGGCTATCGGAGCGGATCATCGCCGAGCAGTTCACGGTCTGATCCCGCGGCGCCGAGGTTGACGGCGGACGCCGCTTCTGCGATCCGCCGGACGCGCTTCCCGGCCAGCCGGCCGCGGTGAAGCTGCCATAGAACCGCGGTGGCAAGTCGCGCCGCCCTGGTGTCAGGTCGGACCATGGAAACCTTGACGACCGTGCCTTCAGACCCGCCGCCCTCGACCGAGGCCGGAACGCCCCTGGTCATGGCGCTGCCCAAGGGGCGGATTCTGGCAGAGCTGCGGCCGCTGCTCGCCCATGCGGGAATCACCCCGGCGGTGGACTTTCAGGATGAGGACAGTCGGCGCCTCCGCTTCGAAACCAACCACCCGGGCCTTGATGTGGTGCGCGTCCGCCCCTTCGATGTCGCGACCTTCGTGGCTCATGGCGCCGCGCAGATCGGCGTCTGCGGGGCCGATGTGCTGATGGAATTTGACTACGACCAGATCTACGCGCCGCTTGATCTCGGGATCGGGCGCTGCCGGGTTTCCGTTGCGGAGCCCGCGACACGAGCCGGCAAGGACGAGATCGCGGCCTGGTCGCGCGTCACAGTCGCCACCAAATACCCGGCTATCGCCCAGCGCCACTTTGCCGCGCGCGGGGTGCAGGCGGAAATCGTCCACCTGAACGGGGCAATGGAACTGGCGCCGTCACTGGGGCTGTCGCGCCTCATCGTGGACCTGGTTCAGACAGGCTCGACCCTGAAGGCCAATGGTCTCGTTGAGACGGACGTTATCGCGCACGTGACGTCCCGCCTTATCGTCAACCGCACCGCCCTCAAGACACGGCCGGAAGCGATCGGCGCCTGGATCACGCGGTTTCGGGCCGCCATGGATGATCTGCGATGAAATGGCTTGAGACTGGCCAACCCGGCTTCGAAGCCGCCTTCCAGGCTCTGCTGGACGAAGCGCGGGAAACCACGACGCGCGTCGATGCCGCGGTGGCTGGCATCATTGCCCAGGTTCGTGCCGAGGGCGACGCGGCCCTGACCGGTTTGACCGCCCGCTTCGATCGCTGGACGCCTGCGGATGCGGCGGCCCTTCGGATCACGCCAACCGAGATCGCGGACGCAGTCGGCGCCATTCCCGCGGCGCAGCGCGGCGCGCTGGAAACGGCCGCACGGCGCATCGAGGTCTTCCATCGGGCGCAACTGCCACAAGACCTCGACATGACGGATGCTGACGGGGTGCGCACTGGCCTGCGTTGGGGCGCGATTGATGCGGTGGGGCTGTACGTTCCCGGCGGCAAGGCAGCCTACCCGTCCTCGGTGCTGATGAACGCCCTTCCAGCCCGGGTAGCCGGGGTCCAACGCATCGCAATGTGCGTGCCGACGCCGGACGGGGTGCTGAACCCGCTGGTCCTGGCCGCAGCAGCGCTGGCCGGGGTGACGGAGGTCTGGCGAATCGGCGGCGCCCAAGCCATCGCCGCACTCGCATTCGGAACCGGGTCCCTGCGCCCGGTGGACAGAATCGTGGGTCCAGGCAACGCCTTTGTGGCAGAGGCGAAGCGTCAGGTTTTTGGCCGCGTCGGAATCGACAGCATCGCGGGGCCCTCCGAGGTGGTGGTCCTGGCGGATGCCGCGAACGAGGCACGCCATGTCGCAATGGACCTGCTGGCGCAGGCCGAACATGACGAGGCGGCGCAATCTATCCTGATTACGGATAGCGCCGCCTTTGGGCAGGCCGTGGTGGCAGAGGTTGAGATGGCCTTGCGGCATCTACCCCGGGCCGCCATCGCGAGGGCCTCCTGGGTGGCACATGGTGCCGTGGTGGTCGTTGGCGACTGGGCTGAGGCGGTGGCGTTGACCAACCGGCTGGCGCCGGAGCACCTGCAGATCATGGTGGACGCGCCGCGGGACCTTTTCGCCGCGATCCGCCATGCCGGTGCCGCCTTCATCGGCCGGCACTGCCCGGAAGCCTTGGGGGATTATGTGGCGGGTCCGAACCATGTGCTGCCCACGGGGCGCACCGCCCGCTTCGCCTCCGGTCTCTCGGTCTTCGATTTCCTGAAGCGCACGACCTGGGTTGAGGCGGACGCTGCCGCGCTTGCGGCCATCGGACCCGCGGCGGTGACACTGGCAAGGGCGGAGGGGCTGGATGCCCATGCCATGAGCGTTGCCCTAAGGTTGGGCAACAAGCATCCTTGACCTCGGGCGCCGTGGCGCCCATGTTCCGCGCCGCTTTGCGTCCCGGCGCGAACACCCCCTGTCGCGCTTTGCCGGCCCCGGCCGAGCCGGCTTTAAAGACCCCGACGAAGGATCTGCATGTCGAAAGAGGACATGATCGAGTTCAGCGGCACCGTTGTGGAGCTGCTGCCCAACGCGATGTTTCGCGTGAAGCTCGACAACGACCATATGGTGCTGGCGCATACCAGCGGGAAAATGCGGAAGAACCGCATCCGCGTTCTGGCGGGTGACCGCGTGAACGTGGAGATGACCCCGTATGACCTGACGAAGGGACGCATCACGTTCCGCTTCAAGTAGCTCCTGGGCCGCGGGCGGTGATGGAGATGGAGCAGACCCGGATCCGCCTCATTCTGGCTTCCGCAAGCCCTCGGCGGCTGGAGTTGCTGGGCCGCGTCGGCGTCGTACCCGATGCAGTGCTACCGGCCGATGTCGACGAGACACCGCGCCGTGCCGAGGTTCCGCGCCTTCTTGCGGCACGTCTCGCGGCGACCAAGGCCGAGGCCGTTGCTCGGGCGGTCCCGGACGCTCTGGTGCTCGGCGCTGATACGGTCGTCGGTGTTGGCCGGCGCATTCTCGGCAAGCCTGCAAGCGCAGACGAAGCGGCCAGCTTCCTTGCCATGCTTTCTGGACGGCGCCATCGCGTCATCACCGGCGTCTGCCTCCTCCGCCCTGATGGGCGCAGGTCGGAGAGACTGGTGACGACAATCCTTGCCTTCCAACGGCTGACCCAAGCGCAGATCGAAGATTATGTAGGATCCGGTGAGTGGCAGGGTGCCGCCGGCGGCTATCAGATCCAAAGGCGCGGCGAGGCCTTCGTGCGCTTCCTTTCCGGCAGCCATTCGAACGTGGTGGGCCTTCCCCTTTTTGAAACGGCGCAGTTGCTGCGTGGGGCTGGTTGGTTGCGGCCGTGATTGGCAACGCGGAGATCCGCGTCAGTGTCTCCCCCGGCGAGGTCCGCGTCGCAGGCCTGCGGGACGGACGGCTCGAGGCGGTCGCCGTCGAGCGACTGGGCCGGCGCGATGGGGTTGGCGATCTCCATCGGGCGCGGGTTGCGGCCATTGCCCCGGCGATGAGCGGCGCGTTCCTCACCCTGGCAGGGGAGACGGCAGCCTTCCTGCCGGAAAGTGAGCTACCGCTGCCGCGCCAGCCTATTGCGCGTGCCCTGCAAGAGGGCCAGAGCCTTGCCGTTCGCCTGACGCGCGCAGCGCAGGGCGGCAAGGGTCCGCGCGCCTCGGCGAGGCTTTCTGCCGCCGATTCGGCGTTCGCGGTCGCGCAGGGCAACGGACCGCCCCTTCTCCTGCGGCGCGGGCCGGATGCGGCGGAGCGCTTGGCAGCCCTCTGGCCCGACGCCGAACTGTTGACGGACGGGCCGAGCCTGGCGGCCCGCCTCCGGCCGGCCCTGGGCGACAGGGTGAAGCTGGTTTTGCACCCGGCCTTTGACGAGGAACTGGAGACCGCCTTCGACGCTCTGCTTCAGCAGGACGTCGTGCTGGAAGGCGGTGCGCGGTTGCAGATCTCCGTCACACCGGCTCTGACCGCGTTTGACGTCGATGCGGGAGCAGAAGCGGGTGGGCGTGACAAGCTGGCGCACGCCCAGTTGAATCGTCGTGCGGCCCTGGAGGTTGCCCGGCAAATTCGGCTGCGCAACCTCGCCGGCGCCATCCTTGTCGATTTTGCCGGCATGACGGTGCGCATGCGGGAAGCGTTGCTGCCGGACCTCGCCACGGCGCTTTTAGAGGACCCACTGCGGCCCAAGCTTCTGGGACTCACCCGGCTCGGCCTCGCAGAAGTTCAGCGCGCACGTATTCACCCGCCGCTGCACGAGGTCACCGGGCTGCCAGCAACACCGCTGACGCGCGGCCTGGCGGCGATTCGCCGGGCCCTGCGAGAGGTCGCCGTGGCGCCATACCGGGTTTGGGCGTTGCATGCGGCACCGGAGACGATACGCGCTCTCGAAGGCGCCGGGGACGCTCTGGCGGAATATCGCGTCGCTGCAGGACGGTCCCTGGTTCTGGTGCCAGACCCGGCGCGACGGCCGGGCGAGGAGGAGGTCGTGGAGATGGAAGAATGAGCCAGACCCGCCCAATGCGGCGGCAGCCGCGCAGCTGTCCCATTTGTGGCAAGCCCTTGCCCCTGCCGGATGCGCGCTTCTGCTCGGATCGCTGTGCCCAAGTCGACCTCGGCCGATGGTTGAGCGGAAGCTACGCGATCCCGGTCCGCGAGCCTGAGGATCCGTCGGAAGAGGCTTGATGCCGGGTGGACAGGCCGCGGACCTTCCGCTATCACGCGCGCCTCTGCCATGGTGGGCTGTCAACACAGCCCGCGATGCTTGGGCCCAGGTAGCTCAGTTGGTAGAGCATGCGACTGAAAATCGCAGTGTCGGTGGTTCGATTCCGCCCCTGGGCACCATCCCCTCATTCATGGCGCTGCGGCGTTTTCCTGTTTGCGATGCTACCCACGATCTATTTCGGTGAACCGCACAATCCTATCGGCGATGGTCAGATCGTCCGCCTACAGCGCATCTGAACTGAACAGGCCATCTTTCAACCCGGCCAGCGTGAGCAGTGCCTGGTTCCGAACCGGTGACCATCGCCCAATCGGGCCGGCGAGGCGATCGCGCAGCCAACCAAGTCCGGGAATGCCGGATTGAAAAGCCGGCGTCAGAGCCCGGCTTGCGAGTCGATAATAAGCCGTTCGGCGTCGGCGCGCCTGCCAGTAGGCGGCAAGCTGAGCTGCCAGGTCGCCAGGACCGGAGAGCGCCTCCGCCAAAGCCTCCGCATCCCGAAGGGCCTGGGTGGTGCCCTGGCCGAGTTGCGGGCTAGTTCCATGGGCCGCATCGCCGACGAGAACAACGCGCCGGTCATAGGGTGGTGCGGCCCAAACATCCCGGTAGGTCGCATGCTCCAGATCCCCGTGTTCAAGATGGCGAACCAGCGGCTCGATCTCCGGCCAGGCCCTTGCGGCGGCATTGTGCCAGAGTGGCCTGCTGCCGGTTCGATGGACACCGAGTTTAGCCTGAACCGGCCAAGCGCTCGAATGCCACGGGGCTGAGATAGCCGATGGCCGAGTGGCGTCGCGTC
>NZ_JAAVNE010000113.1 GCF_012103215.1 Falsiroseomonas selenitidurans
CCGCACCCGCCCGGCGGAGGCCGCGGCCGCGCGGCTGCGCGCGATGGCCGAGCCGCAGCCCCCGTCCGGGCCCCCTCCGGCTGCTGCCCCTCCGCCTGCCGGGCCGCCGGCGCGCCCCCTCGGCCCACCGCTCGCCGCGCTTCCCAGCCTGCCACTGGCCGGGCTGGCGCCGCTGCAACTGCCGCTCGGCCCACTGCTCGAGGGCTTCGTCGCGCTGGTGCTGCTGGTGGGGCTCGACCTGCTGGCCACCGGCGGCACCGGCTTCGCCAGCTGGCCGGCCTCCCCCTTCATCCTGCCGGTGCTCTATGTCGCGGCGCGGCACGGGCTGGTGCCGGGGCTGGCCGTGGCGTTGGCCGCCGCCGTGGTGCGCCTTGGCCTGGCGCTCTCGGCCGATGTCTGGACCACCGGCGCCTGGGTGCAGCCGCTGACCTACCCGCTCTTCGCCGCGCTGGTCGGCTTCCTGACCGATCTGGCGCGGCGCCGGCTGGCCGCGGCCGAGGCCGCCGCCGAGGCGGCGATCGCGGATCGCGACGCCATCGCCGACGCCAATGAACGATTGGCCGACCGGGCCATGGAGCTGGACGCCCGGCTCGGCGCCCGGCTGCAGGCGACGACCGCGGTGTTCGAGGCGGCGCGCATGCTGGGCGCCGGGACCGAGGGGGTGATCCGCGGCGCTACCGGGCTGCTGCGCGCCGCGACGGGCTGCACCGCCTGTTCCTTCTGGCTGGCCGAGGACCGCACCCTGCATCTGGTCGCGGCCGAGGGCTGGCCGGAGGGCGCGACCCTGGCCGACACGCTGCTGCCCGGGCCGCTGACCGATGCCATCGCCCACGCCACCGGCCCGCTGGTCGCCACCCGGCCGGCGGACCGCCTGGCGCTGGGCGAACAGGGCGTGCTGGCGGCGCCGGTGCTCTCGCCCTGGGACGGGGCGCTGCTCGGCATGGTGAAGGTGGAGGATATCGGCTTCGCCGACCTGGCGCTGGAGACGATCCCCGCCCTGCAGGCCGCCGCCGGCTGGATCGGTGCCGCCCTGGCCGAGGCGCGGGCGCGGGAGGCGGCCGAATCCGCCTCCGGCCTCACCGGCCTGCCCGGCGGCGTGGCCCCCGGCATGGCCGGCGGCGGGCTGATGGTCCCGGGCGAGGAGGCCGGTCGCGCCATCGCGGTGATGACCGGCCTGGCCCGCCGCCTGGGCTTCGAACTGGCGCTGCTCTCTGCCGAGATCCCGGCCGGGCCGCGCGGCGCGGCAGCGCTGGAGGCAACGCGCGCGGCGATGGCGGAGGCCTTCCGCGGCTCCGACCTGCTGCTGGAATCGCGGCTGGAGGATCGGCGGCTGTCGATCCTGCTGCCGGGCGCGGCGGTGGCCGGGGCGGATGCAGCCGCGGCACGGCTGCGCGCCCTGCTGGCGCAGCGCGCGCCTTCGGCCACGGCGCATGTGGTGGTGGGGGTGGCGTTGCTGCATGGGCTGGGGGAGGGCGGGGTGCCGCTGGGCCAGGCGCCCCGCCCGATCGAGGCCGGGCATGGCCGATAGGCGGTTGGTGGAGCGCCGCTTCCGCAGCCTGCCGCCGCCCGGGCTGGACCGCAGGCGCGCCGAACGCCGCCATGCGGCGGCGCCGCCGGCGGCGCAACTCGCTCTGGTGGGGCTGGCGGTGGCGCAGTTCCTGGCGGTGCTGGCACTGGGTGTCGGCTGGTGGCACGGCGCGCTGGCGCTGCATCTGCTCTGCTGCCTGGTGCTGCCCTTCCTGCTGCGGCTGCGGCCACGGCCGGATGCGGCGCCGTCGGCCGAAGCCTGGGCGGTGGCGCAGCTGCGCCTGGCCGCCGCGCTGCTGCCGGCGCTGGGTCCGCTGGCCATGACGGGGGCACTGGCCGCCTGGATCGCCGGGCCGCCGTGTCGCCTGCGCCGGGTTCGCCCGCCGCTGCCGGAAGACCCGCTGGATGCGCGGCTGGACGCGATCGGCGACGCGCCGGCGGTGCCGCAGGGGCTGCTGCTGGAATCGCTCGGCGATGTGCTGCGCTGGGGCCATGCCGGGCAGAAGGCCCGGGCGCTGGACCTGGCGGCCGAGCCGGCACGGCCCGGCGGCGTGGCGCTGCTGCGCCTGGCGCTGGCCGATGCCGATCCGGCGGTGCGGGCACGGGCGGAGGCGCTGCGCCCGGCGGTGGAGGACCGCCTGCTGGCGGCGGCCGAGGCGCAGCGGGCGGCCGGG
>NZ_JAAVNE010000114.1 GCF_012103215.1 Falsiroseomonas selenitidurans
GGCAGCCGCGCCGCCGCGGCGGAGGGGTCCGGCAGCCGCACCGGGTCCGAGACCAGCCACAGCCGCGCCACCCCCGGCACCGGCCGCAGTCGCCGCGCCCAGCGCGCCAGCCCGGCGGAACCCGGCCTCACGCCGCGCCCCCGCCCGGCCGGCGATCCCGCCGCCGATACCGTCCTGGCCGCAAATGCATTAGCCTCCGCCGCATGCCGAACCTGCCCCCAGACCGCCACGCCGACCCCGACCTCGCCGCCCGCCTGGCCGACATCCGGCACAGGATCGCCGAGGCCTGCCGCCGCGCCAACCGCCCGGCGGACAGCGTCACCCTCGTCGCCGTCTCCAAGACCCATCCCGTGGAGGCCGTCGCCGTGGCGCTGGCCGCCGGCCAGACCTGCTTCGGGGAGAACCGGGTGCAAGAGGCCCAGGCCAAGTTCCCGTCGCTCCGGCCGGCGCACCCGGCGCTGCGCCTGCATCTGATCGGCGCGCTGCAGACCAACAAGGCGCGCGACGCGGTGCGGGTGGCGGATGTGATCGAGAGCCTGGACCGCCCCAAGCTGGCGCTGGCCCTGCGCGAGGCGATGCAGAAGGAAGGCCGCGCGCCGGCGATGCTGGTGCAGGTGAACATTGGCGACGAGCCGCAGAAGGCCGGCATCCCGACGGCGGAAGCCGATGCCTTCATCCGCACCTGCCGCGAGGAACACGGCCTGCCCGTCACCGGCTTGATGTGCATCCCCCCGGCGGAAGGCGACCCGCGGCCGCATTTCGCGGCGCTCGCCGCCCTGGCCGCGCGCCATGGCCTGGCCACGCTCTCCATGGGCATGAGCGGCGATTTCGAGGCGGCGATCGCCGAGGGCGCCACCCATGTCCGCGTCGGCACCGCCATCTTCGGCCATCGCCCCGCCCCGCAGGCTTGACGATTCGGGCCGCCCCGGCCCAAGCAGGCGCCATCTCACCGAGAGCGACACCGATCCCATGACCCGCGTCTTCTCCGGCATCCAGCCTTCCGGCGTGCCCACCCTGGGCAACTACCTGGGCGCCATCCGCAACTGGGTGCCGATGCAGGACACGCATGAGAGCATCTTCTGCGTCGTCGACCTGCACGCCATCACCCAGTGGCAGGACCCGAAGGAGCTGGCGCGGCAGACGCGGGAGATGGCGGCGGCGCTGATCGCCTGCGGGCTGGACCCCCGGCGCTGCATCCTGTTCATCCAGAGCCATGTCCACGCCCATGCGCGGCTGGCCTGGATCTTCAACTGCGTGGCGCGCATCGGCTGGCTCAACCGGATGACCCAGTTCAAGGACAAGGCCGGCAAGGACCGGGAAGCCGCTTCCTCCGGCCTCTATGTCTATCCCAACCTGATGGCCGCCGACATCCTGACCTACCATGCCTCCAAGGTGCCGGTCGGCGACGATCAGAAGCAGCACCTGGAACTGGCGAACGACATCGCCCAGAAGTTCAACCACGACTATGGCGTGGACTTCTTCCCGACCATCGAACCGCTGATCCAGGGCGTCGCCGCCCGGGTGATGAGCCTGCGCGACGGCACCAGGAAGATGAGCAAGTCGGACCCCTCCGACCAGTCGCGCATCAACCTGACGGACGACCACGACACCATCGCGCTGAAGATCCGCCGGGCGCGGACGGACAGCGAGCCGCTGCCCGACCACGCCGCCGGGCTGGAGGGCCGGGCGGAGGCGCGCAACCTGGTCGGCATCCTGGCCGGCATCACCAACACCCTGCCGGAGAACGTGCTGCGCGAGCATGGCGGCAAGGGCTTCTCCGAGTTCAAGGAGGTGCTGGTGGCCGCCCTGGTGGCGCATCTGGACCCGATCCGGACGGAGATGGCGCGGCTGCTGGACGACCCGGCGGCGCTGGATGCGGAGCTCCGGCTCGGCGCCGACCGGGCGGAGGCGATCGCCGCGCCGATCTGCGCCCGGGCCGAGGAAATCGTCGGCTTCCTGCCGCGGCGCTGAGGGTTCTTCCTGCCGCGGCGCTGAAGGTTCTTCCTGCCGCGGCGCTGAAGGTTCTTCCTGCCGCGGCGGGGACGGCCGGCTAGTGGAGTGATTCCAGCAGACGTTTCCCGCGCTGGTGCTTGCTGATGATGGTGTCGGCAGGTGCGGTCCAGCGGAAGGGCTTCGGGTCGGCGTTGTGGG
>NZ_JAAVNE010000115.1 GCF_012103215.1 Falsiroseomonas selenitidurans
GATGTCAGCGGTTCGGCCGGTGACCAGCTGATCGGCGGCGCCGGCAACGACACGGTGAGCTACGAGTGGGACAGCGTCGGCGTCTTCGTCCATCTCGGCATGGATCTGGCCAGCCATGATGACGGTGACGACACGCTGAGCGGCTTCGAGAACGCGATCGGCGGCTCGGGCAATGACGAGATCCATGGCAGCGACGACGCCAACAGCCTGGCCGGCGGCGACGGCAACGACAGCCTCTCGGGCGGCGACGGCAACGACACGCTCGACGGCGGCGAGGGCAACAACCTCCTCGACGGCGGCGAGGGGCTGGATCTGCTGGACTACGGCGCCGCGGTCGCCGACAGCGTCATCTTCGCGACGCTCACGAGCGAACTGACCCGCTACGACGCCTATGCCTGCACGCTCGGCACCGACACGCTGTCCGGCATCGAGACGCTGGTGGCGACGGAGGGCGGACAGGACATGATCGACGGGGCGGCGGAGGTCGCGCGCGCGCTGGCGATCGACCTCGGCGCCGAGACCCTGGTGGTGACCGGCCTGTCCGGCGTCGAATCCAGCATGACCGTGCAGGGCTTCGAGCACGCCAGCGGCGGCCTGGGCGACGACCTGCTCACCGGCTCGGCGGGCGCCAACATCCTCGGCGGCGGCGGCGGCGCCGATACGCTGGCGGGCGGCGCCGGTGCCGACACGCTGGATGGCGGCGACGGCACCGACACGGCGGACTACACGACCTCCGGCGCGGCGGTGCGCTTCTATCTCACGGGCGGCGCCGGAACCGGGGTGGGCGGGGATGCCGAGGGCGATGCGCTGTCCTCGATCGAGAACATCACCGGCTCGGCCCACAACGACACGCTGCACGGCGACGAGGGGGCCAACCTGCTGTTCGGCGGCGCCGGCGACGACACGCTGGCCGGCGGCGGCGGTGCGGACACGCTGCAGGGCAGCTTCGGCGACGACGTGTTCCTGATCGGCAGCGCGGCGCAGCATGCGGTGGGCGAGATGATCCGCGGCGGCGACGGCAACGACGTGATCCGCTTCACCAGCACGACGGCGGCGGAGACGCTGGTGCTGACCTCCGGTGTCGGCGGGGTGGAGGAGGTGCGCATCGGCGACGCGTCCGGCGATGTCTCCGGCAGCACGGCGCTGAACATCGACGCCGCGGCGCTGGGCAGCGGGGCCGCCATCCGCCTGGTCGGCAATGCCGGCAGCAACCTGCTGACCGGCAACGACAACGGCGCGAGCCACCTGATCGGCGGCGCCGGCAACGACACGCTGGTCGGCGGCAGCGGCGCGGACACGCTGGTCGGCGGCAGCGGCGCGGACTCGATGGCCGGCGGCAGCGGCAGCGACTGGGTGGACTACTCGGGCAGCGTCGACGGCATCTCGGTCAACCTGAAGGATGCGGTGCAGGCGCTGGGCGATGCGCAGGACGACACGCTGGTCGGCGTGGAGAACGTGCTGGGCTCGGCGGCGGCGGACTTCATCCGCGGCGACGCGGCGGCGAACCAGCTCATCGGCGGCGCGGGCAACGACTCGCTGCAGGGCTTCGAGGGCAACGACACGCTGGAGGGCGGTGCGGGCGCCGACGAGCTGATCGGCGGCACCGGCACCGACCTGGTGACCTATCGCGGCGCCGCCGCCGGCGTGGTCGTCGACCTGACGCTGACGCTGACGGCGCAGGGCGATGCGGAGGGCGACACCTTCCTCGGCATCGAGAACCTGGAAGGCTCGGCGCATGGCGACACGCTGGTGGGCGACGGCCAGGCCAACCTGCTGACCGGCGGTGACGGCAACGACGCGCTGACCGGCGGCGCCGGCAACGACACGCTGACCGGCGGCGCGGGCCGGGACATGCTGACCGGCGGCACGGGGGCCGACCGCTACGTGTGGACCAGCGTGTCGGACAGCGCGGCGACGACGGCGGAGCGCGACTGCATCCTGGACTGGGGTGCGGGCGACAGGATCGACCTGTCGGCGCTGGACGCCAATCTGGACCTCGGCGGGCTGCAGAACTTCGTGTTCCGCGGCGTGACCTCCGCGCTGTACACGGCGGAGGCGGGCGAGCTCTGGAGCTACCAGTACGGGTCGAAGACCTACCTGATCGGCGGGGTGGATGCCGATACGGGGCGCGACTTCCAGATCG
>NZ_JAAVNE010000129.1 GCF_012103215.1 Falsiroseomonas selenitidurans
TTAAGCATTGGTAATGAGGGCCCAAATGTAATCACCTGGCTCACCTTCGGGTGGGCCATTCTGCGTTGCTGGCGTATTGCCATAGGCTCCGCCCCCCTGACGAGCATCACAAAAATCGACGCTCAAGTCAGAGGTGGCGAAACCCGACAGGACTATAAAGATACCAGGCGTTTCCCCCTGGAAGCTCCCTCGTGCGCTCTCCTGTTCCGACCCTGCCGCTTACCGGATACCTGTCCGCCTTTCTCCCTTCGGGAAGCGTGGCGCTTTCTCATAGCTCACGCTGTAGGTATCTCAGTTCGGTGTAGGTCGTTCGCTCCAAGCTGGGCTGTGTGCACGAACCCCCCGTTCAGCCCGACCGCTGCGCCTTATCCGGTAACTATCGTCTTGAGTCCAACCCGGTAAGACACGACTTATCGCCACTGGCAGCAGCCACTGGTAACAGGATTAGCAGAGCGAGGTATGTAGGCGGTGCTACAGAGTTCTTGAAGTGGTGGCCTAACTACGGCTACACTAGAAGAACAGTATTTGGTATCTGCGCTCTGCTGAAGCCAGTTACCTTCGGAAAAAGAGTTGGTAGCTCTTGATCCGGCAAACAAACCACCGCTGGTAGCGGTGGTTTTTTTGTTTGCAAGCAGCAGATTACGCGCAGAAAAAAAGGATCTCAAGAAGATCCTTTGATCTTTTCTACGGGGTCTGACGCTCAGTGGAACGAAAACTCACGTTAAGGGATTTTGGTCATGAGATTATCAAAAAGGATCTTCACCTAGATCCTTTTAAATTAAAAATGAAGTTTTAAATCAATCTAAAGTATATATGAGTAAACTTGGTCTGACAGTTACCAATGCTTAATCAGTGAGGCACCTATCTCAGCGATCTGTCTATTTCGTTCATCCATAGTTGCCTGACTCCCCGTCGTGTAGATAACTACGATACGGGAGGGCTTACCATCTGGCCCCAGTG
>NZ_JAAVNE010000138.1 GCF_012103215.1 Falsiroseomonas selenitidurans
CGCAGAAGTGGTCCTGCAACTTTATCCGCCTCCATCCAGTCTATTAATTGTTGCCGGGAAGCTAGAGTAAGTAGTTCGCCAGTTAATAGTTTGCGCAACGTTGTTGCCATTGCTACAGGCATCGTGGTGTCACGCTCGTCGTTTGGTATGGCTTCATTCAGCTCCGGTTCCCAACGATCAAGGCGAGTTACATGATCCCCCATGTTGTGCAAAAAAGCGGTTAGCTCCTTCGGTCCTCCGATCGTTGTCAGAAGTAAGTTGGCCGCAGTGTTATCACTCATGGTTATGGCAGCACTGCATAATTCTCTTACTGTCATGCCATCCGTAAGATGCTTTTCTGTGACTGGTGAGTACTCAACCAAGTCATTCTGAGAATAGTGTATGCGGCGACCGAGTTGCTCTTGCCCGGCGTCAATACGGGATAATACCGCGCCACATAGCAGAACTTTAAAAGTGCTCATCATTGGAAAACGTTCTTCGGGGCGAAAACTCTCAAGGATCTTACCGCTGTTGAGATCCAGTTCGATGTAACCCACTCGTGCACCCAACTGATCTTCAGCATCTTTTACTTTCACCAGCGTTTCTGGGTGAGCAAAAACAGGAAGGCAAAATGCCGCAAAAAAGGGAATAAGGGCGACACGGAAATGTTGAATACTCATACTCTTCCTTTTTCAATTCAGAAGAACTCGTCAAGAAGGCGATAGAAGGCGATGCGCTGCGAATCGGGAGCGGCGATACCGTAAAGCACG
>NZ_JAAVNE010000116.1 GCF_012103215.1 Falsiroseomonas selenitidurans
GCTCGGCCAGGCGGCGATGCTGGGCGCGCTGGGCTATGGGCTGGCGATGGGCGAGGCGGGGGTGGCGGGCGCCGTGCTCGGCCTGTTCCTGGCCACCGCGGCCGGGGAGGCGCTGGGCCTGATGCCACGCGCCGGCGCCGCGCTGGCAGCCGCCGGCGCCAGCGCCCGCCGGCTGTTCGAGGCCGCGGACCAGGAAGCCCCGGTGGCCGAGCCCGCCACCCCCGCCGCCCCGCCGCGCGGCCACGCCATCCGGGTGGAGGGGCTGCACTTCGCCTGGGCGCCCGGCGCCCCCGCGGTGTTCGACGGGCTGCAGCTTGAGGTGCCGGAAGGCGCGCGCATCGCGCTGCTGGGGCCTTCCGGCATCGGCAAATCCACGCTGGCCTCGCTGCTGCTGAAGCTGGCGGCGCCGCAGGCCGGGCGGATCACGCTGGGCGGGGTGGACCTGGCCAGCCTGCCGGCGGATGTGGTGCGCGCCCGGATTGCCTGCCTGACCCAGGATGCGCGGCTGTTCGACGACAGCATCGAGGCCAATCTTCGCCTCGGCCGGCCGGAGGCGGAGGAGGCGGCGCTGTGGCAGGCGCTGGACCGCGCCGGCATCGGCGAGGTGGTGCGCAGCCTGCCGGAGGGCCTGGCGACCCGCTGCGGCGAGGCCGGGGCACGCTTTTCCGGCGGCCAGGCGCGCCGCCTGGTGCTGGCCCGCGCCCTGCTGTCCGAGGCCCCCGTGCTGATCCTGGACGAACCCGCCGCCGGCCTGGACCCGGAGACGGAGCGTGCCTTCCTGGAGACCCTGGGCGCGGCGACGGCGGGGCGCACGGTGATCCTGATCGTCCACCGGCTGGTGGGAGTCGAACGCCCGACGCGCATCCTGCGGCTGGCCGCCGGGCTCGCGGTGCCGGCGATGGGCTGATCAGCCCGCCTGAACGGCACTGCTGCGCATGACCTCCTCGAACTGGAAGGCATCGCCAGCGCCCTCGGGCAGGTCGCTGTCCTCCTCCGGATGGTTCGGGTCGGCATGGTGCCGGTTGAAGAAGGTGATGATCCGGAAGCCGCACTTGTTGACGTAGAAGTGGATGTTCCGCTTCTCGAAATAGGGGGTGTGCGTCTGCCAGGTGAGCGTCTCGGGGTAGCGCTGCTCGATGGCCAGCCAGGCCTTCAGGCCGATGCCGCGCCCCTGCTCGCCACGCTTCAGGAAGAAGAGGTCGAGGCTGTTGTGGTGCGTTTCCCGGTCGATCGTGACCACCGCACCGCCAACCTTCCGTCCGTCGCGGAGGATGCGAAGCACCTCCGCCCCGGGCGCCCCCATCGCCCCGGTCAGGACTGCGTCGGAGGGGATCGGCCCATCCGGCAGCGCGCCGAATTCCTCGACGACGGCGACCGCGAAGGCCTCCTGCAATTCCTTCCGGAAGTCGGCGAAGTCATCGGGTTCAGCGGGCGCGAGGGTGATCGTGTCGTGAGTCATGCCGAGGGTCTAGCGCCACTTCACCGAAAGCGAGGACGGTGAAACGGCACTACCTTATTGTTCCGACGCATTTTCCGAGTCGCCTTGCGAAGCCGCAAGGCTTGAAAATGCCCTAGCAGCCTGTCGGATTCCCGTGCGGCCTGAAATCGGCGAATCTGCTGGTCATGACGCAGTTCATTCCGTTCAGCCGCGACCAGGCGTTTCTGCTGCCGCCGGA
>NZ_JAAVNE010000117.1 GCF_012103215.1 Falsiroseomonas selenitidurans
CACCACGGCGGCGGCATCCGGCCGCGCGGCCAGGCGCGCCGGTTCCAGGCGGCGGAACAGCGTGGGGTCGCGGGCGGCGCGGGCGGCCTGGTGCAGGCGCAGCGGCAGGGCGGCCGGCCAGGCTTCGGGCGGCAGCAGCGCCGCCACGGCGAAGGCTTCCTCCACCTGGCCCTCGCGCAGCGCCAGATCCACCAGCAGGGCGCCGCCGCCGGGCGGCAGGCCCTCCGTCGCCCGCAGCGCCATCAGCCGCGCCAGGGCGGAGCCTGCCCAGCCGGCGCGGGCCTCGGCTTCCGCCATGGCCAGCGCCAGGCGCGGCGTCGCCTGGGCCTCGGGCGGCAGGCCTTCCAGCAGGTAGAGCGCCAGGTCGGGCCGGCCCTCCTTCATCAGCACCCGGCGCAGCGCCTCCATCAGGTCAGGCGCTGCGTTGCCCAGCAGGGCCCCGAGCGGGCGCATGGCCATGGCCGGATCGGGCAGGCGGGCCGCCGCCTGCATGGCGCGCAGGGCGAGTTCCGGGGTCTGGCTGCGCTGCAGCGCGGCTAGCAGCCCGGCGAAGGCGCCGGCCGGGTCGGCCGCCTCCATGCGCAAAGCGGCGAGGCTCAGCGATTCCTGGTCCGTCGTGGCGCCGAGGGTGGCCAGCCGTTCCAGCGCCGCCCGCGCCGCCGCCGCGTCACCCAGCGCGAGGCGAAGCGACATGGCTTCCCGCAGCGGGGCCGGGGCGGCGGTCAGGGCGTGCAGGCGTTCCAGCGTGGCGGCCAGCTCGGGCAGCCGGCGGCTGTCGCGCAGCTGCGCGGCGAGGCGGCGGAGCAGCTCCACATCCTCCGGGCGCTGTGCCGCGGCGCGTTCCAGGCTGGCGGTGGCCTGCTCCTGCGCCGGGCGGGCCGGGCCCAGGAAGCGGGCGGTGGGCGGCGCCAGCGGCGTGGGCAGCAGCAGGGCGGCGCCCAGGGCGGCGGCGGTGGCAAGCCCGAAGGCTAGGCCGAATCGCCTGATCCCCGCCGGGTCCGGGGCGTTGCGGTGCGGGGGCAGGGCGGCGCTGGCGGACATCGGCCGGTCACTGGTAGCGGCCCCGGGGCGGCGAGGCCAGTGTCCTTGCGGCGCCATCATCGGGGCGCGTGCGGCGCGGTGGTCTGGGGCTGCGGCGGCAAGCCGTCCTCGCCGCCGCAAGCCGCCCGATCCACCCTGGCGCGGCGCCGCCGCTGCCGATATGTGCAGATGCTGGCAGGCCGATGTGGCGGGGGTTCATGGCGGGATCGGGGATGCTGGCTTGAAGATGCCATCCAATCCGCCCGGGCGGCTCCGCAGCGGCGATGCCCTGTCCGCGGCTGGAGCCGCCGCCGGGCCGGCTGCCGTCCCTGCGGCCGGGCGGGCCAGGCCAGCCGCCCCGTTCCAGCCGCCTGCGGCCATGGCCGCGCCCGGGCGCTCGCCCACGCCCGCGCCGATGCCGGCCCCGGCCCCCCGCTCTGCCCCTCCACCGGCAGCCGCCGCGCCCAGGCGTTGACGCCGCCGAAGCCGAAACCGTTGGACAGCGCATAGTCCGTCTGCAGCGCGCGTGGCGCACCGCGCACC
>NZ_JAAVNE010000118.1 GCF_012103215.1 Falsiroseomonas selenitidurans
TGTCCGACGTCAGCACCCTTGAGACAAAACGGCGTGGTTGAGAAGCGGAGGATTTCTGGCTCATCGTAACCCCCAGGAGAGTGAAGATGAGCCAGAAATCCTCTGCCCCCGCCGCCAAGCCGCCTGCCGAAAAGCTGGTGCGCGACATCCGACGCGCGACCCGCAAGCACCACTCGGCCGAGGATAAGATCCGCATCGTCCTCGAAGGACTGCGCGGCGAGGAGAGCATCGCAGCGCTGTGCCGTCGCGAGGCCATCGCCGAGAGCCTCTACTACGCTTGGTCCAAGGAATTCCTTGAAGCCGGCAAGCGCCGCTTGGCTGGCGATACGGCGCGTGCCGCGACCACCGACGAGGTCAAGGACCTGCGCCAGGAAGCCCGTGCCCTGAAAGAGGTCGTCGCCGAACAGGCGCTCGAGCTGCGCTTGCTGAAAAAAGCATGATCGCGGCTGGGGACGACCTCACATGAGATATCCCACCGCCGAAAAGCTCGAGATCATCCGCATCGTCGAGCAGTCCCACTTGCCCGCGCGTCGCACGCTGCGCCAGCTGAGCGTCCCGCCGGCCACCTTCTATCGCTGGTATGACCGCTACCAGCGCGGCGGACCCGAAGCCCTGGCCGACCGCCCGTCGCGCCCCGAACGCGTGTGGAACCGCATCGCCGATGCCAGACGTGAGCAGATCATCGATCTCGCCTTGGCCGAGCCCGAACTCTCGTCCCGTGAACTCGCTGTGCGCTTCACCGATCAGCAGCGCTATTTCGTCTCCGAAGCCTCGGTCTATCGCCTGCTCAAGGCGCACGACCTGATCACCAGCCCGGCCTACATCGTGGTCAAGGCGGCCGAAGAATTCCACACCAAGACCACCGCGCCCAACCAGCTCTGGCAGACCGACTTCACCTACCTCAAGGTCACCGGCTGGGGCTGGTTCTATCTGTCCACCGTGCTCGACGATTTCTCCCGCTACGTGATCGCCTGGAGGCTGTGCACCACCATGGCGGCCAGCGATGTCACCGAAACGCTCGACCTGGCGCTGACCGCCTCAGGCTGCACCCAGGCACGTGTGCGCCACCGACCGCGCCTGCTGTCCGACAACGGGCCTTGCTACATCGCCGGCGAGTTGGCTCAGTGGCTGGAGAAGCAGGCGATGGACCATGTCCGCGGCGCGCCATGCCACCCGCAGACCCAGGGCAAGATCGAGCGCTGGCATCAGACACTCAAGAACCGCATCCTGCTGGAAAACTACTACTTGCCCGGCGACCTGGAGGCGCAGATCGAAGCCTTCGTCGAGCACTACAACCATCGCCGCTGCCACGAGAGCCTGCGCAACCTCACCCCGGCCGACGTCTATTTCGGCCGCGGCCAGACCATCCTGCTCGAACGCGAACGCATCAAGCGAAAGACCATCCAGCAGCGACGCTTGATCCACCAGAAACTCGCCGCCTAACCTCGAAACCCGATGGGCCAGATCCTCCGCTAGCCAAACGCCTCCGCTGTCTCAAACCATTCGACGACGGACA
>NZ_JAAVNE010000119.1 GCF_012103215.1 Falsiroseomonas selenitidurans
CCGGCGCCGGGGGGCGCGCCGGCCGGCGCGCCAGGCGCTGCGGCTCCGGCTCCGGCGCCGCCAGCACCAGCTCCCGCGCCGCTTCCGCCGCGGCGGCGGAAGGCGGCGGCACCAGGGACGGCCCGGCGGAGCGCGATTCGGTCTCCACCGCGCCGACCCGCACCCGCAGTGGGCGGCGGGAGACGGCGGGGCCGAGCGCCATGAAATGCCCGCGCTCCAGGTCACGGAAGGAGTCCGCCTGGCGCCGTTCCATCCCCAGCAGATCCGCCGCGCGGGCCATGTCGATGTCGAGGAAGGTGCGCCCCATCATGAAGTTGGACGCCTCCGCCGCCACGTTCTTGGCCAGCTTGGCCAGGCGCTGGGTGGCAATCACGCCCGCCAGGCCGCGCTTGCGGCCGCGGCACATCAGGTTGGTCATGGCGCCGAGCGCGGCGCGGCGTGCCTCGTCCGAGGTTTCGCTGGCGGCGGCGGGGGCGAACAGCTGCGCCTCGTCCACCACCACCATCAGCGGGTTCCAGGCGTCCCGGTCCACGTCGAACAGCCCGCCCAGGAAGGCGGCGGCCAGGCGCAGCTGCTGTTCCGCCTCGACGCTGTCGAGGTTCAGCACGACGGAGACGCGATGCCGCCGCACCCGCTCCGCCACCTGCTGCAGGGCGCCCTCGGCATGGTCGCCAGCCTCCACCACCAGGTGCCCGAACCGGTCGGCCAGGGAGGTGAAGTCCCCCTCCGGATCCACCACCACCTGCTGCACCCAGGGCGCGCTCTGTTCCAGCAGGCGGCGCAGCAGGTGCGACTTGCCGGATCCGGAATTGCCCTGCACCAGCAGGCGGGTGGAGAGCAGCTCCTCCAGGTCGAAGGTCACGGGGCTGCCGGTGGCGGTCAGGCCGATGTCGATGGCGATCGTCAATCCGGGACTCCAGCGGGGAGCCGGGTGACTACAACCTGCGCGCCGCTTGCGGAAGCGCGCAGGCTGGGGGGCGGGTCAGCCCAGGCTGCGCCCGATGGCCCGCATCCACACCAGCACCGCGCTGGCCCCGGCATCCGGCACGCCGAGCGCGCGGTCGCCGAGATAGGCGGCGCGGCCGCGGCGGGGCGGCATGGTGGCGGTGGCCGCCGCCCCCTCCTCGGCCGCCGCTTCCGCCGCCGCCCAGGCCGCGGCGACCGGCCCTTCGGCGGTGGCAAAGGCCTCCGCCGCCGGGTGCAGCGCGTCCAGCATGGTGCGGTCGCCGGGCCGGGCGCCGCCGAGTTCCCCGATGGCGGCGACCGCGGCGCGGAAGGCGGTGGCCCAGGCGGCGCGCCCCGGCGCCGCCTGGCCGTGCAGCGCCTGGGACGCGGCCAGCAGCGCCGTGGCGTAGAAGGGGCCGGAACTGCCGGCGATGGCCCGCCGCAGCGCCCCGGCCATGGCGGCCAGCGCGGCCTCCGGCGTGGCGAAGGCAGCCTCCGGCAGGGCGCGAGGCCGGCGTGCCGAACATGGTCAGCGAAACCTGGTACGGGCTG
>NZ_JAAVNE010000120.1 GCF_012103215.1 Falsiroseomonas selenitidurans
GACGCGACGCCACTCGGCCATCGGCTATCTCAGCCCCGTGGCATTCGAGCGCTTGGCCGGTTCAGGCTAAACTCGGTGTCCATCGAACCGGCAGCAGGCCAATACGCGTCAGCCAGGTTACGTCCGTCGGACAGCTCGGGCCCCAGCAAGTCCTCAAACACGGCGCCGAAGGCCGTGGACATGGCATGGTCGCCGAGCGCGTCGCCGATACCGACCGCCCAGATGCCGGCACTGTCGCAGGCCTTGCCGATGTGACGATCCACGAGGTTGCCGAACGGCTCGCGCCAGTCCCACCTACGGGACCATGCGATCAGGCCTTCAAGGTCGAAGGCGCAGACAAGAGGCTATGGTCCTCGTGCGGCAGGGTCCTGCGACGACGCTCTGCCCGGGAGCAGTTACGCAAGTTGAAGCTTCCAGAATGGGTCTCGGGCGGAAGCCGGGCTCGACGGCACTGGAATCGTCCTCGGTAAAGGGTGGCTGGCAGCAGTTTTTGCTGCCGGCACCAGTGACCGAGGACACATACATGCACAATCAGAAACGCTACTTCCGCGCCAACATCATCGCGCTCAACCCGCAGCTAATGGTCACCTTCGGCTACGAGAGGTGGGCGACGATAGACCAGATGCGGTCCCACATCATCAACTTCGGTGACCAGGTCACGCGACAGGTACTCCGCGGCAATCGGTCCCGTTTCGCTGAAACGGACCGACTGTCGCTCATCGGCGTTGCGGAGGACCTCGACACGAAGCCGCAAATCTATGCTGCGGTGCTTGGACACCCGCTCATCATCGACTTTCTCCTCGGCGATGAAGCCGCCCAGCTTTGGAGAGGCGTGCACAACTGCTGCGGCGATTTCCATGCGGCGAAGATGCGCAATCGCCCGGCTACTGCCTCCTACTTCCACGCGAGGCTGCACCTCCATGACACCGTGGATCGGAGCATCCGCTATGCGCCGTGGCGGCCGGCGCCGATCCGAGCTGTACGACGGTGATCTACTGGGCGTGACCGGCTGACGTGCACTGCGTTCCTCACAGCCGCACGAGTGCCATTTGCAAATTTGCAAATCACAACTGGCAGCCGGTGCTGCTGATAGTGGGCAGGCCTCCTCTCAGCATAAGCAGTCCATGCCTCCGCCTCACGCAGATCAACATGCCCTGCGGGGAAGGGCATGGCGTCGCCGACGCAGGGCCGCGAGCTGGCGCCGACCACCCGCTGCCGATGTCCATGCTGACGGCCCTGCGCCGGGCCTACAGGGCGGAACTGCGCGACGGGCATCGGCAGGCGCCACGACCCGGCCAGCGCCCGCCTGCGGCCCTGGCAAGCGGCATCATCGGTAAGTGCCGCCGGAGCCGCCGCGCATCGGATGCAACAGCACAGCGGCGTGGGGATAAGGGCAACGCCGACAAGGCGAAGATGGTCGCCGCCATCCGAGCCCGTGGCTTCGCGCCGGCCGATGACAACGAGGCGGATGCCATCGCGCTGCTGCTCT
>NZ_JAAVNE010000121.1 GCF_012103215.1 Falsiroseomonas selenitidurans
TGGAGCGGCCCCCAATTCGACCGGACAGGCGGCGCAACCGTGAGGGCCTGGGCGTAAGCCTAGGCGTGCGCCTATGTCGAAGCCCATCGAGCGCGTTGAAATCATCACCGGCCGGGAGCGCCGCCGACGCTACACTGCCGAGGAAAAGGTCCGGCTGGTCGAACAGACCATGCAGCCCGGCATGACGGTCTCCGCCGTCGCCCGGCTCCATGGCGTGTCCCCCAGCCTTCTCTTCGGGTGGAGGCGACGCATGGCCGAGGGTGGCCTGGAGGCGGTCAGAGCCGACGAGGACGTGGTGGCCGCCAGCCGCGTCCGCGAACTCGAGGCGAAGGTGCGTGAGTTGGAGCGCCTCCTCGGGCGCAAGACGATGGAGGCCGAGATCCTCCGCGAGGCGCTGGAACAGGCACGCCCAAAAAAACAGCCGTTGCGCTTGCCGTCGCCGCCACGGGACGGTTCCCGGTGAAGGCCGTGGCCGACACAATCGGCGTCGCCAGGTCCAACTTGGTCGAGAGGCTCCGGCGCCCCGATCGGCCGCGGCGTGGCCCCTACCGCCGTGCCGAGGACGAGGCCGTGCTGGCCGAGATCCGCGCCGTCACCGATGCCCGCCCCACCTACGGCTACCGCCGCGTCACCGCCCTGCTGAACCGCGCCAGGCGGAGCTCCGGCGAACCCCCGCTCAATCACAAGCGCATCTTCCGGCTGATGCGCCTCTCTTCAATGCTTCTTCAGCCCCACACCGGCAGGCGGCCGATCCGCGCCCATGAGGGCACCGTCGTCGCCCCCGCCTCCAATCAGCGCTGGGCCTCCGATGGCCTCGAGATCCCCTGCTGGAACGGCGAGGTCGTGCGCGTCGCCTTCGCCATCGACACCCATGACCGCGAGATCATCGCATGGGTCGCCACCTCCGGCGGCGGCATCTCCGGCGAGATGATCCGCGACATGATGCTGGACTGCGTCGAGCGCCGGTTCGACGCCATCCGCGCCCCGCAGCCCGTCCAGTGGCTCGCTGACAATGGCTCCGCCTACACCGCTGCTGAGACGACCGACTTCGCCGCCGCGCTGAACCTGGTTCCATGCTTCACGCCGGTCCGCAGCCCCGAGAGCAACGGCGTCTGCGAGGCTTTCGTCAAAACCCTGAAGCGCGACTATGCCCGCGTGAACCCCAGGCCGGATGCCATCTCCGTCCTCCAGCAGATCCCCGCCTGGTTCGAGGATTACAACACTATCCACCCGCACTCCGGCTTGCGCATGCGCTCGCCCCGTGAGTTCATCGCCCTGCAGTCAGCCAACCATGCCGCGTGTCCGGTTTGATGGGGGCCACTCCA
>NZ_JAAVNE010000011.1 GCF_012103215.1 Falsiroseomonas selenitidurans
GGTGCCGGCGGCGCGGGGCTGGACGCCGGCACCCGCCGCCGCCGCGGCCCCCGCCGCCCCGCGCAGCTTCGGGGTGGAGGACATGACGCTGCTGCGCGCCGGCGACATGCCGCTGCACGCCGCGCCCCGTCCCGCCCTGTCCACCCTGGCCGAACTCGCTGTCGCCACCCCCGACGCGGCCGGCACGGCGGTGGCGTCGGCGCAGCCGGCCATGCTGTTCCCGCTGATCGAGGCGCTGGACCTGCCGGGCGGCCTGCTGCCGCGCCGGATGGCGGAGCCGGAGCCGATGGCCGCCGCCGCCCCGCCGGCCACCCCGGCCGCCCCCCCGGCGGCGCCACTGCCTGCGATCCTGGCCGCCGCCGAGATCGATCTGCCCCTGCCGGAACTGCTGCGCCTGTTGGCCGGCGACCCGGCCGAAACCACCGACGCATTTCTCGCCCTGCGCCGCCCCCCGGCCGCAGACGGCGCCACGACCTGACGGGAGGCTGTCTCCGACCATGCCGCTGATCTGTTTCGCATCCCCCAAGGGCGGCGTCGGCAAGACCACCCTCACCGCCAACCTGGCTGACGCGCTGCAGCGCGAAGGCCGCCGGGTGATGGTGGTCGATTTCGATCCGCAGAACACGCTGCGCCTGCATTTCGGCGTGCCGCTGACCGACATGGGCGGCTTCACCGCCGACCTGCCGCGCCGGCCGGACTGGCGCGCCTGCGTGCGGGAGACCGCCTCCGGCGTCATGGTGCTCCCGCATGGCGCCATGGAGCTGCGCGGCGCGCTGGGCCTGGCCGCGGCGCTGGAACGCGACCCGGAACTGCTGGCGGCGCCGATGCGCTCCATCCTGTCCGACCCCGGCCTGACCGTGATCGCCGATACCTCCCCCGGGCCGTCGCATGCCCTGGCGGTGCTGGTGCCGATGGCGTCGATGGTCATCGCGGTGCTGCAGGCGGAAGCCATCAGCGCGGCGTTGATCCCGGACATCGACAGCGGCCGCTTCCTCGGCTCGGGCACCATGGCGGCGCTGTTCGCCGGGCGGCTGCGGGTGGTGCTGAACGAGGTGGACCTGAATTCCCGCCTGTCGCGCGCCGCGGCCGATGCCGTGGCGCGTCACCTCGGCCCGCGCCTGCTCGGCGCGGTGAGCCGGGATGAAACCATGGCGGAGGCGCTGGCGATGCAGAAGCTGGTGCAGGAGATCGCCCCGGACTCGCGCGCGGCGGAAGACATCCGTGGCATCGCCCGCGCCGTTGAAGCCGCATTGCCGGCGGCGCCTGAAGCCTTCAGCATGGGCTGGGGCGCGCGATGAGCTTTGCGCAGTCGCTGCGCCGGGGTCGGGCCTTCCGCAGCGGCCCCTGGGCCCGCAGTTGGGTCGCCTGGCCGCTGATGGCCCTGGCCGTCGTCATCGGCCTGACCTTCATGGTGGCGCCGCTGGCGGCGGAGCAGCAGGCCTGGCTCGCCGTCGCCGGCTTCCTGCTGTACCTGGTGGCCAACCGCATCCCCGGCCGGGCGATGACGATCTTCGTCGTCTTCATGTCCTGCCTGGTGTCCATGCGGTATATCTACTGGCGCCTGGTGGACACGCTGGAATTCACCAGCTTTTCGCAGACCTTCCTCGGCACCGGCCTTCTGCTGGCCGAGGTCTACGCCGTCTCCACCATGCTGCTGGCCTATTTCCAGGCAATCTGGCCGCTGGACCGCAAGCCGGTGCCGCTGCCCGAGGACCCGGAGGACTGGCCGACCATCGACGTCTTCATCCCCAGCTACAACGAGCCGCTGGAGATCGTGAAGCCGGCCATCTATGGCGCCCTGGCCATCGACTGGCCGCGCCACAAGATGAACGTTTACCTGCTGGATGACGGCCGCCGCGACGAATTCCGGCGCTTCTGCGAACAGGTCGGCTGCAACTACCTGATTCGCGCCGACAACAAGGGCGCCAAGGCCGGCAACATCAACGCCGCGCTGAAGGTCACCAATGGCGAGTACATCTGCATCTTCGACTGCGACCACGTCGCCACCCGCGCCTTCCTGCAGCTGACGGTCGGCTGGCTGCTGCGCGACCGCGACCTGGCCATGGTGCAGACGCCGCACCATTTCTATTCGCCCGACCCGTTCGAGCGGAACCTGGCCTCCGGCCAGCGCGTCCCGAATGAGGGCCTGCTGTTCTACGGCATGGTGCAGCAGGGCAACGACCTGTGGAACGCCACCTTCTTCTGCGGCTCCTGCGCCGTGATCCGGCGCGAGGCGCTGCTGGAAGTGGGCGGCGTGCCGACCGAGACTGTGACGGAAGACTGCCATTGCTCGCTGAAGATGCAGCGGCGCGGCTGGCGCACAGCCTATCTGCGCGTGCCACTCGCCGCGGGCCTCGCGACGGAACGGCTGATGCTGCACATCGGCCAGCGTATGCGCTGGGGCCGCGGCATGATCCAGATTCTCCGAATCGACAACCCGATGATGGGGCCGGGGCTGAAGCTGTACCAGCGCTGCTGCTATTTCATGTCGCAGTTCCACTTCCTGTTCCCGCTGCCGCGCTTCGTCTTCCTGACGGCGCCGCTGGCCTTCCTGCTGTTCGGCGAGAGCATCATCGCGGCCTCCCCGCTGGCCATCCTGGCCTATGCCGGGCCACACATCCTGCATTCGGTGGGCGCCACCAGCCGCCTGTCCGGCCATGTGCGGCACAGCTTCTGGTCCGAGATCTACGAGACGGTGCTGGCGCTGTACCTGATCCCGGTCATGCTCGCGACGCTGCTGGACCCGAAGAAGGGCAAGTTCAACGTCACCGACAAGGGCGGCACGCTGCAGGAAGGCTTCTTCGACCTGCGCGCGGTGGGCCCGAACATGGTGCTCGCCCTGGCGCTGGTCGCCGGCATCCTGTCCGGCATCTACGGCCTCACCACCAATGCGGTGGAGAGCCTCGATTTCCAGGCCTTCGCCCTGAACATGATCTGGGCCGTGCTGTCCTTCGTCGTGGTGCTGGCGGGCCTGGCGGTGGGCCGGGAGCGGCGGCAGGTGCGCGAGCGAGCGCGCGTCGGCGCGGTGGTGGCGGCCAATGTGGTCCTGGCCGATGGCCGGGTCGTGGAAGGCGAGACGATGGACTTGTCCCTGGGCGGCGCCGCGGTGGCGATCGAGCGGCCGGCGGACGTGCCGGATGATGCCAGCATCACGCTCGAGCTGGATGTCGGCCCGGAATGGGTCGCCATCCCGGCCGAGGTGCTGCGCTGGCAGGAGGGCCGCATGCAGGTGCGCTTCGCGGCCCAGACGCTGCATGACGAGGGCAACATCGTGCGCGCCGTGCTCGGCCGCGCCGATGCGTGGGTGGACTGGGACGACGTGCGCGAGGACAAGCCGCTGCGCAGCCTGGGCGAGGTGGCGCGCTCGATCGGCGGCCTGTTCCGCGGCGACAGCCAGTTCTCCTTCTTCACCCGCCGCCAGCGGCGCAACCGCGTGGTGGTGCGCGTCGAGCCGCCGGCAGGGGCGGACACCGCCGCCGGTGCCGCGGTGGAAGCCGGTGAGGCGGCAACGGCCACGCCCGCCCGCCGCCCGCGTGGCGAAAGCACGATCCGCCGCGCTGCCGCCATTCTCCTGGCGCTGGCGCTCGGCCTGCCTGGCCTGGCGCAGGCGCAGGTGAACCTGCGCGGCGCGCCGCCGCCACCGGCGCCGCTGCAGCCGGGCCCGCAGGGCCTGCCGCTGACGCTCACGCCGCAATCGCCGGGCGTCGGCACTTTCGGCGCGCCGAGCACCCAGGCCGGCGCCGTGCCGCTGGGCGCCACGCCGCAGGGCCAGTTCGGCGCCCAGCCGGCGCAGTTCGGGGCGCCGCAGGGCCAGCCGGCCCCGTTCGGCGCACCGCAGGGTGGCACCGTGCCGCTGCAGGTGCAGGGCACGCCCTTCGGGCAGCCGGGCACGGCGCAGCCGGGTTCGCCCTTCGGCCAGCCCGGCCCCAGCGCGCCCTCCACCCTGCCGGGCACGACCACGGCCAATACCGGCCTGCCGCCGCTGCCGGCGGCGCAGCCCGGCTTCCAGGGCGGCCCGATCATCGGCAGCTTCGGCGCGCCGACCGGCGATTTCGGCTCCACCCGCACGGAAACCCGCACGCTGCGCCAGCTTGGCCTGCGCGCGCCGATGCAGATGCGTGGCACCTCGGACCTTCAGGGCGTGCTGTTCGGCGTCCGCGGTGACGAGGTTGTCACCGGCGCGCGGCTGGTCCTGCAGGGCGCGACCAGCCCGGCGCTGATCCCGGAATACAGCCAGGTGGCGATGGCGCTGAACGAGCAGTTCGTCGGCGTGATCAACCCGGACCGCAACCGGCCGGCCTTCGGCCCGCTGGAATTCCCCATCAACCCGGTGTTCTTCGCCGACCTGAACCGGCTGAACTTCCGCTTCACCGGCCGCTACACGGTGGAGTGCAACGACCCGCTCTCCGGCCTGCTCTGGGCCAACATCTCCGACCTCTCGACCCTGCAGCTGACGCTGGAGCGCCTGCCCCTGCAGCGCGACCTGGCCCGCCTGCCGGAGCCCTTCTTCGACCCGCGCCTGCTGCGCGAGCCGCTGTCGCTGCCGGTGGTGGTGCCGGAGCAGGCGAGCAATGAATCGCTGGCCGCGGCGGCGACCGTCGCCTCCTGGTTCGCGGTGCAGGCGGATTACCGCGGCGCCAGCTTCCCCGTCTCCTTCACCCTGCCGCAGCGCGGCAATGCGGTGGTGGTGGCCGGCGGGCAGGAAAGCGTGCCGGGCCTCGCCCTGCCGCGCTTCGATGGCCCGACGCTGGCCCTGGTGCCGAACCCGACCGACCGCTTCGGCCTGATCCTGGTGATCGGCGGCCGCAGCGGCCAGGAAGCGCAGCAGGCCGCGGTGGTGCTGGCCGGCAGCAAGGAAGCGCTGGCCGGCGAGGTCGCCGTGGTGCAGCCCATCAGCATCCCCGCGCGCCAGCCCTATGACGCGCCGCGCTGGGTGCGCAGCGACCGGCCGGTGCGGCTGGGCGAGCTGGTGGACCCCTCCGAGCTGCAGGCCTTCGGCTATGCGCCCGGCCCGATCTCCGTGCCGTTCCGCACGGCGCCCGACCTCTACACCTGGCGCGGCCGGCCGCTGCCGGTGGAGCTGCACTACCGCTCCCCGCCCGGGCCGATCATGGATGTCGCGGTCTCCCGCCTCGACATCGCGCTGAACGACATCTACCTGCGCAGCCTGCCGCTGCGCGATGCCGAGGCGCCCTGGCCGGTCTCGCTGCTCACCAGCCAGCTGGGCCAGAGCGAGCGGATGACGAGCCGCTTCGGCCTGCCGCCCTACCTGATCTTCGGCATGAACGAATTGCAGATGCGCTTCGACATGCGCCCGCTGCACCGCGGCGACTGCATCGCCGTGCCGGCCGATGTGCGCGCCGGGATCGACCCGGACAGCACCATCGACCTGTCCGACGCCTATCGCTTTGCCACCCTGCCGAACCTCGCCTTCTTCGCCGGCTCGGGCTTCCCCTTCACCCGCATGGCCGATTTCAGCGACACCGCCGCGGTGCTGCCGGACCGCCCGAACGAGGTGGAACTCTCCGCCTTCCTGACGCTGATGGGCCGCTTGGCGTCGCATGTCGGGCACGCCACCACGGGGCTGCAGGTGGTGCGTGCCGCGGCGCTGGACAGCGTCGCCAACCGCGACCTGCTGGTGATCGGCACGCTCGGCCGGCAGGCGGCGCTGGAGACTCTGCTGGGCCGCGACGGGCCGGTGGTGCTGGATGGCAACCGCATGTCCGTCGCCCTGCCGGACGCGCTTGAAGGCTTCCGCAACCTGTTCCTGGGTGACGAGCCGCGGGTGGCGCGCGAACAGGCGCAGGCCATGCTGACCTCGCCGGGCGATGGGCTGGGCATCCTGATGGGCTTCGAAAGCCCGCTGCGCTCCGGCAAGTCCATCGTCGCGCTCACCGGCACCACGCCGCAGGGGCTGGAGCAGATGCTGGCCGCGCTGCGCGACCCGGAGCAGGCGCCGCGCGTGCAGGGCGACCTCGCGATCCTGTCCGCCGGCCGGATCAGCGGATTCAACCTGGGCGGGCACTACACGGTCGGCGCGCTGCCGCCCTATATCTGGCCGCAATACTTCCTGCAGACCCGGCCGGACCTGCTGCTGCTTCTGCTGGGCATCTCCTGTGCCATCGTCGCGATCCCCGCCTACTGGGCCCTGCGCCGCCGCGCTGCGATCCGCCTCCGGACGAGGACCACATGATTTTTTTCCCGAAGCGGAGCACACGCGCCGCGCTGCTCGGCACCGCGCTGGTGGCCGCCGCCCTGGCCGGCGCCCCGGCCCTGGCGCAGGACCGTGGCGTGGCAGCCCTGCTGGACCAGGCGAATTACTGGAAGCTGCAGAACCGCCCGGACCAGGTGGTGCGGACGCTGGAGCGCGTGCTGCAGGTGGACCCGCGCAACGCGGAGGCGCTGGCCGGCATCGCCGAGGCGCAGGCACAGCAGGGCAATGTCGCGCAGGCGCAGGAAGCCCTGGGCACGCTGCGCCAGGCGGCACCGGCCGACCCGCGCACCCTGCAGGCGGATGTGGCGGTGCGCACCTCCACCGTGGATGCCGGGGCGCTGGCCCAGGCGCGGCAATTGGCGCAGGCCGGGCGGAACGCGGAAGCGGTGGAACGCTACCGCGCCCTGTTCGGCGGGGCCCCGGTGCCGGACAGCTTCGCGCTGGAATATTACCAGGCCCTGGCCGGCACCGAGAGCGGCTGGTCCGAGGCGCGCCAGGGCCTCGGCCGCCTGGCCGCGCGCAGCCCGACCAACACCGCGGTGCAGCTGGCCAACGCGCAGGTGCTGACCTATCGCGAGGAAACCCGCGCCCAGGGGATCGAGGCGCTGCGCCGCCTCTCCGCCCGACCGGACAGCCAGCAGAGCGCCACCGCCGCCTGGCGCCAGGCCCTGACCTGGATGGGCCCGGGGCCGGAGTCGGTGCAGCCGCTGGAAGGCTATCTCCAGCAATTCCCGAATGACGCCGAGATCCAGCGCCGGCTGGAGGAAGCGCGCAACCCGCCGCAGGGGCCCACCGACGTGGTGGGCGACGCCAAGGTCCAGGCCTGGGCGGCCTTCAACGCCGGCCGGCTGCGGGAGGCGGAGGAACGCTTCACCGCCGTGCTGGCGACGGAGCCGAACGACGCGGACGGGCTGGGCGGCATGGGCCTGATCCGGCTGCGCCAGGGCCGCCAGGCCGATGCGCGCCGGCTGCTGCAGTCGGCGATCGAGGCCGATCCCTCCCGCCGCTCCTCCTGGGAACAGGCGCTGCGCGGCGCCAGCCAGCGCCCGGCGGCGCCGGGTGGTGGTGGCGGCGGCGCCCCCGGTCCCGACATCCAGGCGGCGCGCAACATGGTGGCCGCGGGCAATTTCTCCCAGGCCGAGCCGCTGCTGGCGCGCATCGTCGCCCGCAATGGCGGCGACCGGCCGGATGCGGAGGCCCTGCTGGGCGACATCGCGCTGCGCCAGGGCAATGCCGCGGTGGCCGAACAGCGCTACCGCGCTGCGCTGGCGCGGCGCAGCAATTTCGGCGCGGCCCTGTCCGGCCTGGCGAATGCGCTGCAGGAACAGGCCAAGTTCGCCGAGGCCGAGGAAGTCTATCGCCGCATCGGCGGCACCAACGCGCCACAGGTCCGCGCCGATGCGCTGCGCGCCGAGGCGCTGCGCACGGATGACCCGGAAGCCGCCGCGGCGCTGCTGCGGGCCGCGATCCAGAACGACCCGTCCAATCCCTGGCCGCGGCTGGATCTCGCGCGGCTGCTGGCCCGCGCCGGAAGGGCGGCGGAAGCCAACCAGCTGATCGGCGCCAGCGTCGCCACGCGGGCGACGCCGGACACCATCCATGCCGCCGCGATCTATGCGCTGGAGCAGAACCGCCCAAGCGACACGGTGCAACTGCTGAACCGCATCCCCGCGCGCGCCCGCAACGCGGACCAGAACCGTCTTCTGGCTTCCGCCCGGGTGCAGGCGGAGGTGCAATCCGCCGTCGGCCTCGCCCGCGCCGGGCGGCGGGCGGAAGCCCGCCAGCGGCTGATCGCCATTGCCGGCCGGCGCGACCCCACCGGGGAAGCCGGCCCCGCCGCGGTGCGGGCGCTGACCACGCTGAACGACACGCGCGGCGCACAGGAAGCGGCGCGGATGTATGCGATCGCGGCGCGCGGCCAGGCGCCGGCGGCCCAGCTGGCTGCCGCCACGGCGCTGCTGGAAGCCGGGCTGAACCAGGAAGCCGCCAACACCGCGGCCGCCATCGATGCCGGGCGGCTGACGGCGGACCAGCGCCGCCAGGCCAACAGCATCTCCGCCGGCCTGTCGATCCGCGCCTCGGACCAGCTGAACCAGGCGGGCAACCAGGCCGCGGCCTTCGATGCGCTGCTGCCGACGCTGCGACAGAACCCGGAAAACCCGGCCGCCAACCTGGCGCTCGCCCGGCTGTACCAGGGGGCGCGGGACCCGGAGCAGGCCGGGCGCATCGCCGAGGCCGTGCTGTCGCGCAACCCGCGCGACACGGATGCGCGGCAGGCGGCGATGGACGCCGCCATCGCCAACCGCGACTGGTCGCGGGCCGAGGCGCTGCTGTCCGAAGGCCGGGCGCTGATGCCGAACGACCCGCGCATCCCGCTGCTGGAAGCGCGGCTGGCGCGTGGCTGGGGCGACCAGCGCCGCGCCCGTGCCGCGCTGGAACAGGCGGCGGCGATGCGGCGCCAGCAGATCGGCGTCACCGCCACCCCTGGCCTGCTGGGCGGCACCGCCTCGCCCCAGGCCACCGTGCCGGGGCAGCCGGCGCAGCCGGGCTATGAGAACCCGTTCCGCCGCGTGCCGCTGGCCGGGCAGGATCTGTCGCAGGCGCCGGCCACCACCATGCCGGGGCAGCAATTCGCGCAGATCCAGGGCTTCGGCGCCGCGCCGCAGGCCACCGACCCGCTGCTGAGCGAGATCACTCGGCAGTTGACCGAGGTGCGGGAGGAAGCGGCGCCGCGCATCACGCCGGCGCTGGGCATGCGCGTGCGCTCCGGCGACGATGGCATCGATGCGCTGACCGAAAGCCATGTCGGCGCGGAAGGCAGCATTGCCATGCCCGGCATCGGCGGCCGGCTGACGGCCCGCGCCAGCGCCGTGGCGCTGGACAATGGGGAATTGTCCGGCACCCTGCCGGCGATGCGCCGCTTCGGCAGCTTCCCGCTGACCCTGCCCGGGTCGCAGGGCACGCTGACGCGGCAGCAGGCCAGCCAGGCCAGCGAAACGGAAAGCAGCCAGTCCGGCGTCGCGCTCGGCGCCGCCTATGCGCGCGGCGGCTTCGCCGTTGATATCGGCACCACCCCGCTGGGCTTCCTGCAGGAAAACGTGGTCGGCGGCATCGAGATCGCGCCCGAGATCGGCGACGGGGTGCGGCTGCGGGTGACGGCGGAACGCCGGGCGATGACGGACAGCCTGCTGTCCTGGGGCGGCCTGCGCGACCCGGGGCAGGGCAGCATCTGGGGCGGCGTGGTGCGCACCGGCGGCCGCGTGCAGGTGGAGTTCGCCAGCGGCGACACCAATTTCTACGTCGCCGGCGGCTATTTCAGCATGACCGGCGAGGGCGTGGCGGAAAACAGCCGCATGGAAGCCGGGGCCGGCTTCCAGACGCCGATCTGGCGCTCCGCGACCGAGGAACTGGTCACCGGCCTGGACCTCGTCTACTTCGCCTATGACAAGAACCTGCGCTTCTTCACGCTGGGCCATGGCGGCTATTTCAGCCCGCAGAGCTTCATCGCCGCGAACGTGCCGATCGACTGGCGGGGCCGATCCAACAACTTCACCTATCGCGCCGGCGCCTCCATCGGCCTGACCACCTTCACCGAGGATCGGGCCGAGCTGTTCCCGAACGACGCGGCGCTGCAGGCCCAGCTTCAGGCCCGCGCCAACAGCGAGACGGGGGTGGACGCCTTCTATGCCGGCCAGACCAAGACCGGCCTGACCGGCGGGCTGCGCGGCGACCTCGAATACATGCTGACGCCGCAGCTGCGGATCGGCGGCGCGCTGCGCTTCGACCAGGCGGCGGATTGGAGCGAGACGCGCGGTCTGGTCTATGCCCGCTATCGCTTCGATCGCTGAACGGGACCCGGGCATGACACAGGCTGAGCGCACCGAACCGGCCACCGCCGCCTACCTCGCCCGCCGCGGCGTGTCCGGGCAGTGGCGCAGCTTCGTCCGTGCCCTGGTGGAGACGTTGGACGAGCATCTGGACCAGGACGGCCGCGCGGCGCTGATGCGCGCCATCGGCCGCCGCATGGCGGAGGCGATGCCGCTGCCGCATTGCGACACGCTGAAGGGGCTGGAAGGCCACATGAACGACGCGCTGGGCGCGGCGGAATGGGGCTATTGCCAGCTGGCCGTGGACATCGAACGGCAATGCCTGCTGGTCACCCACGCCGCCGCCCCGGCGGTCGGCGCCGGTCAGGATGCGGAGGGCGGCTGGGTGGCTGCGGTGCTGGAAGGCCTCTATGCCGGCTGGCTGTCGCAGCAGCCGGGCGCGAGCGCGGAGCTGGTGCCCGTCATCGCCACCTACACCGCCGGCGAAGCCAGGCTGGACTACGGCCGCGCCGCCTGAAAGGGGATAAGCCCACTCCCCCCTGCGGGTGGAGAGGGCTTTTGCGGCCTAACCCTCCTCCACCGCCACCTCCAGCCAGCCGCGCGCATCCAGATGGGCGACGTCGCCCGGCAGCAGCAGCACGGTGGTCGTGTCGCTCTCCACGATCGCCGGGCCGGGCACCTGCTGCCCCGGCGCCAGTTCGGTGAAGGCGAAGACCGGCAGGTCGCGCAGGGCGCCGGCCACGAAGGCGCGGCGGGTCGCCACCGGGGCGGCAGGCTCGCCGGCCACCTGCGCCGGTGCCGGCAGCGACGGCAGGCGGCCGATGGCGGCCACGCGCGCCGTCACCAGCACCACCTCCTCGCCGCGCAGCGCATAGGTGAACAGCGCCTCGTGCCGCGCATGGAAGGCCTCGGCGAGCGCGGCGGGCAGGCCGGGGGCCGGCCAGTCCACGCCATCCAGCGGCACGCCCACCTCGAAGACCTGCTCGCCATAGCGCAGGTCGGCGCTGCGGCGGATGGCGGGCTCGCCATCCATCCATTCGGCCATGCGGGCGCGGGCGCTGGCTTCCAGCTCCGCGAACAGGGCGCGCAGGGCCGGTTCCTCCGGCAGGCCGGCGGCGCCGACCAGGCTGCGGGCGACCTCGTAGCGCAGGTCGGTCTGCAGCATCCCCCAGGCGGATAGCCCGGCCGCCAGCAGCGGCACGGCGACGCGCCGCATGCCGAGGTCCCGCGCCACGGCGCTGGCATGCAGCCCCGCCGCGCCGCCGAAGGCCAGCAGGCAGAAGCCGCGCGGATCGACGCCGCGGCGCACGGTGGCGACACGGATGCCATCCGCCATGGCGACATTGGCCAGCGCATGGATGCCCGCGGCACAGGCCAGCATCCCGAGGCCCAGCGTCGCGCCCAGCCGCGCCACCGCCGCTTCCGCTGCCGCCAGGTCCAGCACCCGCCTGCCACCCAGGAAGCGCGCCGGGTCCAGGTAGCCCAGCACCAGGTTCGCGTCCGTCACCGCCGGTTCGGTGCCGCCGGCGCCGTAGCAGGCCGGGCCGGGCACCGCGCCGGCGCTGCGCGGGCCGACGCGCATCATCCCGCCGGCACCGACATGGGCGAGCGAGCCGCCGCCGGCGCCGAGCGTCACGATGTCCAGGCTCTCCAGCGCGATGCGCTCCCCGCCCACCATCCGCCCACGGCCCAGCGCGGCTTCCCCACCGCTGATCAGCGCGACATCGGTGGAGGTGCCGCCGACATCGAAGGTGACGAGGTCCGCCCCCAGCCCGGCGCGGGCCAGCGCCAGCCCGGCGGCAACCCCGCCCGCGGGGCCGGAGAGCGCCGTGCCGGCGGCCAGCCGCGCGGCCTCCGCCACCGGGGCCACCCCGCCATGGGAGAGGATGACGAAGAGCGGGGCGCGCAGCCCGGCCTCCGCCAGGCGGGTTTCCAGCCGGCCGAGATAGCCCGCGACGATCGGCCCGACCGCGGCGTTGACCACGGTGGTGGAGAAACGCTCGAACTCCTTGATCTGCGGCAGCACGTCGGAGGAGAGCGTCACATAGGTGCCGGGCAGGGCGGCGGCGATGGCGGCCCCGGCCGCCTGTTCATGGGACGGGTCGCGCCAGGCGTGCAGCAGGCAGATGGCAACGCCTTGCACCTGCTCCGCCCGCAGCGCGGCGATGGCGGCCTCCAGGCTGGCGGGGTCCAGCGCCACTGCCACCGCGCCATCGGCGCGGAGGCGCTCCCGCAGGGGCAGGCGCAGGCGGCGCGGCACCAGGGGCGCGGGGGGCGGCAGGCGCAGATCGTAGCGTTCGGGCTTCAGACCCTCCCGCATCTCGATCACGTCGCGATGGCCCTCGGTGGTCAGCAGGCCGATGCGCGCGGTGCGGCGTTCCAGCAGCGCGTTGGTCGCCACCGTGGTGCCATGCACCAGGCGCTCCGTCGCGGCCAGCAGGTCGGGCAGGGGCAGGCCGAGCATCCCGGCCAGCACGCCGAGGCCATCCAGCACGCCGCGGGACTGGTCATCGGGCGTGGTGGCGGCCTTGGCGAGCAGCGTCTCGCCATCCGCGCCGATGCAGACGACATCGGTGAAGGTGCCGCCGACGTCGCAGCCGATCCGGTAGGGGGCGCGCATCAGACCACACCTTCCGCAGCATCCGCCGCGCGGGCGGCGGGCTCGCGCCGGGCCGGGTCACCCCAGCCGCCGCCGCCGCCGGAGCGCACATGAATCACGTCCCCGGGCGCCAGCTGCACGCCGGTTTCCTTGGTGCGCAGGTCGCGCGGCGTGCCCTGGCGGGGGATCAGCGTGTAGCGGTGCGGCGCGCCATCCTGCCCGCCCAGCATGCCCGCCGCGCCGTGGCGGGCACCGTCGCCGGCGGTGTTGGCGCGGGCCGGGCCGGAGGTTTCCACCACCAGCTCCAGCTCCCCGCCCAGCCCGCCGCGGAACTGCCCGTCCCCGGCCGAACCGGGCAGGAATTCATGGCGGCGGAAGAACAGCGGGAAGCGCGCCTCCGCCATCTCAACGCTGCCGAATTTCAGCCCGCCGGCGGAATGCCATTCGCCGACGCCGGACCAGCCATCGCCCTGGGCATGGCCGCCGCCGCCGGGGCGGGCATGGAACAGGTGCCAGACGAAGCGGCGGCCCGGGCGGCGCGGGTCCTCGCCCTGGATGGCGATGCGGAAGCGCCGGCCCCAGCCGCCCATGGCCCGGTCCGGGCAGGCGGCGGCGAGCGCCTTGACCACCGCCTCCACGATCTCGTTCGAGCAATGGCTGGTGCAGAGCGTCACCGCCGCGCCGGGGGCGGCGCGCACCACGGTGCCTTCGCGCGCCAGCACCGTCAGCGGCCGGAAGGCGCCGTCATTCTTCGCCACCTCCGGGTCCAGCAGATAGGCCAGCGCCATCCGCACGGCGGAGACGGTGTTGGGCCAGGAGGAATTGACGAAGCCGAGCGTCTGCGGGTCGCTGTCCGTCAGATCCACGGTCAGGCTGTCGCCCCGCTTGGTGACGGTGGCGCGGATGGCGATGTCCTCCGCGCCATGGCCGTCATCGTCCAGCAGCGCCACGCCCTGCCAGGTGCCGTCTTCCCAGCCGCCGATGATGCGGCGGGCATGGGCTTCCGCCAGGTCCAGGATGGCATCGGTGGCGGCGGCGAGCGTCGCGGCGCCGTGGCTGGCCAGCAGCGCCTGCAGCCGCTTCGCGCCCAGCCTGGCGGCGCCCCACATCGCCATCAGGTCGCCGCGGAAGTCGCGCGCGATGCGGGTGTTGAGCGCCAGCATGGCGACCAGATCCTCGCGCAGCGTATCGCCCTCGCCCAGCCGGATCGGCGGGATGCGGATGCCTTCCTGCCAGATCTCGGTGGCGGAGGGGTTGTAGCCGCCATGGGTGGCGCCGCCGATGTCGGACTGGTGGGCGCGGACCACGCAGAGGAAGACCAAATCAGGGTCGACATTCCCGTCCCGATGATCCGGGGCCGCAGGCCGAGGGTCTGAATCGCGCCGGGGCCCGTCAAAGACGGGCAAGACAATGGTCAGGTCGGGCAGATGGCTGCCGCCATGCCAGGGGTCGTTCAGCAGGAAGGTGTCGCCCGGCCGCATCTGGCCCGGGAAGGCGTCCAGCACCGCCTGGGCGGCGAAGGGCATGGCGCCGACATGCACCGGGATATGGTCCGCCTGCGCCACCAGCCGCGCCCGCGCGTCACACAGCGCGATGGAGAAATCGCGGGAGGAGTTGAGGATCTGGGAGGTGGCGGTGCGCAGCAGCGCCTCCCCCATCTCCTCCACCACAGCGCGGAAGCGGTTTTCCAGCACCGCGAGGGTGACGGGATCGGGCGTTGCATTCGGCATGGGATGACCGTCACGCCCCGGCCGCGGCGCGTCAAGCGGGGCTGCCGCGCGCGGGGTGGTCTGGCGGTGCGCGCCGTGCAGTCGCATCATGCGGAAGAATGGAACGCGCCACGACCCTCACCGAGCTGATCGAGCACAGCGCCGCCACGCGGCCGGATGCGCCGGCCTTCCCCGGCCTCGGCTGGGCGCAGGCGGCGGCGCTTGTGCGGCGCCTGGCGGGCGGGCTGGAACGGGCGGGCATCGGGCCGGGCGACCGGGTGGCGATCTTCCTGCCGAATCGGCCGGATTTTCTGCTGCTGCTGTTCGCGCTCGCCCGGCGCGGGGCCTGCGCCATCCTTCTGAACACGCGTTTCCGCCAGGCGGAGCTGGAAAACCTGCTCGGCCGGGCGCAGCCGGTGGCCATCGCCGTGGCGCGGGATTTCGCCACCGTCGACCTCGCCGCCGTGCTGCCGGCACCGCCGCCCTCGCTGCGGCTGGTGCTGGGCATGGATGGGCTCGGCGCGGGCAGCCTCGCCGGCCTGCCGGTGCTGCCCCGTGCCGCGCTGCTGGATGGGGCGGAGGCCGCGGATTGGGCGCGGCCGGAGGCGGAGGCGCTGACCTTCACCACCAGCGGCACCACCGCCGGGCCGAAGCTGGTGCTGCACCGCCAGCGCAGCCTGGCGCATCATGCGGGCGACGTGGCAGCGGCGATCGGCACGGCGGCACCGGGCGCGGCGCTGCTGGCCGCCGTGCCGCTCTGCGGCACCTTCGGGCTGACCGCGGCGCTGGCCGCCCTGGCCGGCGCCGCGCGCATCGATTGCCTGGAGCGGTTCGAGGCGAGGGAGGCCGATGCCGCCATCCGCGCCGGCGGCATCACCCACATGGTGGGCGGCGACGATCTGCTGCTGAAGCTGGCGGAGGCCGCCGGCAGCCGCCCCTACGCCCCCTTCGCCTTCACCGGCTTCGCCGGCTTCCACGGCCAGGCGGACCGCGTGCTGGCGGAGTCGGACCGGCTGCGCCTGGCTGCCCGCGGCGTCTATGGCAGTTCCGAGGCCCAGGCGCTGTTCGCCGGCCAAGCCCCCGCCGGGCCGCATCGCGCGGTGGGCGGCGGCCACCCCTTCGCGCCGGCGGCCGCCTGGCGCATCGCGGAGGATGGGGAACTGCTGCTGCGCGGCCCCTCCCTGTTCGATCGCTACCTGGGCAATCCGGAGGCCACGGCCGCCGCCCGCACCGCGGAGGGCTGGTTCCGCAGCGGCGATTTGGCGGCGGCGCAGGCCGATGGCGGCTTCGGCTTCCTGACGCGGCGCGGCGACGCGCTGCGGATCGGCGGCTTCCTGGTCTCGCCGGAGGAGATCGAGGGGTTCCTCCAGGCCCAGCCCGGCGTCGCCGCGGCCCAGGTGGTGGAGGCCGGCGGCAGGCCCGTGGCCTTCGTCATCCCCGGCCCGGGCTACAGCGAGGCCGCCCTGGCCGCGGCGGCGCGCCGGTCGCTGGCCAGATTCAAGCAGCCGGCGCGGATCGTGGCGCTGGCGGCCTTTCCCGTGGTGGACGGGCCCAACGGCCCGAAGATCCAGCGCGCGAAGCTGCGGGAGATGGCGGCCGGGTGAGCGAGACCGCCAAAGCGCCGCGCGACCCGCGCATCGTCGCGGCCATCGTCGCCAGCGCGCTGTTCATGCAGAATCTGGACAGCAGCGTGGTGGCCACCGCGCTGCCGGCCATGGCCGCGGATCTCGGGCGGGACCCGGTGCATCTGTCCGTCGCCATCACCTCCTACCTCGTGGCGCTCTGCGTCTTCATCCCGGTCTCGGGCTGGGTGGCGGACCGCTTCGGGCCGCGGCGGGTGTTCATGCTGGCGATCGTGGTCTTCACCGGCGCCTCCGCCCTGGTGGGGCTGTCGCAGGGGCTGGGCACGCTGGTGGCGGCGCGGGTGCTGCAGGGGCTGGGCGGGGCGATGATGGTGCCGGTCGGCCGACTGCTGCTGCTGCGCCGCGTCCGCAAGGAGGAATTGCTGACGGCGATGACGTGGCTGACCATGCCGGCGCTGCTCGGCCCGGTGTTCGGTCCGCCGGTGGGCGGGCTGCTGACGGACATGGTGTCCTGGCGCGCGGTGTTCTGGATCAACATCCCGGTCGGCGCCATTGGCCTGCTGCTGGTCTGGCGCTTCATCCCGGAGTTGGAACCGCAGGACCCCGGGCCGCTGGATGGCAGGGGGCTGACGCTGTGGGGTCTGTCGCTCGCGCTGCTGGTCTCGGGGCTGGAGACGGTGGGGCGGCCCATCGTGCCGCAAGGGGTGACCTTCGCCATGCTCGGGCTGGGGGCGGCGGTGACGCTGGCGGCCATCCGCCATTCGCGGCGCGCCACGCGGCCGGCGGTGGATCTGGGGCTGCTCAGCATCCCCACCTTCGGCATGCCGATGCTCAGCGGCACGCTGTTCCGCATCGGCGCCGGCGCGCTGCCCTTCCTGCTGCCGCTGACGCTGCAGCTGGTGTTCGGGCTCTCGGCCTCGGCCAGCGGGCTGGTCACCTTCGCCACGGCGCTGGGGGCGCTGGTGATGAAGCCGCTGATCCGCCCGGTGCTGCGACGCTTCGGCTTCCGCACCGTGCTGGTGGCGAACACGGTGCTGGCTGCGGCCGGGGTGGCGGTCTGCGCCCTGTTCACGCCGTCCTGGCCGCCGATTGCCATCTTCCTGGTGCTGGCGGCCGGCGGGCTTTCCCGGTCCCTGCAATTCACCTCCATGGCCACCATGGCCTTCGCCGATGTGCCGACCAACAAGCTGGCGGCGGCCACCGCCATGACCGGCACGCTGCAGCAATTCTCCGTGGCGCTGGGCGTGGTGCTGGGGTCGCTGACGCTGTCGGCCGGCATGGCCTGGCACGGCACGGAAAGCCCCGGCCTGGCGGAATTCCAGATGGGCTTCGTCCTCGCCGGGCTGGTCATCCTCTCCATGCTGCCGGGCGCGCTGCGCCTGGCCCCCGATGCCGGGGCGCGGGTTTCCGGCCACAAGGCGCTGCCGCCGGCTTGATTGCGGCGCGGCAGCGGCTGCACGCAACGGCGGCGGCATGCCATGCTGCCGCCAACGCCGGTCCGGGAGCCCACCATGTTTCGCCTGATCCTGCCGCTGCTGCTGGTCCTGGGCTGGCTGCTGCCGACCCCCGCCCCGGCCTTCGAACTGCCCGGCCTGTCCAACGATGCCAGCCGCTATGAATCCGCGCTGACCAGGCGCTTTCCCGCCGGCGGCACGCCGCAGCAGCGGGCCCAGGCGGAAGCCCGCGCCCGCGCCGCGGAAGCCCGGCAGGACTGGGCCGCCGCCGCCCAGGCGTGGGAGGAGCGGATCGGCGCCGGCCAGGCCAATGCCGACCATTGGACCGCCCTCGCCCGCGCCCAGCTGGCCCGCACCCCGCCGGAGGCCCGCCGCGCGCTGGAGGCCGGCTGGCAGGCCTTCCTGAACGTGCCCGGCGGCCCGCCCGAGATCCCTTCCCTGACCGTGATGGCGGAGGCGCTGCGGCGGCTGGGGCAGCCGGCCTGGCAGATCGAGGCGCTGGAAGCCGTGGTGGACCGCGCGCCGCAGGACGCCGGGGCGCGGGAGGCGCTGGCCGCCGCGCGGCGCGAGGCCGGGCTGGTGGTGCGCCGCATCACCACGGAACCGGATGCCGAGCCGGCCCGCGCCTGCCTGGCCTTCACCGCGCCGCCGGCCCGCCGCACGGATTGGCAGCCGCAGGATTGGCTGCGCGCCGACCCACCCCTGCCCGCCATGGCGGTGGAGCGGGAGGGTGATTCGCTCTGCGTCGCCGGCCTGCCCTGGGGGGCGACCACGCGGCTGACGCTGCGCGCCGGCATGCCCGGCGAGGACGGGCTGCGGGTGCTGCGCGACACCACGCTGGCCATCGCCATGCCGAACCGCGCCGCCCGCATCGCCTTCGACAACCGCGCCTTCCTGCTGCCCCGCGGCCAGCCGGCGCGGGTGACGGTGGCCACGGTGAATGTCTCCGCGCTCAGCCTGAAGCTGGTGCGGGTGACGGAGCGCAACACCGTGCCGCTGATGCGGGACTGGCGCCCGGGCCAGGCGATGGATGACTGGATGGCGGAGAACCTGTCCGAGGATCTCGGCCGGGTGGTCTGGGAGGGTCGGGCGGAACTGCCGCCGGCCGCGGCCAACCGCCTGGTCCGCAATGCCCTGCCGCTGCCCGATGCGCTGCGCGCCGCGGGGCCCGGGATGTATGTGCTGGTGGCGCGGCCGGGCGATGGCGCGGCGCGTGGCGGCAGCGCCTCGCTCGCCGTGCTGGCGACCGACCTCGGCATCACCGCCTGGCGCGGGCCTCAGGGGCTCGCGGTGCAGATGCGCAGCTTCGCCGATGCCACCCCGCTCGGTGCCGTGCGGCTGGCCCTGATGGCGCGCAACAACGACGTGCTGGCGGAGGCGATGACGGGGCCGGACGGGCTGGCCCGCTTCCCCGCCGCGGCGCTGCGCGGCGCCGGGCCGTTGGCGCCGGTCGCGGTGCAGGCCTTCTCGGGCGCCGATTTCGCCACGCTGAACCTGGAGAGCGCGGCCTTCGACCTGACGGATCGCGGCGCGGAAGGCCGGCCGCATCCGGGGCCGCTGGATGCCTTCCTGTGGCTGGACCGCGGCATCTACCGGCCGGGGGAGGTGGTGCGCGTGGGCGCGCTGCTGCGCGATGGCGGCGGCCAGCCGGTGGATCTGCCGGCGCGCCTGCGTATCCGCCGGCCGAACGGCCAGGTGTTTTTCGAGTCTGTGCCGGAGCGTGTGGCCGGCGCCGCCTTCCTGGTGCCGGTGCCGCTTTCGGCCAGCGCCCCGGCCGGGGCCTGGCAGGTGGAGGTGCTGGCCGATCCGGACGCGCCGCCCATCGGGACCACGTCCTTCCGGGTGGATGCCTTCGTGCCGGAACGGCTGGAAGTGACCGCCGGCCCCGCCCCCGGGCCGCTGGTGCCGGGTCAGGCGCTGGATGTGCCGGTGCGTGCCCGCTTCCTGTATGGCGCCCCCGGTGCCGGGCTGACGGGCAGCGCGGAGCTGCGCCTGGCGGTGGAGCCGGAGCCCTTCCCGGCCTGGCGCGGCTGGCAGTTCGGCCTGCAGGATGAAAGCTTCACCCCCGACCTCCAGGCCTTCGACGTGCCGGAGACGGATGCCGAGGGCCGCGCCACCCTGACCCTGGACCTGCCCCAGGCCCCCGACACCACCCGCCCGCTGCGCGCGGAGGTGACGGTTTCGATGAACGAGCCCGGCGGCCGCGCGAGTGCCACCCGGCTGACCCTGCCGGTGCGCAGCCCCGGCCCGCTGCTGGCCATCCGCCCGGCCTTCGAGGGCGGGGCGGTGGATGCCGGGGCGGAAGCCGCCTTCGATCTTGCCGCGGTCAGCCCGGGCGGCGAGGCGCTGGCCGCCACGCTGCGGGTGCGGCTGGTGCGCGAGAGGCCGGACTGGCGGATCGTGGTCCGCGAACGCCTGGCCCGCTACGAGACGGTCTGGCGCGACGAGCCGGTGGATTCGGCGGAGCTTCGCGTGGCCCCCGGCCAGCCCGCCCGCTTCGCCCGCAGCCTGCCCTTCGGCCGCTACCGGCTGGAGGTGACTCAGCCCGGGACGCTGGCCATTGCCAGCTATCGCTTCCGCGCCGGCTGGGCGCAGGCCGAATCGGCCGAGGTGCCGGACCGGGTGGATGTCGCCGCGGATCGTCGGGCCTATGCGGCCGGGGCGGTGGCGACGCTGCGCCTGACGCCGCCCTTCGCCGGCCGGGCCAGCATCGCCGTGCTGACCGACCGCCTGGTCTCGCTGCGCGAGATCGACCTGCCGGAGGCGGGGGCGGAGGTGCAGGTGCCGGTTTCGGCCGATTGGGGCCCCGGCGCGCATCTCGCCGTCACCGTCTTCCGCCCCGGCAGCGCGCCGGCCGGCCGGCCGGGCCGCGCGCTGGGTCTCGCCTGGATCGGGCTGGACCCGGCGGCACGGCGGCTGGAGGTGGCGATCGAGGCGCCCGACCTCGCCCGGCCGCGTGGCCCGGTGCAGGTGCCCCTCCGCATCGCCGGGGCCAGCGGCCAGGCCATGGTGACGCTGGCCGCGGTGGATGAGGGGATTCTGCGCCTCACCCGCTTCGCCTCGCCCGACCCGGTGGCGCATTTCCTGGCGCGGCGGCGCCTGGGCCTCGATATCCGCGACGATTACGGCCGGCTGATCGCCCCGGCGGAGGGCGAGGCGGCGGTGCTGCGCCAGGGCGGCGACGGTCTGGATGCCGCAGCCCTGCTGCAGGTGCCGCAGCGCACCGTGGCGCTGTTCAAGGGGCCGGTGACGCTGGATTCCGATGGCCGCGCCACGGTGACGCTGGACCTGCCGGATTTCGCCGGCGAATTGCGGCTGATGGCGGTGGCCTGGGACGGCGCCAGGGTGGGCGCCGCGTCCCGGCCGATGACGGTGCGGGAACAGGCGGTGGCCGAGGCGCAGCTGCCGCGTTTCCTGGCGCCGGGCGACACCGCCCGGCTGCCGGTGCTGCTGCACAATGTGGAACTGCCGGCGGGCGCCTTCCGCGTGACGCTGGCCGCCACCGGCGCCATCGCGCTGGACGGGCCGGCCAGCCTCGATGTTAACCTCGCCGCCGGCGCCCGCGCGCTGCCCGCCACTGGCCTGCGCGCGGTCGCGGCGGGGCAGGGGGTGCTGCGCCTGGCGGTGACCGGCCCCGGCGGCTTCCGGACGGAGCGGGAGGCCGCGATCACCGTCCGCTCCGCCCGCCCTGCGGTGACGGAGGTGGCGGTGAGCACGCTGGCGCCGGGGGCGACCGCCGCGCTGGCCTTGCCCACCGAGCGCTTCCTGCCCGGCACCTGGCGGGCCACCGCCAACTGGGGCGCGCCGGTGCGCTACGACCCGCTGGCGCTGCTCGGCGCGCTGCGGCGCTTCCCGCTGGATTGTGTGGAACAGGCGGCGTCCCGCGTGCTGGCGCTGTCCGCCGCCCCGGCCAACCCGGACACGGCGCAGGAGGATGCGGCGCTGCTCGGCCGCGCCATCGCCTCCGTCGTCGACCGGCAGCGCTATGACGGGCGCTTCGGCTATTGGTCGGCGGAGGGCCAGGTGCAGGAATGGGCCAGCCTCTACGCCACCGAGGCGCTTTTGCGCGCCCGCGCCGGCGGGGCGCCGGTGCCGGAGGCGGCGCTGGAGGCGGCGCTGCGCGCGGCGGAGGATGATCTGGAAGCCACCGGCGACACGCCGGAATTCCTCGCCGTGCAGGCCTATCGCGTGCATGTGCTGGCGCTGGCCGGGCGCAACCGGCTGGGTGCGGCGCGGCGGCTGGCGGAACAGCTGGAAAGCCTGCCGACGCCGCTGGCCCGGGCGCAGCTGGCCGCGGCCTTCGCCCGGGCCGGCGATGCCGGGCGGGCGGAGGCGATCTTCGCCGCGGCCCTGGCGGCGCCGGCGCGGCGCGTCTGGGCGGTGGATTTCGGCAGCGCCACGCGGGATGCCCTGGCCACCGCCCTGCTGCTGCGTGAATCCGGCGTGGCGCAGGACAGGCTGCCGGCGGTGCTCGCCCGGCTGCCGGGGGCGGATCTCACCCCCGCGGTCAGCAACACCCAGGAACAGGCCTGGGCCATCGCCGCCGCCTTCGTGCTGGGGCGCGACGGCCGCCCGGCGCGCATCACGCTGGAGGGGCGGGACCTGCCGGTGGCACCGGTGGTGACCGCCACGCTGGCGGCGCCCGGCCAGGTGCGCAACCGGGGTGACGCGCCGGTGGTGCAGGCGGTGTCCATCGCCGGCGTGCCGGCCTCGCCCCTGCCGGCGGCCGCGCAGGGAATGCGGGTGGCGCGGCGCTTCCTGGACCTGGGCGGCCAGCCGCTGAACCTGGATACGCTCCGCGCCGGCACCGGCTTCGTGCTGCTGCTGGAAGCCCGCGCGACGACCGGGGACCGGCACCAGGCCATGCTGATCCAGGGCCTGCCGGCGGGGTGGGAGATCGCCGGGCGGCTCGGCCCGGGCGAGGTGCAGGGCATGGCTTGGCTGGGTGAGCTGACCGAGGCGGACAGCCAGCCGGCGCGCGACGACCGCTTCGCCGCCGCCGTCACCCTGACCGCGCAGCAGCCGCTGGCGCGGCTGGCGGTGCGGGTGCGGGCGGTGAGCGCCGGCAGCTTCGAACTGCCGGGGATGGAGGCGCAGGACATGTACCGCCCCGGCATCCTCGCCCGCCAGAACGCCGCCCGCATCACGGTGCTGCCCGCCGAGTGATGCGCCCCGCCGCGCCGCAGAGCCCTCTCCCCCCATCGAGGGGGGAGGGTTGGGTGAGGGGGGCCACGCCGCCCGCGCGCCGCTGGCGGCGTGTGCTGCTCGGCGCCCTCCTCGCCCTGCCGCTCGGCCTGTTCGCACTCGACCGCGCCTTGCCCCCCGACCTCTCGCGCCTGCATCCCGGCATCGAGATCCTGGACCGCGAGGACCGGCTGCTGGCCACCCTGCCGGCGCCAGGCGGGGTCTGGCGGCTGCGCACCACGGTGGCGGAGGTGCCGCCGCATCTGGTGGCCATGCTGCTGGCCGCCGAGGATGCCCGCTTCCGCTGGCACCCCGGCGTCGATCCGCTGGCCCTCGCCCGCGCCGGCTGGCAATGGCTGCGCGCCGGGCGGGTGGTCTCCGGCGGCTCCACCCTGACCATGCAGGTGGCGCGGCTGCTGGCGCCGCGGCCGCGCACGCTGCGCAGCAAGGCGATCGAGATCCTGCGTGCCCTCCAGCTCGAAGCACGCCTCGGCAAGGAGGAGATCCTCGGCATCTGGCTGACGCTGGCGCCGCAGGGCGGCAATCTGGAGGGGATCAAGGCCGGCGCGCTCGCCTGGTTCGGCCGCCCGCCGGGGCAGCTGGACGCGGCGGAGGCGGCGCTGCTGGTGGCGCTGGCACGCCGGCCGGAGGCGCTGCGGCCGGACCGCCACCCGGCGGCGGCGCAGGCGGCACGCGATGCGCTGCTGCGCCAGCGCGCCCCGGGGGCCGGCGGCGTCACCGCCCCGGAACGCGCTTTGGCACTGGCCAGCCCGGTGCCACGGGCGCGCCACCCCATGCCGAATCTGGCGCCGCACCTGGCGCGCCAGGTGGCGCGCGGCGCGGCGCCGGGGGCACGCCTTGCCACCACGCTGGACCGCGACCTGCAACGGGCGATGGAGGCGCTGGCGGCGCAGCGCCTGGCTGCCCTGCCGGACCAGGCGGCGATGGCGCTGCTGGTGGCGGAGACCGGCAGCCGGGAAATCCGCGCCTTGGTCGGCGGCAGCTTCGGGGTGGAGGCCCGCGCCGGGATGCTGGACCTGACCCAGGCCGTGCGCTCCCCCGGCTCGGCCCAGAAGCCCTTCCTGTATGCGATGGCCTTCCAGGCCGGGCTGGCGCGGCCGGAGACGCTGCTGGCCGACCTGCCGCTGCGCTTCGGCGATTACGCGCCGGAGAATTTCGCCCGCGACTTCCTCGGCCGGGTGACGGCGGCGGAGGCGTTGCGGCAGTCGCTGAACCTGCCGGCGGTGGCGCTGCTGTCGGAACTCGGCGCGCTGCGCTACGCGGCGGCGCTGAAGGCGGCCGGCAGCCCGCCGCGCCTGGCGCAGGGGGCCGAGCCCTCCCTGCCGCTGGCGCTTGGCGGCGCCGGCACCACGCTGCGGGAGCTCGTGGCGCTGTATGCGCTGCTGGGCGATGCCGGCCGCGCCGCGCCGCTGGTGGCGCAGCCCGGGCCGGTGGCGGCGCGGGCGGTCGTGCTGCGGGCCCGCCCGGCGGCCGAGGTGGCGGGCATCTTGGTGAACCCCTTCCCGGGCGGCGGGCCTTCCGGCGTGGCGTGGAAGACCGGCACCTCCTGGGGCGGGCGGGATGCCTGGGCGCTGGGGCTGGATGCGCGGCATGTGGCGGGGGTGTGGGTCGGGCGGCCGGATGGCACGCCGCTCCCCGGCCTGACGGGGCGGGCGGCGACGCTGCCGGTGCTGGCCGCGGTCTTTGCCCGGCTGCCGGCCGCGCCCCGACCGGCGCTGCGGGTGCGCCCCGCCGCCCGCCCCTTCGCCCAGCCGGCCGACCGGCTGCGCCTGCTGTTCCCCATGCCGGGGGCGGAGCTGGCCGATGCCGCCGGGCCGGTGACGCTGCGTGCCGCCGGTGGCCGCCGGCCGCTGCTGTTCCTGGTGGATGGCGCGCCGCTGCCGCACCAGCGCGCCCGGCGCGAGGCCGCCTGGATCCCGCCCGGCCCCGGCTTCTACCGGGTGACGGTGCTGGATGCGGATGGCATTGCCGCCGCCGCCGAGTTGCGGGTGCGCTGATCACGCCGCCGCCGACCGGGCAGCGGATGGCCCGGGATGGCTTCCGCGCTTCCAGAGCATTTTCAAGCCTTGCGGCTTCGCAAGGCGACTCGGAAAATGCGTCGAAACAATGAGCTGGAGCCGTTTCACCGTCTTCGCTGGCGGTGAAACGGCTCTAGGCCGCGCTGTTCGGCCGCCGCTGATCACCCGCCGCAGCCCGCCAGCGCGGCGCGCATATGGGCTGGCACCGGCGCTTCCACCCGCAGCACCGGGTCCAGCGGCAGGACCAGCGCGCGCGCCAGCAGGTGCAGCCCGCCGCCCTGGGCCCCGGCCGGGCCGCCGCCATACAGCGCGTCGCCCAGGATCGGGCAGCCGAGATGCGCGCAATGCACCCGCAACTGGTGCGTCCGACCGGTCTCCGGCGACAATTCCAGCCAGCACAGCCCGCCGCCGCGGCCCAGCACGCGCCAGGCGCTGCGGGCCGGGTCGCCCTTCGGGTCCACCACCATGCGCCAGCCGCGCGCGGCGCTGCTGGTCTTGGCCAGCGGCGCATCGACCAGGCCCGATTCGCCGCCCGCCGCCGCGCCCGGATCGCCCCGCACCACCGCCCAATAGGTCTTGCCCACAAGGCGGGCCGCGAAGGCGGCGTTCAGCCGGGCCAGCATGGGCGCGGTGCGGCCCAGCGCCAGGCAGCCGGCGGTGTCCGTGTCCAGCCGGTGCGCCGGCTGCGGCAGGCGCGACTTGCCGAGGCGCAGCGCCGGCAGCCAATGCTCCAGCGTCTCCCCGCTTCGGGCGGAAACCGGCAGCCCGGCGGGCTTGTCCAGCACCAGCAGGTCCGGGTCCAGGTGCAGGATGCGTGCACGCAGCCAGTCGGGCAGCGCAATCTCCGCTTGGCGAACCCTGCCCCGCGATGGAACCCTGGATGGCATGACCGAACCCGACCCCCGACCTGTCGTCGTCTGCCTCGGCAGCGTCGTCATGGACCACACTTTCCTGGTCCAGGATATCGTCCAGCCGCCGTCCAAGAACCGCGCCACGGGCTATCGCCTCGGTGCCGGGGGGCTGGCGGCCAATGCCTCGGTCGCCGTGGCGCGGCTGGGCGGGCGCTGCATCTTCTGGGGCCGCGTCGGCGACGACCTGAACGGCCCGCCGCTGCTGGAGGCGCTGGCGGTGCAGGATGTGGACGTGACGCATTGCCACCGCGCGCCGAACGCCCGCACCCCGGTCTCCGCCGTGCTGGTGGACCCGGTGGGGGAGCGCAGCATCTATGCCTATCGCGGCGACAATCTCGGCACCGATCCGGCCTGGCTGCCGCTGCACCTGCTGGACGGTGCGCGGGCCTTCCTGTGCGACCCGCGCTGGCCGGAAGGCAGCGCCCGGGCGCTGGACTATGCCCGCGCCCGCGGCGTGCCGACCGTGATCGATGGCGAGAAGAGCGAGACGCGGCTGCTGCTGGACCTGGTGCCGCGCTGCGACCATGCGGTGTTCTCCGAGCCCGGCCTGGCCAACTACGCCCCCGGCGCACGGCCGGTGGACGGTCTGCGCAAGGCGATCGCCGAGGGCTGCCGCGCCGCCGCGGTGACGCGGGGGGAGAAGGGGACGCTCTGGCTGACGGCGGAGGACCCGGAACCGCGCGTCACCCCCGCCTTCCGCGTCCAGGCCACCAACACCACGGGCGCGGGGGATGTCTTCCACGGCGCCTATGCGCTGGCGATCGCCGAAGGCCAGCCGGTGGGCCGCGCCATGCGCTTCGCTTCCGCCGCCGGTGGCCTCAGGGCCCGGGACGGGGCGACCCCGGACCGGGCGATGGTGGAGGCGCTGTTGCTGCAGGCGTGACCGGCGCCGCCGGTGGGACCAAAGCCGGCGCCGCCGGTGGGACCGAAGCCGGCACCGCCGGTGGGATCAAAGCCGGCTCCGCCGGGCGGGCGAGCCATCGCTCGGTGGCGGCCAGCAGCATCGGCCCGGTGATCGGCTTGGCCAGCACGTCGTCCATGCCGACCCGCCGGCAATCCTGCCGGACCTCGCCCAGCACGGAGGCCGTCAGGCCGAGGATGCGCGGCTTCGGGCCCGGCTGCTGGCGCAGCAATACGGTCGCCTCCAGCCCGTCCATCCCGGGCATCAGCAGGTCCATGAAGATGATGTCGTAGGCCTTCAGCCCGGCGGCCTCCAGCGCTTCCTCGCCGCTGGTCGCCACATCCACCTCATGTCCGGCGCGGCGCAGATGCGCGGCGGCGACCAGGGAATTGGTGGCGATGTCGTCCACCACCAGCAGGCGGCCGGTGCGCGCCACCCCCGCCTGCAGCGGCAGGGCCGGCTCCGGCGCCGGCGCGCTGGCCGGCGCCACCGGGATGTGAAAGCGGAAGGTGGTGCCCTGGCCGGGCACGCTGTCCAGGCCGATGGTCCCGCCCAGCGTCTCGATGATGCGCTGGCTGATGGCCAGGCCCAGCCCGGTGCCGGTCAGCCGGTCCCGCCCGGCCTTGCCGGCGCGGACGAAGGGCTGGAACAGCCGGGCGAGGTCGGCCTCGGACAGGCCCGGGCCGGTATCGGTCACCGTCACCTCCAGCACCTGGCCTGCCGCCTGGCCTGGCACAGCCTCCGGTGGTGAATCATCCGAAAAAGACGCCTCTTGGGGTTGTGACTGAAGTCGCGCCACAACCAAAACGCCGCCATCCTCGGTGAATTTCAGGGCGTTGCTGACCAGGTTCAGCAGCACCTGGCGGATCCGCCCGGCATCGGAGGAAAGCCAGGGCTGCTCCAGCCCTTCGCAGCGCAGATCCAGCGCCAGGCCCTTGGCGACCGCCGCCGGGCGCAGGGATTCCACCGCGTCGACCAGCAGCGACCGGCCGTCGAAGACCGAGGGCTCCACTGCCACGGCGCCGCTTTCCATCCGCGCCAGGTCCAGGATGTCGTCGATCAGCCGCAGCAATGCATCGGCGGAGCCGCGGACCAGCGCCAGGTGCCGGCAGGATTCCGCGTCCAGCCGCGTCTCCTGCACCAGGCCCAGGCCGCCGAGGATGCTGTTGAGCGGCGTGCGCAACTCGTGGCTGACCATGGCCAGGAAGGCCAGCCGCGCCTTCACCGCGGCATCCGCGGCCGCCAGCGCCGTCTGCAGCTCCGCCGTGCGCTCGGCGACGCGGGTTTCCAGCGTTGCCGCGGCCTCGGCCAGTTCCCGGTTGCGCAAGAACAGCTCCCGCGCCTTGGTCTCCAGCAGGCGTTCGGCGGTCTTGCGGGCGCTGCGCTCGCGTTCCAGCCGGGCCAGCCAGGTCGCTTCCTCCGCCCGGCCGGTGCCTTCGGCCATGCCAGGCCTATTCGGCGCGAGCAAGGCTGAATACCAGTTCGGGGGCCGCCGCGCCGCGTGGCAGCGACCGGGCAATGGTGATGTCGTCGCCGAAATGTGCGGCCGCCCCCTCGATCAGCCCCTCGGCGAAATCCGCCATGCAGCGGGGCGAGCGATAGGTGACGCGGAGCCGGCCAGGGCCGGTACGTTCCGCCAGCACGGTTGGCAGTTCCGCATCCGGGTAGAGCTTCAGCACCTCGATGTGGATCACGGATTCGATCCGCTCCAGGAAATCGAAGGTGTCGGTCACGCCGGTGAAGAAACCGGGATAGAGCGTGCTGAAGCGGCCGAAGATGTGGGTGCCGAAGCTGCGCAGCAATTCGGGCGCCGGCGTGCCGGATTGCCGCGCCAGGGCGCCGACCAGCGCGCCCATCTCCTGCGCCGGATAGGTGCCGACCGCGGTATAGGCGCCGCCATGCGGCGGCGCGGCCTCCGCGATGATGGAGTCCACCCGATCGATCGAATGCGTCTCCTCGACCATTTCGAGGAATTCGGTGAAGACGATACCCTTCACGGCGCGACAGGCCTCCAGACCGCTGGTCCAGCCAGGCCGATGATCGGGGAAGCGCGGCCTTGCCCGCCAGGGTAGGCCGTGCCGCCAGCGACACCCGCCATCCCTGGTCTGGTCGAGTTGCCAGCGCACTCAACCAACTGGCGAATGTCTCAATCTTTGTGAATGGAATGTCAAGTTGAAACGTTCGGCGACTCGGCCGCAGCAGCGGGCGGCGCGTGGGCGGGGCGCCCGGCCCCGCCCCGCCCGTCCTTCCCGCTCGGGGTCGGATCAGCCCTTGGCGATCGCCACCTGGGCGCGCGCCGCCGTCAGCATCAGGCCGCTGTCATTCATGATGGTGGCCAGGTTGAAGCCGCGCTCGAACATCTGCTTGGAATAGGCGCCGGTCATGGTGTGGATGCCCACCTTCACGCCGGCGGCCTGGGCGGTGTTGCGGATCCGGTCCAGCACCGCCAGGAATTCCGGCTCCTGCCGGTCCTGCAGCGGCGCCATGCCGAGCGAGAGGCTGAGGTCGGACGGGCCGATATAGATGGCATCGACGCCCGGGACGGCGACGATGGCCTCCAGATTGTCCAGCGCCGTCTTGGTCTCGATCATCGGGATGACCAGCACGTCGTCATTCGCGGCATTGGTGTCGGCCGCGGCGCCGTAGATGCCGGAGCGGATCGGGCCGAAGCTGCGCGCGCCCTTCGGGGGGTAGCGGCAGTAGGATACCAGGGCGCGGGCCTCGGATTCGGTGTTCACCATCGGGCAGATGATGCCCTTGGCGCCGCCATCCAGGCACTTGCCGATGATGCCCGGCTCGTTCCACGGCACGCGGACCATCGGGGTCACGCCATGCGGCTGCATGCCCTGGAAGCAGGTGACCATGGACATGTAGTCCTGCACGCCGTGCTGGATGTCCACCGTCAGGCTGTCCCAGCCTGCCTGGGCCATGACTTCGGCGGTGAAGCCGTTGGGGATGGCGAGCCACCCGTTGACCACGGGCTTGCCTGCCGCCCAGGCCGCCTTGACGCCGTTTGCCATTCTGTTCGTTCCCCCAGCGGGTGGTTGTATGATGACTGGACGCTAGGCCCGGGGCGGTGGGGCGTCAACGCGGCTGGGCCGGCTTTGCGGGGTCCGCATGCGCATGGCAGGGTGGCGCCGACGGGGCGCCCATCGCGACCCGCGTGGAGCACCCGATGAACACCGTCTCGCCCCGGCCCGTGGATGCCGTGATCGCCGCCGCCAGCACCTTCCTGGGCGAGCGCATGACGACCAATGCCGCGATCCGGGACCAGCACAGCCATGGCGAGGACAATTCCACGCCGACCCTGCCGGACGCCGTCGCCTTCGTCGAAACCACGGAGGAGGTGAGCCGCCTGCTGGCGCTGTGCCACCACCATGGCGTGCCGGTGGTGCCGTTCGGCGCCGGCACGAGCCTGGAAGGCCATGTGAACCCGGTGCGCGCCGGCATCAGCCTCGACCTGTCGCGCATGACGGCGATCCTGGAAGTGAACGAGCAGGACATGGACTGCCTGCTGGAGCCGGGCGTCACCCGCCAGCAGTTGAACGAGTTTCTCCGAGACAAGGGCCTGTTCTTCCCGGTCGACCCCGGCAGCCACTGCACCCTGGGCGGCATGGTGGCGACGCGGGCAAGCGGGACCAACGCGGTGCGCTACGGCACGATCCGGGAGAACACGCTGGGGCTGGAGGTGGTGCTGGCCGATGGCCGCGTCATCGAGACCGGCGGCCGCACCCGCAAGGCCGCCAATGGCTATGACCTCACCCGGCTGTTCATCGGCAGCGAGGGCACGCTCGGCGTCGTCACCAAGGTCCGCCTGCGGCTGCACGGCATTCCGGAGGCGATGAGCAGCGCGGTGGTGCAGTTCGAGACGCTGGCCGGCGCGGTGGAGAGCACCATCCAGGTGATGCAGATGGGCATCCCGGTGGCGCGCATCGAGTTGCTGGACGACGACATGATGGCGGCCTCCATCGCCTTTTCGAAGCTCGATGGCTTTTCCGTCCTGCCCACCCTGTTCCTGGAATTCCACGGCACCGAGGCGGGCGTGGCGGAACAGGCCGGGCTGGTGGAGGCGATCACCAGCGAACATGGCGGGTCCGGCTTCCGCTGGGAAACCGATCCGGCCGCCCGGGCGAAGCTGTGGAAGGCGCGGCATGACAGCTATTGGGCGGGGGTGGCCTGGAAGCCCGGCCACAAGGCGCTGACGACCGATGTCTGCGTGCCGATCTCCCGCCTGGCGGAAGCGCTGGTGGGCGCCAAGCAGGAAGCCCGCGAACTCGGCCACACCACCTGCATCGTCGGCCATGTCGGCGACGGCAATTTCCACCAGATGATCCTCTACAACCCGGCGGACCCGAACGGGCTGGAAGGCGCCTGGGACATGGACCGCCGCGTGGTGGCGCGCGGCCTGTCGCTGGGCGGCACCTGTTCCGGCGAGCACGGCATCGGCCTGGGCAAGCGGGACTTCCTGGAACAGGAACATGGGGCGGAGGCGCTGGCGGTGATGCGCAGCCTGAAGACCACGCTGGACCCGCGCGGCATCCTCAACCCGGGGAAGATGTTCCGGAACTGATCGCATGCCGCCCGGCCTGCCGCTGGCCATCCTGGTGCTGTGCCTGGGGCATGTCTTCTCCAACGCGGTGCGCACCATCCCGGCGATTGCCGTCGATGTGCTGACGCGCGACCTCGGCATCTCCGCCGAGGCGCTGGCGCAGATCACCGGCGCCTTCCCGCTGGCCTTCGCCGCCGTGATGATCCCGGTCGGCATCGCGCTGGACCGCTTCGGGGTGAAGCGGGTTTCGCTCGGCCTGCTGATTGTGGCGGGCTCCGGTGCCGTGCTGGGGGCGGTGGCGACCGGGCCGTGGTCCATGCTGGCCGCGCAGGTGGTGCTGGGGGCGGGGTGTTCGGGGATGCTGATGTGCCCCATCACCTTCGCCGCGCGGCGGCTTTCCACCGGGCGCTTCGCGGTGTGGTCCGGGCTGATCCAGGCGGTGGGCAACACCGGCATGCTGCTGTCCGCCAGCCCGCTGGCGCTGCTGGTGGAGGCGGTGGATTGGCGCGCCGGCTTCTGGGCCTGTTCCGCCATCGCCGCGCTGGCGGTGCCGGCCGTGCTGCTGCTGGTGCCGGCGGATCGGCCGGCGGCGGCGCCGGGCCGCACCCTGGCGGCCGATCTGCGCGAGGTGGCGCGGATGGCCACGCTGCCGGCGGTGCGGGCGGTGATGGTCTTCGTCTTCGCCTCCTTCGCCGCGGTGCTGGGGCTGCGCGGGCTGTGGGGCGGACCCTGGCTGATGGAGGTGAAGGGGCTGGACCGCATCGCCGCCGGCCATGTGCTGCTGGCCTGCACCGTGGCGCTGACGGTGGGGCCGCTGCTGGCCGGGCTGGTGCTGCGGCGGATCGGCCATGCCACGGCGCTGCTGGCCGGCAGCCATCTGCTCTGCGCCGGCTTCATCCTGCTGATCGTGGCCGGCGGGCCGGGCGGCATGCTGTCCCGTGCCCTGGGCGTGGCGATGCTGCCGGTGGCCTGGGACCTGGCGCTGCTGGTTGCCTTCGGGGTCATCATCTCCTTCCAGGTGCTGGCCTTTTCCATCGTGCGGGAAGCGGTGCCGGCGGAGCAGGCGGGGCGGGCGCTTTCCGCCGCCAACCTGTTCTTCTTCTTCGGCGCGGCGGTGTTCCAGGGCCTGTCCGGGGCCCTGGCCGGCTGGGGCGGGCCGGCGGCGGCGCTGGCGACCTTCGCCGTGGGGCTGGTGGTGTGCTCGCTGGGCTTTCTCGCGCTGCGGCCGCGCGGCCGGGCCGGCTTCCCATAGCCGCCGCTACCGCGCGCCCGGTCCGGTAAGCTGGAGCCGTTTCACCGCCGGCAAAGACGGTGAAACGGCTCCAGCTTATTGTTTCGACGCATTTTCCGAGTCGCCTTGCGAAGCCGCAAACCTTGAAAATGTCCTAGCTGCGCATGTTGATGGCGGGGAGGCTGGCGATGCCGCGGCTGGTCGGGCTTGTGGTGGTGCTGCTCGGGGTTGCGGTGCTGGGCCATTGGCTGCTGGTGCAGGGTGCCACCAGCCAGACGGAGCTCGGCCGCCTGGCCGCCGGCACCTGCGCCGCCTGCCACTGAAGGCGGCCGCTCGACCCTCGGGGGCGCAGGTCGGCGGTTCCTGCGCCGGGCACGGGGTGCCGCCGCCGGCGCGGCTGGGCTACAGTCGCGGCGGCAGGAGGAGCCACGCATGCTGCGCAGCATTCTGGTCGCATTGGACGACACCCAGGGGGCGAAGGCCGCGCGGGACGCCGCCATCGCCCTGTCCCGGCGCAGCGGCGCGGCGCTGACCGCCGCCGTGGTGCTGGACCGCCCCCATACAGACAGCGAGCATGAATTCGTGCCGATTGGTGGCGCCGCCTTCAAGGCCCGGCGCGATGCGGCGCGGGTGAAGCGGGCGCAGGAGGATGCGCAGCTGGCGCTGGCCGAATGCGCCCAGGCGGCCGCCGGCCACCCCTATGAGGAAATGCGGCTGGAGGACGCACCGGAACCCGCGCTGCTGCGCGCCGGGGCGACGCATGACCTGCTGGTGATCGGCCGCGACAGCACCCTGGGGCTGGAGGCGACGGAGGATGGCGTGGCGCCGGTGATCGAGCGCCTGCTGATGGAAGGCGCCCGGCCGCTGCTGGTGGTGCCGCCGGAGGCGGCGCCGGCCGATGGCCCCATCCTGGTGGGCTACGATGCCTCCATTCCCGCCATGGCGGCGCTGCAGCTGTTCGCGCTGCTCGGCATGGCGGAGGGCGCGCCGGTGCGCGTCGCCTCGGCGGCGGAGACGCGGGCGGAGGCCCTGGCGATGGCGGAGGAGGGCTGCACCTATCTGCGCCGGCACGGGCTGGAGGCAACGCCCCTGCCGCTGCTGGGCGACCGCCCCGCGGACCTGCTGCTGGCGGAGGCGGAGGGCCTGCGCGCGCGGCTGCTGGTGGTGGGGTCCTTCGAGGAGAGCGGCCTGCGCCGGCTGTTCACCGGCAGCGCCACGCATGAGCTGCTGCGCCGCGCGCGCTGCCCGGTCTTCATCCACCACTGAGGAGCTTCGGCGGCGGGCCATGCGCCGCCGCGTCGCCGCAACAAGAGTTGATCTTCCGTAATCCGTTGCTTAATCCTATCATTTCGGCAAATGGATTCGGGCGGGTTTCATGGCGGTACGCACGGCTGCGCCGGAGGGCGGCGATCTTCCTGGCACCAACAGTGCCGATACGCTGATCGGGTTGGAAGGCGATGACCTGCTGCGGGGCCTCGGCGGTCCGGATTCGCTGGCGGGCGGCGCCGGCGCCGACACGCTGATCGGCGGCACCAACAATGACCTGCTGATCGGCGGGGCTGGCGGTGACCGCTTCCTGATCGATGTGCGGGAGTTCGGCCGGGACACGATCCAGGATTTCGGCGCGGGCGATGTGCTGGACCTGTCCTTCCTGGGCGTGGCGGATCTGGCGACGCTGCAGCCCTTCCTGTCCCAGGTGAGTACCGATGTGGTGTTCGAGGCGGGGTGGGCCGGCGCGACGGAGCGGGTGACGCTGCGCGACACCACGCTGGGCGCGCTGGCGGCGAACCGCTTCGTCTTCAACACCAGCCTGGCGGCGCTGGACAGCAGCGGCACCAATTCGACGGATGCGCTGTTCGGTGGGCTGGCGGATGACCGGCTGCGTGGCCTGGGCGGGGCGGACACGCTGGCGGGCGGCGCCGGCGCCGACACGCTGATCGGCGGCACCAACAATGACCTGCTGATCGGCGGGGCGGGCGGTGACAGCATGCTGGGCGAGGCCGGCAACGACACCTACTGGGTCGACAATCCGCTGGACGTCGTCCTTGAAGCCTTCGACGCGGGCATCGATGAGGTCCGGGCCTCCGTCACCTTCCAGCTCGGTGCCAATGTGGAGCGGCTGACGCTGCTGGACGGCGCGGTCAATGGCACCGGCAACGGCCAGGCCAACCGGATCACCGGTAATGCGCAGAACAACCTGCTGGCCGGTGCCGCCGGCGACGACACGCTGATCGGCGGCGATGGGCTGGATGTGCTAAGCGGCGGCGCTGGCCGCGACAGCATGGTCGGCGGCCTGGGCAATGACCGCTACGTGGTCGAGAATGCGGAGGACATCGTGGTCGAACTGGCCGGACAGGGCCTGGACCTGGTGATTTCCTCCCTCTCCTACACCCTGGGCGCGGAGCTCGAGCGCCTGAACTTCAACGGCGCGGCGGATACGGAAGGCACCGGCAATGCGCTGGTGAACCGGATCGCGGGCAATGCCGGCGCCAATCTGCTTCGCGGGCTCGATGGCGGCGACAACCTGCTCGGCTTCGCCGGCAACGACACGCTGGTGGGCGGCGAAGGGCGCGACCTGCTGACCGGTGGTCCGGGCCAGGACACCTTCCTGTTCGAACGCGCCGGCCTGCCGGATCGCATCGCGGATTTCACCCGCGGCGAGGATCTTCTCGGCATTTCCGTGGCGGGTTTCGGCGGCGGGCTGGCGGAGGGCTTGCTTCCGGCGGCGCGCTTCGTGGCGCATGCCTCGCCGCTGGCCACCGGGGCGGCCGGCACCGGGCAGTTCATCTACCAGACCAACCAGCAGGCGCTGCTGTGGGACCCGGATGGGGTGGGCGGCGTCGGCGCCAGCCGGGTCGCGGTGCTGACCGGGGTCGGGACGCTCAGCGCGGCGGATTTCATCCTGCTGGCCTGACACTGCGGGGGCCTGCCTCCGCCTGGCGCCGGCCCCCAAGGGCTCGGCCTCATCCTGGCCGGTGCAGCACCGCGGCTTCCCGCGTCACGGTGCGGCGGCCGCGCTTGAAGGCGGCCAGCACCGGCGCGATGCCGCGCAGCGCGTCCACCTCATCCGTCGCATCCACCATCACCAGATCCGCCGGCGCGCCTTCGCGGATGCCGTAATCGTCCTGCCGCAGCAGCCGCGCGGAGCTGTCGGTGATCATCGACCACATGGCCTGCACATCCGCCGCATTGCCGCGCTGGATGATGTTGCCGTAGTGGCTGGCCTGGCGGATCAGCTGGCCATCCCCGAACGGGGTGAAGGGGTTCTGGATGTTGTTGGAGGAAAGCGAGCACAGCACGCCCGCCTCCACCAGCCGGTTCGCATCCACCACGCTGCGCGGCACATCGGCATCCCGGTGGCGGCCGCCGAGATAGAGGTCGGTGGCCGGCAGCACGGTCAGCGCCACGCCGGCATCGGCCAGGCGCCTGGCCACCGCATCCACCTCCGCCGGCTTCATGGTGGACAGCTTGGTGACATGGCCGATCGCAACCCGGCCGCCCCAGCCATATTGCTCGGTCAGGTCGCAGACCAGCAGCGTGTCGAGGTCCGCGCCGCTGGTGCCGCTGTCCAGGTGCATGTCGATGTCCACGTCGAAGTCGCGGGCCATCTCGAACACCCGGCGGATCTGCGCGGCGCGGTCGCTGTCGTAGTTCGGCGCGGCGCCAACCACCTTCGCGCCGTTGCGCAGCGCGGCCACCATCAGTTCGTCCGTTCCGGGATTGTTGGTCAGCCCCTCCTGCGGCATCACGCAGATCTCGACATCGATGGCCCAGGCATAGGCGTCGATCAGCGCCTTCACGCCCTCGAAGAAGCGCAGTCCGATGCGCGGGTCCACCTCCACATGCGTGCGCATCCGGGTGCAGCCATGCAGCACGCATTTCTCCAGCGTGCGGCCGGCCCGCGCCGTCACATCCTCCACCGTGATCTGCGGCTTGATGGCGGAAACGCGCTCCATCGCCAGATGCGGGAAGCGCGTGGTCTCGCAGGCGCAGCGGTTGAACAGGCAGGATTTGTCGAGGTGGATGTGGGTTTCCACGAAGCCGGCGCAGACCAGCCGGCCGCGCGCCGGCACCACCTCCGCCGCCGCGCCCTCCAGCCCCGGCCGCACCGCGACGATGCGCCCGCCGGCCACGCCGATGTCCACCAGCGGGTCAGTTGCGGCGGAAAGAGGCAGGCGCGCTTCGCGCAGGATGAGGTCGAACGCCATGCAATGTCTCCGGAAGGGGCCGAGGCAGGGGCCTGCACCGAACCATGCAAGCCGGGTGCCGTCTACGGCACCGAAGTTGCTTTGCCCGGCGGGGAGAAATGGAGAATGTCCTGATGTTCGATCTGCCCCGCCCGAAGCGCCGTGCCCTGCTGCTCGGCGGCCTCGCCAGCCTGGCCGCCCCCGCCCTGCGCGCCCAGCCCGCCTGGCCGGAGCGGCCGATCCGCTGGATCGTGAACTTCCCGCCCGGTGGCGCGGCGGACATCCTCTCCCGCATCCTGTCAGAATGGTTCGGCACGAAGCTCGGCCAGCCCATCGTGGTGGAGAACCGGCCCGGCGCCGGCGGCATGGTCGGCAGCGACCTGCTGGCCAAGGCGCGCGGCGACCAGCACCTGGTGATGATCTCCAACGCCGCCTCGCACGGCATCGGGCCTGTGCTCTATGCCAATGTGCCCTACGACCCGGTGGCCGATTTCACGCATATCCACCTGGTCGGCACCTTCCCCAGCGTGCTGGCGGTGGGGCCGGGCGTGACGGCGCCGGACCTGGCGGCCTTCCTGGCGCAGGCGCGGGCGAAGCCGGGGGAGATGAACTACGGCTCCGGCGGCAATGGCACGATGAACCACCTGATCGGCCAGTTGCTGGCCCGCGCGGCGGGGGTGGAGCTTACGCATGTGCCCTATCGTGGATCGGCGCCGGCGATGACGGATGTGATGGGCGGGCAGATCCCCGCGCTGATGGAAAGCCTGCCCACCGCCCTGCCCAATCTGCGCGCCGGGCGGCTGCGGCCGATCGCGACCAGCGAGGCGCAACGCTCCCCGGCCCTGCCGGACGTGCCGACCTTCGCCGAGGCCGGTTTCCCGGCGGTCGCCTCCACCAACTGGTTCGGCTTCTCCGCCGCCGCCGGCATCCCGGCCGGGGTGAAGGCGCGGTGGGAGGAGGAGATGGGCAAGGCCATGGCTTCCCCCGAGATCGCGGAGAAGTTCGGCCGCATCGGAGTGCGCCCCGGCACGCTGGGCGCGGAGGCCTACACGGCGATGATCCGCGCCGAGCTGGCCAAGTGGCGGGAGGTGATCCGCGCCGGCAACATCAAGGTGGACTGAACCCGGCCGAGGGCGGCGGCGGGAAGCGGTCGAGGAACGCCTCCGCCCGGGGCAGCGCATCGTGCAGGAACTGCTCCGGCTCGCGCAGCCACAGCCCGCGATAGGTCTTCGACTCCGCCTCGGAGACCAGCACCTGCGGTGGCAGCGCGATCTCCTCGGCCGACCAGCCGGGCCACCAGCGTTGGGCCTTGGCCCACATATGCGCCCGGAACGCGGCCGGCCGGCTGTAGCCGTGATAGTCGAACACCCAACCTGGCGCCGCCGCGACGATGTGGTTGCCGGTGAAGCCCGGCGCCGGGCGGAACCAGAGCGGCGCGGCGCCGGCCTGCGGCCAGCGGCGCAGGAAGGCGAAGCAAAGGATGTGGCAGGCGCCGGCGGCGAAGAAGACCCGGTCCGGCAGCGCCCAGCGCCGGACCGGGTCCTGCTTCACGCCCGGCGCCAGGACGTACATCAGCCGGCCAGCACGCCGGCCTCGCGCAGCGCCGCGATCTCCGCAGCGGAATAGCCCAGCTCCGCGGCGATGCTGTCGCCATCGGCGCCCGGCGCGCGCAGGTCGCCGGTGCCGCCGGGGCGCGCGCCATCGACCGAGATCGGCAGGGCCGGCAGGGCGATGGCGCTGCCATCCGGCAGGGTCAGCGGCACCAGCCCGCCGGAGCCCAGCAGATGCGGGTCCTCGAACAATTCCGCCGGCTTGCCGATGGGGGCGAAGGGCAGGCCCAGCGCCTCGCACTTCGCCATCAGATCGGGCTTGGTGTAGGCGGCCAGCGCCGCGGCGATGCGCGGGATGGTGCGCTCCCGCGCCGCCACGCGCTGCTGCTTGGTGGCCAGCGACGCATCGGCGGCCAGGTCCTCCAGCCCGAAGGCGGCGCAGAAGGCCGGCCACTGGGTATCCGTCACCACGCCGACGAAGACCTGCCCGCCATCGGCGGTGGCAAAGATGTCGTAGACCGGCCAGGCCGGGCGGCGGACGGACATGGGCGGCGGCGCCTCGCCGGTGATCTTCGTCTGCGCCATGTGCTGGGCCATCAGCAGCGCCACCGTCTCGAACAGCCCGGCCTGGATCTCCCCGCCGAGGCCGGTGCGCTGGCGCTCGGACAGCGCGGCGAGGATGCCGATGACGGCGGACAACCCGCCCATGATGTCGATGACGGAGGAACCGGCGCGCAGCGGGCGGCCTTCCAGCCCGGTCATGTAGGCCAGCCCGCCCATCATCTGCACCACCTCGTCCAGCGCCGTGCGATGCTCATAGGGACCGGGCAGAAAACCCTTGCAGGAGCAGTAGACCAGGCCGGGATTGGTGCCGGACAACTGGGAAAAACCCAGGCCGAGCCTGGCCATGGCGCCGGGGCGGAAATTCTCGATCAGCACATCCGCCCGCGCCGCCAGCTTCCGCACCAGCGCCAGGCCCTCCGGCTGCTTCAGGTCCACGCAGAGGCTGCGGCGGCCGCGGCCGAAGGCGGCGTAGAAGCCGGTGCCGGAGCCGGTGAGGCGGCGCGTGCTGTCGCCTTCCGGGGCCGGCTCCACCTTGATGACCTCCGCGCCGAGGTCGGCCAGCGTCATCCCGGCCGTGGGACCCATCACCATATGGGTGAATTCCAGGACGCGGATCCCGGCGAGCGGGGTCGGGCTGGTCATGCGTGCTGCTCCCTGCGCGGCGTCAGATCGCCGCCGAGTCGTCTCGTGAGATCGGAGGCCGCTTCGGCGACGGCGGCAAGATGCGCCGGCGCCTGGCTCTGCATCCGCTCCTTCGGACCGGAGAGCGCGATGGCCCCGGCGAGGCGGCCGCCCAGGCCGAACACGGCGGCGGCGCAGCCCGCGGCTTCCGGATTGCGCTCCCCGAAGGTGGCGACCACGCCGAGCCCGGCGGGGTCCGCCGCCGTCAGCACCTTCCCGGCGGCACCGAGTGGCAGCGGGATCAGGTCGCCGGCCGAAAGGTCGTCGCGGATGCGGTGCGGGCTGCGCACCCGGGCCAGGCACAGCCGCTGGTCGGCATGGCGCACCCAGAAACTCGCCGTCTCCCCGCTGCGCCGGGCGAGTTCGGCCAGCATGGCCGGCAGATGCCGTTCCACCGGCTGGGCGCGGGCATAGAGCGCGCCCCAGTGGAACAGCATGGGCCCCAGCGCCCAGCGGCCATCCGCCAGCCGCGCGGCGCAGCGGCCGCGTTCCAGCGAGGCCAGCAGCCGCAGGATGGTGGATTTGTAGAGGCCGGTGCGGGCGGCGAGTTCCGCCAGCGACAGCGCCGCATCGCCTTCCCGGAACGCACCCAGGATGGACAGCGCGCGATCCACCGCCGCGACACCTTCCGCGCGGCCATCGGCCGGAACACCCTCCGCCCGCTCCGCCTCGCCTCCATCCTGCGGCTGCATCAGCTGGCGCGCACCCCGGCCTCGCGCAGGATGGTGGCCCATTTGGCCATCTCCGCGGTGACGAAGGCCTGCGCCTCGGCGGGCGGGTTGCCCACCAGGCGCTCGGCGCCGAGTTCCATCAGGCGCGCCCTGGTGGCGGGTTCGGCGAGCACGGCGGCAACCGCCGCCTGCAGGCGGGCCAGGAGGGGGTCCGGCGTGCCGCCGGGGGCGAAGATGCCCTGCCAGACCATGAAGGTGGCGTCGGGGAAGCCCAGCTCGGCCATGGTCGGCACCTCCGGCATCACCGGGCTGCGGCTGGGGCCGGACAGCGCCAGCGCCCGCGCCCGCCCTCCCTTGGCCAGGGCGAAGCCGGTCAGCCCCGCATCGTACAGCATGTCCAGCGTGCCGGAGGCGAGGTCGAGCGCCGCCGGCGCGCCGCCGCGATAGGGCACCTCCGTCATGCGCAGGCCGGCGGCGCGCAGGAACAGCAGGGAGACCAGTTGCAGCGCCCCGCCGCCGCCGGTGCTGCCATAGCTGAGCTTCTCGGGATTGGCGCGGGCGAAGGCGACCAGCTCGGCCAGCGTCCGGTGCGGCGAATTCGGCGGCACCAGCAGCACCATCGGGCTTTCGGCGACGATGGTGGCGGCCTTCAGATCCGCCGCCGGGTCGTAGTCCAGCGTGGCGTAGAGCGACTTGATGACGGCGTGGCCGATATTGTGGAACAGCAGCGTGTGGCCATCCGCCGGCGCCTTGGCGACGAAGGCGCTGCCGATGGACCCGCCCGCGCCCGTGCGGTTTTCCATCACCACCCGCTGCGGCAGGCGCTGCGACAGGCGGTCCGCGATCAGGCGGCCGATGACATCCGTGGCGCCGCCGGCGGCATAGGGCAGCACCATGCGGATCGGGCGGCTGGGCCAGGCCTCCTGCGCCAGGGCGGGCCGGGCCAGGGCCAGCAGGGCAGGGGTGGCGAGCAGCGAGCGGCGGGCGATGGTCATGACGGTTCTCCCTGGACGTTCTGCGTTCTGTCTGTCAGAACGTCGTTCTGTTATCCAAATATGATTGCCGGAGCGCCCGGCCCGGCGTCAAGCGCCCCGTGTCAGCCCGGCGGAATCTCGGCGGCCAGCAGGCTGCCGGACTGGCTTTCGGTGATCACCAGCGTCCGGCCATCGGGCGCGAAGGCGCAGTTGGTGGGCATCCGGCCGAAGCCGGTGCAATCCACCCGGTGCGTCGCCACGCCATGCGGGTCCACCACCCAGACCTGCCCATGCCCCGGGTTGCAGACGAACAGCCGGTCCGCCGCATCCACCGCCATGCCATCGGGGCCGGAGGTGCCGGCCGGCACCCGGAAGAACAGGTTGGCCTTGGCCACCACCGCATCCGGCCGCAGGGCGAAGCGCCAGACCTCGCAGGACCGGGTCATGGCCACCAGCAGATGCGTGCGCGCGCGGTTCAGCACCAGGCCATTCGGGCTTGGCCCGTTGCCGATCAGCCGGTCCATCCGCCCATCCGCATGCAGCCGCCACACCCGCCCCGTGGGGTCCTGCAGGCCGGTCTGGCCCTGGTCGGTGACGATCACGCTGCCATCCGGGTGCAGGATGAGGTCGTTCAGCCCACGGAAGCCCTCGGACAGCACCGTCTCCAGCAGCGGCGCCATGGCGCCGGAACGCGGATCGAGCGTCAGCAGCCCATGGCGGTAATCCGCCACCAGCAGCTCCCCCTCCCGCGCCGCCAGGCCGTTCGGCCAGCCCTCGTACTCCACCACCGTCTCCCACTGGCTGCCGGAGACGCGGAACACGCGGCCATGCGGGATGTCGGTGCAGAACAGGTTGCCCGCCGCATCGAAGCAGGGGCCTTCCAGGAAGCTGTCCACCGGCGCGCCGCCGCGATTGGCGTCCGCCCAGGCGCTGCGGCGCAGCCGGCGCTGCGCCTCCGGCAGGCGGGAGAGCAGGGCGGGGGCGATGACGGCTGGGGGGGCGGTCCACATGCGCCAAGCCTGCCCGGGTCTTGCCGTTCCGCCAAGCCGGCGCCAGACTCCCCCGTATGGGACGAACGCTCTTCCAGAAGATTTGGGACCAGCATGTGGTGCAGGCCCGCGATGACGGGCTGGCGCTGCTGTATGTGGACCGCCACTATTTCCATGAGGGCAGTTTCCACGCCTTCAACATGCTGAGGGCCCGTGGCCTTCCGGTGCGCCGGCCGGACCTGACCTTCGGCTTCGGCGACCACTATGCGCCCACCACGGCGCGCCGCACCGCCGATGTGGCGGACCCCGAGATCCGCGGCATCATCGAGACCTTCGAGGCCAATGCCCGGGCGCACCGCATCCGCGCCTTCGAACTGGCGGACCCGGACCAGGGCATCGTCCATGTCGCCGGGCCGGAACAGGGGCTGACCCTGCCGGGGATGACGGTGGTGTGCGGCGACAGCCACACCTCCACCCATGGCGCGCTGGGCGCGCTGGCCTTTGGCATCGGCGCCAGCGAGGTGGCGCATGTGCTGGCCACCCAGACCATCTGGCAGACCCCGCCGAAGCAGATCCGCTGCGCCTTCGAGGGCACGCTGCCGGAAGGCAGCACCGCCAAGGACATGGCGCTGGCGCTGATTGCGCAGATCGGCACCGGCGGCGGCCTGGGCGGCGCCATCGAATTCGCCGGGTCCGCCGTGCGCGCGCTCTCGGTCGAAGCCCGCCTGACGCTGTGCAACATGGCGATCGAGGCCGGCGCGCGCACCGGCATGGTGGCGCCCGATGCCACCACCGCCGCCTGGCTGGCCGGCCGCCCGCACGCCCCGGCGCAGCCCGACCCGGCCTGGGAGGCGCTGTTCACCGATGCCGACGCCACCTTCGACTCGGCGGTGACGCTGGACGCCGCGACGATCCGCCCCATGGCCACCTGGGGCACCAGCCCGGAGGAAGCCGTGCCGCTGTCCGGTCGCATACCGCGCGCCGAGGAAGCCCCGGACGAAGCCAGGCAAAAGGCCTGGGCGCGCAGCCTGGACTACATGGGCCTGCAGGGTGGCGAGGCGATGGCCGATGTCCGGCTGGACCGCGTCTTCCTCGGCTCCTGCACCAATGCGCGGATCGAGGATCTGCGCGCCGCCGCCGCCGTGCTGCGCGGCCGGCGCATCGCCGTGCCCATGCTGGTCTCCCCCGGTTCCTCCCGCGTCAAGCGCGCGGCGGAGGCGGAGGGGCTGGACCGGGTGTTCCGGGAGGCCGGGGCGCGGTGGGAGGAAAGCGCCTGCGCGCTCTGCGTCTCCATGCATGGCGAGACGGTGGGGGAGGGGGAGCGCTGCGCCTCCACCTCCAATCGCAACTTCGCGGGGCGCCAGGGGCGCGGGGCGCGGACGCATCTGGTCTCGCCCGCCTCGGCCGCCGCCTCCGCCCTGGCCGGCCGGCTGGTGAGTGCCGCCTGATGGAACCCTTCACCCGCTACACCGCCATCGCGGCGCCCTTCGACCAGGCGAATGTCGATACCGACCAGATCATGCCGGCGCGGTTCATGCGCCGCCCGCGTGACGAACGCTATGCGACCTACGGCTTCCATGACCAGCGCTACACGCCGGAGGGCGCGAAGCGGCCCGACTTCATCCTCAATCAGCCGCCCTTCGATGCCGCCGGCATCCTGGTGGCCGGGCGCAATTTCGGCGTGGGGTCCTCGCGGGAGGCGGCGGTCTATGCGCTGCTGGCCATGGGCCATCGTTGCGTCGTGGCGCCCAGCTTCGGCGATATTTTCTTCTCCAACGCGCTGAAGAACGGGCTGCTGCCGGTGCGCCTGCCCGAGTCGACGGTGAATGCCCTGCGCCAGGCCGTCGCAACCAGCCCGGGTACCACACTTTCGGTTGATCTTGAGCGGCAGGAATTGACCGGGCCGGATGGCACCGCGCATCAATTCGCCATTCCAGGCTTCGCCCGCGAATGCCTGTTGCGGGGCCTGGACGAAATCGGGCTGACCCTGACCCTGGCGCCCGATATCGCCGCCTTCGAGGCGCGGCGTGACGCAGCAAGGTAACCTGCAGGAAACTTGACGCGAGCGGTCAGGATCGGTTTGGGTGCCTTCCGAAAATCGGATGTCCCCCATGCGTTTCCCTGCCCCGGCCGCGCGTCGCGCGGCTTTGTCTCCTTTCCTGGGGCGCCTCCTGGCTGGCGCGCTTCTCGGCCTGACCCTGTCCTCCCCCGCCGCACTGGCCCAGTTCGGGCCGCAGGGCCCGCCGGCCGTCGGCGTGCTGGCGGTGGAACGCCGCCCGGTACGCGAAAGCACGGAATTCGTCGGCAGGGTGGAGGCGCAGAACCGCGTCGACCTGCGCGCCCGCGTCACCGGCTTCCTGCAGGAGCGTGCCTTCCGCGAAGGGCAGGAGGTGACGGAAGGGCAGGTGCTGTTCCGGCTTGAACGCCCGCCCTTCGAGGCCGAGGTGGCGCGCGCCCAGGCGCAGGTGGCCTCCGCCCAGGCGGAATTGCAGAACGCCAACAGCGCCCTGGCCCGGGCGCGGGACCTGGTGCGCAGCGCCGCCGGCACGCAGGTGCGGGTGGAGGAGGCAACCGCCGCCCAGCGCACCGCCCAGGCCAACCTGCTGGCCGCCCAGGCGCAGCTGCGGGTGGCGGAGATCAACCAGGGCTATACCGAGGTGAAGGCCCCCTTCGCCGGCAAGATCGGGCGTTCCACCTTCTCGGTCGGCGCCGTGGTCGGGCCGAGCAGCGACCCGCTGGCCACCATCGTCAGCCAGGACCCGATGCGCGTCTCCTTCCCCGTCAACCTGCGCACCGGAACCGAGCTGCGCGACCGCTATGCCGGCCGCGGCGGGGCGGACGCCACGCGGGTGCGCATCCGCCTGATCACCGGCGAGATCTATGACGAGGTCGGGCGGATCGCGTTCATCGACCCGCAGGTGGACCGCAACACGGATACCATCCTGGTCCGCGCCCTGATCCCGAACCCGCCGCGCGGCCAGGCGAACAGCGATGGCAGCGTCGATCGCGCGCTGATCGACGGCATGTTCGTGAATGTCTTCGTGGAAGGCGCGCAGCCGGTGCCGCTGGTGGTGATCCCGCGCAGCGCCGTGCTGCAGGACCAGCAGGGCAGCTATGTCTGGGTGCTGGACGCGGAGAACAGGGCCGGGCGCCGGCCGCTGACGCTCGGCCGATCCATCGCCGACCAGGTGGTGGTGGAAGCTGGGCTCGAGACCGGGGAGCGCGTGGTGGTGGAAGGCGTGCAGCGCGTGCGCCCCGGCCAGCCGGTGCAGCCCGGCCCGGCCAGCGCGCCGATCCGCCCGCCCGGCGCCGCCCCTGCCCCGGCCGGCCGGCAGGGCTGACCGCGCATGATCTCCGCCGTCTTCGTCGATCGCCCCCGGCTGGCGATCGTGCTGTCCATCCTGCTCACCCTGGCGGGCGGGCTGGCCATGCTGCGCATCCCGGTGGCGCAGTTCCCGGATATCGTGCCGCCGCAGGTCTCCGTCACCACCAGCTATCCGGGCGCTTCCGCCGCCGTGGTGGAATCAACCGTGGCGCAGGTGATCGAAAGCGCGGTCAACGGCGTGGAGGGGATGATCTACATGTCCTCCAACAGCGCCAATGACGGCAGCTATTCGCTCTCCGTCTCCTTCGCCCTGGGCACCAACCCGGACATCGCCACGGTCAATGTGAACAACCGCGTGCAGTCGGCGCTGGCGCGATTGCCGTCGGAAGTGCAGCGCGCCGGCGTGACGGTGCGCAAGCAATCCTCCGCCGTGCTGCAGTTCATCGCCGTCACCTCCGAGAATCCGGAGCATGACGCGCTGTTCCTGTCCAACTACGTCACCATCAACATGCTGGACCGGCTGGCGCGCACGCCGGGCATCGGCTCCGCGCAGATTTTCGGCGCACGCGACTATTCCATGCGCATCTGGTTCGAGCTGGACCGGCTGATCAGCCTGAACCTGACGCCGGCCGACGTGGTCGCCGCCATCCAGGCGCAGAACGTGCAGGCGGCGGTGGGCCGCATCGGCGCGCAGCCGATCTCGGATGACCAGCAATACCAGATCAACCTGCAGACCCAGGGCCGCCTGACGACGCCGGAGGAATTCGGCGCCATCGTCATCCGCGCCAACCCCAACGGGTCCCTGCTGCGGCTGCGCGACGTGGCGCGGGTGGAGCTGGGTGCGGCGCGCATCGACCAGGAAAGCCGGCTGAACGGCCGCCCGGCGGTGACCATCGCCACCTACCTGTCGCCGGGCGCCAATGCGGTGACGGCGGCCTCGAACCTGGCCGGCGTGCTGGCGGAGATGTCCCGCCGCTATCCGCAGGGGATGCAGACCCAGGTCTTCTACGACACCTCCACCTTCGTCGTGGACACGATCCAGGAAGTCATCAAGACCCTGCTGGAGGCCTTCGTGCTGGTGGTGCTGGTGGTGCTGCTGTTCCTCGGCAGCTTCCGCGCCACCATCATCCCCACCATCGCCGTGCCGGTCAGCCTGATCGGCACCTTCGCCGTGCTGCTGCTGCTGGGCTTCTCGGCCAACACCGTCTCCCTCCTCGCGATGGTGCTGGCGATCGGCATCGTGGTCGATGACGCCATCGTGGTGGTGGAGAATGTCGAGCGGGTGATGTCCGAACACCCGGAGCTGACGCCGGCGGAAGCCACCAAGCGCGCGATGCGGGAAATCACCGCCCCGATCATCGCCATCACCCTGGTGCTGCTGTCGGTCTTCGTGCCGGTGGGCTTCATCCCCGGCCTGTCCGGCGTGCTGTTCAGCCAGTTCGCGGTCACCGTCTCCGTCGCCATGGTGATCTCGGCCTTCAACGCGCTGACCCTGTCGCCGGCGCTCTGCGCCATGTTCCTGCGGCCGCACCCGGTGGGGCATGGGCCGCGCAAGGGCTTCCTGGCCGCGGTGATGCGCGGCATCGACTGGGTGCGCGACCGCTACGGCAACATCGTGGTGCGGCTGGTGCGCTTTTCCTTCCTGTCGCTGGTGCTGGTGGCGCTGGCGGGCGGCGGCATCCTGTTCATGGCCAACCGGACGCCGCAGGGCTTCCTGCCGGCCGAGGACCAGGGCGCCTTCTTCGTGCAGATGCAGCTGCCCCAGGGTGCCAGCCTGTCGCGCACCCGCGCGGCGGTGGAGCAGGTGGAGGCGATCATCCGCCCGGTGCCGGGCGTGGACCGCATCCTGTCCATCGTCGGCTTCAGCCTGATCGATGGAGGCTCGCAGTCCAACGCCGCCTTCATCGTGGTGCGCATGAAGCCCTTCGAGGACCGCACCACGGCGCAGGAATCGGTCTTCGCCGCCATCGGCACGGTGTTCGGCGCGACGCAGCAGGTGCGCTCGGCCAACACCTTCGCCTTCAACATCCCGCCGATCATCGGGCTCGGCACCGGTGGCGGTTTCGAATACCAGATGCAGAACCTGGAAGGCCGTCCGCCGGAGGAGATGTTCGCCGCCATGCAGGGCCTGGCGGCGGCGGCCAACCAGGATCCGCGGCTGACGGCGGTGTTCTCCACCTTCACCGCCAACACGCCCTCGCTCTACCTCGATGTGGACCGGGACAAGGCGCAGGCGCTGGGGGTGCGGATCAGCGACATCTTCAACGCCTTGCAGACCACGCTGGGCGGCTTCTACGTCAACGACTTCAACCTGTATGGCCGGTCCTGGCAGGTGAACATCCAGGGCGAGGCGACGGATCGCGACGACATCCCCGATCTGTGGCGCATCCATGTGCGCAACAGCGCCGGGGAGATGGTGCCGCTGCGTGCCCTGGCGGAAATCCGCATCGTGCTCGGACCGCAGACCATCAACCGCTACAACAACGTCCGGTCCGTGCGCATCGGCGGCTCGCCGCGCCCGGGCATCTCCTCGGGCGATGCGCTGGCGGCGATGGAGCAGCTTTCGGACACCGCGCTGCCGGCCGGCTATGGCTATGAATGGACCGGCACGGCGTTCCAGGAAAAGCAGGCCAGCGGGCAGACCGGCATCATCATGGCCCTGGCCCTGCTGTTCGCCTACCTGTTCCTGGTGGCGCTGTACGAAAGCTGGGTGATCCCGATCCCGGTGCTGATGTCGATCTCGGTCGGCGCGCTGGGGTCCTTCGCCGCGATCTCCGTCGCCGGCCTGTCGCTGGACGTCTATGCGCAGGTCGGCCTCGTGGTGCTGATCGCGCTGGCGGCGAAGAACGGCATCCTGATCGTCGAATTCGCCAAGGAGAAGCGCGAGGAAGGGATGCCGGTGCGGGAGGCCGCGGTGCTGGGCGCGCGGCTGCGCTTCCGCGCCGTCATCATGACCTCCGTCGCCTTCATCCTGGGCCTGGTGCCGCTGATCATCGCCTCCGGCGCCGCCAGCGCCTCCCGCCGCGCGGTGGGCACGCCGGTGTTCGGCGGCATGCTGGCGGCCTCGCTGATCGGCATCTTCATCATCCCGATGCTCTATGTCGTGTTCCAGACGATGCGGGAGAAGACGCGGGCGCGCTTCGGCGGGGCGCGCCGGCCCGACGCCCCGACGCCGGCTGCGGCGGAGTAGCGCGGCGCCCGCGGCGGCGGTGAATTCGGCCCTGCCGGCGGACGCCGCGGTTTGCCGGCCGGGCTGGATATGCCACCTTGGCCATGCGGAATCAGGATCGATCCGCAGGGGGGTGACGATTGGCGCGCATCGTCATCGCGGCACGGGGCGCGCAGGGCGACATCTTCCCATTCCTGGCGCTGGCGCATGGCCTGCAGGCGCGCGGCCATCCGGTGCGCCTGGCCGCACCGGGGCACCACCAGGGGCTGATCGAAGGCGCCGGCATAGGCTTTGTTCGGGCGGGGCCGGACCCGCCGAGGACGGTGCGGCAGGATTCGCAACGCCGGCTGCTGGCCGATCCCGGCCGCGGCGAGAGCTTCCGGATGCGGGAGGTGATCGGCCCCGGGGTGCGGCAGACCCATGCGGAGCTGGTCGCCGCCTGCCGCGATTTCGGCTGCGAATTGCTGCTGGGCAGCGCCAGCCAGCCGGTGGCGCCGATGGCGGCGGAGACGCTGGGCCTCCCCTGGGTACCGGCGCTGATGCAGCCCATCGCCTTCCTGTCCGCCCATGACCCGCCAGTGCCGCCGGGCCTGCCCTGGCTGGCCGGGCTGGTCGGGCTGGGTCCGCTGGTCGGGCGGCCGCTGCGCCTGCTCGCCCAGGCCGCGCTGGCGCGCTGGGGCCGGGCGCTGGCCGAGGCGCGGCGCGAGCTTGGCCTGCCGCCGGCCCGGGATGCGCTGCTGAACCACGCGGCGGTGCCACCCTTCGGCCTGGCGCTGTTTTCACCGCAGCTGGCCCGGCCGCAGCCGGATTGGGCGGGTGGCGCCACGCCCACCGGGTTCTGCCGCTGGCCGGGCGGGGCCCTGGCGCCGGAGGTGGCGGATTTCCTGCTCTCCGGCCCAGCGCCGCTGGTCGCCAGCCTCGGCGGCTCCATGGCGGTGATCGGCGGCGACCGGTCGGATGCGATCTATGCCGCAACCATCGCCGCGGCGGGCCGGCTGGGCCTGCGCGTGCTGCTGCTCTCGGGCTCCGACGCCGCGCAGGCCCGGCTGCCGGCGAGGCTGCCGCCCGGGGTGCTGGCGGTGCCGCGCGCGCCGATGGACGTGATCTTCCCGCATGCCGCGCTGGTGCTGCACCATGGCGGGTCGGGCACCACCGACCTTGCCCTGGCCGCGGGACGGCCGATGCTGGTGGTGCCCTTCACCAGCGACCAGCTTGACAATGCCGCGCGGCTGGCCCGGCGCGGGGTGGCCGAGGTCCTGCGTGCCGGGCGCTGCACCGAGGCGCGGATCGCCGCCGCGCTGGCCCGGTTGCAGCGCCCGGCGGTGGTGCAGGAGGCCGCGGCGCTGGGCGCGCTGGTGGTGGCGGAGGAGGGCGTGGTGGCCGCCTGCGCGGTGATCGAGCGCCATGTCGGGCGCCCGCCGCTCAAGCTTCCGCCGGCGCTGCGCCCACCCCCTTCACGGCAGGCCCTTCGGCAGCAGATACTGGTGCGAAGCAGCGGGGATGTGACGCCATGGCGAAGTTCGGATTGAGCCAGTCGGTGCGGCGGGTCGAGGATCCGCGCCTCTTGACGGGGCGCGGCCAGTACACGGATGACATCGCCATGCCGGGCCAGGCGCATGGCATCGTGCTGCGCAGCCCGCAGGCGCATGCCACCATCGCCAGCCTGGACACCAGCGCAGCGCTGGCCGTGCCCGGCGTGCTGGCGGTGATCACCGCCGCCGACCTCAAGGCCGCCGGCATCGGCGACCTGCCCTGCCTGATCCCGCTGAAGAACCGCGACGGCTCGCCGCGCGGCAATACCCCGCGCCCGGCGCTTGCGGATGGCGTGGTGCGCCATGTCGGCGACCCGGTCGCCTTCATCGTGGCGGAGACCGCCCAGGCCGCCCGCGACGGCGCCGAGGCGGTTGAGGTGGCGTATGACGCGCTGCCCGCCGCGACCGACCTCGCCACGGCCTGGGAGCCGGGGCAGCCCGCGGTCTGGCCGGAAATCGCCAACAACGTGGTCTTCGACTGGGAAGCCGGCGACAAGGCCAAGGCGGATGCCGCCTTCGCCCGCGCCGCCCATGTCACCCGGCTGACCGTGGTGAACAACCGCGTCGTCGTCGCCAGCATGGAGGCCCGCGCCGCCGCCGCCGCCTGGGATGGCGACAAGCTGACCCTGCACACCAATACCCAGGGCTCCTGGCTGCTGAAGAACATCCTCTCGGGCAGCATCTTCAACATCCCGGCGGAGAAGGTCCGCGTGGTGACGCCGGATGTCGGCGGCGGCTTCGGGATGAAGCTGTTCCTCTACCCGGAGCATGTGCTGGTCTGCTTCGCCGCGCGCCAGCTGGGCCGCCCGGTGCGCTGGGCCAGCGAGCGCAGCGAGGCCTTCCTCTCGGACACCCATGGCCGCGACAACATCACCCTCGGTGAACTGGCCACGGATGCCGACGGCAAGTTCCTGGCGCTGCGGACGCGCAACTACGCCGGCATGGGGGCGTACCTGTCCACCTTCGCGCCCTTCATCCCGACCGGCGCCGGCACCAAGGTGCTGGCCAGCGTCTACGGCTTCGAGGCGATCCACGCCCATGTCATCGGCGTGCTGACCAATACGGTGCCGGTGGACGCCTATCGCGGCGCCGGGCGGCCGGAGAGCAACTACCTGGTGGAACGGCTGATCGACGCCACGGCGCGGCAGATCGGCGTGGACCGCATCGAGCTGCGCCGCCGCAACATGGTGCAGCAGAGCGCGATGCCCTGGCTCTCCGCCATGGGCCAGCGCTACGACAGCGGCGATTTCGCGCAGCTGATGGACGCCGCCTTGGCGAAGATCGACTGGGCGGGCTTCCCGGCGCGGCGTGCGGAGGCCGCGCGACGCGGCAAGCAGCGCGGCATCGGCCTGGCCTACTACCTGGAAGCAACCGGCGGCGCGGCGACCGAGAATGCCAAGGTCGTCTTTGCCGATGACGGGATGGTCGACCTCTATGTCGGCACGCAATCCACCGGCCAGGGCCACGAGACAGCCTATGCCATGATGACCAGCCACGAGCTGGGCATCCCGATCGACAAGATCCGGGTGCGGCAGGGCGACAGCGAGACGCTGCCCTCCGGCGGCGGTACCGGCGGCGCGCGCAGCCTTTACTCGGAAGGCCAGGCCATCCTGGTGACCACCGCCAGCGTGGTGGAGAAGGGCAAGCAGGCCGCGGCCGAGCAGCTCGAGACCTCCGTCGCCGATATCGAATTCGTCTCCGCGGGCGGGCGCTTCGAAGTGGCGGGCACCGATCGCGGCATCGGCATCCTCGACCTCGCCGCCGTGCAGCGCCGGCGCGTGGCGGCGGGCGAAAGCGCGATCCTGCTGGATGCGATGGAGACCGCGAATATCGACACCCACACCTTCCCCAATGGCTGCCACGTGGCGGAGGTGGAGGTGGACCCCGAGACCGGCATCGTCACCGTGCCGCGCTACATCGTGGTGGACGATGTGGGCCATGCGCTGAACCCGCTGATCGTCCGCGGCCAGGTGCATGGCGGCGTGGCGCAGGGCATCGGCCAGGCACTGCATGAGCGCACGGCCTATGACAACGGATCCGGCCAGCTGTTGTCGGCCTCCTTCATGGATTACTGCCTGCCGCGGGCGGAGGATCTGCCGGACATCGATGTCGACCTGATCGAGGTGACCTGCGAGACCAACCCGCTGGGCGTGAAGGGCGCGGGCGAGGCCGGGGCCGTGGGCTCCCCGCCCGCCGCCATGAACGCGCTGGTGGATGCGCTGACGCCGGCCGGCGTGACGCATATCGACATGCCGGCCACGCCGGAGACGGTGTGGAAGGCGCTGCAGGCCGCGAAGGCAGCCTGAGCCGGATGCCCTCGCCCCCCTCTGGGGGGGCGGGTGGCACCGCTACGTCGCCACCAGCCGATGCTGCGCCCGGGCCAGCCGGCGCAGCGGCGGCGCCTCCTCCGGCACCGCCAGGAAGTCCCAGAGCCCCGGAATGCTGTCGGCGCGCAGGAAGCGTTCCGGCGTCAGCAGCGGGTTGCCGATGATGTCGAACAGCATGTAGCCGCGCGTGGCGAACCAGGTGAACACCGCCGCCGGCTCCACGCCATAGGCACCGTAGGATCGGTGGCCGAATTCGAAGCTGATCGCCGGGCGCAGCCGCTCGATCAGCGCGGCGCCGCCGCGGATGGCGTCGAACTCGCCGCCCTCGATGTCGATCTTGATGAAGGCGAGCCGCGGCAGGTGGCCGAGCAGCGTGTCCAGCTTCACCGTGCGCACGGTGATGCGCCGGGTGCGCATGTTCGGCTGGTCGTATTCGCGCTGCTGCAGGCCGCTGTAGCCCGGCGCATCCACGGCGACGACGTAGTCGGCCTCGCCATCCACGGCCGCCACGGCGCATTCATGCAGGGTCACATGCTCCCGCCCCGGCCATGCCAGACCGGGGCGCAGATCCGCGGCCATGCCGGGATTGGCCTCGAAGGCGTGCAGCGCCCCGCCGGGGCCGCGAATGGCGTCCGCCATCGGCATGGTGTGGGTGCCCTTGAAGGCGCCGATGTCGATGGCGATGTCGCCGGGATGCAGCAGGCCGGTGTAGAAGCGACGCAGCAGCGCCTCGTAATCCACCGGCCGGCCGGCCTTCTGCCGGTCGCGCAGCGCGGCATATTGCTCGGCAAGGGACGGCATCCGGTGGGTCCTTGCGCTGTTTGCCGGCTGGAGCCGATTCACCGCCAGCGAAGACGGTGAAACGGCTCCGGCCTATTGTCTTGACGCATTTTCTGGCTCGCCTTGCGAAGCCGCAAGGCTTGAAAATGGTCTGGGCCAGAGCAGGCTGCGTTCGCTCGAACCCAGCTCGTGCGCTAGAAATCTTTGATTCTGCGGCAAAAATGCGTTCAGATGATGCCATCTGACCGCATTTTTCTCTAGCGGAAGACCAGGTTGATCAGACGGCAGGTGTCCAGACGCCGCCTTTCCTCGCTGCGCCCGTCCATCCAGACGATCCGCACGTCGTTGACGCAATCGCCGGCCGGCAGACGCACGGCCAGATGGCGGCCGGGCGGCAGCACCTCCGTCCCCAGCCGGTCCTCGCCCCAGGCATTGTCCCGCACCGAGGAGACATAGACCTCCCGCACCGGCTGGCCGCCATGGTTCACCAGGTTGAAGGAGGGGTTGGCCTGGCGGCCGGACTGCACCGCCGCGGCGCTGCCGAAGACCATCTGGGTGATCCGGCAGGTATCCTGCCGGCGCCGTTCCTCCGGCCGCCCATCGGCATAGACCACCCGCACATCCTGCAGGCAGCCGGCGCCGGGGGCGATGCGGATGGGCATGGCGGCGCCATTCGCCAGCACCGATGTCTGCAGCAGGTCATGCCCCCAATACTGGTCCTGGCTGGCCGAGACATAGACCTCCCGGATCGGTTGGCCGCTGCGGTTCACCAGGGTGAAGGAGGGATCGCCCTGCGCCAGGGCCGTGGTGCCCGGCAGGACCAGGGATGCCAGCAGCAGCAGCAGGCCGAGGACCAGGCGGCGGGGCGGGCGTGGCGGCGGCGGCGTCTGGCGGGTCATGCGGTCAGCCTAACCGGGCGCGGCGGGCTGCTCAACCAGCCTTTGGCCGGAGCCTCGACCGGCCCTCGGCCGTGGGTCGGTCGCTCACCCGGCCAGGGTCTGCGGCGCCAGGCTTTCCGGCGGCGGCAGGCCGGCCCAGCCGGCCAGATCCTCCAGCGCCGTGCGGTCCATGATCTCCAGCCGCCCCTTGTTCAGCGTGGCCACGCCATCCTTGCGCAGCGCCGCCAGGGCGCGGTTGGCGTGTTCCACGGAAAGCCCCAGCGCATCCGCCAGATGCGCCTGCTTCAGCGGTACCGCCGCGCCACGCGCATCGGCGCCACCACGGCGCAGCAGCCTTCCATGCAGTTCCAGCAGCAGATGCGCCACGCGCCCGGCCGCATCGCGCCGGCCCAGGCTGGTGAGTCTTTCGCGCATTCGCGCCCGGTCGCGGGTCAGCCCGTCCACATAGGACATGGCGAGGCCCGGGTCGCGGCCCATGAAGGCGCACAGCCTTTCGCGCGACAGGATGCAGAAGCTGGAATCGGTCAGCGCCTCCACCTCCGCCGCATCCTCGCTCCGTTCCACCAGGTCGCCGGGCAGGTGGAAATCCAGCACCTGGCGGCGGCCATCCGGCGTGGCGGTCCAGCTGAAGGCCCAGCCGGCATACATGGTGAAGATGGAATCGAGGATGGCATCGCCCGCCCGCACCAGCCGGACGCCGGACCGGATCCGGGCGATCTCCCCCACCCGGGCCTGCGGGATCACGCGGAACAGGGCGAAGGGGCGGACCGCGCAGGCGGCGCAGCTTCCGGGCAGCGGGGTGAGGTTCGCGTTGCGGCTCATCGGCTGTGTTTTCCTGGCGGGACGCGCAGTCCATCCCACACCTGCAACCTACGCTCTCAACCCCGTGAAGGGAATGCGCGTTTGCGTCATGGCTGCCCCGGGGCACCCCTTTGCGTGGCACCACACGGCGACTTGCAGTGGGCGCCGCGGCGGTTGAACCTGCGCCGGTCGCAAGGGAGACGCCCAGGATGTCCGGATTCGCCTCGGCCAATGACATGGCCGACAAGACCGTCTCCTTCGATGAGCTCGGCCCGGGGCTCTTCGCCTATACGGCGGAAGGCGACCCCAATTCGGGCGTCATCGTCGGGCCGGACGGGGTGGTGGTGGTGGACGCCCAGGCGACGCCGGCCATGGCGCAGGACGTGATGGCGCGCATCGCCACCGTCACCCCGCGGCATGTCGGCCAGGTGGTGCTGACGCATTACCACGCGGTGCGGGTGCTGGGCGCCAGCGGCTATGGCAACCCCGTCATCATCGCCAGCGAGGCCACGCGCGACCTGATCGTGGAACGCGGCCAGGCCGACATGGACAGCGAGATCGGCCGCTTCCCGCGCCTGTTCCGCGGGCGGGAAAGCATCCCCGGCCTGACCTGGCCCACCCATACCTTCCAGAAGCGGATGACGCTGTGGCTGGGGCAGCGGGAGGCGCAGGTGATCCATGTCGGCCGCAGCCACACGGCCGGGGACACGGTGGTGTGGCTGCCGAAGGAGCGCGTGCTGTTCGCCGGCGATACGGTGGAATTCGGCGCCACCCCCTATTGCGGCGACGCGCATTTCGCCGATTGGTCCGCCACGCTGGATGCCGTGGCGGCGCTGGGGGCGGAGAAGCTGGTGCCCGGCCGCGGCCGCGCGCTGCTGACCGCCGCCGACTGCCGGGAGGCGATCGAGGGCACGCGGTCCTTCACCACGGACCTGTTCACCCGCGTGCGGGAAGGCGTGGCGAAGGACTGGGACCTGAAGGCGATCTACGACGACACCATGGGCTTCATGCGCCCCAGATACGGGCATTGGGTGATCTTCGAACACTGCATGCCCTTCAACGTCACCCGCGCCTTCGACGAGGCGCAGGGTCTCGCCCATCCGCGCATCTGGACCGCGGAGCGCGATGTGGCGATGTGGCAGGCGCTGGAACACGGCACGGCGATGAAAAGCGCGGAGGCGCGGGGCTGAGCCGTGCCGCAGGCGCCGCCCCGCTACCCCGCCGCGCCGCCGCCGGCTTCCGGCACCGACCACCGCCGCGTCGTGCTGGTCGGCGGCGGCCTTGTCGGGCTGACCCTGGCGCTGGACCTGGCGCGCCACGGCGTGGCGGTGACGCTGCTGGATGAGGAGGACAGCGTCGCCACCGGCAGCCGCGCCATCTGCTTCGCCAAGCGGACGCTGGAGATCTACGCCCGGCTCGGCCTCGGGCCACGGATGCTGGAAAAGGGCGTCACCTGGCAGACCGGCCGGGTGTTCCACGGCGCGCGGGAGGCCTTCCACTTCGACCTGCTGCCGGAAGCCGGCCACGAATACCCGGCCTTCGTGAATTTGCAGCAATACCATGTGGAAGAATGGCTTGTGGAAGCCTGCCAGGCGGCGGGGGTGGAGTTGCGCTGGCGCCATCGCGTCGCGGGCCTGGCGCCGGAGGCGGCGGGGGTGACGCTGGCGGTGGAGACGCCGCAGGGGCCCTATACGCTGCGCGCCGACTGGCTGCTGGCCTGCGACGGTGCCCGCAGCGCCATCCGCCGTGCCCTGGGCCTGCCTTTCCAGGGCCAGGTGTTCCAGGACCGGTTCCTGATCGCCGATGTGGTGATCCGCGGCGAGGTCGGCTTCCCGGCGGAACGCTGGTTCTGGTTCGACCCGCCCTTCCACCCCGGGCAATCCGTGCTGCTGCACAAGCAGCCGGACGATCTGTGGCGCATCGACTTCCAGCTGGGCTGGGATGCGGACCCGGAGGCGGAGCAGCAGCCGGCGCGCGTCGCCGCGCGGGTGCGGGCGATGCTGGGGCCGGATGTGCCCTTCGAACTGGAATGGGTCAGCCTGTACACCTTCCGCTGTCGCCGGCTGGACCGCTTCGTGCATGGCCGCGTGGTCTTCGCCGGCGATTCGGCGCACCAGGTCAGCCCCTTCGGTGCCCGCGGCGGCAATGGCGGGGTTCAGGATGCGGACAACCTGGCGTGGAAGCTCGCGGCGGTGCTGAACGGGTCGGCCGGGCCGGGGCTGCTGGACAGCTACGAGGCGGAGCGGATCGCGGCGGCGGAGGAGAATATCCTGCACGCCATGCGGGCGACGGACTTCATCACCCCGAAATCCGACCACGCCCGCGCTTATCGCGATGCGGTGCTGGATCTGGCGGCGGACCACGCCTTCGCCCGCGCCCTGGTCAATTCGGGCCGGCTGTCGCGCCCGGCGGTGCTGGCCGAAAGCCCGCTGAACAGCGCCGACCAGGGCGGCTGGGCGGGCGGCGCGCCGGCCGGGGCGGCGGCGCCGGATGCGCCGGTGCTGTGCGAAGGGCAGCCGGACTGGCTGCTGCGCCACCTGGGCGGCGATTTCGGCCTGCTGCTGTTCGACGCGCCGGACTTCCCCACCCCGCCCGGGTTGCGCCCGGTGCATGTGGCGGCAGAGGCACGGCCCGGCGCGCTGTGGGACCATAGCGGGCTGGCCGCCGCGCGCTTCGGCGCGATGCCGGGCGGCGCGGTGCTGCTGCGGCCGGACCAGCACATCGCGGCCCGGCTGGCGATGCCGGACCCGGTGGCGGTACGGGCGGCGCTGGAACGCGCCCGCGGCGGCGGAGGCCTGGTGCCATGAGCCTGGACACCACGCCCCGACTGGCCGATGCGGACGCCGCCTTCGCCCTGCTGATGGAGGCGCATCGCGGGCTGGACCCGGCGGCCTCCCGCGCCCTGGATGCCAGGCTGGTGCTGATCCTGGCCAACCATGTCGGCGACCTGGCCGTGTTGCGCCAGGCGCTGGCCCTGGCCCGGAACGGGCTGGCGGGGGAGGACGGGCCGGGCCTCAGCGCAGCGCGCTGAGCCGCAGCGGCTGCTGCTCCGCCGGCCGCGCCCGCGGGGCCGTGGCGGCGGGCGGCGGCATCGCGGCCCGCTGGTCCGCCAGGTCCAGGCGCACGGCGGTCACCTGCCAGCGCGGTGCCAGGCCCGTCGGGTTCAACTCCAGCTGCAGGGTCATCGGCGCGACGCTGCCGGCCAGCGGCATCTCGAAGCGGGTCAGGCCGGTCGGGGCGCTGTGGCGCAGCGCTGCGGCGGCGGCGCCGGGGCGCACGCCGCGTGCCCGGGCCACATCGGCCAGCGCGGTGGGGCTGGCCCAGGCGGTGGAGATCTCCTCCGCCATGCCGGCCAGGAAGGCGCGTGCCTCCGGCGTCCGCTCCCCGGCGGCGGCATGCGGCCGCAGGCTGTCGCGCAGGGCCGATTGCAGGGCCGGCAGGTCCAGGTGGCGGGACAGCGCCTCCCCGTCACGGCCTTCCAGCGCCTGCACGAGGTCCCAGGCCGTGGCATAGGGCGCGCCGATCCAGCCCATGGCGAGAAGCGGCAGCAGGGCCAGCGCTGGCCAGGGGCTGCGGGCGCGGCCTTCGCGGGCCTGCGCCGTCGCCTCGCCGGTCAGGGGCGGCCGTGCCGGCAGGGCCGCGGACGGCGTCGGCCGGCGCGCATCATATTCCGCCCAGACATCGTCCCAGCTCACCGCTGCCCCCGAGCTCCGTGTGCCCACAATCGCCTCGCCAGTTAAGGTTGCGTCGCCGCGCCATCCAAGGGAAAAGACAACCATAAGTTGCGAGTCGAAACCTGAGACGCCGCGCCGAGGCTTCGCCGCCGACCCGCGCTGGCCGGGCCGCCGTTTCTCCTCGGCAGAGACGCAACAGGCCCGCTCTCCCGTTCCGGAGAATGAGGCGCGAATGGTGGGAGAATGATTAACGGGAGATAGGCGTCCGTCTTTTTTCTGGGATGACGCATCAAAACGCGACCGGGTCTCGAAAACGGCTAGGCGCCGCCCGCTCGTTCGAGGCGTTTCAACACTTGGTGAGGCCGTGAAGCGCCTGCCGTGGCACGGCGCCCGCGGTGCCGGCGCCTGCCGGCCACGCGCCCGGTCCGGCGCGGCGGCGGCGCCGGAACCGCCTGACGTGAAGACTCCTCAGCGCACCAGCGGCGCCAGCGCGGCCTCCAGCCGGCCGAAGGCCAGGCCCAGCGCGGTGGTCATCGCCGCCGCCATGGCCGGGGCCTCCGCCTGGGGGGCCATCGGCGCGCTGGCCTGCACCTGCAGCGAATCCACGACGCGGGAGGCCAGCCGTTCCTCCCGCAGCAGCACGCCGGCAAGCCCGGCCCGCGCCTCGCCAAGTGCGGGCACCGCTTCCAGCGCCGTCAGCTGCAATTCCAGCACAAACCCGGCCTCTGCCCGGCTGCCCTGCGGCACCACGGCGGAGAACAGGCCGCTGGCCTGCAGCCAGGCGCGGAGCGCCGCATCCGCCAGGTCCGCCGGCGGCGCCAGCCATTCCTCATAGACCAGCAGGTCGTAGGACCCATCCGCCTTCAGCCGCCGCAGGCCGAGGTCCATCAGCCCGGGCAGCGCCCGCATGCGCCGCACCAGCAGCACCGGCCCGCGCCCTTCCACCGCGAAGGGCCGGCGTGGCGCCAGCGCGTAGCGCCGCACCGGCACGTTGGGCACGCTGGGGAACAGGGAACAGCCCGCCAGTCCGGCGGCCAGGGCGGGTAGCAGCAGGGCGCGTCGGTTCATCGGCGGCGATCCGGGGTCGGCGGGGCGCCGAACAGATAACGGGTGGGGGAGGAGCGAAGCTGCTCCGCGGTGGCGCGCAGATTGGCCGTGGTGGCGCGCAGGTCGATCAGGATGGGCAGCAGCTCCGCCTGCACGTCCACCGTGGTTTCCCGCGCCGAGCGCATGGTGCGTTCCATGCCCTCCACCGCGCCGGGCAGGGTCTGCGCCACCCGGCGCAGCTCCGCCGCCGCGCCGGCGGCATTGGTGATCGCGCCGCGGATCTCCGGCCCGCTCACCAGGCTGCGGGCTTCCGTGGCGGCGGCGCGGAATTCGCCCAGCGCGCCGGCCAGGTCGCTGTCCTGCACCGCGGCGCGCAGCAGCGCCATGGTGGTGGCGGCTTCCCGCAGCACCTGCGCCAGGTCGCCATCCCCGGTCTGCCGGTTCACGTTGTCGAGGATGCCGGCGATGTCCTGGGTGATCCGGTCAACCGGGATATCCGCCAGCCGCTGGATCAGCAGCTCCGCCGCGCTGGTCACCTGCGCGACGGTGGAGGGCACGCCGGGGATCACGTCGTTGCGTGGCTCCCAGGGCGGCGGCTGGACCGGGAAGCGGTCCGCCTGGACGAAGTCCAGCTCCAGGTAGTTCACCCCGGTGATGCCCTGCGCCGTGATGCGCGACCGCAGGCCGAGCTCAATCGCCCGGTCCAGGTCCGGCGTCTCCCCCACCTGTTGCAGGTCCACGGCGAAGCGGATGAAGACGCGGGCGAAATTGGCCGAATACTCGGCGCCGGCCGGGCGCGGGTATTCCGCCGCCACCAGCCCGATCTGCGTCACCCGCCCGATCGCCACGCCGCGGTAGCGCACCGGCGCGCCGACATCGAGGCCCTGCACCGATTCCGAGAAATAGCTCTCGAACACCTGGTTCGCCTGCAGCCCGCGGCCGCCGGCCAGGAACAGCACGAAGGCAACGCCGAGCACGATGCCCACCAGCACCAGCGCGCCGACCCGCGCATACAGCATCCGTGCGCCACCCATCACGCGGCCTCCCGCCGGAAGAAGGACCGGACGGTGGGGTGGGTGCTGTGGTCGCGCAGCTCGCGCGGGTCGCCCTCCGCAATCATCCCCTTGGCCTCCTTGTCCAGCATGATGCAGCGGTCGCCGATGGCCAGGATCGAGGCCAGTTCATGCGTCACCACCACGAAGGTCGTCCCCAGCGAACGCGACAGGTCGCGGATCAGCGCATCCAGCCCCGCGGAGGTGATCGGGTCGAGCCCGGCGGAGGGTTCGTCCAGGAACAGGATGGGCGGATCGAGCGCCAGCGCGCGAGCGATACCCGCCCGCTTCAGCATGCCGCCCGAGATCTCGGACGGCAGCCGGTCGGCGGCTTCCGAAAGCCCGACCAGGCCGAGCTTGGCGCGCGCCACCTCGGCGCGGGCTGCCGCCGGCAGGCGGGTGTGCTCGGCCAGCGGCATCTCGACATTCTCCAGCAGGGTCTGGGAGCCGAACAGCGCGCCCTGCTGCCACATCACCCCGAGGCGCTTCAGCAGGGCGAGCCGCGCGGCCCCTTCGGTGGACCAGACATCGGTGCCGAGGATGCCGACGCGGCCCTCGGCCGGCGGCACCAGGCCGATCATCAGCTTCAGCAGGCTGGACTTGCCGCAGCCGGAGCCGCCCAGGATGACGAAGACCTCGCCCCGCCGCACGTCGAAGGACACGTGCCGGAACAGGGTGTTGCTGCCGAAGCGCGCGGTCAGGTCACGCGCCTCGATCACCGCTGGCGTGTCCGGGCCGGGGGCGTCGGAGATGGCCGGCCGCCCGTCGGGGAGGGGCCTTGTCCCTTGCGGGACGGGCTGGGTTCCCTCGTTCACAGGCCCAGCCTTTCGAACAGCACGGCGAAGGCGCCATCCAGCAGCACGATGGCGACGATGCCGCCCACCACCGCCGCGGTGGCCGCATCGCCCACGGCGCGCGGCCCGCGCCCGGCGCCCAGCCCGGCGCGGCAGCCGATGAAGGCGATGGCCAGGCCGAAGACCGCGGCCTTGAACAACCCGCCCAGCAGGTCCTTCAGGCTGACGAAGTTGACCAGCTGCTGCGCCACCGTGGTCATCTGGAAGCCGAGCAGCCGCATGATCAGCGCCATGCCGACCAGCCCGGCCAGGGTCAGCACCAGGGACAGCACCGGCATCACCAGCATGCCCGCCAGCACCCGCGGCAGCACCAGCAGCGCCATCGGGTCGATGCCCATGATGCGCAAGGCCGCCACTTCCTCGTTCACCGTCATGGTGCCGAGCTCTGCCGCATAGGCGGAACCGGTGCGGCCGGCCAGGACCACGCCGGCCATCAGCGGACCCAGCTCCCGCAGCAGGGAGATGCCGACCAGGCTGGGCACGAAGATCTCGGCGCCGAACTGGCGCAGCGGGATGGCGGATTGGAAGGCCAGGATCACACCGAGCAGCGCGCCCAGCAGCGTCGCCAGGCCGAAGGCGCGGGTGCCGGCCTCGTCCAGGTGGCGCAGCAATTCGCGCCCGCGCAGCCGCCCGGGGCGGACCAGCGTGGCCAGCGCCACGAACAGCAGCTCGCCCAGGAAGGCCAGCGCCTCCACCCCCGCCGCCAGGCCGTTCACCACCCGGCGGCCGACGCCGTGCAACGGCGAGAAGCGATAGGGCACCAGCTTCGGCCGTGGCGCCGCCAGCGCGTCCCGCACCCGGTCCAGCACCGCGGTGACGCCGGGGCTGGCGCCTTCGATCCGCGCACCGGCGGCGGCGGCCGTCAGCAGCAGGGTGGCACCGGTGGTGTCCACCGCCTCCACCGACGCCAGGTCCAGCCGCAGCGGTGGGCCGGGGCGCCGGGCTTCCTCCATCAGGCGGGGCCACAGCGCGGCGGCGGCCGGCGTGTCGACGCGGCCGGACAGGGCGAGAATCCGCGCCCCTGCCTCCTCCCGCACTGTCACCCCAGGCGCCGCTAGCGCCACCGAGCCATCCGCCAGGGCCGTCACCCCCACCTTCCGCTCCCGCAATGGAGCGCCGTATGGAACACTTTATCGCAGCGCAGCAAGCGCGGCCTGCGCCGCGGCCTCGCCGGAGCGCCAGGCGCCGCCCACCGTGCCGGCCAGCCGGGCGTGGCAGGCCTCGCCCGCCAGGCAGAGCCGCCCGCCGGCCAGCGGCGCCGCCAGCACACCCCGCGCCGCGGCCCGGCCGGGCCGTGCATAGCTGTACACGCCGCGCGCCCAGGGGTCCCGCAGCCAATCGGTCACGATCGGGTTGGGGTGCAGCGCCGCGGCTGCCAGGGCGCCGAAGCGGGTGGCGACCTCCGCCCGCATGAAATCCTCCAGCGCCGCATCGCCGGCCCGCTCCAGCGCCGCCGCGGCGTCGCCGCCGACATGGCAGGCGAGCAGATCGCGCCCGAAAGGCCGGGCATTCATCGCCACCAGCGCCTCGCCCGGCGCGACCTGGCGATCGATGGAGGTGAAATCCGCAAGCCCCAGCGCCGCCGTGCCGCGGAACCCCACCTTGACCACCTGGCCCAGCGGCAGGTCGGCGGCGGCCTGCCGCACCGCGGCCGGCAATGGCGGGTCGAAGCGCAGGGTGTCCGAGACCAGCAGGGGCGTGGGCAGCGTCACCACCACGGCGCGCGCCCGCACCGTGCCGAAGCCGCCTTCGGCAACCGCCTGCGCGCCGCCCCAGCCCAGCCGCGCCACCGGCGAGGCCAAGCGGATCGGCAGGCCGGCCGCCAGGCCGGCCAACAACGTGCCGAAGCCCTGTTCCGCCAGCATGTTGCCGCCGTTCAGGGCGGTGGCGGTGAAGTCCTGCAGGCTGACGCGATCGAGCGGCGCGGCGGCGATGATGTCGCCCTGCCAGGCGGCGACGGTCGCATCCCAGGCGCCGCCCCGGGGCACCACCGCGGCGACGCTGGGATCGGGGCCTTCGCGCGGCGCCGCCACGGCAGCCTCGAAGGCGTCCCAGGCGGCGTCATAGGCGGCGCGTTCCGCGGCCTCCGCCAGGCGGCCGCCGACATGGGTCCTCTCGCGTCGCAGCCGGTCGGAATCCACCAGCCGGATGCCGGCCTCGGCGGCCAGCTTCACCAGGGGGTTGTCCTCGGCATTGTGCAGCCAGTTGGCGCCACGCTCGAAGGGCAGGCCGAGCCGATGGTCGGTGACCACCCGGCCGCCGACCCGGTCGCGCGCTTCCAGCACCAGCACGCTGCGGCCGGCAGCGGCCACGGCGCGCGCGGCGGCGATGCCGGCCGCCCCGGCGCCCACCACCAGGACGTCCGGCTCGGACATCGGATCCATCATGCCATCCTCAGATCGTGTGGCCGGCCAGGGTCGGCAAGGCGGCCGCTGCTACCCGGCCAGGGCGTGGATCAGCACCGCCGCGGCCACCGAGACGTTCAGGCTTTCCACCCTGCCGCTGCCGGGCAGGGTGACGCGGTGGGCGCAGGCGGCGGCGGTGAGGCCGGGCAGGCCGGTCTCCTCATTGCCCAGCGCCAGCACGAAGGGCTTGTCGCGCGGCAGCGCGGCCGGCGCCACGCCGCCGGCCGCCACCGCGGCCACCGTGGTGAAGCGCGGCGCCAGCGCCCGCAGGGCGATGTGCGGCTGCGCCAGGCGCAGCACCGCCAGATGTTCCAGCCCGCCCTCGGCAATGCGGTAGGCGGCATCGGACAGGCCGCTCTGCCGCGGATCGTCCGACAGCAGCAGCCCGGCGCAGCCGAAGAAGGCGGCGGAGCGCGCGATGGCGCCGAGGTTGTGCGGGTTGCCGATGCCATCCAGCAGCGGCAGCACCGGCGCCTTCAGCAGGGCCGGCGGGAAGGGGCCGGCGGTGAGGTCCGCCATGGCCCGCGGCACGGCGATGGCGACCAGGCCGCCATGGTGTTCCGTGCCGGCGATGCGGGCCAGGTCCTCGGCCGTCACCTCCCGGTAGGGGCGGCGGCCCTGGGCCATGATGGCGCAGAGTGGCCCGGCCTCCCGCCGCCGGGTGGGCGTGTAGAACAGGCGCAGCACGGCATCGGGCCGGGTGGCGAAGGCGGCGGCGGCCGCGGCGGGGCCGCACAGCCGGTCGAGTTCCGAATCCCGCCAGCCGCGCGCGGGGGCCTGGTTCAGGCCTCCACCGGGCTGGGCTTCGGGATCGCGTCGTTCTGGCCCAGAAATTTCGCACCCTCCTCGCGGATCGCAGCCGCGGCGTCGTCATACAGGAATGGCAGGAAGGCGTATCGCCGCCCGCGCGTCACCGGCCGCGCCTCATGCAGCAGCGAGCAGGAAAACACCACAGCCCCGCCGGCCGGGGCGCGGTAGGTCTGCGGCCCGAATTCCGGGAAGCACAGGTCGCCGCCCTCGTAGTCGCCGGTGTTGAGGTTCAGCGTGCAGGCGAAGCGCCGATGCGCCGTGGCCTTGGTGGTGTTGTCCCGGTGGGCGCGGAAGAAGCCCTGGTCGGCGGCATCGTAGCAGGCCACCACATAGCGCTCCAGCCGGGTGACGCGGTAGTTGAAGGCGCGGGCGATCTCCGGGACCAGGCGGGCGTTCAGCCGGGCGCGGATCTGCGCGCGCAGCGCCTCATCCTCCAGGAACAGGTCCTTGCGGCGCTTGTGGCTGGGGTCCATCACGCCGACGGTGCGGCCGCCGACATCGCGCATGAAGCCGCTTTCGCCGCCCCCCACCGCCTCATAGGTCGCGATCAGCCGCTGGCAGAAGGCCGGCTCGAAGACCCGCGGCAGCACCAGCACCGGGGCGGTCAGGGGCACGCCGGCGTGCTGGGCGGGCGGCGGCAGGGCGGCCAGGGTGGCCATCGCCTCCGCCCCCGCCTCCAGCGGCCAGATGGCGAAGACGCGCAGCATCGGGTCCAGCAGCACCCAGCCGGTGCGCAGCGTGCCGTCCGGCTCCACCGCGCGGAGCGCCCGGCGCGCGCTGCCATCGTCGTCCCACAGCACGCGGCGCCCGGGGCCGTCGGTCAGGCGGCCGGCGCGCTCATCCGCCGGATCCGTGCCGATGACCACCAGGAAGGCGCGGTCGGCGTGCAGCAGCCCGGCATGCGGCGCGATCATCGCCGCCAGGCCCGGCGCCACGCCCTCCGCCCCCAGGGGGCCGGGGATCAGCAGCATCAGCCAGCGGCCGGCCGTGGTGTCGAAGGCGAAGCGTGGATTGCCGGCGGAGCGGGCGTGGAAAGCGGGGATGGGCTCGCCGGGGGTATAGGCGGGGGTGGGCATGTGGGGCCTCGGGTCGTGGCGCGCCTGGAGCCTGCGGCGCGGATCAAGCGTTCGGCCCGGTTCAGCGCCGGGCCAGTTCCTGCAGGGTGTTCAGCAGCGCCGCCGGCACCTCCACACCCTCGGAAGCGGCCCGGTCCGCCAGCCCGGCGCGTCGGCGGCCCGGCAGGCGCACGCCGGCGTCCTCCTGCATCGCGGAGAGCAGGGTTTCCAGCCGGTCGGCGAAGCCATCCTGCCCGACCAGCGCCCCCGGGTCGATGGTCAGCAGCGCATGGCCGAGGCGCGGGCGATTGCCCGAAGCGGTGAAGAAACTGTCCGCCTCGAAGCCGAAGGCGGCGCCGGTCAGGGCGCAGCACAGCAATTCCACCACCAGCGCCAGCAGCGCGCCCTTGGTGCCGCCCATCGCCAGCATGGCGCCGCCGAGCGCGGCCTCGGCATCCGTGGTGGGGTTGCCCTCGGCATCCAGCGCCCAGCCCTCGGGGATGGGCTGGCCCGCCTTGGCCGCCTGCATGATGCGCCCGCGCGCCACCTCGGACAGGGCCAGGTCGATCACCAGCGGTGCCGCGTCACGGCGCGGGAAGGCGGCGGCGACGGGGTTGGTGCCGAGCAGCGGGCGGCGGCCCCCCGGCACCGGCATGGCGGCCGGGGAGTTGGTGAAGGCCAGCGCGACCAGGCCCTGCCGCGCCAGCGCGGCGACGGGAAGGCCCATGGTGCCCGCATGGTGGCTGTTGGTGATGCCGAGGAAGGCCACGCCGTGGTCCTTCGCCCGCCGCGCCGCCTCCGCCACGGCCAGGTGCAGCGCCGGATAGGCCAGGCCGTGCCGGGCATCGACCAGCGCCGCGCCGCCGCGTTCCGCGACCACGGCCGGGATGGCGGTGCCATCGGCCCGGCCATTGGCCAGGAAGCCGGCATATTGCGGCACGCGCGACAGGCCATGGCCGCCCTGGCCCTCCGCCTCCCCCTCCACCAGCGCCTGCGCCGTCAGCGCTGCCATGGCCGGGCTGGCGCCGGCGGCTTCCAGCGCACGGGTGGCGAGGGTTCGGGCTTCGGCCAGGCTCAGGCGCGGCATGCGGCGATCACTCCAGGGGATCACGCATCGGGCTTGATCCCGGCTTCCGTGACAAGGGTGGCCCAGCGATCGGTCTCCGCCCGGATGAAGGCGGCGGAGCGGGCGCTGTCCCAGCCCAGCACCTGGAAGCCGCCCTCGCTGGCGCGGCGGGTGGTGGTGGCGTCGTGGATCGCGGCCAGCACGTCGCGTTCCAGCCGGGCGCGCAGCGCGGCGGGCACGGCGGCCTGGGTGATCACCGCCGTCCAGTTGGTGATCTCCAGCTCCGGCAGCCCTGCCTCCCGCACCGTGGGCACGTCGGGCACCAGCGGGTGGCGCTCCGCACTCGTCACCGCCAGGGCGCGCAGCCGGCCGCCGCGGATCTGCGCCAGGCATTCCGGCAGGTTGGAGACCATCATGTCCAGGCTGCCGCCGGCCAGGTCCGTCACCGCCGGGGCGCCGCCGCGATAGGGCACATGGACGATGTTGTCGCCGGCCCGGCTGACCCGGCGGAACAGCTCCAGCCCAAGATGCGGCGGCGAGCCGGTGCCGGAGGAGCCGACATTCAGCGACCGCTGCCGCGCCCGGGCCACCAGCGCCGCCAGATCGCCCGTCGGCATCGCCTGCGTGTTCACCACCACCGCCAGCGGCAGCGAGCCGAGCACCGAGATCGGCACGAAGGCCCGGCGGAAATCATAGGGCGCGTTGGGGAACAGCGTGGCGTTCACGGCATGGGTGAGGGTGATGGCCAGCAGCGTGTGGCCGTCGGGTTCCGCCTTGGCGGCCAGATCGGCGCCGATCATGGCGTTGCCGCCGGCGCGATTGTCCACCACCACCGGCCGGCCCCAGCCCTCGCCCAGCTTCTGGGCGACCAGGCGGGCCATGATGTCGGTCAGCCCGCCGGGGGGGAAGGGCACGATGTAGCGCGGGTTGCGCTCGGGGAAGGCCGGCCCCTGCGCCGGGGCGGGCAGGGGCAGCAGGCTGCCGGCCGCCAGCGCAAAGGCGATGCGGCGGGGGAACAGGGGACGCGACATGGAACCTCCCTCAACGATGCCCGTTCCGGGCGTTTCGTGGCGGGAAGCATGGCAGGCGGGGCGGCGCGACGACAGGGAAACGTTCGTGCCGGCTTCAGGCCGGCCGCGCCTCGATCGCCGCGTGGCAGACCCGGTCATCCTCCGGCGCCCGGCCCAGCGCCGGGTGCACGCCGCCCGGCGGCAGCTGCGGCAACGGCCAGACCAGCCGCTGCGCGGCCTGGGCGGTGAACCCCGCCGCGGCGAAGGCGGCCAGCATCTCGGACAGGCCGAGCTGGTTGCAGTACAGCCCGGCGCGGGCCACCGCCGGGCCCTCCCAGAACCCCGGCCCGAAGGCCAGGTGGCGCAGCTTGCCGCCAAGGTGGTCGTGGAAATCCACCGCATGGAGGCCGAGCCCGCCCGGGGCCGCGACGCGGCGCAGCCCGGCCAGCAGCGGCGCCAGCGCGTCCCGCCGCACATGTTCCAGCGCGACCTCGGAAAAGACCAGGTCGACGGAGGCCGCCGGCACCGCCGCCAGCCGCTCGGGGCCGCCAACCAGCAGGCGGGCACCGCAGGCGGCCAGCACCGCTTCCCGGTCGTGGCAGGCGGCGAGGTCGGGCGGCTGCAGCCCGGCGCGGCGCGCGGCCTCGGCCGCGGCGCGATAGGGCGCGAGCTCGCGCGGCGCCGCATCCTCCACATCCAGGTACCAGATCGGGCCGAGCCCGAGCGCGGCGGCGATCGGCGCGCGCAGCACCATGGCGCCCGGCCCCACCTCCAGCACCGCCCGCGGGGCGCGGCCCGCCAGTTCCGTGAAGCGGCGGATGCGCCAGGCCAGCGGGTCCACCAGCCGGCCGGGGTCGAGCGCGTCGAAGGAGTGGCGGCGCAAGCCCAGCCGGCGCCAGGCCTCGGCTGGCACCGGCAGGGCGCCCAGCACCAGCTTCACGCCGAGCTTCAGCCACCAGGGCACCGGCGCGCCCGCGGCATAGCCTTCCGGCACCGGCACATCCACCGGGGCGGGGGCGGGCGGAGGGCTTTCGGTGGCTTCGGCTGGCATGGCGGTCAGGGGGGTGGCCTTCGCATCGGGCCGGCAGGGTAGCGGAAAGCGATGCCGGGCGGAAACCGGCGGCCGGCAGCGAACCGGACCGGTGCGCCGGCGTTCCGTCCCGCGAACCCCCGCCCGCCACAGATCAAGGACACACCGGCCGCATGCCCGACTTCCCGCCCGCCGCCCATCGCGGCGTCCGCGCCGCCGGGGTGCCGCAGAACGGTGCCGAGATCGCCCAGGCCGTGCTGGTGGTTGTCGCCGTGCTCTACTTCGCCCGCGACCTGCTGGTGCCGCTGGCCCTCGCCGTGCTGCTGTCCTTCGTGCTGGCGCCGGTGGCCCGGGCGCTGCGGCGCATCGGCATCCCGCGCGCGGCCGGCGTGCTGGCGGCGGTGATGGCCGGCGTGTCCGTCATCGGCACGCTCGGCCTGGTGATGGGGCGGCAGCTGGCGGAGCTGGCCGGGGACATCCCGCTGTACCAGGCGGAACTGATGCGCAAGCTCGCCACGCTGCGCGCCAGCGGGGGGATCATGGACCGTGTGCGCGACATGCTGCGCGGCCTGGCCGATGGCGCGGAGCGGGCGGAACGCGCCGCCGCGGCGCCGGAGCCGGCGCAGGTGCTGGCCGCGGACCGGGTCGTGCCGCTGCCGGTGCAGGTGCAGCAGCCGGACCCGGCGCCCTTCGCGGTGCTGCAGGGGGTGCTGGAGCCGCTGCTCTATCCGCTGGCCACCTTCGGCATCGTCGTCGTGCTGGTGATCTTCATCCTGCTGTACCGCGAGGATCTGCGCGACCGGGTCATCCGCCTGGTCGGCGCCGAGGACCTGCACCGCACCATGGCGGCGATGGACGACGCCGCCTATCGCCTGTCCCGCTACTTCCTGGCGCAGACCGCGATGAACGCCGCCTATGGCGTGTTCATCACCGCGGCGCTGTTTTTCATCGGCGTGCCGCAGCCGATGCTGTGGGGCATCGTCGCCGGGCTGATGCGCTTCGTGCCCTTCGTCGGCACCTTCATCGCCGCCGGCTTCCCGCTGCTGCTGGCCCTGGCGGTGGATCCGGGCTGGGGCATCCCGCTGATGGTGCTGGTGCTGTTCGCGGTGAGCGAGGGGCTGATGGGCCAGGTGTTCGAGCCGCTGGTCTTCGGCCGCTCCACCGGCCTGTCGCCGGTCGCGGTGATCGCCGCCGCCACCTTCTGGACCTGGCTGTGGGGGCCGATCGGGCTGATCGTCTCCATGCCGCTGACCGTCTGCCTGGTGGTGCTGGGGCGGCATGTGGAACGCTTCGAATTCCTCGAGGTGGCGCTGGGCGACCGGCCACCGCTGGACCCGCCCGCCACCTTCTACCAGCGCGCCCTGGCCGGCGACGCCGATGCGCTGGCCGAGCAGGCGGAGGGCGTGATGCGGGAGAAGCGGCTGTCCGCCTATTACGACACGGTGGCGCTGCCGGCCCTGGCGCTGGCCCAGGCGGACGCGCTGCGCGGCAGCTTCGCGACCGAGCGCCTGGCGGCGCTGCGCGCCCGGCTGGCCACGCTGGTGGAGGATCTGGAGGAGGAGGCGGAGGACGACCGCGCCCCGGGCCCGGGCCTGGCGGAGATGGAGGACAACCCGCCGCCGCCCGACCCGCCGCCGCCGCCGGGCGTGCTGGTGCCGCCCGGTGCCGTGCTGTGCCTGGCCGGGCGCGGTGCCTTCGACGAGGCGCTGGCGGCGATGCTGGCACAGGTGCTGCGCAAGCGCGGCTTCGGCGCGGTGGCGGCGCCGGCCGACCTGCTGCGCGGCGGCGACCTGGCGGGCTTCGAGCCGGAGACGGTGCGGCAGGCCTGGTTCTGCACCGTGCAGGGTGGCGCCTCGGTCGCGGCGTCGCGCTACCTGCTGCGCCGCCTGCGCCGGCGCTTCCCGCAGGCCCAGGTGGCCACCTTGGTGGTGGGCGCGGAGGGCCGCCTGCCGGAGGCGCTGCGCGCCGAGGGCGCCGTGGCGGTGGAAGGCGGCCTGGGGGAGGCCGCCCGCGCCGCGCAGCGCCTGGCGCCCCAGGCGGCGGCGAGCACAACGCCCGCGATGGGATGAGGCGGCCCGCCAGAGGGCGGCCCGACCCGGTCTGGCTCGCGCCGGCCCCCGCGGGGGCCGGCGCGAAGCCGTGGTCAGAAGATGAAGTCGCTGGCCTGCAGCGTCTTCAGCCCGGTCAGCTCGATCGACATGTCACGCACATTGTCCGCATCGAGACCGATGTTGATGTAGGTGCTGCCCTGATACTGGTGGTAGCTGACCTGCCCGGCCCCCACGGTGCTGCCCTGGCCTCCCGTGACCAGGCCGAGAAAGGTGAAATCAGCCAGCGGCGCGAGGCCCGAAAGGTCGATCCTGTCGCCGCTGGCGAAGTCGGCAATGACGTCACGCAGGGTCGTCGTGCTGTCGGACGCGGCCGTGTAGACGAAGCTGTCGCCGTCCTCGCCGCCGGCGAGGGTATCGCGGCCCGCGCCACCTGTGAGCCGGTCGGCACCATCGCCACCAGTGAGCGAGTCGTTCCCGGCCTGGCCCGACAGCGTGTCGTCGCCGGCACCGCCCATTAGGATGTCTGCCCCGTTGCCGCCGGTCAGCAGCTTGCCGGTAACCCCGGCAAAGTCATCGGCGTCGAGATCGAACAGGCCGACCAACTCGATCGACATGTCGCGGAGGTTGTCGCCATTCAACCCGATGTTGATGTAGGTGCTGCCGAGATAGTAGTGGTAGCTCAGTTGGCCTGCGCCGACGCTGGAGCCCGCGCCCGGCGAAACCTGCCCAAGCAGGGCGAAGGTCTGCAGCCCATTGGTGCCGGTATCGCCATCCAGTCCGGACAGGTCGATCAAATCGCCGGCCTGGAAATCCGTGATGACGTCTCGCAGCGCCGTCGTGCTGTCGCTCGCTTCGGTATAGACGATGCGATCGACCCCTTCGCCGCCTACCAGCGTGTCGCGCCCCTGGCCGCCCGCCAGAGCGTCATTCCCGTCACCACCGGCCAGCGAATCATTCCCACCGAGGCCGGTCACGGTGTCGGCGCCGCCTGCGCCGACGAGGGTGTCGGCGGCCGAGGTGCCGACCAGCAGGGCACCCGGGACGCCCGCGAAGTCGTCGGAGGTGAGCGTGTGCAGCCCGCTCAACTCGATGGTCATGTCGCGCGTCGTATCGCCGTCCAGGCCGATGTTGACGAAGGTGCTGCCACCGAACTGGTGGAAGCTGACCTGGCCGGCTTCCAGGGTCGATGCCTGGGCGGCCGAAACCTGCCCAAGGAAGGCGAAGCCCTGGATGCCCTCCAGTGCCGTGTTGCCGTCGAGCCCGGAGAGATCCAGCAGATCCCCCGCCGCGAAGTCAGTGACGAGGTCTCGATCCGTGCTGGTGGTTCCGCTCTCGGCCCCGGCGGTCCAGCCGAAGCGATCGGCGCCGGCGCCGCCGGTCAGGGTATCCCGGCCGAGGCCGCCGAGAAGCAGATCCTCGTCGGCGCCGCCGTTCAGCGCGTCATTGCCCAACCCGCCGATCAGCGTGTCGTTGCCGGCCGCGCCGGTCAGGACGTCGTTGCCTGCGTCACCATCCAGCCGGTTGGCCAGGTCGGAGCCGACCAGGATGTCGGACCCGCTGCCGCCGATCGCGGCTTCGACATCGGTCAGGATGTCGCCTGCCGCGTGGCCACCGGCACCGATGCCGGTGGCAAGGTTCACGGTGACGCTCGGCGAGCCGGCATAGGAGACGGTGTCGAAGCCCTCGCCGCCCTCCATCGTGTCCGCCCCTGCGCCGCCGATCAGCAGGTCGTTGCCGCCATTGCCGGACAGCAGGTTGGCCCCGGTGTCGCCGGTCAGCGTGTCGCTGCCATTGCCACCCGCCAGACCCTCGAAGTCGAACAGCAGGTCGCCCTCCGCGTCGCCGCCCGTAGCCGTGCCGGCCGCCAGGGAGACCGCGACCGCGGCGCTGCCGGCATAGCTGGCCACGTCGAAGCCGGTGCCGCCGGCCAACTCGTCGCTGCCGGCGCCGCCGACCAGCATGTCGTTGTCCGCGCCGCCATCCAGCACGTCGTCGCCGTCGCCGCCGACCAGCAGGTTGGCGGCGCCGTCGCCGTAGATCCGGTCGCCTCCAGCGGTACCGAGGACGTTCTCGATCCCATCCAGTACATCCACCACCGTGCCCGGCGCCAGGAGCAGCGCCTGGGTTCCGGCCACGAGGTCGACGAGCACGCCCGACTCATCGCTGTAGTCGACCAGGTCCGCGCCTTCGCCACCCGAAAGCGAGTCGTTGCCCTCGCCGCCGACCAGCGTGTCGTTGCCCGCCATGCCGAGCAGCGTGTCGTCGCCGGCGCCGCCCTCGATCAGGTCGTTGCCCGCCGCGCCCACCAGGCTGTCGGCGGCATCGCCGCCCGCCAGCGCGGCGCCGCCCACCGCAACGGTCAGTTCGAAGGCCGAGGAACTCGGCCCCGCCTCGCTGACATTGCCCGCGACGTCGGTGGCGAAGGCGGTGAGCACCGTGGCGCCCTCCGGCAGCGCCGCATCGGTCGCCAGGCTCCAGACGCCGCCCACCACCTCCGCAGCGCCGAGCAGCGTGCCGCCGGCCTCGACCGAGACGGTGCTGCCATCTTCGCCGGTGCCGGACACCAGAAGCTGGCTGCCATCGGTCTCCTGCAGCTGCACCGCCGCGATCACCGGATCGGCGGGCGGGGTGCTGTCGATCTCGATGGCCAGGGTCTCGGAGGTCGCCGTGTTGCCGGCCGCGTCCGTGCCGCGGGCGGCGAAGTCGTAGATGCCGTCCGCCAGCGCGGTGCTGGTCCAGCTCCAGTCGCCATTGGCATCCGCATCGACGGTGTCCACCACCTCGCCGTCGCGCAGGATCTCGACGCTGGCCAGGGCTTCCGCGGTGCCGAACAGGCTCGGCTGCACCTCGCCGGTGATGCCGTCCGATTCGGAGGCGCCGGTGTCGGAGACCGGCTCCAGCACGATGGTCGGCGTCTCCGTGCCGAGATCGACGGTGACCTCGAAGGCGGTCGAGACCGCCTTGTTGCCCGCCGTGTCGGTGGTGATGGCGATGATGCTGGTGGTGCCTTCCGCCAGCTCGTCGACCGTCAGTTCCACCGTGCCATCCTCGCCAATGGTGCCGCTGGCCAGCAGCGTCTCCCCGGCCTCGAGGCTCACCTTGGTGCCGGCCTCGCCGGTCACCAGGAAGGTCGGGGTTGCGTCATTGGTCAGGTCGTCGTCATCGGCGATGCCGCTGTCGGAAGCCGCGACCAGGTCGAGGGTCGGGGTCACCGGATTCGTCGTGTCGATGATCACTGCCAGGGGGGCGGAGGTGCTGACGTTGCCCGCGGCATCCTCGGATTCCACGGTGATGTCGTGGCTGCCATCCTCCAGCGTGGTCGCGGTCACCGACCAGGTGCCGTCCGTGACCTCCGCCGTGCCGACCAGCTCGTCATCGGCATAGACCCGCACGACGGTGCCGGTGTCCGCGGTGCCGGTGAACAGCGGCGTCGCATCGCTGGTGATCTCGTCGTCGTCCTGCGCGCTGTCCGACCCCGCCGCCAGGTCGAGCGTCGGCTGGGTGGGCGCGGTCAGGTCGATCTCCAGCGCGAAAGGCGCGGAGCCGGCCTTGTTGCCGGCCAGGTCGGTCGCCACCGCCGTCACGCTCTGGCTGCCCTCGGCCAGCGGCGCCTCGGCCGTGTAGCTCCAATTGCCTTCCGCATCGGCGGCGGTGGTGCCGATCTCCTCGTCATCCACCAGGATGCTGATCGCGGCCAGCGCCTCCGCGGTGCCGGAGAAGGTGGGCTGCGCCACATTGGTCAGCCCGTCGGCATCATCGGCACCGGTGTCGCTGTCCAGCACCAGCGTCGGGGCCGGGGTGGCGGTGTCGAAGACGAAGCTGGTCTCGTCCGTCGCCTCCCCGCCCACCGCGTCGGTCTGCGTCACCGTGACCTGGACGGTGCCGTTCGGCAGGTCGAAGACCTCCGCCAGGTCGACCGACCACAGACCGTCCTCATCGGTCTCGACCACCACACTGTCGCCGCCCAGGCCCTCGACGGCCCAGAAGACCTCGATGTTGGTCAGGGCGCGACCGGTGCCGCCGACCACCGCGACTTTGCTGCGCCCGTCCTCCGGCGTGCCGCTGTCGGTGGTGAGGGCGACGCTGACCACGGCCGCCGGCAGGGTCGAGAGGTCGATCGGCGTGCCGCTGTCCACCACCGCGAATTCGACATCCTGCAGCAGGTCCAGGCTGCCGCCATTGAGCGCGGAGATGCTGCCGTCGAAGTTGCGGATCAGCGTCGTCGCACCGGTGTAGATGGCGGTATCGTTGTCCGCGCCGCCCTGCAGCAGGTCGGCATCGGCACCGCCGAACAGCAGGTCGTCACCGCCGCCGCCGGCCAGCGTGTCGGCGCCGGCATTGCCGACCAGAAGCTCCACCCCGTCGCTGCCCACCAGGCTGTCGCCGGCGCTGCCGCCGAGGACCTGGATCAGGGTCTCCGTCGTCCCTTCGAGCGCCACGTTGTCGGCGACGTCGAAGGTCACCGGCACGGTGAAGTTGCGCAGGTTGAAGTCGGTGTCGACGTTGAGGAAGCTGTTGCCGCTGATGCCGACCGGCGACGCATCGCCGTTGAAGCCGACGGAGATGCCGCTGCCGCTGTTGCTGAAGAGGTTGCCGGAGACGCTGGTGACCGGCGCGTCGTCATAGCTGTCGAGGTTCAGCGCGGTGCGCACATAGTCGAAGGTGTTGTTGGTGATCACCAGGCTGCTGGCGCTGCCATCGGACCAGATGCCGCGCTGCCAGTTCGCCCCGCTGAAGCCGCTTTCCGCAGGGCCGCCGAAGAAGTTGCCGTCGAAGGTCACGGCGCCCTGGAAGTTGGTCGGCAGCAGCACGGCGCGGCCACCGCCGCCGGCATCGGCATTGCCCTGCGGGTTGCTGGCGATGAAGCGGCTGTCCTCCACCAGCACGGTGGCGCCGCCGGTCAGGCGCAGCATGGCGCCGCCATTGTTGGCCGCCGCCAGGGTATCGGCGCCACCGGTGTAGCGGAACTCGACGCCGGAAATCACCACCTCGCCGCTTGCGGCGGTCACCTGGCTGGTGCCGGTGATGATGACCTCCGCATGGCGCTCGCCGTCGCCCGCGACGCCGGAATTCGTGCCCAGCAGCGTCACCGCCTTGGTGATGTTCAGCTGCTCGGCATAGGTGCCCGCCGCGATCAGGATCGTGTCGCCGGCCGATGCCGCGGTCAGGGCCTCGCCGATGGTCGCGAAGCCGTCATGGCCGACCAGCAGGAAACGGGCCTCGCCGGTGCCTGTCACCAGCTCCACGCCGGTCAGGCTGTCCGATCCGCCCTCGCCGTCGGCCACCACCCAGGCGGTGCCGTCGCTGACGATGTCGCCCGCCACCAATTCGGCCCCGTAGCGCGCCAGGTCGGTGCCGTCGCCGCCTTCGATCAGGTCGTTGCCGGCGCCGCCGGTCAGCGTGTCCGCCTCGCTGCCGCCATCCAGCGTGTCGTCGCCCGCCCCACCCAGCAGGACGTCGGCGTCGGCGCCGCCCAGCAGCGTGTCGCCGTCGCTGCCGCCGGCCAGGCTGTCCGCGCCCGCGTCGCCATGCAGTTCCGCCGGGCCGGTGCCGGCGTCCAGCGTGTCGTCGCCCTCGCCGCCGAGCAGCGTATCGACGCCGTCATTGTCCTCGCCACCCAGCAGCAGGTCATTGCCCGTGCCGCCCGAAAGGCTGTCGCCGCCCGCGCCGCCATCGAGGGTGTCGTCGCCACCCGAGGCCGCCAGCACGTCGTCGCCGCCGCTGCCGGTCAGGGAATCGGCGCCCGGCGTCATGCCGACAATGGCCTCGCTGCCGTCGCCGCCCTCCACGCGGTTGCCGCTGAAGGTCGAGTCCGTCTGGTTCTGGAAGAACATGCCGGCGGATCTGCCGCCGTTGATGCCGTCCAGCACGTTGTCGGTCACGGTCGCGCCGTCGCGCCGCATGCGCAGCGCGTAGGCACCGCCCGCCGTGGTGCCGGTGAAGGTGTTGGCGCTGACGGTGGCGTCGCTGACGTCGATCGTCACCAGCTGGTTGCCGAAGGCATTCGCCCCGGCGCTGCCACTGACCAGGTTGTTGGTGAACACGACCCCGTAGGAGGAGGAGGCGCCGGCGCCGCCGCCATTGCCCAGCACGACCAGCTGGCGCGGCAGGTTGTTGCCGACATTGAACTGGGTGGCGTAGTCCGCCGCCTGGGTCGGCTCCTCACCCACATAGGTCTGGCCGGCGAACTCGTTGCCGTCGATGGTGATTTCGGTGATGGCGGAGCCGAATTCGGACATCAGGCCGGCATCGCCCTGCGCCACCACCAGGTTGCCCTGGATGGTGTGGCCGCTCTGCGCGCCCTGCATGTAGACGGCAGCCTTCTCGATCGCACCGTTGCCGTTCAGGCCTTCGATGCGGAAGCCCTGGCCGGTGGCGCCGAGCTGCACGCCGGACACGCCGGCGGTGAACTGCACCGTGCCGAGCTGCGCGCCGGACGGGTTGCCGGCAATGGTGGTCGTCTCGGCCCCGCTGACCGAGAGGATCGTCAGGCCGTTCTTGTTGATCGTGACATTCTCGGCATAGGTGCCGTCCATCACCAGCACGACTTCGCCGGGCAGGGCGGCGTCGATCGCGGCCTGGATCGTCGTCAGGTCGCTCGACTCGCCCCCGGCATCCGCCAGGCGCACGGCGCAATCCTCGAACTCCAGCAGCTCCACGCGCCGGATCGTGTCGGTCTCCCCATTGCGGGAGACGCGCAGCAGGCCGTCCACGACGCTGAAGCTGTATTCGGCGAACTTGCCGGCGAAGCCGATCGAGTCGCCGTTGCCCTCGCCGCCATCCAGCGTGTCCGCACCGTCGCTGTCGTGCAGGTTGTCGTTGCCGGCGCCGCCCAGCAGCAGGTCATCGCCCGCGCCGCCATCCAGCGCGTCGTCGCCGCCATTGCCGTGCAGTTCCTGGGCACCGGCGCCGGCGGCCAGCAGGTTGTTGCCGTCATTGCCGCGCAGTTCCCGCAGGTCGGCCACGGCGGTGGCGTCGATGTGGGCGGAGACGGTGCCGTTGGTGGCATAGGTGGGGTGCGGGCCGGTGATCGCGACCACCTCCACGCCCGTGACATGGGCGCTCAGCACCAGCTCCTCGGCCTCGGCCGGATTGAAGACGATCACGTCCTCCCCCGCGCCGCCCAGGATCGTCTCCTCGGCGCCATGTGCATCGGCGCGTGAGATGCGGATCACGTCGTCGCCGGCGCCGGCATCGATCAGGTCGACGCCGCCGCGACCATCGATCAGGTCGCTGAAGGCCGTGCCGGTGATGCTGTCATCCGTCGCCAGCCCCTGCAGGGTGGAGACCACCACGTCGGTGTCGCCGAGTGCGGAGAAGAAGCCGGAGGCGTCGATGGTGCCGCCCACCGGGTCCATGTTCAGCAGGCCCCAGGGCGCCGTGAGGTCCGTGGTGGTGTTGCCGCTGGCGTCGAGGTCGATCGAGGTGAAGTGGTAGAAGGACACCAGATCCTGGGTGTAGTCGCCGCTGAAGCTGTTGCCGGTGACCGTGGCGGTGAGCGGCGAGATCTGGCTCTGCACCTGCTCGCTCGGGTCGGTGCCGAGCAGCGCCTGGGCGGTGCCGCCCACCGGGCGACCGGCGCCGGTGACGGAGATTGCCTTGTAGATCGCGCCGGCCGGCTGCGTCGGGCCGACGAAGGCCGGCCCGGTGGAGACGAAGGCGTTGTCGGTCAGCGTCAGTTCGCCGTTGAAGCCGAACAGGTTCATGTGGCCGCGGCCGCCCGGGCCGCCGACCACGTCATTGTAGTGGCCATTGTCCTCGAAGGTCGTGCCGGTGACGGTCAGCGCCTCGAGCAGATCGGTCTTGGTGGTCGGCTGGCTGCCATTGCTCGGATGGGCATAGAACAGGCCGTTGGTCGCGGCATTGGCGATGCGGGCATCGGCCAGGGTGACGCTGCCGCCGAGGCTGCGCAGGCTGAGGCCGTAGGTCTCCCCGGTGGCATCGATGGCGAGGTCGCTGATGGTCAGCGACTTGCCGTTCATGTCGCCGTCGACGGTGATCTGCCCGGCGATGGTGGTGGCCTCGGCGCCGAAGCCGCGCAGCGTCAGGCTCTTGCCGGTGATGGTGGCGTCGCCGGCGAGCGTGCCGGCGGCGACGAGGATGGTGTCGCCGTCCACGGCCGCGTCCACCGCCGCCTGCAGGCTGGCGAAGCCGCCATCGCCGACCAGGAGGAACTGGTTGCCCGCGGCGCCGGCCACGATCTCCACGCCATCCAGCGTGTCGATGCCCTCGCTGCTCGTCGTCACCACCCAGCGCGTGCCATCGCTGCTGAAGTTGGAGGGGTCGAGGCTGGCCAGGTCGTAGGTCGCGATGTCGATGTCGCTGCCACCCGCGAGGCTGTCATGGCCGGTGCCGCCGGTCAGCACGTCCGCCCCGGCGTCGCCGAGCAGTGTGTCGTTGCCGGTGCCGCCCTGGAGGATGTCGTTGCCCTCCTCGCCGTCCACATGGTCGTTGCCGCCGAGGGCGCGGACGAAGTCACTGCCGCCCCCTGCCTCGACGGAGTCGGCGCCGTTTGTGAGCGATGCGAAGTTGTCGTTTTCATCAAAGGGAAGCGTGGTCATGGCACAGCCCTCAATTTTGGAACGCACTTCAACCCTGCGGTCGAGCGACGTCACCGAGCATTGGAGGGAGTCCATTTCGAAGAGTCAAAATCGATTCTTTCGTTAACCTTATGGAAACAAGCATGCTGAGTAATATTCTTGCGGATAAAAATATTGTTTCTCACTCTTGCGGCGATTGTATCGACTTGTCGACCAACCTGGGGTTGATAGCAACCCTGATGGTGACGACAACGAATCGTTTTCCCGCAGGGGGTTGGCGGACGCCGTCGCGGGGTCGCAAAGACTTGTGAAGCAGAAGTTTATTTTTTTTCTGACATGATTGTGCGGCCGTGCTGTCGCACCCGCCGACGCGGTGATGCAGAAAAGCGAGACAATCACCAATTGTGTTGTGCTGCCTCTGTTTCGCGAAGGACGCGAGCATCGGGGTGCGCTTCCCGGCCCGTGACGCGCCATGTCCGCCCGCCTGCCGACGGGCAACCGGCTGGTTGACGGCCGCGGCGGGTGCCAGCAAGTCTGGTCCAGCCGCGTCGTCAGCGGCGCAGTGGGAGGTGCCGGTGCGACACTTGGTCAATGGGCGCGCCCTGGCGCCGCGGGGTGCGGTCCTGGGTGCCGGAATCCTGGCCGCGCTGCTGCCCGGCTGCGCGAGCCTTCCCGTTGCGCCGCCGCCACCGGCGGCGCAGGCCGTGGCCGACCCGCAGGACAGTTGCGGGCCGCAGGTGGTGGTGTTCGTCAATGCCGCCGACCTGTTCGGCAGCCCGCCCCGCCGCAGCGGTCCACCCTCCGCCGCCGAGCTGGCCGCCGAGTTGGCGCGGGAGAATGCGGCGCTGGAGCGGTTGCAGATCGCCTTCGACGCCCTGCTGTACTGCCGCTGGACCGAGGTGCGGGTGATCCGCGCCGAGGCCGCCTCGGGTGGTCTCCCGCCGGCCGAGCTGCCGCGCCGCCTGCAGGCGGCCGATGGCCGGCTGCGGCAGGATGTCCGGCGTGCGGAGCAGAGCCGCCAGCGGATCGCCGCGCGGGCGGCGCGGATCGAGCAGGCGGTGGAGGCCGCGGCCCCCGGCACCCGGGCCGCGGTCGCCGCCGGGCGGGCCGAGGATCCCGGCCGGCCGCGCGCCGTCGCCTCCGCCAGCATCGTGCTGCGGGCGCGGCCGGAAGGCGATGCGCCGGTCGTGGCGCGGCTGGAGGCCGGCAGCCAGGTCCGCCTCCGTGAGGCGGCCGGTGGCTTCGTCCAGGCCGATGGCGGTCCGGACCGCCGCGGCTATGCGCCTGGCACCGCCTTCACCCTGCAGCCTGCCCTGCCGGAGCCGGAGGCGGACGGGGTGGCGCGGCTGCGCAGCCTGGCGGCCACCAATATCGCGCGGCGCGATGCCTTCGCGCAGAGCGTGGAGCTGGCCAGCCGCTCCGGCCTTCAGGGATTCGAGCCGGCGAGTTGAGATCGGGGGACGGTGGTGGAGGTGAGCGGGATCGAACCGCTGACCTCGTCATTGCGAACGACGCGCTCTACCAACTGAGCTACACCCCCACACGGCCATGCGTGGGACCACCGCAGGGCGCGGGTTATGAAAGCGGGCGGGGCGGGTGTCAAGGCAGGCTCCGCGAAGTTCTGCGGGGCCGGCAAAGCCTTGTTCCACGGGCGCTGCGCCACTAGGTTTCGCCGGCAACGCCCAGGGGTCGCTGATGCTGCTCGATGCCGTGTTCTTCCTGCTGCGAGCCGGCCTGGACCTGTTCTGGTGGGCCGTGCTGCTTGCCGCCATCATGCAGACCCTGCTGTCCTTCAACGTGCTGGACGGCCGCAACCGCATCGTCTGGACCATCGCCGATTTCCTGTACCGGGTGACGGAGCCGGCGCTGCGCCGGGTGCGCGGCTTCCTGCCCAATCTGGGCGGCGTCGATCTGTCGCCGCTGATCGTGCTGCTGCTGATCACCGCGGCGAACATCGCGCTGACCGCGATCCAGGGCTACCTGCTGCGCGGCGGCCTGTATTTCTGAGCCTGCCGGTCCGGCGGCGCCACGGCCCTGGCGGCTGCGGGTGGATGGCCTGGACCTGGCGGTGAAGGTGCAGCCGCGGGCGCGGCGGCCGGCGGTGGGTGGCCTGGCGCCGGATGGCGCGCTGAAGGTCGCGGTCTCCGACCCGCCGGAGGATGGCCGCGCCAACCGCGCCGTCTGCCAGGCCGTGGCCAAGGCGCTGGGGCTGGCCGGATCGGCCGTGGCGGTCTTGCATGGCGCCGGCGCCCGGCAGAAAACCCTGCGCATCCATGGCGACCCGGCGGCCCTGCTGCCGCAACTGGAAAAGCTCCTCGCATGACGGCCCAGATCATCGACGGCAAGGCGGTTGCGGCCACGCTGCGCCAGCACATCGCCGCCCGCACCGCGGCGCTCGGCTTCCGCCCGGGCCTGCGCGTGGTGCGGGTGGGCGAGGACCCGGCCTCCGGCGTCTATGTCCGCAACAAGGACCGCGCGGCGAAGGAGGTGGGCTTCGACAGCGCCACCATCGCCCTGCCCGCCAGCACGACGGAAGATGCGCTGCTGGCCGAGGTGGCGCGGCTGAACGCCGACCCGGCGGTGGACGGCATCCTGGTGCAACTGCCCCTGCCGCCGCAGATCCGCGCCGACCGCGTGATCGCCGCCGTGGCGCCGGAGAAGGATGTGGACGGCTTCCACCCGCTGAACGCCGGGCGGCTGGCCAGCGGCCAGCCGGGGCTGGTGCCCTGCACGCCGAAGGGGGTGATGCACCTGCTGCGCGCCGCCGGGGCGGCCCTGCCGGGGGCGCGGGCGGTGGTGCTGGGGCGCAGCAACATCGTCGGCCGGCCCATGGCGCAGCTGCTGCTGGCGGCCGACTGCACCGTGACGGTGGTGCATTCCCGCACCCGGGACCTGCCGGCGGAATGCCGCCGGGCGGAGATCCTGGTCGCCGCGGTCGGGCGGGCGGAGATGGTGCGCGGCGACTGGGTGGCGGAAGGCGCCACCGTCATCGATGTCGGCATCAACCGCCTGGCCGATGGCCGGCTGATGGGCGACGTCGCCTACGCCGAGGTCGCGGCGCATTGCGGGGCCATCACCCCGGTGCCGGGTGGCGTCGGGCCGATGACCATCGCCTGCCTGCTGGAGAACACGCTGGACGCGGCCCTGGCCCGCCGCGGCTGAGGGTGCAAGCCGGCCGCCGCGCGCGGTAGGGAAGCCGACCACCAAGGGCATTCCGTTCCATGCAGGGCAGCGCGCTGCTGATCGCCGGCACCTTCGTCGCCATCTGGGCCTCCGCCTTCACGGTGGCGGGGGTGGTGGTGAAGGAATGGCCCCCGCTGTGGTCGCTCGGCATCCGCTTCGCCCTCACGGTGCCCTTCCTGCTGGCCATCGCGCTGGCGCTGCGGGCACGGCTGCCGCGGCCGGGGGATATCGGCCGCGTTGCGGTGCTGGGCCTGTGCGGCATGGGCGGGTATCTGGCCTTCGCCTGGCTGGCCATGGCACGCATCCCCACCGGGCTGGTGGCGCTGATCTGCGCCACCACGCCGCTGATGGTCGCCGCCGGCGAAAGCCTGTTCCTGCGCCGGCCGCTGCCGCGCCTGGCCTGGGTCGGGCTGGCCATCGGCTGGTCCGGCGTGGCGCTGCTGGGCTTTTTGCGCGCGGTGGATGGCTTGGCGGCGGCGGAGGCGCTGGGCTTCGTCTTTGCCATCGGCGCGGCGATCAGCCAGGCCGTCGGGCTGCTGGTCTATGCGCCGGCCAAGGGGCGGGTGGATATCTGGATGGCCAGCCTGGGCCAGACCGCCGTCTCCGCCCTGCTGTGCCTGGCGCTGGCCGTGGCGCTGGAAGGCCCGCCGCCGGGCGCGGTGAGCTGGCCGACACTGACGGCGCTGGTCTGGTCCATGCTGGTGGTGGGCATCGGCGCCTATGCGCTGAACTTCGCCATGATGCGCCGGGTGCCGGCTTCCACCGCCTCCGCCCTGCAATTGCTGGCCCCGCCGCTGGCCGCGGTGTTCGGCTGGGCGCTGCTGGGGGAGCGGCTGTTCGTCAGCGACATCATGGGCGGCGTGCTGACGCTGGGCGGCCTGGCGCTGCTGGTCCATGCCCGATCGCGGGGCTGATATCCGCAGATCGCGGGGCTGCGGGCACCCTGGCCAGGGCAACATTCCTGCATGACCGCGCGACGACGAGCTAGCATCGGCCGCTGAGCCGCCCCCGACCCGCGCCCCCGCCGTCTCCGCAGGGGCGCGCCCGCCCGTCCGCCCGCAGGATCGCCCGCATGTACACCCCCGCCGCCTTCAGGGTCGAAGACCCGGCCTGGATCTTCAGCCATGTCGAACGGCATGATTTCGGCATGCTGGTCAGCGCCGAGCCGCTGATGGTCAGCCATCTGCCCTTCCACCTGGTGCGCCCGGCGGGCGGTGAGCCGGCCCGGCTGCTGTGCCATCTCGCCCGCGCCAACCCGCATTGGCGCGCCTTCCAGGGCGCGGGGGCACCGGCGCTCGCGGTGTTCCGCGGGTCGCACGCCTATGTCTCCTCCGCCTGGTATGGCCAGCATCCCAGCGTGCCGACCTGGAATTACGACGCGGTGCAGGCGGAAGGCCATGCGACGCTGATCGAGGACCCGGCGGAAATCGCGCTCCAGATGCGCGCCCTGGCCGCCGCCTATGAGCCGACGCCCGGCTTCGACATGGACGCCCAGCCGGCGAAGTACATGGAAGGCATGTTCAAGGCGCTGGTCGGTGTGACGATTGCGGTGCGGCACTGGACGGGCAAGCGCAAGCAGAGCCAGAATCGCCCACCGGCGGACCGCCTGGCCGTCGCCGCGGCGCTGGAGGCACGGGGCGAACACCAGGCCGCTGCCGCGCTGCGCGAGGCCAATGATGAAGCCAGGGACATTGCCTGACACGAGCCGCCCCGACATCGAGACCCTCGGCAGCCGCGAGATCTACCGCAACGCCTGGATGACGGTGCGGGAGGATGCGATCCGCCGCCGCGACGGCTCCACCGGGATCTATGGCGTGGTGGAGAAGGTGGATTTCGTCACCGTGGTGCCGGTGCATGCGGATGGTTCGATCCAGATCGTGCAGCAGTTCCGCTACCCGGTCGGCCAGCGGCACTGGGAATTCGTCCAGGGCATGTGGGGGCCGCCAGGCACCGACCCGGCGGAAGCGGCGCGCCACGAATTGCTGGAGGAAACCGGGCTGGCCGCCGCCGAATGGATCCATGGCGGCTTCCTGAACCTGGCCCAGGGCACCATGCGCCAGGGCTACGACATCTACCTGGCGCGCGGCCTGACCCAGGGCGCGGCGATGCCGGAGCTGGAGGAACAGGACCTGGTCACGCGCGCGGTGACGCTGGCGGAGTTCGAGCGGATGCTGCGCGCCGGCGAGATCCTGGACGCCACCACGGTGGCCAGCTTCGGCCTGCTGCGCCTCAAGGGCCTGATCTGACGCCCGGCGCAGGAAGGTTTCACCGTCCTGCCCGCCAAACCGCGGCCCCTGGCCTCGCGGCACGGGCCGCGGCGCGCCTTCGCGCGGCGGGTTCGAATCTCATGCGCCAAGCAGGGAGGGCGAGCCCGGCCGGAATGGCGACCTGCCGTCAGCGCGGTCGGGTGAACGGGGCACGCCCGCGCTGACGTGCCCCAACCCTTGGTCCGCGCGCCGCCTTCAGTCGAAGGTGATGTTGGCGCGGCGGATCACCTCCGCGTATTTCGCCGCATCGCGGCGCAGCAGCGCGGCGGCCTCCGCGCTGGTGCCGCCGCCGGGGATGAAGCCGGCAGCGGCCACGCGCTGGCGCAGCCCGGGGTCGGACAGCGCCTTGTTCACCGCCTGCACCCAGCGATCCGACACCGCCTGCGGCAGGCCGGGCGGGCCCATCACCATGTACCAGACCGCGGCATCGAAATCCGGGAAGCCGCTTTCGGCCACGGTCGGCACGTCCGGCAGGGTCGGCACGCGCTGCTTCAGCGTGGTGGCCAGCGCCCGCACCCGGCCGGCGCGGATGTGCGGCAGGTAGGTGGGCAGCGTGTCGATGGCGATGTCGATGCGCCCGGCCAGCACCTCGTTCACCGCCTGGCCGGTGCCGCGGAACGGAATGTGCGTCATGTCCAGCCCGGCCGCGAAGGACAGGGCGGCGGCCGCCAGGTGCTGCTGCGTCGCGACGCCGGAGGAGGAGTAGTTCAGCTTCCCCGGATTGGCCTTCGCATGGGCGATGAACTGGTCGAAGGTCTGCGCCGGGGAGGACAGCGGCACCACCGCCACCAGCGGCACGGTGCCGGCCAGCACCACGGCGGTCTGGTCGGCGATGATGTCGAAGGGCGGCGGCTTCATCGTCGGCGGCACCACGGCGGAGGCGCTGACGGTGGTCATCAGCATCTGGTAGCCATCCGGCCGGCCGCGCGCATTGGCTGCCGCGGCGATGGTGCCGGACCCGCCGGCGCGATTCTCGATGGCGATGGCCTGGCCGAAATCCTCCTGCAGCGCGGGCTGCAGCAGGCGGGAGATGATGTCCGTGCCGCCGCCGGGGGCGAAGCCGACCAGCAGGGCGACGGTGCGGGTCGGGTATCCGGCTTGCGCCAGGGCGGGCAAGGGCAGGGCAGCAGCGCCCGTCGCGGCCAACAGGCCGCGTCGCGATACCATGGGTGTTTCCTCCGATGATTGGTTATGCGCCGAAGGATGGCGCGGGGTCAGGCTCCCGTCCAGACCGGCTTCCGCTTCGCCAGGAACGCCTCCACCCCCTCCCGGAAGTCGTTGCTGCCGAAGCACATGGTCACCAGGTCGTCGCCCTCGATGGTGCCGGCGGCCAGGCGCAGGCGCTTCAGCGCCACCTTGGTCGCGGTCAGCGTCAGCGGCGCCATCTCCGCCACCTGGCCGGCGAGCTTTTCGGCGCGGTCGGCCAGCGCCTCCGGCGTTTCCAGCATGTCGGCGATGAAGCCGGCGGCAAGCGCCTCCGGCGCCTCCATCAGCCGGGCCGTGAAAATCAGGTCCTTCAGCTTGGCCGGGCCGATCAGCGCGGCGAAGCGGGCGATGTTCATGGTGGAGAGCGTGTTGCCCAGGGTGCGCGCCACCGGCACGCCGAATTTGGCATTGGCGCTGGCGATGCGCAGGTCGCAGACCCCGGCAATGCCGAGCCCGCCGCCGACACAGGCGCCGGCCACGGCGGCGATCACCGGCTTCGGGCAATCCTCGATGGCGGATAGCACCCGGTCGATCCGGGTCTCGTAGTCCAGCGCGTCCTGGCCGGTGCGGAAATGCTGGAACTGGCTGATGTCGGTGCCGGCCGCGAAGGCCTTGCCGCCGGCGCCGATGATGACCCAGCAGCGGATCGCCGGGTCCGCCGCCACCGCGGCCGCCTGTTCGAACAGGCCCTCATACATGGGAAAGGTCAGGGCGTTGCGCTGGTCCGGGCGGTTCAGCGTGGTCCAGGCCACGGCGCCGCGGGTCTCGTGCAGGATGTCCGGCATTCTGGGGGTCCTCCTCCCCCCCTTGTGCCGCCAAGGCGGTCGGCGCGACAAGGCGTGCGGCCTGGGGCAGGGGAACAGCCATGCGTATCGTGAGCGTGAAGCAGGGGACGGCGCCGATCGCGAGCGCCATCGCCAACGCCTATATCGACTTCTCCAAGATGACCGCCTCCGTCGTCGCGGTGACGGTGGAAGCGGAGGGCGGCCGGCGGGCCACCGGCTACGGCTTCAACTCGAATGGCCGCTACGCCCAGCCGGGCCTGCTCGCGGAACGCTTCATCCCGCGCCTGACCGAGGCGACGGAGGCGCAGATCACCGATGCCGAGGGCCGGCTGAACCCGCAGGGCGCCTGGGCGGCGATGATGAAGAACGAAAAGCCCGGCGGCCATGGGGAACGCAGCGTCGCCGTCGGCGTGCTGGACATGGCGCTGTGGGATGCGGCGGCCAAGCTGGAAGGCGTGCCGCTGTGGCGCCTGCTGGCAGACCGCTACAATGGCGGCCAGGCGGATGAGGCAGCCTGGGTCTATGCCGCCGGCGGCTACTACTACCCCGGCAAGGGCGTGGAGGCGCTGGTCGAGGAGATGAAGCGCTACCTTGGCATGGGCTATGCCACGGTGAAGATGAAGATCGGCGGCGCCCCGGGCACCGGCCTTGCCGATGCGCTGGCCGAGGATATCGAGCGGATCGAGGCGGTGGTGGCGCTGCTCGGCGGCGATGGCAGCCGCCTGGCGGTGGATGTGAACGGCCGCTTCGACCTGCCCGCCGCACTGGCCTATGCCGAGGCGCTGGAGCCCATGGGCCTGCGCTGGTACGAGGAACCGCTGGACCCGCTGGACTACGCCACCCATGCGACGCTGGCCGAACACTATGGGCCGCCGATCGCAACCGGCGAGAACCTGTTCTCCATGCTGGATGCGCGCAACCTGATCCGCCATGGCGGGCTGCGGCCGGATCGCGACATTTTGCAGATGGACCCGGCCCTGTCCTACGGGCTGTGCGAGTATCTGCGCACGCTGGACATGCTGGCCGCCCATGGCTGGTCCCGCCGACGCTGCGTGCCGCATGGCGGCCACCAATTCGCGCTGAACATCGCGGTGGGCCTCGGCCTCGGCGGCAATGAGAGCTACCCGGAGGTCTTCGCCCCCTTCGGCGGCTTCGCCGACGACGTGCCGGTGGTGGAAGGCCGCGTGGCGATGCCGGCGGTGCCGGGCGTGGGCTTCGAGGCGAAGAACGCGCTGTACGAGGTGTTCAGGACGCTGGGCTGAGCGGCTTCGGCCGGGACCGGGGAAGGCGGCGGCGCGCCGGGCGGCGGGCCTCCGCCGGGGCGCCGGTGGTCGGCATCCGGATCCCCTGTCCATGCGGTCCGGCCAAGGCTCGGGGACGCCAGGCGGCCCCGCCCGATCTGGAATTGCGCTATTCGGCGATCCAGCCCGGCGCGAAGCGGTCGGCGCCGGAGGGCAGGGGCGGGCGCGGATCGGCAAGGAAGGCCAGGATGTCGGCCACCACCCGGTCGCGGTTGCTGTCGGTCAGCAGCAGGTGAAAGCCGTCCTCATGGATGCCGATCCGGATCGGGCTGCCTGGCGGCAAGGCGCGCAGCGCCGCGCGCACCGGCCGGGCAGGGATCAGCGAGTCCTGCGCACCATACAGCAGCAGCACCGGCACCGGCGCGCGGCCGGCCCCGCGGCAGCAGCCAGGCAGGGCGGCGACCGCCTGGTCCATCAGATCCACCAGCCCGATCGCGGCATCCACCCTCGTGCGGCGGATCACCAGCGGGTCGCGCGCCAGGCGGCGCAGCGCCGCGGCGTTGTCGCTGGCCACGACGCCGCCGACACCGCCGCCGAAGCTGAGGATCGGCATGGTGCGCGCCGCCAGCCACAGGCCGCCGCGCATCAGCGCATTCATCGCCTGCCGGCCCCACAAGGCCGGCGCCAGCAGCACATAGCCGTCCACGGGCGGCGGCTGCGCCGCGGTGCCGGCCAGGATCGCCACGGCGCCGCCCATGCTCTCCCCCATCAGGAACAGCGGCAGGCCGGGGTGGCGGGCGCGCAGCAGGGCGGCGGCCTCGGACGCGTCGGCCGCCATGGTCGCGGCGCCGGACCAGTAGCCGCGGTTGGGGGCGCCGCCGAAGCCGCGCTGGTCATAGGCATAGACCAGCAGGCCGCCTTCGGTCAGCGCCCCGATGCTGTCGGCCAGGAAGTTGCCGGCATGGTCGTTGAAGCCGTGCAGCGCCAGCAGCACCGCCCGCGGCGGGCCTGGCGGCGCCCAGGCATGCAGCGGCAGCCGGGCACCGTCGGCCGCCACCACCGCATCCTGCATCAGCGCCGGCGGCGCGATGGCCGGGCCCATCGGCAGCACCACCGGGGTGCAGCCGCCGGCCAGCAGCAGGGCCAGCCAGGCCAGAAGAAGTCGCCGCGCCATCCGCTCCGCCGGCCTCCATGTCCCGCGGCCGCCGGGCGGGATGCCGGGGCCGGGGGAAGCCGTAGGGCAGCCGGGCGAATTCCCGCAAGGGCACGCCGCCCCGGGGCAGGTCAGCGGCCGCGGAACAGGCCGATGATCTCCCGGTCCGGGATCGGGCTCTCCCGCTTGCGGCCCAGGAAATAGAAGGCGCAGCCGGCGTTCAGCGAGGCTTCGGTGCGCACCAGGAAACGGTCCAGGAAGCGCAGCGGCCAGGTCAGCAGCAGCCCGGCCAGGCGCAGCCCGGCTTGCAGGCGTGGCCGGTCCGTCAGGGCCAGCAGCGTGTGGCGGAACAGGTGGATGCCGGCTTGCACCGGCCCGCCCACCATGCCGCTGGCCGATTCGTCAAACCAGCGGAACAGCCGGCGATGGCCGAGGAAGGTGAAGCGGGTGAAGTCGTGGGCGCCCATGTGCACCGGCTGCAGGAAGGGCGTGACGGCCCAGACGAAGCCGCCCGGCCGCAGCACCCGGTGGATCTCCGCCACGCAGCGCTGCGGATCGCAGACATGCTCCAGCACCGCCTCGGCGCAGACCGCGTCGAAGGATCCGTCCGGGAAGGGCAGGTCGTGCGCGTCGCAGATGCAGGCGACCTTCCGCGCCATGGCCACATCGGTGTAGGTCACCCGCCCCGGCCAGGCGCGCTCGCCGGCGCCGATGACCAGCAACGCCGCCTCCGGCCTCGCCGCCAGGATGGTCGGCAGCGGGTCGAAGGGCGGGCCGGGCACCGCCGCCTCCAGCAGCTTGCGGGCGAAGGCGCGGTAGGCGCGGCGCAGGCCGCGGCTGCGGTCGGCGGAGCCGCCATAGCCGCTGGCGCCCTCATACCCCGCCGCCTGGCGGTAGCTGTCGATCCGGAAGACGCTGTTGGCCTCGTTCAGCAGCACTGGCACGCCCTGCACCACGGGAAAGACGGTGCCGCATTGCGTGCAGGCCAGGCCCGGGGCCGCCCCCTCCGGCACCGGGTGCAGGGCCGCGCGGTCGATCGGGCAGACGAAGCGGGAGGCCGCCCCGGGCGTCTTCGGGGGGGCGGCGGCCGGGCCGAGGGACAGGACGCTCATCAGGCGCCGGACCATCGACGCGCTGCCCCGGCGAGGCAACCGGAAGCGTGCCCGCTGACGCGATCCTGATCGCCGCCGGCCGGCGTTTCCGCGGGCGGCGGAAATGCTCTATGCTGGGCCGCATGACCTCAGCCTGGGCCAGAGTGCCCATGCGGCCCGCAGCACTGTCGAGGATTTCCATGCGCGATGCGCGTCAGACCGGCTACACGCCGGTTGCCCTGCCCGGCGTGACGCCGGAGGACACCATCCCGGCCCAGACCCGCACCGTCGGCTGCGATGGCGGCGGCGGCGCGCTGGGCCATCCGCTGGTCTATCTGCGGATCGAGAAGGCGCAGGTCACCTGCCCCTATTGCTCCCGCACCTACGTCCTGGCCGAGGGTGCCGGTGACGACCACGGGCACTGAGGGCGCGGCGGCGATCGCGCCGCTGCCCGTGCCGGACGCCGTCGCGGAAGCCGTGCCCCCCGTTGCGCCGGGGGAAAGGCGGCTGATCCTGGTCGATGGCTCCGGCTACATCTTCCGCGCCTTCCACGCCCTGCCGCCGATGACGCGGCCGGACGGGGTGCATGTGAATGCCGTCTTCGGCTTCACCCAGATGCTGTCGCAATTCCTCTCCCGCCACGCCGCCAGCCACATCGCCGTGGTGTTCGACAGCGCGCGCGTCACCTTCCGCAACGACATCTACCCCGCCTACAAGGCGCATCGCCCGGAGCCGCCGCCCGAGCTGGTTCCGCAATTCGCCCTGATCCGGGAAGCGACGGAGGCACTCGGCGTCTGCCAGGCGGAACAGCCGGGCTTCGAGGCCGACGACCTGATCGCGACCTATGCCCGCCTGTTCGTGGCGGAAGGCGGCAGCGTCTCCATCGTCTCCTCCGACAAGGACCTGATGCAGCTCATCGGCCCCGGCGTGCAGATGCTGGACCCGATCAAGCAGCGCCCGATCCGGGAGGCGGAGGTGCTGGAGAAGTTCGGCGTGACGCCGGACAAGGTGGTGGAGGTGCAGGCCCTGGCCGGCGACAGCACGGACAATGTGCCGGGCGTGCCGGGCATCGGCATCAAGACCGCGGCGCAGCTGATCAACGAATATGGCGACCTGGAAGGCCTGCTGGCGAACACGGCGAAGATCAAGCAGCCGAAGCGCCGCGAATCGCTGGAACAGAACGCCGAGAAGGCGCGCATCAGCCGCCGCCTGGTGCTGCTGGACAACAACGCGCCGCTGCCCTGCCCGATCGAGGCCATGCTGGCCCGCGCCCCGCATCCGCCGACGCTGGAGAAATTCCTGCGGGAGAACGGTTTTCGCAGTCTGCTGGCACGCCTCGGCCTGGGGGATGCCAGCGCGGTCACCCGCGGCAACGGATTCCGGCCTGCCGCCCAGGCGGAGGCTCCGCCCGCGGCTCCCACCGAGGCGCCGCCCTTCGCCGGCTACGCCACCGTCACCACGCTGGAAGACCTCCATGCCTGGGTGGCGGAGGCCGAGGCGGCGGGGGTCATCGGCTTCGACACGGAAACCGACAACCTGGACGCCATGAAGGCCCAGCTGGTCGGCTTCTCGCTGGCCACCAGGCCGGGCCGGGCCTGCTACGTGCCGCTGCGGCACGAGGGCAGCGGCGACCTGATGGGCAGCGGCACGCCGGCGCAGATCGACCCGGATGCGGCGCTGGCGGCGCTGAGGGGGCTGCTGGAAAACCCCGCCATCCTCAAGGTGCTGCACAACGCGAAGTACGACCTGGAAGTGCTCTGCCGGGCCGCAAATGGCGGCATCGCCGTGGCGCCGGTGGATGATACCATGCTGATGTCCTACGCGCTGCGCGCCGGCAAGCATGGCCATGGCATGGACGAGCTGGCGGCCCAGCATCTGGGCCACACCTGCATCACCTATGACAGCTGCACCGGCACCGGGCGCAACCGCATCCCCTTCAGCCGCGTCGCGCTGGACAAGGCCACCGCCTATGCGGCGGAGGATGCGGATGTGACGCTGCGGCTGTGGCACGCGCTGCGGCCCGAATTGCGCCCGGCCCGGGCGCTGGCGCTGTATGAGCAGGTGGAGCGCCGCATGGTGCCCGTCCTGCGCGACATGGAACTCGCCGGCATCAAGATCGACGCCGCCGAACTGTCCCGCATTGGCGCCGACTTCACGGAGAAGCTGGCGCGCTACGAGCGGGAGATCCACGAGCTGGCGGGCAAGCCGTTCAATGTCGGCTCGCCCAAGCAGCTGGGTGAGATCCTGTTCGACGACCAGAAACTGCCGGGTGGCAGGCGCAGCAAGCTGACCGGCGCCTGGGGCACCGATGCCAGCGTGCTGGAGGATCTGGCCGGCCAGGGCCATGCGCTGCCACGCCGGGTGCTGGACTGGCGGCAGATCGCCAAGCTGAAATCCACCTATGTGGACGCGCTGGCCCAGGCGGCGGATGCCCATGGCCGGGTGCACACGGATTTCGCCATGGCGGTGACCTCCACCGGGCGGCTCTCCTCCACCGATCCGAACCTGCAGAACATCCCCGTCCGCACCGAGGAAGGGGCACGCATCCGCCGCGCCTTCGTGGCGGAAGCCGGCCATGTGCTGCTGGCGGCCGACTACAGCCAGATCGAACTGCGGATCCTGGCCCACCTGGCCGATGTGCCGGCGCTGAAAGAGGCTTTCGCGAGCGGCCAGGACATCCATTCGCGCACCGCCGCGGATATCTTCCACCTGGCGCCGGAGGCGGTGGACAAGGAAGCGCGGCGGCGCGCCAAGACGATCAATTTCGGCATCATCTACGGCATGTCCGCCTTCGGCCTGGCGGCCCGGCTGGGCATCTCCCCCGGCGAGGCGAAGGCGATCATCGACGCCTATTTCGCGCAGTATCCGGGCATCCGCGACAGCATGGAGAAGCTGAAGGAGGATGCCCGCGCCACCGGCTACGTGCAGACCCCCTTCGGCCGCAAGCTGTGGATCGCCGATATCGCGTCCAAGGACCCTGTGCGCCGCGGCGGGGCGGAGCGCGCGGCGATCAATGCCCCCTTCCAGGGCGGCGCGGCGGAGGTGATCAAGCGCGCCATGGTGCGCCTGCCGCTTGCGCTGCGCGAGGCCGGGCTCGGTGCGCGGATGCTGCTGCAGGTGCATGACGAGCTGGTGTTCGAGGTGCCGGAGGCGGAGGTGGAGGCCACCGCCGCCCTGGTGAAGCGCATCATGGAAGGCGTGGCGCGGCTTTCCGTGCCGCTTTCCGTCGAGATCGGCCACGGAGCCTCCTGGGCCGAGGCGCATTGAGGCAGCGGGCGGCGCCTTGCCGGGCGCCGGGCCGGGGGCTATCGGGCAGCAAAATCCCGGGTGGATCGCAGTGAGCACGACGGCGGAGGCCGGCCTGGTCCAGGCCGGGGCGGGATTCAGCGTCCAGGAACGCCGCACGCTGGGCGCCATCGGCGCGGCGCATGCGGTCAGCCACCTGCACATCCTGGTGCTGCCGCCGCTGTTCCCGCTGCTGCAGGCGCGGCTCGGCGTCGGCTTCGTGGAACTCGGCCTGGCGATCACGCTGTTCAGCATCGTCTCCGCCCTGACCCAGGCGCCGATGGGCTTCCTGGTGGACCGGATCGGGCCGAAGCGGGTGCTGGCGGCGGGGCTGGTGCTGGGCGGCGCCGCCTTCGCGCTGCTGGGGCTGAACGTCACCTACCCGGCGGTGCTGCTGGCCGGCGCCATGGCCGGGCTGGCGAATGCCGTCTACCACCCGGCGGACTACGCCATCCTCAACAGCGCCATGAAGGCGCCGCGGATGGGGCGGGCGTTTTCCCTGCACACCTTCGCGGGCTTCGCCGGCGGCGCGGTGGCGCCCTTCCTGATGCTGGCCCTGGCCGCGGGGCTGGGCCTGTCCGGCGCGCTGGTGGTGGCCGGCGGCATCGCCTGGGTCGCTGCCGCCTGGGTGTGGCTGACCTGCCCCGCCGATGCGCCCGGCGCCCGGCCAAAGCCCGCGGCGGGGCAGCAGACCCGGGTGCTGAACCGCGCGGTGCTGTCGCTGACCGGCTTCTTCGTGCTCATCGCGCTGTCGCTCGGCGGCATGAATGCCTTCACCGTCGCCGCCCTGGTGGCCGGCGGCGGGATGAGCCTGGCCATGGCCAGCACGGCGCTGACGGCGACGCTGGCCGGCTCCGCCGCCGGGGTGCTGCTTGGCGGCGCGCTGGCCGACCGCGTGGCGCGGCATGGGCTGGTGGCGATGACGGGCTTCGGGATTGCGGGCGTGCTGACACTGGCCGTCGGGCTGCTGGCGATGCCGGGCTGGCTGGTCGCCTGCGTGCTGGGGCTGGCCGGGATCATGAGCGGGCTCTGCATGCCGTCCCGCGACATGATGGTGCGCGCCGCGGCCCCGCCCGGGCAATCCGGCGCGGTGTTCGGCGTGGTCTCCACCGGCTTCAACATCGGCGGCATGATCGCCCCGCCGATGTTCGGCTGGCTGGTGGATAGCGGCCGGCCGGAGGCCGTGTTCGTGCTGGGCGGCTGCTTCATGCTCGGCACCGCCACCATGGCCCTGGTGCAGGCGATGCGGCGCTGACCGATGGCCTGGGGCGTGGCCCCGGTTCATCGGGCTGCTGCGCCAGCGGGCGGTTTCGACCGCCTCCGCCGGGCCGCCCGGTGACGATCCCCGGGACCAGGTCTCAGCTCATGCTGGCCGTCACGCCCCCATCGACAAACAGCATCTGGCCGGAGACGAAATCCGAGGCCCCCGACGCCAGGAACACCGCCGTCCCGGCAATCTCCTCCGGCTGCGCGTAGCGGCCGGCGGGGCACCGCCGCTGCACCATCGCCAGCCACTCGGGATTATCCAGCAGCGGCTTGTTCATCTCCGTGTCGAACCAGCCCGGCCCGATGGCATTGCACTGGATGTTCCACGGCCCGAGTTCCACGGCCAGCGCCCGGATGAACATCTTCAGCCCGCCCTTGGCCGAGGCATAGGGCGTGATGGTGGCGCGGCCGAGGTCGCTGGCCAGGCTGCCGGTGGCGATCACCTTGCCGCGCCGCCGCTGCTTCATCCCCGGCACCACCAGGCGCGAAAGCCGCCACAGCGCCGTCAGATGGGTGTCGATCACGCTGTGCCAGCCTGCCTCCGTCGTCTCCTCGATCGGCGCGCGGTGCTGGTTGCCGGCATTGTGCAGCAGGATGTCGATCGGGCCGAGGCCGGCCACCGCCGCCTCCACCGCCTTGCCATCCGTCACGTCGAAGGCGCTGACGCGGCAGGCGAGGCCCTCGGCCCGCAGCTTCTCGGCCTGGGCTTCCAGGGTCGCGGCGTCGCGCCCATTCAGGATCACCTCCGCCCCCGCCTGCGCCAGGCCGCGGGACATGGCGGCGCCGAGGCCGCGGGAGGCGCCGGTGACCAGCGCCACGCGCCCGGTCAGGTCGAATTTCCGCAGATGCGCCTGGTTCATGCTGTTTCCCCCTTTGACTCCAGGGGGCAATCTGCCGCGGGGCGTCAGTCCGGGTCCAGGGCGTGGGCGCGCAAATCCGCCAGGCTCACCACCGCCAGCGCGGCCACATGCGTCGCCTCCAGCAGCACCGGCGGCGCGTGGCCCGCCAGTCGCGCCTCCTCCCACCGCGCGGCGCAGAGGCACCAGCGGTCGCCGGGTACCAGGCCAGCGAAGCCGTATTCGGGGCGGGGGGTGGAGAGGTCGTTGCCGCTGGCCTTGCTGAAGGCGAGGAAGGCCGCCGTCACCTCGGCGCAGACCACATGCAGCCCGCGATCCTCGGGGCCGGTGTTGCAGCATCCGTCGCGGAAGAACCCGGTGACGGGCGCCACGGAGCAGGGCAGCAAAACGCCGCCGAGCACGTTGCGGGCGGCTTCGGGCCGCCGCGGCTGCTGGTGTGGCGTCGTGCTGTCGAGGGGCATGGACTATCGGGTCCCAGTGGGGCGCGGATGGGGCCGCGCCTGGCAAGGCCGGAGATCGGCGGATCTCGGCGGGCGCCGTCGCGCGTCACTCACACGTCATGGTACGCGGGCTGGGCCGGAATGCGAAGCGCTGCCAATCCGGGACCTGCCGCGCCAGTTCCGCTTCCACGGCGCCTTGTTGCTCCACTGTCATCGGTGCTGCCTGCGCGAGTTGGCGGCAGGAGGCCGGATCGACCGCCACCGAGCGCCTTAGCCGAGCGCTCAGCTGTTCTCGTGCCGCGGCCAATGCGGCAGCACCGAACAGGTCCTGGAAGCGCTGTTCAGCGACATCGGCGTGGCGCCGCATGATCCCGAGCTGAGGTGGCTCTCGATCGATACGGCACGCCCGGTACTGGGCTTCGGCCCAGCGCGCCAATCCGACATGCAGGTCGTAACACGCCTGCGCCTCACGCGCGACATTGGCCGAAGGGATTGCAGGGCCAGCCGAAGGCTGGGCCTCGGCCGCCAGACTGATGGCCATCATGGCGGAAAAGATGAGACGCGAAATCATGCCGGGGTGCCTGTTCCGCGAAGACCCCCTCGCCTTCCGGCGAGAGGGTCTTGATCAAGCGGTTAGGCCGCGGCGCGGATCGCCGCCGCCTTCACGTCATCGCTGACGGCGCCGGCAAAAGTCTCGAAGTTCTGCTCGAACAGGGAGACCAGGTGCTTCGCCTGCTTGTCGTAGGCGGCCTTGTCGGCCCAGCTGTTGCGCGGGTTCAGCACATCCGTGGGCACGCCCGGGACAGCCTTCGGGATCGACAGGCCGAAGAAGGGATCGGTCTCGAACTCCACCTTGGCCAGGCTGCCGTCCAGCGCGGCGCGCAGCAGGGCGCGGGTGTGCTGGATGGACATGCGCTTGCCGGTGCCATAGGCGCCGCCGGTCCAGCCGGTGTTCACCAGCCAGACCTCGGCCCCGTCCTTGGCGATCCGCTCGGCCAGCATCCTGCCGTAGACTTCCGGGTGGCGCGGCAGGAAGGGGGCGCCGAAGCAGGTGGAGAAGGTGGCCTGCGGCTCCTTGCCCAGGCCCTTTTCCGTGCCGGCGACGCGCGCGGTGTAGCCGGACAGGAAGTGGTACATGGCCTGCGCCGCCGTCAGCTTGGCGATCGGCGGCAGCACGCCGAAAGCGTCCGCCGTGAGCATCACCACGGTGCGCGGTTTCCCCGCGACGCCGCCCGGCACCGTGTTCGGGATGAACTCGATCGGGTAGCAGGCGCGGGTGTTCTCGGTCAGCGTGCCGTCATCGAGGTCGAGGCTGCCGTAATCGTCGCCGACCACATTCTCCAGCACCGCGCCGAAGCGGTGGGAGGCGTCCCAGATCTGCGGCTCGGCCTCGCGGCTCAGCTTGATGACCTTGGCGTAGCAGCCGCCCTCGAAGTTGAAGACGCCGTCATCGGACCAGCCATGCTCGTCATCGCCGATCAGCTGGCGCTCCGGGTCGGAGGAGAGCGTGGTCTTGCCGGTGCCGGACAGGCCGAAGAACAGCGCCGTGTCGCCATCCCGGCCGAGATTGGCGGAGCAGTGCATCGGCAGCACGCCGCGATCCGGCAGGATCCAGTTCATCACGGTGAAGATCGACTTCTTGATCTCGCCCGCATAGCTGGTGCCGGCGATGCAGATGGTGCGCGCGGCGAAGGACAGCGCGATCAGCGTGCCGGTGCGGCAGCCATCGACGGCCGGGTCGGCCTCGTATTCCGGCGCGTGCAGGATGGTGTAGTCCGGCTTGAAGCCCGCCAGTTCCTCGACCGGCGGGCGGATGAACATGTTGCGCGCGAACAGGGCGTGCCAGGCATTGGTGGTCACCAGCCGCACGCGGATGCGGTGCGCCGGGTCGGCGCCGGCGTAGAGGTCCTGGGTGAACAGCTCCGGCTTCTCGCCCAGCCAATTGCGGACCTTGGTGGTGAAGGCGCGGAAATTCTCCACCGGCAGGGGGCGGTTCACCTTGCCCCACCACACCGCGTCACGCGATTCCGGGTCGTCCACCACGAACTTGTCCTGCACGGAGCGGCCGGTGTGCTGGCCGGTCACGGCCATGAAGGCGCCATCCGCCGAAAGCCGCCCCTCCCCCCGGCGCAGCGCATGGGCGTAGAGCCCCGGCGCCGTCAGGTTGGCATGGATCGTCGCCGAGCCGGTCACGCCGGTCCCGGACAGGGCGGATACGTCGGATGTCATTGCAACCCTCCAAAAGGACACGCCCGGCCCTGTTCCCCGCCTGGCATGTCGCCGGACCTTCATAGTCCGCTCTGCGCGGCGAAATTAGGGCGGGTAAGCTGTCACAATCAACGCGAACCGGCTGGTTACTTTTCACCCTGCGGGAGATCCCGCCCGGCGCGGGCAGCCAGGACCAGTGCCTTGCGCACGCCATGCGCATCGGCCACCGGGGCGGGCCAGGGCAGGCGGCACACCCGCTCGCCGGCCGCCAGGTCGCAGCCATCCGGGTCCACCGCCACCATCCGCCAATCGCCCGGTGATTGCCGCAGCAGCCCCTCCGCGATGGCCTTCAGCGCCTCCGCATGGTCGGCGTTCACATGCCCGATGATGCCCTCCTCCGCTGCCGCCAGGGCGGCCACGGCGTCCGGGTCCGGCAACAGATCCGCCTGGCGCAGCCTGGTGGCGCGGGCGAAGCCCTGCACCAGCAGCGCCGCCGCCGGTCGGATGCGCCACAGGTGGAAATCGCCGAAATCCGCATAGAGCGCAGCATAGGGGTGGCGGGCCAGGAAGCGCGGCTTCAGCCCGGGCTCGGCGGGCTCCGCCAGGCCGGTGAGCGTCACCCGCGGGGCGGTCTGCGGGTTCACCTGTTCCGGCGCCCCCTGCACCAGGATGGCGCAGCGCGGCTCCGCCTTCAGGTGGCGGGTGTGTTCCGAGAGGTCCGACAGCAGCAGCAGCACGGTCAGGTCCGGCAGCAGCGCCGGCGTCACCAGGCTGGCGAAGGGCTGGCCCTGCTGGCTGGTCGCCAGCGTGGCGGCAGCGGCGGCGCGCAGCAGCCGGCGGGCGGCGAACCCGTGATCTTCCCCTGTCATGCACGCCCGCCCTTTGCCTGACCCGGCTTTGCCACAATCTACGGCTACGCCTTCCCCTACCGCGCGACCCGCGCACCCCGAGGAGTCTGCCTGTGCCGCACACCATCGCCCTGGTGGATGACGACCGCAACATCCTGACCAGCGTCTCCATGACCCTGGAGCAGGAGGGCTTCACCGTGCGCACCTACACCGATGGCGAAAGCGCCCTGCAGGGCCTGATGGCCCGGCCGGCGGACCTCGCGGTGCTGGACATCAAGATGCCGCGCATGGACGGGATGGAGCTGTTGCAGCGGCTGCGCCAGCGCAGCGCCATGCCGGTGATCTTCCTGACCAGCAAGGATGACGAGCTCGATGAGCTGATGGGCCTGCGCCTGGGGGCGGATGACTACATCACCAAGCCGTTCAGCCAGCGCCTGCTGCTGGAGCGTATCCGCGCCTTGCTGCGCCGCAACGAGGCCGGCCGGGCCGAGGGCAGCGGCACCCCCGCCGGCGGCATCATCGCCCGCGGCGACCTGATGCTGGACGAGACCAAGCACACCTGCATGTGGAAGGGGAAGCAGGTGCAGCTGACCGTGACGGAATTCCTGCTGGTGAAGGCGCTGGCCGTGCGCCCCGGCATGGTGAAGAACCGCGACCAGCTGATCGACGGCGCCTATGGCGAGAACATCTATGTCGATGACCGCACCATCGACAGCCATGTGAAGCGCGTGCGCAAGAAGTTCCGCCAGGTGGATGACGATTTCGCGCAGATCGAGACGCTGTACGGGCTGGGGTACCGGTACAAGGAAGCGTAGGCCCTGCCGAATCCCGGTGATCGCGACGGAACGCCGCCGCAATCGCCGGCGCCGGGATCCGCCGGCCCGGCTGCGGCGCGGCGGCCGGCAGGCCGCTCACCCGCCGGCGGCGGGCCCAGGTTCCCGGCAATCGGATCGGGCAACGGGGTGGGGTTTCACAGATACCGGCGCAGCAGGGGCAGCGCCTGCTCGACGCAGGCGCGGCCCTCGGCGATGGCTTCCGGGCCGCGGTGGAATTCCATCAGCCCGATCTCGCGCAGCCGCGGCAGCAGCAGCACATGCGGCGGGTCGCCCGCCAGGCGGGTGCGGGTGATCTGGTCCTGCATGATGTTGATGGAATTGGCCAGCACGTCGAAATAGCCGGGCGTTGCCGCGCCGGGCGGGAACAGCCGCGCGCCGAGCAGCGCCGCCTGATCGCGCAGCGCCAGGGGAAGCTGGCGCACCGCTTCGGCCAGACCCTCCGGCGGCGGGCGGGGGGCCGGCGGCGGTGGCTCCGAAGGCACCTCGAAGCGACGGCCCAGCAGGTCGCCATTCAGGTTCACCGCGATGATGATCTCGGCCCCCAGCGCCCGGCAGACGGAAACCGGCACCGGGTTGCACAGCCCGCCATCCACCAGCCATCGTCCCTCGCGCAGCGCCGGGCTGAACAGGCCGGGCAGGGCGGCGGAGGCGCGCACCGCCTGATGCAACGGTCCGGTCTGCAGCCACACTTCCCGCCCGGTCGCCAGGTCCGTGGCCACGGCGGCGTAGCGCGTGGCCAGGCCCTCGATCGGCACATCCAGGCCAAGCCCGCGCAGGAAGGCCAGCAGTTCCCGCCCCTCGATCAGGCCGCCCCGGGTCAGCCGCACATCCAGCAGGCCGACGATCTCCCGCCACCCGGCGGCCTGCACCCAGTCGTGCAGCGCAGCCAGCCGGCCGGCGGCCTGGGCGGCACCGACCACCGCGCCGATCGAGGTGCCGCAGACCACCTCCGGCACGATGCCGGCTTCCGCCAGCGCCTCCGCCACGCCGATATGCGCCCAGCCGCGCGCCGCGCCGCTGCCAAGCGCCAGGCCGATGCGGGGTGGCGCCACCCGCTCAGCCCCTGGCGCTGGCGGCCGCGCCGATTCCAGGCCGCATGGCCTCCGATCCCCCGCTGTCCCGCGCCCAGGCTAGCGCCGTTTCACCGCAAGGGAAGACGGTGAAACGGCGCCAGCAGCTCATTGTTTCGACGCATTTTCCGGCTCGCCTTGCGAAGCCGCAAGGCTTGAAAATGTTCTACAGGAGAAGGCGTTGCGAGGGAAATGACCGAGGCCCGGGCGGGGGCGCGGCGCGCACGGCGCGCCGGCCCCTCACAGGTGGCGCTCTGGGATCCGACCCGCGGCGCGAAGCGCCGAGCGCGCACCGCGGCCCGTGCCGCGAAGCCAGGGCCGCGGGCGCGGCCCGCCGGGCGTTCGAGGGGTACTACGGTGAAACCTTCCTGCGCCGGGTATCACGGCACCCCGAAATATCCGGCGAACTGCTCCCGCAGCCTGGTCTTGAGGATCTTGCCGGTGGCGGTGTGCGGGATTTCCGCCACCACGACGACATCGTCCGGCAGCCACCATTTCGCGACATGCGGCGCGATATGGTCCAGCACTGCCTGCTTCGCGATCTCCCGCCCGGCCTTGGGCACCAGCACCAGCAGCGGCCTTTCGTCCCATTTCGGGTGCCGTGCCGCCACCACGGCGGCTTCCGCCACATCCGGGTGGCCCATGGCCAGATTCTCCAGCTCGATGGAGGAAATCCACTCGCCGCCGGACTTGATGACATCCTTGGTGCGGTCGGTGACGTGCATGTAGCCGGCGGCGTCGATGGTCGCGACGTCCCCGGTCTCGAACCAGCCATCCGGCGTCAGCGCCTCCCGCCCCGCCCTGAAGTAGCCGCGCGTCACGGTGGGGCCGCGTACCTGGAGGTTGCCGAAGGTCGCGCCGTCCCACGGCTTCTCCACGCCGTCGTCGCCGACGATCCGCATATCGACCGTGAACGGAGGAAAGCCCTGGGTCTCCTGCAAATCCAGCACGCCTTCCGCGTCGCGCCCCGCCACCTCCGGCTTCACGCCGCAGATGGTGCCGATGGGGCTGGTTTCCGTCATGCCCCAGGCATGCACCACATGGATGCCCCGTCGCTCGAAGGCCGCGGTCAGCGCGCGCGGGCAGGCGGAACCGCCGATCACCACCCGCTTCAGCGTGGAAAGCTCGCCCCCCGTCGCTTCGAGATGCTGCAGCAGGCCGAGCCAGACGGTGGGCACGGCGGCGGTGAAGCTGACGCCCTCCGCCTCCATCAGCGATTGCAGGGAGGCGCCATCCAGCTTCGGGCCCGGCAGCACCAGCCCGGCGCCGGTCAGCGGCGCGACGAAGGGCAGGCACCAGCCATTGGCGTGGAACATCGGCACCACCGGCATCACCCGGTCCATGGCCGAAAGCCCCATCATGTCCGGCGCCGCGACCGCCAGCGCATGCAGCACGTTGGAGCGGTGGGAATACAGCACGCCCTTCGGCTCGCCCGTGGTGCCGGAGGTGTAGCAGAGCCCGGCGGCGGCGTTCTCCTCGCCCGGCAGCCAGGCGAAGTCGCCATCCGCCTCCGCCAGCCAGGATTCATAGTCCACCGCGCCGGGCAGGCTGGTTTCCGGCATATGCGCCGCATCCGTCAGCACCACGTAGCGCGTGATGTGCGGCAGCTTGGTCGCGATCCCCTCCGCCAGGGCGATGAAGGAAAGGTCCAACAGCATCAGCCGGCTTTCGGCGTGGTTCAGGATCCAGGCGATCTGGTCCGGGAACAGGCGCGGGTTCAGCGTGTGATAGACGGCGCCGGCGCCGGTGATGCCGTACCAGGCCTCGATGTGGCGCCAGGTGTTCCAGGCCAGCGTCGCCACCCGGTCGCCCGGCCGCACCCCCTCCCGCGCCAGCCGCTGCGCCAGGGCCAGCGACCGGCGGCGCAGCGTGGCATAGTCGGTGCGGTGGATCGGCCCCTCCACGCTGCGGCTGGCAACGGTCCGGCCGCCATGGTGGCGGGCGGCGTGGTCGATCAGCCGGTGGATCCTGAGCGGCCAGTCCTGCATCAGCCCGAGCATCGGCATCCCCCCTGGCTTGTCCGAAGTCTTGTTGGCTCGAAGTCTTGGCCCTTCCGCGGCATCGCGCAACCGGCATGGCCAGCCACCCCGCTGCCGCGTTACCCTCGCCCTAACCAGCACAGGACGCATGATGCCCGACGCGGGCGGCACCCCCACCCCGGCCAGGACCGAGACCCGCAGCGGCAGCCGGCGGCCGCGCTGGCTCTCGCCGCTGCTGCGCCGCATCCTGCTGATGAACGCCCTGCCGCCGGCGCTTCTGGCCGCCGCCCTGCTGTATCTGGACCAGTACCAGAACGGCCTGCTGGCAGCGGAGGTGGAGGCGCTGCGCACCCAGGCGCGCATCTACGCCGCCGCCATCGGCGAAGCCGCGACCAGGCCGCGGGACGACCGCACCATCCTGGTGCCGGAGGCCGCGCGCCCGCTGCTGCGCCGGCTGGTGGAGCCATCCCCCAACACCCAGGCAAGGCTGTTCGACAATACCGGCCTGCTGGTGGCCGACAGCCGCGTGCGGGAAGGCCCCGGCGGCGCCATCGTGACCGAACCGCTGCCGCCGCCCGAGCCGCGCGGCGCCTTCGCCGGCACGGTGGCGGGCATCTACGAACGGGTGCTCGCCGTGCTGCCGCGCGGGGCGCAGGACGAGGTGACGGTGGATGTGAACCCCAACGCGCCGTCCTTCGATTGGCAGCCGGAATTCGGCGGCACCAGCGGCACCGACCGGCGGGAGGAGCTGCGCCTGGCGCTGGAAGGCGGCGTGCGCCCCTATATCCGCCGCACCGCCGATGGCCGCCTGCTGGTGTCCGTGGCGGAGCCGGCGCGGCGCGGCGCGGCGCCGGTCGGCATCGTGCTGCTGACGCGGGAGGCGCGGGAGGTCGATGCCCGGCTGCTCGACATCCGGGTTTCCGTCCTGGCGCTGTTCGCCCTGGCGCTGGTGCTGACGGTGCTGCTGTCCATGTACCTGTCGCGCACCCTGGCGACGCCGATCCTGGAACTGGCGCGCGCCGCCGCGGCGATGCGCGAGGGCGAGGGCCGCGGCGGCAGCGTGCCGCGCCCGCTGCTGACGCGGGAGGATGAGATCGGCGTGCTGGCGCGCGATTTGCAGACCGCGGCGCGCGCGCTGTGGGCGCGGATCGACGCCAATGAACGCTTCGCCGCCGATGTGGCGCATGAACTGCGCAACCCGCTGACCAGCGTGCGCAGCGCCATCGAGACGCTGCGGCGGATCGAGGATCCGGTGAAGCAGCGCCGGCTGCTGGCCATCATCGCCGACGACGCGGTGCGCATGGACCGCCTGATCAACGACATCGCCGACAGCTCGCGCGTCGATGCCGAGCTATCGCGCACCATCGCGACGCCGGTCGATGTCGCCCCCATCCTGGGCGCGCTGGGGGAGCTGCACGCGGCGACGCGGGCGGAGGGCGACCCGACGCTGGAGATCGAGGCGCCGGCGGAGGGCCTCAGCGTGCGCGGGGTGGAAGGGCGTCTGGTGCAGGTGTTCCGCAACCTGATCGGCAATGCCATCTCCTTCAGCCCGCGCGACGGCCATGTGGTGGTGCGGGCGCGGCCGACCGGGCAGATGGTGGAGTTCATCATCGAGGATGACGGCCCCGGCATCCCCGACGCGAAGCTGGAGAGCATCTTCGACCGCTTCTACAGCGAACGCCCCACCGGCGAGCGCTTCGGCCAGCATTCCGGCCTGGGCCTGTCCATCTCCAAGCAGATCGTCGAGGGCCTGCGCGGCCGCATCGCCGCCGAGAACCGGCGCGACGCCGATGGCGCCATCCTTGGCGCCCGCTTCATCGTGCGGCTGCCGGCCGCCTGAGCGAAGCGTCGCGCGCCGATCGCCGGCGCGCGCCCCGGGCGCCCGGCTGCGCGCCGCCGGGGCAGGTCGGCGCAACCCGGCCATTGGTGTCAGGCGGCCTTCACCCGGGCCAGGAACTGCGCCACCTCCGCATCCGCCGCCTGGGCCTGGCGCGCCAGGGTGGCGGAGGCGGCCAGAACCTCCTGCGCCGTGCGGCCGGTTTCCTCGGCCAGGGTGCTGACAGCGCCCAGGCTGTCCGTCACCTGGCCGGTGCCCTGCGCCACGTCCTGCACATGGCTGCTGATGCCTTGCGTCGCGGCGGATTGCTGCTCCACCGCGGCGGCGATGGCGGTGGTGATCTCGCTGACCTGGCCGACCGTGCCGGCGATGCCGGCAATGGCCGTCACCGCCTGTTCCGTCGCCGCCTGGATCTGGCCGATCTGCCGGCCGATATCCTCGGTGGCCTGGGCGGTCTGCGCCGCCAGCGCCTTCACCTCCCCCGCCACCACGGCGAAGCCCTTGCCGGCGTCGCCGGCGCGTGCCGCCTCGATCGTCGCGTTCAGCGCCAGCAGGTTGGTCTGGGCGGCGATGCGGCGGATCAGCACCACCACCTCGCTGATCCGCCCGGCGCCCTCCGACAGGTCGCGCACCACGCGGTCCGTGCGCTCGGCATCCACCACGGCGGATTGGACGACGGATTGGGACTGGCTGATCTGCCGGCTGATCTCGCGGATCGACGCGGTGAGCTGTTCCGCCGCCGCCGCCACGGATTGCACGCCGCCATTGGCGCCTTCCGCCGCGCGCGCCATCGCGGCGGCCTGGGCGGTGCCGCGCTCCGCGGTGCCGGACATGGTGCTGGCGCTGGATTCCAGCGTGGTGGCGGAGCGGGTGAGCTGCGTCGTCAGCTCGCCGATCCGGGTCTCGAAGGCCCGGGTCAGCTGGTCCAGCGCCTCCGCCCGGCGGATGCGGGCACCCTGTTCCTCGCGCTGCAGGGCGCCCAGGCGGTCGGCCTCGATCAGCCCGTCCTTGAACACCTGCACGGCGCCGGCCATGGCGCCGATCTCGTTGCGGCGGCCCAGCATCGGCACCGCGATGTCAAGTTCCCGCGCCGCCAGCCGGCGCATCGCCGCCGTCATCTGGCCGATCGGCCGCACCACCAGGCGCTGCGCCGCCACCCAGCCGCCCAGGCTCAGCAGCAGGGCCAGGCCGATCAGCCCGGCACCGAGCGCCAGGCCGCGGCGTGCCGCCGCCTGTTCCGCCAGCGCCACCTCCACCATGCCATCCAGCGCCGCCAGGGGGATGGCGCTCAGCAGCGGCACGAAGGGCACCTGCTGGTCGCGGAAGGCGGTGGCGTCGATCGCCGGCGGGCGGCCCTCGGCCAGGGACGCCACCACGGCGTCGCGCGCCTGGCCGGCCGGGCCGGTGACGCCGGGCTGCGCCGCGCCCAGCGCCGCGCGCAAGGTGGCGGGGATGCCGGGCCGCGCCGCGCCGGCCTCCAGCGTCGCCCAGGCGGTGGTCGCGCGGCCCTGCTGGCGCAGCGTCGCCGCCACTTCGGCCGGGCTCCAGGGGCGGCCGGCATTCACCGCCACCAGCGAATTCAGCATCACATCGCCCAGGCCGCTGCGCAGCGTCCAGCCGGCGCGCCGCAGCGCCACCAGCTGGTCGACCAGCGGGTTGGACAGCAGCGCGCCATCCTCCACCAGCTCCGTCACCCGCAGCAGCGCGTCCACATGCCCGGCGGTGACGCGCGCCCAATTGGCCGCCAGGCCCTGGTCGCGGCGGTCCCGCGGCAGCCGCATCGCCGCATCCACCTGGCCGCGCAGCGCCTGGATCGCTTCCCGTTCCGTCTCCAGCGCCTGCGCCTCCCCCGCATGGCCCAGGGCGCGCAGGGAAGCGGGGACCTGCGCGAAATAGCGTTCCGCCTGCGCCCGCGGCCCCATCACCCGGGCGCTGTCCGGGTCCGGTGCCGCGGCGGCGAGCGCGGTCAGCACCTCGCCGCGTTCCAGCCGCAGGGTGGCGGCGGTGCCGAACAGCATCCGGCTGGCCTCTGCCAGCTGCACCACCCGCGCCGCATCGGCGTGGCGGGTCCAGGCGCGCCAGACAAGGTCGGTGCTGAAGCCCGCCAGCATCAACAGGCTGAGGCCAAGCACGCCGCCAAGCAGCACCTTGATGGACAGGTTGGCGAAGCGTGACATGCGGCGACCCCGGCGATGCGAGGCGCCCAGCCTAGGGCCTGCCGGTTGAGGCCGGGTTAAGCGGCCAGGATCAGCCCCGCCGCCTTGTGCGCCACCGCCAGCACCGTCGCGTTGATGTTGCAGACCGGGATGTCCGGGAAGACTGAGGCATCCACCACCCGCAGCCCGGCCACGCCGCGCAGCCGCAGCGTGGCATCCAGCGGCGCGCCGCCATCCGCCCCGCCCATCCGCACCGTGCCGCAGGGGTGGTAGACGGTGCCGCCGGTCTCCGCGGCGAAGCGCACCAGCTCGGCCTCCGCCTGCACCGCCGGGCCGGGCCGCACCTCCCCCACCACGATGCCCTGCAGCGGCGGCGCCGCCATCCAGCGTCGCGCCAGGCGGATGCCGCGGGCGATGGCGGCGCGGTCCGCCGCCGCCGTCAGGAAGCGCGGCGCGATCACCGGCGGGCGCGCCGGGTCCGGCCCGGCCAGGGTGACACTGCCGCGCGACTGCGGCCGGCATTGCCAGACGCCCAGCGTCAGGCCCGGCGCCTCCTCCGGCACGCCGATGCGGCCCTCGGCCCAGGAAACCGGGCCGCCATTGAGCTGGATGTCCGGCGCCTCCAGCCCCGGCTCGGTCTTCGCGAAGACGCCGACCATGCCGGGCGACCAGGTCAGCACGCCATCGCCGCGGGTGACCCAGCGCGCCACCTCCAGCGCCAGGCGTGGCCAGGCGATGCGGCGGTTGGCGGACCAGCGATGCTCCGACAGGCGATAGGTCAGGCGGGCGATGTAGTGGTCCTGCAGGTTGGCGCCGATGCCGGGGATGTCGCGGCGCACCGCGATGCCATGGTCCTGCAGGTGCTGCGCCGGGCCGAGGCCGGACAGCATCAGCAGATGCGGGCTGCCGATGGCGCCGGCGGCCAGGATCACCTCCCGCCGCGCCGCCACCACCTGTCCAGCCCCGCCGCGGCGGAGGCGCACGCCGGTGGCGCGGCCTTCCGCCATCTCGATGGACAGGGCCAGGGCATTGTCGAACAGCGCCACGCCGCGCTTCAGCGCCGGGCGCAGGAAGGCGCTGGCGGCGGAATGGCGGCGGCGGCCGTTGCGGGTCTGCTGGAAGGTGGAAAACCCGTCCCGCGCCGGGCCGTTCATGTCGCGCGGCGTGGGCAGGCCGATGGCGGCCGCGGCGTCCCGCATCCGCGCCACCACGGGCGGCAGCTCCGCCAGGTGCTGCACATGCAGCGCGCCGTCCCGGCCGCGATGCGGGCCATCCTCCTCCGCCCGCTCATAGGCCGCGAAATGCGGCGCGAGATCGGCCCAGGACCAGCCCGTGCAGCCCTTCTGCGCCCAGAGATCGTAATCCGAGGGATCGCCCCAGACATGGCCGAGCCCGTTGATGGAGGAGGACCCGCCCAGCACCCGGCCGCGCGGATAGTCCAGCGCGCGGCGGCCGGTGGCCGGATCCGGCGCGGTGGCGAAGCCCCAGGTCAGCGCCTTGTGGCCCAGGATGCGGGCATAGCCGGCCGGGATGTGCAGCCAGGGGTGGCGGTCCGGACCGCCGGCTTCCACCACCGCCACGCTGGCGCCGCCGGCGGAAAGCCGGTCCGCCAGCAGGCAGCCGGCGCTGCCGGCGCCGATGATGACGAAGTCGAAGGCCGCATCGCTCACGCGCCGACGCCGGGCACCGGCCCGACCTCCCGCGCCACGGCCAGCAGGGAACGCCGCAGCCAGGCATGGCCGGGATCGGCCTCGAAGCGCCGGTGGAACACCAGGGAGAGGCGGGTGTGGCGGAATTCCACGGGGCAGGGGCGCAGCGCCAGGTCGTAGGTCTCCGCCATGCGCTGCGCCAGGCGGGCGGAGAGCGTCATCACCATGTCGGTGCGGGCCAGGATCTCCGGCACCGCACCCAGATGCGCCACCACGGCGCCCAGCCGGCGCGGGAAGCCGGCTTCCCGCAGCGGCTCGTCCAGCGCGCCGTCGCGGGACCCGTTGGGCGAGTGCAGCAGGTGCGGGAAGGCGGTAAAGCGATCCAGCGTCAGCGGCCCTTCCGCCAGCGGATGGCCCTTGCGCACCAGGGTCAGGAAATTCTCCGGCAGCAGGCGCACCCGGGTGTAGAGCGCCGGCGGGTCCGGCAGCACAGCGACGGCCAGCTCCGCCTCCCCCTTCGCCAGCAGGTCCTGGGCATTGGTGCGGTCCGCATGGCGCACCGCCAGCAGGGCGCGCGGCGCTTCCTGGTGCATCAATTCCAGCAGCGGCGGGGCCAGCACGCTCTCGGCATATTCGGACAGCGCCACGGTGAAGACGCGGTCCGTCGTCGCCGGTTCGAAGGGCGCGTGGTCGGCCAGGGTGGTGCGCAGCCGGTCCAGCACCTCCGCCACGGGCCCGGCGAGGGAAAGCGCCAGGGCGGTGGGCTCCACCCCGCCGGGGCGCCGGAGGAACAGCTCGTCATTCAGCGCCGCGCGCAGCCGTGCCAGGGCGTTGGAGACGGCGGGCTGCGAGAGGTTCAGCTTCTCCGCCGCATGGGTCACGTGGCGTTCGCGGGCCACCGCGTCGAAGACGCGCAGCAGGTTCAGGTCCAGCGTCTGGAGATCGGCCAAGGCGAGAATTTCCCATCATCCGCGACCCGGCAGCCGCGACTGGCGGCCGCATCATTTCGCACCGTGATGATGGGTGTTCCATCCCCGTGTTGGAAGCACCAGCCCCACCCGGCGCATATCGCCGGCCACAGGCGGCGCACCCTGCGCCCCGCACGGAGACACGACGATGAACCTCGATGAGCGCACCACCACCCCCTATGCCGCCCTGCTGCTGCGCGTGACGCTGGGCGTCGCCCTGCTGGCGCATGGGCTGCTGCTGAAGATCATGACCTTCGGCCTGGCCGGCACGATGGGCTTCTTTGGCTCCCTCGGCTACCCGCCGGTGCTCGGCGCCGTGGTGGCGATCGCGGAGGCGCTGGCCGGCCTGGCGCTGATCCTCGGCCTCTGGGTGCGGCCGGTCAGCCTGCTGGTGGTGCCGATCATGATCGGCGCGACGCTGCAGCATGCCGGCAATGGCTGGCTGTTCAACGCGCCGGGCGGCGGCTGGGAATTCCCGGCCATGTGGACGCTGCTGATGCTGGTGCAGGCGGGCCTGGGCGCCGGCGCCCATGCGCTGGATGTGAACCGGCTGCTCGGCCGGGGCACGACGACCGCGCGGGCCTGAAGCCTGGCCCGAAGGCGCCGCGGGGCCCCCGCGGCGCCTTTTGCGCGTCAGCGCCCCAGCAGCCCCGCCAGCTGGTCCGCGACCTGCTGCCGTGCCAGCCGTGCCGCGGCCGCATCGCCGCCGAGATGCGCGCGGCGCGCCACGCAGGCATCCTGGTAGGTGAAGGGCGCCCCGGTGGCCAGGTTGGTCAGCACCCCCGGCGCCGTCTCGCTGATCCGGCAGTCCCGCACCGATTGCGCCGGGCCTTCCACGGCGCGCGGGCTCAGCGGGTTGTCGAAGCCGTGATGCGCGCCGGGATATTCCGTGACCTGCACATCCACCCCGGCGGCGCGCAGCCGCGCCACATGCGCCTGCACCGGCGCCAGCGGGTTCATGTCGTCCGCCGTGCCGTGGTGGATGCGGATGGGCTTCGGCACCATCGCCGTATCCTCCAGGTAGCGCGTCGCGGCATCCGGGTAGAAGGCGATGGTCGCGGCGGGGATCAGGCCGGAGCGGTTCCACAGGCGATGGAAGCGCGCCATGGCGGCATACAGCGCCGCCTGCCCGCCGCGGGAGAAGCCCATCACCGCCACCCGGTCGGGGTCCACCGCCGGGTGCCGGGCCAGCACCTCCAGCGCCCGGTAGCTGTCCAGGATGAAGGCCAGCCGCCCCAGCGCCGCCTGGTCCTGGCTGGTGGAGACCAGCCCGCGGCCGGAGAAGCCATCCAGCACGAAGGCGGAGATGCCGATCGCCAGCAGCCCGCGCACCCAGAGCGGCATGGACGCCCCGATGCCGCCCGAGCCATGCACCAGCAGCACGGCAGGCCGCCGGCCCTCGCCCTGCGCCAGGTACAGCGCGCCCGCCAGCGTCACCGGCGGCCCGTCCGCCTCGCCCCGCAGGAATTGCGCGTCGGTCAGCGTCAGGCTGGGGATCGGGTGGAGCTCGGTGCGGGCGGGCAGGTCGTGGACCATGCTCACGGTGCCTGAAAGGATCGCGTTTGTGACTTAACGCCCATTGATATCATTGTCTTGTTCCTGCGCTCTTGGTGCTTCGGGCATCAATCCACAAACGCTCAGCGTGTCCCCGTCGAGCCGAAGCCGCCGGCGCCGCGGGCCGTGTCCGGCAGCACCGCCACCTCCGCCAGGGTTGCCCGCACCACCGGGGCCACCACCGCCTGGGCGATGCGCATGCCGCGTTCCACGGTGAAGGGCTCGGCACCGGCATTCATCACGATCACCTGCAATTCCCCCCGGTAATCCTCGTCCACCGTGCCGGGGCTGTTGGGCAGGGTGATGCCGTGCTTGAGCGCGAGACCGGACCGCGGCCGCACCTGCAATTCATGCCCCGCCGGCAGCGCGATGCAGAGGCCGGTCGGCACCAGCACCCGCGCGCCCGGGGCGATCACCAGCGGCTGATTCACCGCTGCCAGCAGGTCCATCCCCGCCGCCCCCGCCGTGGCATAGGCGGGCAGCGGCAGGCCTGCCGCATGCGGCAGGCGCTTCACCAGGATCTCGACCATGTCAGGCAAAAACCTCCGCGATGCGCGCGGCCAGCCGGCGCGCGACCTCTTCCTTCGGCAGGCGGGGCCAATCCTCCACGCCCTCCGCCGTCACCAGATGCACGGCGTTCTCCGCCCCGCCCATCACGTCGCCGGAGACATCGTTGGCGACGATCCAGTCGCAGCCCTTGCGCAGCCGCTTGGCCTGCGCATGCGGCACCACGGTCTCGGTCTCCGCCGCGAAGCCCACCACCAGGCGCGGGCGCTGCGTGGCGTGCCGGGCGATGGTGGCCAGGATGTCCGGGTTCAGCACCAGGGTGATGCCGGGGGGCGGCGCGCCGGGTACCTTCTTGATCTTCTGGGTGCCGACATCGGCCGGGCGGAAATCCGCCACGGCGGCGGCGAAGACGGCGGCGTCCGCCGGCAGGGCGGCTTCCACCGCCGCCAGCATGTCCCGCGCGCTCTCGATCCGGACCACCGTCACGCCGGCCGGGTCCGGCACCGCCACGGGGCCGCAGACCAGCGTGACGCGCGCGCCGAGTGCCGCCAAGGCCGCGGCGATCGCATGGCCCTGGCGGCCGCTGCTGCGGTTGGCGATGAAGCGCACCGGGTCGATGGCTTCCTGCGTCGGCCCGCTGGTCACCACCACATGCCGCCCGGCCAGGGGGCCGGTGGACAGCAGCGCCTGGATGGCGGCGAGGATGGCCGGCGGTTCCGCCAGCCGCCCCGGCCCGCTTTCCGGCTCCGCCATCGGCCCTTCCTCCGGCCCCACCACCGCGACGCCGCGCGCGGCCAGGGCCTGCATGTTGGCGCGCGTGGCCGGATGCCCCCACATCGCCGGGTTCATCGCCGGCGCCACCAGCAGCTTCGCCCGCGTCGCCAGCAGCACGGTGGAGGCGAGGTCGTCCGCCAGCCCGGCCGCCATCTTCGCCAGCAGATCGGCCGAGGCCGGCGCCACCACCACGAGGTCGGGCGCGCGGGCCAGGCGGATATGGCCGATCTCGGCTTCCGCCGCCCAGAGATCGTCATGCACCCGGGCCCCGGCGATGCCGGCCAGCGCCTCCTTTGTCACGAAGCGGGCGCCGCCGGCGGTGAGGATGGGCGTCACCTGATGCCCGGCGCGGCGCGCCAGGCGGACCAGTTCCAGCGCCTTGTAGGCGGCGACGCTGCCGGAGACGATGAGGAGCAGATGGGCCATGCGGCGCAGCCTAGAGCAATATGCGTTCGGATGGAATCATCTGAACGCATTTCTTGCCCTAGAATCAAAGACTTCTACAGCACGCGCTGGGTCCAGGCGAAGGCAGCGTGCGCTGGGGGGCTGCCCGGCAATCCGCCAGCCGCGGCGGGTTCAGCCTGCGGCCAGACGCCGCCGTGCCTCCGCCGCATCCGCCGCGATCGCCGCCTTCAGCGCCTCCAACCCCGCGAAGCTGGCATCCGGGCGCTGGAAATGCAGCAGGCGCACGCCGATCTCCTGGCCATAGAGGTCGCCGCTGAAGTCGAACAGATGCACTTCCAGCCGCGTCACCGGGTCGCCACCCAGCGTCGGGCGGCGGCCGACATTCGCCACGCCGTCCACCAGCCTGCCATCGGCCAGCGCCACGCGCACGGCATAGACACCGCGCGCCGGTTCGAGGTGCCGGCCGAGCAGGATGTTGGCGGTGGGCCAGCCCAACACCCGCCCCAGCTTGTCGCCGTGGAACACCTCCCCCCGCACTTCCCAGGGCTGGCCGAGGCAGGCGGCGGCGCGTTCCGGATAGCCGTCCTGCAGGGCGCGGCGGATGCGGGTGGAGGAAATCGGGCCGCCGGCATCGGCCACCGCCGGCACCACGGTCAGCCCGATGCCGCGGGCTTCCGCCGCCGCCGCCAGGAATTCCACATTGCCGCCGCGGCGATGGCCGAAGGCGAAATCCGCGCCGCAGGCCAGGTGCCGGGCGCCGATGGTATGGTGCAGCACCCGCTCCACGAACGCCTCGGCCGGCATGGCGGCCAGGTTTGCGTCGAAGGGCAGGGCGAAGACGGTCTTCGCGCCCAGCGCGCCGAGCGCCGCCGCCTTGGCGGGGAAAAGGGTCAGGCGGAAGGGCGGGTCCTCGGGGCGGAAATGCTCCCGCGGGTGCGGCTCGAAGGTCAGGGCGGCCAGCGGCAGGTCCGGCCGGGCGGCATGAGCGGCGCGCAGCACCGCGGCATGGCCCAGATGCACGCCGTCGAAATTGCCCAGCGCCACGGTGGCACCGCGCAGCGCCGCCGGCACGCCGGCCAGATCCTCGATGCGGAAGGGCGTCATGCCTGTTCGGGCCGCAGCCAGGGCAGGGTGCCGGCCGGGGGCGCGAAGCCGGCCAGCAGGTCCAGCGCCTCCTCCACCGTGGCGGCACACATCGCGAGCGGGCGTTGGGTTTCGCGCACGAAGCCTTCCGCCAGCATGAAATCCAGCGTCTTCAGGAAGGGTTGCCAGAAGCCGGCGACGTCGAGGAACACCACGCCCTTGGGCTGGATGCCAAGCTGCACCCAGGTCAGCGCCTCCACCGCTTCCTCCAGCGTGCCGTAGCCGCCGGGCAGCACGATGAAGCCATCGGCCAGCGCCGCCATCTTGGCCTTGCGCTCATGCATCGTATCGACCACGTGCATGGCCACGCCGCCGCCATGGCCGACCTCGCGCTTCAACAGGCCGTGCGGGATCACGCCGATCACCTCCGCCCCCGCGCCCAGCGCCGCATCGGCGGCGATGCCCATCAGCCCGACGGCGCCGCCGCCATAGACCAGGCCGATGCCGCGCCGCGCCACCGCCTGGCCGAGCGCCACCGCCGCCTCGGCGTATTCGGGCCGCGCCCCCACCATGGAGCCGCAGAACACGCAGACCCGCTTCAGTTCCGCCACATCCAGGCTCCCCGGCTTCGCATGGTGCACCGCAATACAGCAAATCCGGCAGGGGCGAAAACCGACTGCCCCGGGCGGCGATGGGGGAAATCCCCCGCCGCGCGCACGTCGACAAGCCCCGGCCGCTTTGCCACAACGCCGGCACAGCAGCGCACGGAACCGCACATGCCCGCCACCACCCTCGGCACCTCGGAGCAGCTTCTGGCGGAACTCCGCCTTTGGGTGGAGCAGGAGACGCCGACGACCGACCCGTGGGCGGTGAATGCGCTGGTGGACCGCTGCGAGGCGGAACTCGCCGCGGTGGGCGGCGAGATCACCCGGATCCCGGGCCGCGATGGCTTCGGCGACACGCTGGTCTGCCGCACGCCGGGCGCCGCCGGCAGCAACCTGCCGCCGGTGATGGTCTCCGGCCATCTCGACACCGTCTGGGACCACGGCACGCTGGCCGGCCCGATGCCCTTCCGGGTGGAGGGCGACAAGGCCTATGGCCCCGGCATCTACGACATGAAGGCGGGGTCCTTCATGGCCTTCCACAGCGTGCGGGAGATCCTGCGCCAGAAGATCCCGACGAAGCGGCCCATCGTGCTGCTGCTGACGCCGGATGAGGAAGTGGGCAGCCCGACCAGCCGCGACGTCATCGAGCAGACCGCCCGCGGCGCCCGCGCCGTGTTGATCCCGGAACCGGCCGGCGCTGGCGGCGCCTGCGTCACCGCGCGCAAGGGGGTGGGGCGCTTCGACATCCGGGTGCGCGGCGTCTCCGCCCATTCCGGCGGCAACTGGTCCGAGGGCCGCAGCGCCGTGGTCGCCCTGTCCCGCCTGGTGCTGCAGATCCATGGCATGACGGACCTGGCCGCCGGCATCACCACCAACGTCGCCCCCATCTTCGGCGGCACCCGCCCCAATGTCATCCCGCCCGAGGCCGGGGCGGAGGTCGACCTGCGCGTGCCGACGATTGCGGAGGGGGAGCGGATGGAGAAGCTGATCCTCGCCCTGGCCGGGGAGCAGGACGGCATCGCCATCACGGTCACGGGCGGCATGAACCGGCCGCCCTTCGCCGAGAATGCGGAGATCCGCGCCCTCTACGACCAGGCGAAGGCGCTGGCCGCCGCGGCCGGCTACGACCTGCCGAAGCAGCATCGCGGCGGCGGCTCGGACGGCAATTTCACCGCCGCGCTCGGCATCCCGACGCTGGATGGCCTGGGCTGCACCGGCGCCGGCGCCCATGCGCCGCATGAGCACATCGTCTGGACCGACCTCGCCGCCCGCTGCGCCACGCTGTGCGGGCTGCTGGAGGCGATCGACTGAGGGGGCGCGGCGCCCTGGCGGCGCTGGCCGGGACCGCGGGCGGAGCAAGGCGCGCGGCCGGATCGCTTCGACCCGCCGGGCATGCTCCAATGTCTCGCGGGCGCCGGGGTGATCCGGTTGGCGCCGCGCGGGTAGGGGAACAGCGATGCCAAGAGCACTCATCGTCGGCGCCGGTCCGGGTTTTTCCGCCAGCCTCGCGCGGCTTCTGGCGGCCGAGGGCTACGCCGTGGCGCTGGCGGCGCGGGACACGGCCAAGCTGACCGCGCTCGCCGACGAGACCGGCGCCAGCCTGCACCGCTGCGACGCCAGCGACCCCGCCCAGGTCGCCGCGCTGTTCGACCAGCCGGAAGCGGCGGAGGCGGAGGTGGTGCTCTACAACGCCTCCTTCCGCGTGCGCGGCCCCACGGTGGAACTGGCGCCGGAGGATGTGCGCCGCACGCTGGAAGTCTGCGCCTTCGGCGCCTTCCTGGTGGCGCAGCAGGCGGCCGCCCACATGCTGCCACGGGGGGCGGGGACGATCCTGCTGACCGGCGCCTCCGCCGGGGTGAAGGGCTATGCCCGCTCCGCCCCCTTCGCCATGGGCAAGTTCGCGCTGCGCGGGCTGGGCCAGGCGCTGGCGCGGGAGCTGCACCCGCAGGGCATCCATGTGGTCCATATCGTCGTCGATGGCGGCATCCGCAGCGAACGCCGGCCCGAGACGGGGCAGGACACGCTGCTCGATCCGGACGCCATCGCCACCGCCGCGCTGGCCGCCATCCGCCAGCCGCGCAATGCCTGGTCGGCCGAGATCGAGCTGCGGCCCTGGGTCGAGACCTTCTGAGGGGAAACGCCAATGAACACCGATGCCCAGGGCAATGCGATGACCGTCGCCTCCGCCGAGGCGGCGCGGGCCTTCGACCACGTGATCGAGGGTTTTCTCAAATACCGCTTCGACACGGGGCTGCGGTTGAAGGCGTTTCTCACCGCCGATCCCGCGGCGCCGCTGGGGCAGGTGATGGCGGGCAGCTTCGCGATGCTGGCCTATGACCGCGCCCTGCTCGGCCGCGCCGCGGGGTCGCTCGCCAAGGCGCAGGCGCTGCCGGCCAATGCGCGGGAGAAGGCGCATATGGCCGCCCTTTCCGCCTGGATCGACGGCACGCCGGAAAAGGCGCTGTCGATCTGGGAACAGATCGTCACGGAACACCCGCGCGACCTGCTGGCCTTCCGCCTGCACCATTTCTGCGCCTTCTGGATGGGCGCGCCGGAACGGATGGTGACGCTGGTGGAACAGGTGATGCCGGCCTGGTCGGACGGCACCGCCGGCTATGGCAGCGTGCTCGCCTGCCGCTGCTTCGCGCATGAGGAAACCGGCAGCTACACCATCGCCGAACATGCCGGGCGCGACGCCGTGGCGCTGGACCGCGGCGACCTCTGGGCCGCGCATGGCGTGGCGCATGTGCTGGAGATGCAGGGCCGCCGCAGCGAGGGCCTGGACTGGATCGCGGCGCTGGAGCCGAACTGGGACGGCGGCAACAACCTGATGCACCATCTGTGGTGGCACCAGGCGATGTTCCTGGCGGAACAGCGGGATTTCGACGGCGTGCTGCGGCTGTACGACACGCGCTTCCGCAACCGGGAGAGCAAGGTCCACCTGGCGCAGCCGGACCTCTACATCGACGTGCAGAACGCCGCCTCCATGCTGTTCCGCCTGCAGCTGCGCGGCATCGCGGTCGGTGATCGGTGGGAGGAGCTGGCGGAGAAGGCGGAGGCCCGCATCGGCGACACGCTCTCCGCCTTCACCCAGCCGCATTGGATGATGGCGCTCGCCGCCGCCGGCCGCCGGGATGCCGCGGCACGCCATCTGGCGGCGCTGGAGGAGGCGGCGCGCGGCAACACCCACCACGCCCGCATCCTGCGCGAGGCCGCGCTGCCGGCGACGCGCGCCGTGGCGCTGCATGCCGAAGGCCGCCACGAGGAGGTCTGCGCCACGCTGCGCCCGGCACTGGGTGACCTGCATCGCCTCGGCGGCAGCCACGCGCAGCAGGATGTGCTGGAACAGATTTTCGTGGATTCCGCCATGAAGGCGGGGCGCACGGCGGATGCGCGGCTGGCGCTGGAACGCGCGGCCGCGAAATCGCCGGTGCCGCCGGCGCGGCGGATCGGCTTCGCCGAAGCGGCGCTGGCGGTGGCCTACTGAACCGCCGCCGCTTCAGGGTGCAGCGGCACCCTGGGTGGTATCGGCCAGCAGCAGCAGCAGCAGGGGCGGCTGCTCCTCCGCCAGGTGCTGCAGCCACAGGCTGGTGGTACGGGCACCGCCATCGGCATGGCGCAGCCTCACCTCCAGCCGCAGCGTGTCCCTCGTGCTGGCTGCCAGAGGCGCCAGCAGGGCGCGGAAGGCGGCTGGCGGCAGGTCGTCCAGCAGCTCGGTCAGCGGGATGCGGCGAAGCTGGCCGATGGCGTGACCCAGCATCCGCTCCGCCGCGGCATTGACCAGGGTGAAGCGCAGCGTGTCCGGGTCCAGCAGGCAGACGCCGCCAGGGGCGCGGCCGATCAACCTGCCCAGGTAGCGCTCATGGTCCTGGTCCTGTCGCGCCTCCGTCACATCCTCCACGAACAGCACCAGGCCGCGCGGCGACACGGTCTCGTACAGCAGGGGTGAGATCCGCACCCGGCAGGTCTGGCCGCGGCCGCGCCGGTCCACCGCCGGCACCACCACCTCGGCATGGCCGATCTCGCCCGCCAGTACCTGCGCCAGCGCCGCCCGCAGCCGGCCGACCGGCAGGCCGCTATCCAGACTGAAGACGTCCTGGCCCACCACCTCCTCCGCCCGCAGGCCCCAGGCAGCCTCGTTCCAGCGGTTCCAGGACCGCACCCGCCACTGCGGGTCCAGCACGATGATCCCGGCATCCATGCTGCGCATGACGCCTTCCGCATAGCGCTGGTACGCGGCGCCATCCTCCTGCCGCTGGCGCATCGCCTCGTTCACCACGCCCAGCTCGTCATTGGTGGATTGCAGCTCCTCGTTCATCGTCTCCAGCTCCTCGTTCGTGGACTGGAGTTCCTCGTTGGTGGTCTCAAGCTCCTCGTTCGTGGACTGGAGTTCCTCGTTGGTGGTCTCCAGCGCCTCATTCGCCGATTGCAGTTCCTCGATCGTGGCCTCCAAGCTTTCCTGCGCCGCCTCCAGCTCCTGCTGCAGGGTCCAGAGCCGGGTGGTGTCGGCGAAGGACAGCAGGCTGCTGGGCGGGGCGCCCTCGCGAACCGCAAGCGGCATCACCTCGATGGTCAGGCGGATCGGCTCCGCCGGCGGGCGGTGATAGGGCTGGTGTTCCAGCCGCACGGTGCGGCCGATACGGGCCGCTTCCTCGATCCGGCTGCGCAGCTCCACCGGGCGGTAGGAGATGGACAGGTCCTGGAAGGGGCGGCCGATGTCGCCTTCCCCCACATCCAGCAGCCGCCGCGCCGCCGGGTTGGCGAAGATCAGCGTGCCGTCCCCGTCCACGGCCAGCCAGGCCTGCGCCGTGGTATCCGCCAGCGCCTCCAGCGCCCGCTGCTGCAGCGGTGGCTGGTGCTGCGGCAGAGGCGCGGCCGGTCTCGCACCGAAGGTCAGGGACCCGTTGGCGCTGCGGCGCCAGCCCTGCGGCACCTTGCGGAAGATGCGGTGCTTCAGGTCCACCGGCTCGAACAGCCGTGACCGGGCCAGCTGCGTCTCCGCCTTGCCGAGGAACATCAGCGCATCCTCCCCCAGCGCAAAATGCAGCCGCTGGAGGACCTGGTTCTGCGTTTCCGTCTCCAGGTAGATCAGCAGGTTGCGGCAGACCAGCAGGTCGATGCGGATGATCGGCGCGTCATTGACCACGTTGTGCCGGCCGAAGATCACGCATTTGCGCAACTCCCGCTGGAAGACGTAGTGGTTCGCATTGTGGTCGAAATAGCGCGCCAGCAGGTCCGGCGGCACGCCTTCGACGTCGCGCGGCGCGTAGGTGGCCTGGCGCGCGATGCGCAGGGCGTCCTCGTCGAGGTCGGTGGCGTAGATCTTCACGCGGTTGCAGACATCCGGCCCGAACGCCTCGGCGAAGGCCATGGCCAGGCTGTAGGGTTCCTCCCCGGTCGCGCAGCCGACGCTCCAGATCCGCAACTGGCCTTCCGGCCCGGCGCGTTCCACCAGGCGCGGCACCACCTGGCCGCGCAGCGCCTCCCATGCCTCCGCATCGCGGAAGAAGGAGGTGACGTTGATCAGCACCGTGTTCAGCAGCTCTCCCAGTTCGTCGGGATGCGCCTGCAGCCACGCATGGTAGTCGGCGAAGCCGGCCAGCCCCAGCTCCCCAAGCCGGCGTTGGATGCGCCGGCGCAGGCTGGACTTCTTGTAGCCGCGGAAGTCGATCCCGCGGCTTTCCTGGATGAAGCCGATCAGGGCCTGGAGCTCGGGCTCCACCGGCTCTGCGCCCGTCATTGCGCTGTGGCCATCCGCTCCGCTCCCCTGCCATCGCTGCCGGCGCCATCGCTGGCGGTCGGGTCAGGATCAGCCCGCCTGGCGGCGGCCGGCAGCCTACAGCAGCCCGGCAGGCGGGAACATCACCCGCGCGCTGCGCCGCGGCCCTGGCCTGGTCAGCCGGGCGCCTCGGTCCAGGTGCCGGAGGGAGCCTCCACCTCCAGCGTCGGGTTGTCCTGCAGGATCGCGGCGGTTTCATCGTCGAAGGCGGAGACCAGGGCGCCGCCCTCGCCGGCCTCCGCCAGACCCAGCGCCGCCAGGCTGGCGGCGACAATGCGGGCGGCGAGGGCGGCGGTGCGTTCGTCGCGGCATTCCACCACCACCTCCGCGCCTTCCCCTTCGCCCTGCACCAATTCCACCAGGAAGAACGCCGCCCCGTCGCGCGCGCCGGATTCCCAGATGCCGTCCGCGCCGCGCTGCATCGGCGTGACGGCGATGGTGAAGCCGCCTTCGGGCGCCGCCCCGGCGGCGTGCTGGCTGTCCGACATCGTTCGTCTCCCGTGAAAGGCCAGCCCCGCCAACGCGGCGGGCGCCGTCCGGTTGGCAGGCCACCGCCCGGCCGAATCACGAAAGCTCCGCTGCCGCAAGGAACATTTGCGTCCGGCGCCTGTTGCATCGGCAGGGCGCCGGTTCCGGCCGCGCCCCTTCGCAACAAGCAGCCGAGGTCCGCAGCATGAGCGACACGAGAAGGCCCGGCGATGCCGGCCATGATCCCAAGGAGACGGCGCGCGAGGCCACCGGGCAGCTGCGCCGGGAGGCCGCCGGGGCCGCCGCCGACGTGAAGCAGGAAGCCGCCGAGGTGGGCGAGGCCGCCAAGCGCCGCGCCGGCGGCTATGTCGATTCGCAGAAGGAAGCCGGCGCCGAGCGCGCCGAGGATGCGGCGGGGGCGGTGCACGGCGCCGCCGACCGGCTGGGCGAGGCCTCGCCGCAGTTGGCGCGCTATGTGCACGAAGCGGCGGAGGCGCTGGAAGACTTCGGCCGCACGCTGCGCGACAGCAGCCCGGCCGAGCTTCTGGGCCGGGTCGAGGATCTGGCTCGCCGCCAGCCGGTGGCGTTCTTCGGCGCCGCGGTGCTGGCCGGCTTCACGCTGGTGCGCTTCGCCAGAAGCAGCGCCGCCGACCCGCGCCACCACGGCGCGTCAAGCCCCGGTGCCGGCCATGCCGGGGGCATGACGCCCGCCGACGGGCTGGACCCGGTGGCGGAGCCGGGCGAGCCCCGCGGCGCCAGCGCGGCGCCGGGCTGGCGGCCCGCCACGGATGGCGGCCCGCCGCGCCCGACGACGCTGGCCGCGGCATCGCTGGGCGGTGCGGCGGCACGCCAAGGCGCCGGCGCACCCTCCTCCCCGCCCCCCGCAGCCGGTGGCTGAAGCAGGAACCCCCGCCATGCCCCAGGATTTCGACAGGGCGCCCGAGAGGCTCCCGGAACGCGACCGCTCGCTGCCGGAGCTGTTCGGCACCTTCATCACCCAGATCTCCACCCTGTTCCGGCAGGAGATCCAGCTGGCCCGCGCCGAGATGGGCGAGCGCGCCCGGGATGCCGGCGGCGCCATCACGCCGCTGGCCGCCGGCGCCGGGATGCTGCTCGGCACGCTGATCCTGCTGCTGTTCGCGCTGGTTTCGCTGCTGGTGCATTTCGACGTGCCGGTCGGCTGGGCGCGGCTGATCGTCGCCATCCTCGCCGCGATCATCGGCTACGCGCTGATCCGCGGCGGCCTATCGAAGCTGGATGCCGCGCGGCTGGTGCCGCAGCGGACGGCGCAACAGCTTGCGCGGGATGCGCAGGTGGCAAGGGAGCAGATGCGATGAGCGGCACGACCGACCGTGGGACGACCGATCCGGGCGGGCGCAGCAGCGCCGAGATCGAGCATGAGGTGGAAGAGACCCGCGCCGGGCTGACCGACACGCTGGAGCAGTTGCGCGATCGTGCCTCGCCCGGGCAGTTGTTCGAGCAGGCGCTGGACTATGCGCGCGGCTCCGGCGGCGTCGAGTTCACCCGCAACCTGGGTGCGCAGGTGCGCGACAACCCGCTGCCGCTGCTGCTGATCGGCGCCGGCATCGGTTGGCTGATGCTGGGCGGGCAGCCCCGCACCCGGCAGGCGATGGCGTATGGCGACGATTGGGACGATGGTCATGGCGGCGACCGCTCCAGCCGCCGGCCGGGGGGGCTCCGGGAGAGGGCCGGGGCGCACGCCCAGGCGACCGGCTCCGCCGCGGGCCATGTGGCGCAATCGGCGCGGCAGGGCCTGGGCGACGCCGCGCACCGGGCCGGCGATGCCGCGCATCGGGGCGCGGCGGCCGCCGGCTCGGCCTATCGCAGCGCCGCCGCGGCGGCCGGTTCCGCGGGCGAAGCCGTGTCCGACCGTGCCCGCGACTGGGGCGAGGGGGCGCGGCAGGCCGGGGCGCACGCCTCCGCCTACGCCGCCGACATGGCCGAGGCCTCCCGCCACCGGCTGGAGGATTGGTCGGAGCAGGCCGGCGACGGTCTGGACTGGGTGCGCGACCAGCCGCTGGTGCTGGGTGGGATCGGCTTGGCGCTCGGCGCCGCGCTGGGCGCCATGCTGCCGCGCACCGATACCGAGGACCGCCTGATGGGCGAGACCCGCGACGATCTGACCGATCGCGCGCGGGCCGCGGCCACCGAGGGCTACGCAAAGGCGCGTGAGAGCCTGGGCGAGCGGGGGGACAGCGCCGCCGGCGCCGCGGAGGACGCCCTGCCGCGGGCGCGGGAAGCGGTGCGCGATGCCGCGCACCAGGTGGCCGGAGAGGCGAAGCGGGCGATGGGTGAGGCCAGCGACCCGGCGACGACGCAGCCGGGCGGCAACCCGGTGCCGCCGCGCCCGGATGCGCCGCAGCCGCCGCAAGGCGCCGCCACCCCCCGGCCCGGCGCGCCACCGGTCTGATACCTGGCACACGAGGTTCCGGCCTGCGGCCCGCCCGGCGTTCGGGGCACGCAGGTGGCACCTTCCTGCGCCGGGCAAGAGGCAAGCGTGCCCCCAGGCGCGCGGGCCTACTGGATGCGTCGCTCCGGTGCATCCAGCAGCGCCAGCGTCTGGCGCACCGCCCCCTGCAGCAGCGCGGGATCCGGCCTGGCCCTGGCCAGCACCCGCAGGCCCATCACCAGCGTCACCAGCAGCCGCGCCATGTCACCGGCATCGGTGGTGGCGGTGACGGTGCCGGCGCCCTGGCCGGCCTGCAGCATCCGGCGGAAGAAATCCTCCAGTTCCGCCAGCCGGGCGGCGACCAGGGCCGCCACCTCCGGGTCCCCCGGCGCCACCTCCAGCGCCGAATTCACCAGCAGGCAGCCCAGGCGGTCGCGCAGGGAGCGCGCGACGATCTCCTCCAGGAAGGCCTCGATGGCGCGGCGTGGCGGCAATTCTGCCGCCAACCGGGCGATGCGCGCCCGCATCCCGGCGTCCAGGTAGCGGTCCAGGCAGCGGCCGAACAGCGCGCGCTTGTCGCCGAAGGCGTTGTAGAAGCTCGCCTGGCCGATCCCCATGGCGGCGCCCAGGTCGCGCACGCTGGTGGCCGCATAGCCCTGCCGCCAGAAGCACTGCATGGCGGCCTCCAGCACCTGGTCTTCATTGAACTGACGCGGACGGGACATGGCGGGGCGATCGGTGCTGCGGTGAAGCCCACCAGATTAGGAAACCGCGCCCAGCGAAGCAAATGCGGCGCCCGCCTGGGCATTGCCCGGAACGCCTGCCGCGTGCAGGCTGGGCGCCCCTTTTCGCCTTGCCGGAGCGCGCCGCGCCATGTGCCGCTTCCTCGCCTATCTCGGTACGCCGATCTTCCTGTCCGACCTGGTCTGCGCGCCCGCCCATTCGCTGATCCACCAATCCATGCACGCCGATGAGGGCAAGACCCCCACCAATGGCGACGGATTCGGCCTGGGCTGGTACGGGGAGCGGGAGGAGCCGGGCCTTTACCGGGAGATCCGGCCCGCCTGGTCGGACGAGAATCTGCGCTCGCTCTGCGCCCAGGTGCGCTCCCGCCTGTTCTTCGCCCATGTGCGGGCTTCCACCGGCACGGCGACGACGCGGGCCAATTGCCACCCCTTCGGACTGGGCCGGCAGATGTTCATGCACAACGGCCAGGTCGGCGATTATCCGCGCATCAAGCGGCGGATGGAGGCGATGATCCCGGACGGGCTGTATGAGCACCGGCTCGGCACCGGCGATACGGAGGCGATCTTCCTGGCCGCCATGGCCGATGGGCTGGCCGAAGAACCGGTGGGCGCGATGGGCCGCACGCTCGGCCGGGTGATGGGGCTGATGCGGGATGCCGGCAGCAGCCAGCCGCTGCGCTTCGCCGCCGCGCACAGCGACGGCACGGCGCTGACCTGCTTCCGCTGGGCCTCCGACGACCGGCCGCCCTCCCTGTACTGGCGGCGGGTGGCGGACAGCGTGCTGGTGGTCTCCGAACCGGTGGATGAGCGCAGCGCCGGCTGGCAGAAGCTGGCACCGAACCACGTCCTGGTGGCGCGGCCCGGGGCGGCGGTGGAAGTGCGGCCCTTCGGCGTCTTGTCGGATATGTAGCGATCGGTTCATATGGCGGTAGCCTTGCCGGCTCGTTGCCGGTGCGTCACTCGGCACGACAACCGAACGGGGGATCCCATGCTGACCCGCCTTGCCGCCACCCTGGCCCTCGGCGCCGCCCTGCTTGCGGGGCCCGCCTGGGCGCAGACCGTCTCGCCCGACCGCGTGCTGCGCATGGTCCCGAACGCCGACCTGCAGACGCTGGACCCGATCAACACCACCGCCGGCGTGGTGCAGTCCCACGCCCACATGATCTACGACCAGCTCTTCGGTCGCGACGCGCAGCAGCGCCCGCAGCCGCAGATGGTCGGCGCCTGGAGCGTCTCGCCGGACGCGCTGGTCTGGCGCTTCACGCTGCGGGAGGGCCTGGCCTTCCACGACGGCGCAGCGGTGACCGCCACCGACGTCGTCGCCTCGCTCCGCCGCTGGGGCGCGCGGGACCCGCACGGCCGGCAGTTGATGGCCATCACGGCGGGGATGGAGCCGGAGGCCGATGGGCGCAGCTTCACCTGGACGCTGCGCCGGCCCTACGGGCTGATGCTGGATGCGCTGTCCAAGCCCGCCGGCAACATGCCCGCCATCATGCCGGCCCGCATCGCCGCGACCGACCCCTTCACCGCGATCCGGGAGACGATCGGCAGCGGCCCCTTCACCTTCGCCCGCGAGGAATGGGTGCCGGGCAGCAAGGTGGTCTATCTGCGCAACCCGGCCTATGTGCCGCGGTCGGAGCCCGCTTCCGGCACCGCCGGCGGCAAGGTGGCGCATGTCGATCGCGTCGAATGGCTGAACATCGGCAACGTCCAGACCAGCGCCCTGGCGCTGATGCAGGGCGAGGTGGACTACATCGAGAGCCCCGGCGTGGACTTCCTGCCCATGCTGCGCCGCCGCGGCATGCGGATCGTCCGCACCAACACGCTCGGCGCGCCGGGCATGATCCGCATGAACCACCTCCACCCGCCCTTCGACGATGCGCGGGTGCGCCAGGCGCTGATGCTGCTGGTGAACCAGGAGGAAATCCTGCAGGGCATGTTCCCGGACCCGGAGCTGTACCAGGTCTGCCATGCCTTCTTCGTCTGCGGCAGCGCGCAGGAAACCAATGCCGGCGTGCCGGCGGGCCTGGGCAGCGCGGCGGCACGCGAGCGCGCGCGGCAATTGCTGCGCGAGGCCAATTATGACGGCACGCCCATCGTCATGATGGACCCGACGGACAATCCCTTCGTCCACACCGCCACGCTGGTGCTGGCGCAGCAGATGCAGTCCGTCGGCTTCCGCACCGATGTGCAGGCCACCGACTTCGCCTCCATGGCCGGGCGCCGCGCCAATCGCCGCCCGCCCAGCGAGGGCGGCTGGCATATCGGCCTGACCTACTGGAACGGCCTGGGTGCCTCGGACCCCGTGGGCAATGTGCCGATGCAGGCCAGCTGCGACCGCGCCTGGCCGGGCTGGCCCTGCGACGCCGCGCACCAGGCGCTGATCGACGCCTTCCCCTATGCCGCCAACGCGGCGGAGCGGACGCGCATCCTGGAGGAACTGCACGCCAGCGCCTATCGCCTGGTGCCCTACGTGCCCTACGGGCAGTGGTACCTGCCCTCCGCGGTGACGCCGCGGATCAGCGAGGTGCTGGCGATGCCGGGCATCATCATCGCCTGGAACATCCGCAAGGCGGCGCGCTGACGCCTTCTTTGCCCTCCCCCGTGCGCGGGGGAGGGTCGGGGTGGGGGCGTCGCGCGCCCCGTCAGGCCACCGTATCCGCCATCTCCGCGCCGCGCCGGCCCATCGGGCGTTCCGGCGCGGTGGTGGTGTCGCGTTCCGTCTGGTGTTCCATCTCCGCATTCAGCTCGGCGCCCAGCAGCACGACGATGGCGGAGATCCAGATCCAGGTCATGAAGCCGATCACGGCGCCGAGCGAGCCATAGGTCTCGTTGAAGCTGCCGAAATTCGCCACATACCAGGAATAGGCGGCGGAGGCGCCGAGCCAGGCGAAGGCGGCGAAGGCGCTGCCCCAGGTCACCCAGCGCCAGCGCGCATGGGCGCGGCTCGGCCCCCAGCGATACAGGCAGGACAGCACCAGGGCGGAGGCCAGCAACAGCATGGGCCAGCGGCCATGCGTCAGCAGCGCCTCCACCGTGCCACCCAGCCCGACGAAGCCCAGCACCACCGGCAGCGCCACCACCGCGGTCATCGACAGGATCGCGAACAGGATGAAGCTGAGCGTGAACAGCAGCGTGGTGGCCGTCAGCCGGATGAAGCCGCGCTTCTCGGGCTCCTCGTAGACCACGTTCAGCGCGTCGAACAACGCCTTGGCGGCCTGGTTCGCACTCCACAGGGACACCGCGAGGCTGGCCAGCACGCCGAGGCCGAGGGTGGAGCTGGCATTGCCGGCGACGCGGGAAAGCTGTTCCTCGATGATCGCCATGCCGCCACCCGGCACCACCCCGCCCAGCGATTGCAGGTGGCCGGCAATGGCCTGCGGGTCGGCGACCAGCCCGTAGAGCGAGACCAGCGCCGCCAGGGCCGGGAACAGCGCGAGCAGCGTGTAGAAGGTGATGCCGGCGGCTTCCGTCATCAGCCGGTCCTCCATCGCCTGGGCGGCGGTGCGGCGCAGGATGTCCCACCAGCCGCGCGGCGGGATCTGCGCCGGGCGCGCCGCCTGGCGGCCGCGCTGCGCTTCCGCTTCTGCCTCCGGCTCCGCGCGCCGGGGCTGGGCCTGGCCCGGCCGCCGCGCGGCCGGGTTGCGGATCGGCGGCGGTGGCTGGCGGGCGGCCTGCATCGCCAGCAGCCCGGCCAGCGCCGCGGCGGCCAGCCACCAGCGGCCGGTGGCGCGGGCAGGGTCGTTGTCCGGCATCGCTTCATCCTTTCGCAGCCGCGCCATTTCCCGGCGCGCCCTTGCGCAACGCGGAAGCGCCGGCCGGGTTTGATGCGGCGCCCGCCGGGTGGATTTGACGCTGCGCGCGCGGCCCGGCGATCCTGCCGGGCGGATGGGGGAGACGGCCCGATGAAGAAGCTGATCAACGACCCGCGCCAGGTGGTGCGGGAAATGCTTGAAGGCCTGGCGGACCTCCATCCGGGGCTGGCGCTGCTGGAGGCCGAGGATGTGGTGGTGCGCGCCGGGCTGCCGGCGCCGGCGGGCCGGCCGGTGGCGGTGCTGTCCGGCGGCGGGGCGGGGCATGAGCCGGCCCATGCCGGCTATGTCGGCCCGGGGATGCTGGCCGGCGCCATTGCTGGCGATGTCTTCACCTCGCCTTCCGTCGATGCCGTGCTGGCCGCGATCCGCGCCGCCGCCGGGCCGCGCGGGGCGCTGCTGGTGGTGAAGAACTACACCGGGGACCGGCTGAATTTCGGCCTGGCCGCGGCCCTGGCGACCGCCGAGGGCATCCCCACCCGCGTCGTGGTGGTGGCGGATGACGCGGCGCTGCATGCCACCGTGCCCGCCGACCAGCGCCGTGGCATCGCCGGCACCGTGCTGGTGCACAAGGTGGCCGGCGCCGCGGCGGCGGAGGGGCTGGACCTCGCCGGCGTGGCGGCGGCCGCGGACGCCGCGGCTTCTGCCGTGGTCTCCATGGGCGTGGCGCTGGATGCCTGCACCGTGCCGGCGGCCGGAACGCCGGGCTTCGCGCTGGGGCCGGATGAGCTGGAACTCGGCCTCGGCATCCATGGGGAGCAGGGGGTGCGCCGGGCGCCGATGGCCCCGGCCGATGCGGTGGTGGCGGAAATCCTGGACACGCTGGTGGCGGAGGCCGGGCTGGCGGCCGGGGACCAGGTGGCGCTGCTGGTCAATGGCCTGGGCGGCACGCCGCCGATGGAACTCGCCATCGTCGCCCGCGCCGCCCTGGCCGGGCTGCGGGCGCGCGGCGTCGCGGTGCCGCGCGCCTGGGCCGGCAATTTCATGACGGCGCTGGAAATGCCCGGCTGCTCGCTCAGCCTGATGCGGCTGGATGCCGGGCTGCTGGCGCGGCTGGATGCGCCGGCCACGGCGCCGGCCTGGCCCGGCGGCGGGGTGCTGGCGCCGCGCACCCTGCTGCCCGCCCCGGCCGCGCCGGCCGCCCCCCCGGCGGCGCCACTGCCTGCGATCCTGGCCGCCGCCGAGATCGATCTGCCCCTGCCGGAACTGCTGCGCCTGGTGGCCGGCGACCCGGCCGAAACCACCGACGCATTTCTCGCCCTGCGCCGCCCCCCGGCCGCAGACGGCGCCACG
>NZ_JAAVNE010000122.1 GCF_012103215.1 Falsiroseomonas selenitidurans
TGGCCTGCTGCCGGTTTGGTGGACACCTGGATAAGGTTTTCACCCAATCGGAGGCCCTTGCATGGGACGAAGGACATTCAGCCGCGAGTTCAAGCTCGAGGCGGTAAAGTTGGTCAGGGATCGCGGAGTTGCGGTGGCTCAGGCTTGCCGCGACCTCGAGATCGCGGAGAGCGTGCTGCGCCGCTGGATGCGGGAGACCGAGGCTGATCCGCGACACGCCTTTCCTGGCCATGGTCAGGTAAAGCCTGAGCAGCAGGAGATCGACCGTCTCCGCCGGGAGGTCGCCAAGCTCAAGGCGGAGCGTGACATCCTAAAAAAGGCCGCGGCCTACTTCGCGAGGGATGCGACATGAAGTTCGCCTTCATCGCGAAGCACAGGGGAATCTGGCCGCTGTCCTGGCTGTGCTCGGCGCTGGGTGTATCGCGCTCCGGCTTCCATGCCTGGCTGACCCGCAAGCCGAGCCAACGCGCCCGCGATGACGAACGGATTGGCGCCATGGCCCGCGCCAGCTTCCTGGCGAGTGACCGGACCTATGGCGCCCGCCGGGTCTGGCACGACGTCCTGGCGGACGGCGTCGACTGCGGTCTGCACAGGATCGAGCGGTTGATGCGCCAGGGCGCGCTGAGGGCCAGGCCGCGGCGACGTGGCCTGCCGCTGGACAGCGGCGAACGGGCGCCAGGCGTCGTCCCGGCCAACATCCTTGACCGCCAGTTCCATGCGGGAGCTCCGAACCAGAAGTGGGTGGCCGACTTCACTTACGTCTGGACCGCTGAGGGCTGGCTCTATGTCGCGGTCGTCATCGACCTCTTCTCACGCCGCGTCGTCGGTTGGTCGATGAGCGCCACGATGGCGGCGCAACTCGTCACCGATGCGTTGGTCATGGCGATCTGGCGGCGCGGCAAGCCAAGAGCCCTGCTTCATCATTCGGACAGGGGCAGCCAATATAGCAGCGAGGGGTTCCAGCGGCTGATGGCCGACCACGGCGTCACCTGCTCGATGAGCAGGTCGGGCAATGTGTGGGACAACGCCGCCATGGAGAGCTTCTTCTCATCGCTGAAGACCGAACGCCTTGCCCGCAAGATCTACCGGACGCGCGACGCCGCCCGAGCGGAGGTGTTCGACTACATCGAGCGGTTCTACAATCCGACGCGACGCCACTCGGCCATCGGCTATCTCAGCCCCGTGGCATTCGAGCGCTTGGCCGGTTCAGGCTAAACTCGGTGTCCATCGAACCGGCAGCAGGCCA
>NZ_JAAVNE010000123.1 GCF_012103215.1 Falsiroseomonas selenitidurans
CCTGCTGCGACGCATGGAACTGGCTCATCGCACAGCCAGAACAGATCACCACCATCGCATCGCGTGCATACGCACAGGTCAGAACATGACACCGGGCGTATTAGATGCCATCCCCATGATCCCGGGGTTGAGGGCGGAAGCGGTTGCTCTTCTCGCGGCGGCCGAGTTCGCGAAGAATCAGCACATCTGCTTCAGGCGGAGTGCGCCGCGCCTCCTGACCGTTCTCGCTACCATGGCGAAGGCGAACGCGGCGCAGTTCACCTATGAGGAGCGAGTGTCGGAGGTGGCACGTCAGGCAGGTGTGGGCAGCCGAACGTCAACTGGAGGCGCAACCGAGTTCCGGACCGTGACCGTCGGGCCGCTCGATGGGGCGGAGTTCCTCTCAGATGGATACAGCCCTGAACGCGATGCGCGAGCGTTGCTTACAGAGATGGACCTATGGCTCCCAGGCAGCCCGCTTACCGACGACGCTCTGCTCGACCTTGTTGCATCCTTCGAGGCTCACAATCCGGCGAAAGCCGTCGAGCTATGGAGTTGGGTTTCGGGGCTGCCGGGGGCTCTTCGTCGCGCTTGGGCCAAAGTGGATGCGGCGCAGGCTTTCCTATCGCCAGAGAACACAGGTCGGCTGACCCGGTGGGGAAAGCAAATCGGCGACCGCGAAGCATCGGCCCAGCGAGGCGCGGACAGCATCGTCTTCCGTTACCGAGAGGATGGCGCTTCGGAGTTCACCAGCGTGCCCCTCGGCCCGAAGTAGGGGCAAGCAGGGAACACGTTGCTGCCCTGACACAAGCGGCCATCCGCATCGGGTAGGCGAACCCTTTACCGGGTAACGTCAGCAAGAGACATTCCGGCACGATAAGGAGATGCCGCATGGGCCGCTACGAACTCCCGGAGTCATCGGGCCAGTTCCCGGAGTTGATCCTATGGCTCATCGCGGGAGCCATCGTTGTGGGGGTCTTCGTCGCCTTCCGAGATATTCTGCGGGAGGGCGGACTGCTCGCCCTGTTGGGCATCGGGCTCAACTTCTTCGGGCTCTACCTGATGTTCAGCTTCATGGCCGAAGAAAAGAAGGTGCTGGGGTTTGTGATCTGCCTTGCGCTGAGCTTCGTCGGTGTGGCCTGCTGCCGGTTCGATGGACACCGAGTTTAGCCTGAACCGGCCAAGCGCTCGAATGCCACGGGGCTGAGATAGCCGATGGCCGAGTGGCGTCGCGT
>NZ_JAAVNE010000124.1 GCF_012103215.1 Falsiroseomonas selenitidurans
CGCCCGGCCGGCAGGGGCCGGGCGCGGCACAGCCACGGACGGCGCCACTGCCGGGACGCCGAGCAGCGGCAACGGCGCCGCCGAAGCCGTCGGACCGGCGCTCTGCGCGGCGGCAGGCGGCGGGCTGCCCGCCGCCACAAGCGGGACGGTGCCTTCGGGTGCCGCAGGGGCCGGGCTGGCGGCGGGGCTGGCGACGGACGCCGTTTCGACCAGGGAGGGCACCGGCAGGACCGGCACCGGCGCGGCTGGCACCGGCGCGGCTGGCACCGGCAGGGCTGGCACCGGCAGGGCTGGCACCGGGAGGGTTGGCACCGGCGCGGCCGACACCGACAGGGCAAGCATGGGCGCCGCCGACGCCGGCAGGGCCGGCATGGGCGCCGCCGACGCAGACGGGGCCAGTACGGACGGGGCCAAAACGGACGGGGCCGGCACCGGCAGGTCCGGCACAGGCGGGGCTGACACGGGCGGGGCTGACACAGGCAGGGCCGGCAAAGGCAGGGCCGGCACAGGCGCGGCCGATGCCGGCAGGGCCGGCACAGGCGGGGCCGGCACCGGTGAGGTGGCGGCGATGCCTGGCGCGGCGGCGCCTTCCGGCCTGGCCGTCGTGACGGTGATCGTGGCTGGCAGCGCCGCCGGCTGCGGCGGCACCGGACCCGGCGTGACGGGCTGGGCCTCCCCCCCTCCTCGCCCGGGTGGCGCGGCAGCGGCGACCGCCGCAGCGGGCCGGGTTGCGACGGCCGCCGGTGCGCTGGCGGTCGGGGTCACGCTGACCGCAGCCGGGGTGGCCCCGGCGAAGCCGGCCTCGCCACCGCCGAAGGCTGGCCCGCCTGATGTCCCCAGGGGGACGGCGATGGGCGGGGCGGCCGTGCTGGCGGCGGCTGGTCGCGCCGGCGCCGCCTCGGGCGGAACCCCGGCCTGGCCGGCCGGGCCGATGCCGTCGAAGCCGGCGTGGATCGTCGCCGGACCCTGGGTGGGGACGGCCGGGGGCAGCGGCGCCAGGCCTGCGCCGGGCGGCGCCGGATCCGGCGGGGGGGCGGCCGCCATGCCGGCGCGCAAGGCAGACGCCGAGGCCCCACCCTGTTGCGCCACCTCCGGCTGCGTCACGCCCGGCTGCGTCACCGGCGGCGGCCTCGCCCCCGGCTGCATTCCGCCTTGCGGCCCCATCCCCGTCAGGGGT
>NZ_JAAVNE010000125.1 GCF_012103215.1 Falsiroseomonas selenitidurans
CGGCGCCAGCCCCGAGGCTCGGCGGTTCCGCCACCGGCACCGGCGCCGGCGCGGCGGGCGGGCCGCCCTCGGCCAGCGCGGCCAGCCGGCCCAGCAATTCGGGTGGCGCCGGCACGTCCCGATGCGCCTCGAGCACCGTGGCGCGCTGGCGGCGCAGCGTGTCCACCGCCGCCAGCAGCCCGTCCGCCACCGCGCCATCCACCGCCAGGCGGCCATTGCGCGCGAGGCCCAGCAGATCCTCGCAACGATGTGCCACGTTCTTCATGCCCGGCGCGCCCAGCGCGTCCGACATGCCCTTCAGCGAATGGAAGGCGCGGAACAGCCGGTCCACCGCCGGCCGGTCGGCGGCGCCGGCGGAGAGGATGCGGTCGATCGCATCCAGGTGGTCCTCCGATTCGCCGGCGAATTCCTGCCAGAGCGCTTCGTCTTCGATCATTGCGGGTGCCCCGCATGGTCGGTCATCGGGTGCCCCGCATGGTCGGTCATCGGGTGCCCCGCATGGTCGGTCATCGGGTCCCCCGCCGGGTCGGTCATCGCGGCGCCTCCACCGGCAGCCCGGCGGCACGGCGTGCCGTGCGCAGCAGCGCCGCCCCCTGGCGTTCCCGCAGATCCGGGCTCAGCGCGCCGGAGGGCTTGCCGACGATGCCCGCCGCCCCAAGCCGCCGCGCCATGACGGCGGTGGCCGAGCCGGGCCGCGCGGCGGAGGAAACGATCACCACCGCGCCACCGCCCCGCAGCGCCCAGCGGCGCAGCACGCCGATGCCGTCCAGCTCCGGCATTTCGATGTCCAGCATGGTGAGGTCCGGCGCCAGGCGCTCCAGCGCCGCCAGCGCCTGCACGCCGTCCGCGGCTTCTCCCACCACCTCGAACTCCGCATCCAGCGCCAGCGTCTCCCGCACCAGGCGGCGCATCATGGCGCTGTCATCCACCACCAGCACGCGGCGCCGCGCGGCACCGGAAGGCCCCGGCGGCAGGTCGTGGCCGGCGGCGGCGATGGACGCCGCCTGGCGGGCCAGCGCCTCCGCCCGCGCCGGCAGGGCGGCGCCCTCGAAGGGGTCGAGCGGCAGCGCCTCCAGCATCGCGCCCAGCGAGCCGAGGCCGAGCGCCGCCGCCATGCCGCGCAGCGCCTCCGCCACGCGCTGC
>NZ_JAAVNE010000126.1 GCF_012103215.1 Falsiroseomonas selenitidurans
GCATCGGCGGGCTCCGCCGGGGCTTCGCGCGGGGCGCGCCTGGGTGCTGCCCCCTTCGGTGCACGCTGGGGCGCTTCGCGGGGCGTGCTGCGGAAGCCGGGTGGCGCGGCGTCGCGCGGGGGCCTGGCGGCGAAGCTGCCGCGGGGCGCCTGACCCTCGCCGCCAGCCCGCGCACCGCCAACCCTGGCGCCGGCCGGTTTGGCACCGGCAGGCTTGGCACCGGCAGGCTTGGTGCTGCGGCGGACGCGTTCCTGGCGCGGGCCGAAAGGGCGCTCGCCTTCCGCCGGGGCGGCGCCTTCGGCGCGCCGCGGTTCACGCGTGGCCTCCCGCGGCGCGGGGCGGCTTGGCTTGCGCGGGGCCTGGCCGGCGCCGCGCGGCGGATGGCCGGCGGTGGAGCGGCCAGGGCCGGAACTGGTGCCGGAAGCGGAACCGGAACCGGGACGTCGGGGCGGGGGGCGTGACATGCGGCGCATTGTGCGCCGCGCCGCGCCGCCTGTCCAAGCGCCGCACCCGGCCCGGACGCGGCAAAGCGACCCGCTTGCGCCTTCGGCGCGCGCAGCGCCATTGACAGGCGCCGCGCGACCGGGCAACTCCCCGCCCGCTCCCGCCGGTCGGCCCGGGGGCGGCAGGCCTGGGAAGGGCTGCGGAGGGGTGCCCGAGTGGCTAAAGGGGGCGGACTGTAAATCCGCTGGCTCAGCCTACGTTGGTTCGAATCCAACCCCCTCCATATCCTCCCACGGCCCGCCGTGCCGTCGCGCGCCGCCCGTCCGGGGCGGCGCCATGCCGCGGGCCTCGCGGCGCGGGTGTAGCTCAATGGTAGAGCCCCAGCCTTCCAAGCTGGTTATGCGGGTTCGATTCCCGTCACCCGCTCCACGCGCGCGCGGGCGGGCGGCAGTGTGCAGCAGGCGCGGGACAGTCAATCAGCCCTGGCGGCCCCCAAGGGGGGTGGCCCCGGGACCGGATAGCGGGAACAGCGATGGCCAAGGCGAAATTCGAGCGGAACAAGCCGCACTGCAACATCGGCACGATCGGGCATGTGGACCACGGCAAGACGTCGCTGACGGCGGCGATCACGAA
>NZ_JAAVNE010000127.1 GCF_012103215.1 Falsiroseomonas selenitidurans
ATGCCGAGATGGACGAAGACGCCGACGCTGTCCCACTCGTAGCTCACCGTGTCGTTGCCGGCGCCGCCGATCAGCTGGTCACCGGCCGAACCGCTGACATCGCCGGTCCCGCGGCCGCTGATGAAGTCGTCGCCGTCGCCGCCGTCCAGGCGGTTGGCCTCGAGGTCGCCCAGCAGCGTGTCGTTGCCGGAGCCGCCAAGCAGGTTCTCGATGCTGACGAAGACGTCGCCCACGGCGTCGCCGCTGCTCTCGGCCGCGTCGAGCATGTCGATCTTCACGCCCTCGGTGGAGGCCGCGTAGTCCGCCGTGTCGTAGCCCTCGCCGCCATCCAGCGTATCGGCACCCGCGAAGCCCACCAGCGTGTCGTTGCCCGCGGCGCCCATCAGCAGGTTGGCGTTGATGTCGCCGGTCAGGCTGTCGTCATGGGCGGAACCCAGGACGTTCTCGATGGTGTCCAGGCTGTCGCCCTCGGCATGGCCGCCGCTGGCAAGCCCGGCACCGAGGTCGACCGTCACCGCCGCATCGGAGGATGCGTAGGACGCGGTGTCGATCCCTTCGCTGCCGACGAGCACGTCGCCGCCGGCGCCACCTTCCAGCGTGTCGTCGCCGCCGTTGCCGACCAGCGTATCGGTGCCCGCCAGGCCCTGCAGCAGGTTGTCGGCGAAGCCGCCCAGCAGCAGGTCCGCATGGGCCGATCCGCGCAGGCCCTCGATGCTGTTGTAGGCGTCGCGTCCGGATTCGTCCGACGGCCCGAAGCCCGTCGTGTTGCGGAAGCCCACGAGCGAGGCGTTGACCCCGGCTGCCGCGTTCTCATAGGAGGCGATGTCGAAGCCTTCGCCGCCATGCATGGCATCCGCGCCGAGGCCGCCTTCCAGCGTGTCGTCGTCCTCCCCGCCATACAGCGCGTCGGAGCCCGCCAGGCCGCGCAGGACGTTCTCCTCGGCATTGCCGTAGAGCGCATCGGCATAGATCGAGCCTTCAAGGTTCTCGATGCTGTCGTAGAGGTCGCCAAGGGCCTCGCCGGTGTTCGGCGAGTCA
>NZ_JAAVNE010000128.1 GCF_012103215.1 Falsiroseomonas selenitidurans
GCGCTCTCGCACCTTCTCTACGTGTCTTGCTTCTAGCCTTATCGATTTCGGAGCCGCTACGGGGTGAATTGTAACAGCGGGATCGGGGCGATGGTGACCGCCCCGATCATCGCGCGTCACGCCGCCCTCGCTCGTGGCATCAGCCCGAAGTGCACGGCAAGAATGCCGAGGGACCCGACCAGGATGCCCTGTCCCACTGGGCCGTGCACCGTCCGTCCGGCCCAGCCCTGCCGCATCGACCACTCGCGGACCGAGAACTCGAGACCGATGACAAACCACGCGCAGGAGCCGCAGGGGCTGTCCTGCCCCCCCAGCGCATCGAGCGCCGCAGCGACGCGGCGCCGTGCCTCCACCTGCATCGTCGAGAGCGTGTCGACGCGCGTGCCTGGGATGCGCATGATCTGCGACGTCGACATGCTGTCGAAGCAGGCGGCGCGGAACAGCCCGCGGAAGATCTCACCCGCTTCGTGCATCTGTGGCGTGATGCTGCCGTGCGCCAGCATCAACCCGAGCGTGTCCACAGCGCGGCGATGCTGCACGGGCGTGCCGGTTTCGGGATCGGCAGCGCGGATCGGTCCCGAGAAGGCGCCATGCTGCAGCCGCCACTTCGAGGGCTTCGCCAGTTCGTCGTGCTTCGCCTTCGATGCCTTGGTCTTGCGCTTACCGGCCATGGTGGTTCTCCCCGTTGCGACGCCCCCAGCGCCGATTGGCTTCGTTGGTGATGGCCTGACGGAGCCAGTCGTCCGTGATCTCGGCGACAGGCAGCGCGGCAACGCCGTGCCGATGCCAGGCTGCGGCGCGCATGGCGTTCACCTCGCTGTCGTTGGTTGGGCTGCGCGTGCCGCGGTCGAGGCAGGACCGGGGCGGCAATGGTGCACCGTGCATGCTCATGCGCGGCCTCCCGTGGACTCAGTCGCCCAGAGCAGCAGCGCGATGGCATCCGCCTCGTTGTCATCGGCCGGCGCGAAGCCACGGGCTCGGATGGCGGCGACCATCTTCGCCTTGTCGGCGTTGCCCTTA
>NZ_JAAVNE010000130.1 GCF_012103215.1 Falsiroseomonas selenitidurans
CGCGGCGGCGCGCCGCGGCGCCAGCGGCAGCCGGCCGGCCAGCGCGATCACGGAACGCCCGCGCCAGCCCTGCGCCACGGCGGCGAGCGCCATGATGGCGCCCTGGCTGAAGCCCGCCAGCGACACCGCGGCCTCGTCGAGCCCGAGTGCCGCGCGCTCCGCCTCGATCCGCGCCAGCAGGCCCGGCAGCGCGTCCATGGCGCGGCGTCGCCGCACCTCCGGCGTGATGCCGCGCAGGCTGAACCACTGCCGGCCGCCCGGGCCGCCGTCGAAGGGCTCCGGGCCGTCCAGCGTCAGCGTCGCCAGGCCGGGCAGCGCCTCGCCCCATGTCTCGGCAAGTGGCACCATGCCGGCCGCATCGCCGCCGACGCCGTGCAGCAGCACGACCAGCTGCCGCGCCGTGCCGCGCGCGGCGGCCACCATGCCGCGGGCGGCGCTCATCGGAAGGCGTAGGCATCCATCCGCAGCACGCCGTAGGAGGCGCTGCGATGGAGCCGCTCCGTGGCGGCCGCCATGCCCGCGGCGCCGAGCGCCACGAAAAGGGGCAGCAGGTGCTCGTCCGTCGGGTGGTTGCGCACCGCGTGCGGCGCCTTGTGGCGGTAGCACAGCAGGTCGCCGAGCCGGCCCTCGAGCAGGGCGGCGTCCATCCAGTCGGCGAATTCCGCAACCCAGTCCGGCTCGGGGGCGTTCGGCGCGTGGCCGAAGAACTCCTCCAGGTTGTGCGTGAAGCTGCCGCTGCCGATGACCAGCACGCCCTCTCCGCGCAGCGGCGCCAGCGCGCGGCCGAGGTCGAGGTGGTGCGCCGGCCCTGTCCGACGTCAGCACCCTTGAGACAAAACGGCGTGGTTGAGAAGCGGAGGATTTCTGGCTCATCGTAACCCCCAGGAGAGTGAAGATGAGCCAGAAATCC
>NZ_JAAVNE010000131.1 GCF_012103215.1 Falsiroseomonas selenitidurans
GCCGGCGGGCGCGCCGCTGCTGCTGTTCGTCGGGCGGCTGGAGCGGCTGAAGGGCGCCGCCCTGCTGCCGGCGATCGCGGAAGGCTGCGGCATGGCGCTGGCCGTGGCCGGCGCCGGGCCGCTGCGGGCGGAGCTGGACCGCCAGGCCGCGGCCGGCGGCGGGCTGCGCATGCTCGGCCAGCTCGCCGACCCGACACCCTGGTACCAGGCCGCCGATGCGCTGCTGCTGCCCTCGGCGCTGGAGGGCCTGCCGCTGGTCTTCCTGGAAGCCGCCGCCGCGCACTGCCCCGTGGTGGCGACCGCCGCGGCGCTGGAGGGGCTCGGCGAGGCTGCGCCGGCGCTGGCGCGGCTGGTGGCGCAGCCCAGCGCCGCCGCCTTCATCCCCGCCATCCGCGCCCTGCTGGCCGATCCCGAAGGCGCCGCGGCGCTGGCTGCCCGGGCCGCCGCCGAAGCGGCGCGGCGCGGCTGGCCGGCGATCCTGCCGCGCTGGCTCGGCCTGCTGCGCGCCGCCCCCCTGTTGGCCGCCTCATCGACGGAGACCCGCGCATGACCGCGTACCGGATCGGCACCGCCGAGCGTGCCGCCCTGCTGGCGGGGGAGCCAGCGGTGATCGCCGCGCCTGGCATGGAAGGGCTCGCCGGGCTGCCGGTGGCGGTGCTGCTGCCGGTGCAGGGCGTGCTGCGCCGCGCCGGTGGCAGCGGCCCCGCCGCCGCCCTGCCCCCCGCGCCACGCCCGCTGGCCCTGCTGGCCCCGGATGCCGAACAGGCCGCGCGGCTGGCGCAAGGCCTGCCGCCCGGCTGGCAGGAAGGGCTGCCGCGCATCCTGGGGGCAGCGCCGCTCGCCCCGCTGGCCGCCTGCCTCGCGCGGGCGCTGGCCGCGGCGGAAGCGGCGCGTGGCGCCGCACA
>NZ_JAAVNE010000012.1 GCF_012103215.1 Falsiroseomonas selenitidurans
GACGCGACGCCACTCGGCCATCGGCTATCTCAGCCCCGTGGCATTCGAGCGCTTGGCCGGTTCAGGCTAAACTCGGTGTCCATCGAACCGGCAGCAGGCCAGGCCTTCGAACTGTTCAAGGAAGCGCTTCGAGCAACCAGCGCTGGTTGAAGGGCCCAAATCCGTCGGGCAGCAGGTTCCTTGATCTCGATCCCTTCGCCCAGAGGATCGTTAGAGGGTCGCCGATTGGCGACCAAGAAAGTCGCGTACCAGCGCGGCAATCTCGTGATGATGCGTCTCCAGCGCGAAGTGCCCCGCGTCGAGCAGGTGAATTTCGGCGTCCGGGAGGTCCCGCTTGTAAGCGTTGGCGCCGGCGGGAACGAAGGCCGGATCATGGCATCCCCATGCTGCGAGAAGCGGCGGCTGATGCTCGCGGTCGTGCTGCTCGGCCTCGACCAGGTGGGCGTACGGATCGTGGGCGACATCCCTGCCGGCCTGCCGCCCTTCGCGCTGCCCAGCTTCGATCCGGCGCTATGGATCGAGCTGCTGCCGGCGGCAGTGCTCATCAGCCTGGTGGGGTTCGTGGAATCCGTCTCGGTCGCGCGGACGCTGGCGGCGAAGCGGCGGCAGCGGATCGTGGCGAACCAGGAACTGGTCGGGCTCGGCACGGCGAACATCGCCTCGGCGATCTCGGGCGGCTACCCCGTGACGGGCGGCTTCGCGCGATCGGTGGTGAATTTCGATGCCGGTGCGGCGACACCTCTGGCTGGCGCCGCGACGGCGCTCGGCATCCTGGGCGCCACGCTGTTCCTGACGCCGCTGTTCCGCTACCTGCCGCAGGCGGTGCTGGCGGCGACCATCATCGTCGCCGTGCTGTCGCTGGTGGACCTGGCCGCCATCCGCCGCACCTGGGCGTATTCGAAGGCCGATTTCGCTGCGATGGCCGCGACCATCCTGCTGGTGCTGCTCGTCGGTGTCGAAGCCGGGATCGTCGCGGGCGTCGCGCTTTCGCTACTGCTTTTCCTCTGGCGCACCAGCACGCCGCACATGGCGATCGTGGGCCAGGTACCTGGCACCGAGCACTTCCGCAATGTCGAGCGGCACGTGGTGATCACGGATCCGGCGATCCTGTCCCTACGCGTCGACCAGAGCCTTTATTTCGCCAACTCGCGATACCTGGAAGACCGCATCTACGGGGAGGCTGCGGCACGCCCGGCGTTGCAACACGTCATCCTCATGTGCCCCGCGGTGAACCTGATCGACGCGAGTGCGCTCGAAAGTCTCGAAGCTATCGCGGATCGCCTGCATGCCGCGGGCGTGGGCTTTCATCCTTCGGAGGTGAAGGGGCCGGTGATGGATGCGCTGAAACGATCGGACTTCTTCGAGCACTTCAAGGGGCGGGTATTTCTCTCGCAGTTCGAGGCGGTGCAGGCGTTGGGCTGCGGGGCGGAAGCGGGTGGCGCCGTACCGACCGGCGGAATGGGGAAGGCAGCGCAGGAGGTGCGGGTGCACCCCGTCGTGTCGGGCATCGCCGCCCCCAGAGCAGGTTAGTTTCCGGTTCCCACCGCTGCTCCAGTCGATTTCCCAACCTCATATCTTCCATGCTCGGACAGCGCCGTGAACTTCAGGTTTCCTGGGGTTTCGCCGCGACGGCTTGAGGGTTGGAGAACGCAACGACCCCGGAAATCGCTCTCCGGAGGCGCGAAAGTCTCCCAAGCTTGGGGGTATGACGATTTGACCCTCAAGCATTATAGCGTTGAATTTGGATCGTTTTGTGGGATTGAGGCTTGGGGGCTTTCAGCAAGCTGACCGCCTGGGAAAGGGTATCCGCGACGCCGTCATCGACCACCGCGACCGTGATGCCCGCCCCGCGGTAGTGTTCCCAGACAGGCAGGATGCGGATGTCGATCCCGGCGAGGCCGCCATTCTGCCCGGTATTCAGCAGATGCCAGGAGAACGGGAAAAGGGGGTCGTTCGGAACAGGCAGCGACACGAAGCAATCCTTGGACAGCGACGAAATTCCGCGGGATCGTGGGCACCCCGGCAAGGCGGGCCTGGCGGTGCGGAACCCACGCTGCCCGCGATTGATCGGGCCAACCTGCCCACATCGCCAACCTTACTAAAAATTACGAAGTGTCGGGCGAGCCCGCTGGGGCGCCCGACCGGGTTGGTGCTGTGCAGCTTCGCCCGGTCCCAAGGCAAGCACGCCGGCGGCTTGAGCGCTCAAGTCTTCCGGCCTAGCGTTCCATCATCATGATCGCGGCGCCATGCCACCCCCCTCGACGCGCCTTCCCCTCGGCGGCACGGTGGAAGGAGGCGATGTTGGACTTCCTGCGGCTGCCCGCCGCCGAACGCGCCATCGCCAATTCCGCCGCGGACTTCACCGTGCTCGGCGACGACGGGATCCCGGTCTCGTTTCCGCGCCCGGGCGGCCCGGACCAGAGCTTCATCGGCTCGCTGCGCTCCGGGCTGGGTGGATACGCCGCAACGCGCACGAAGCACATGAAGAGGCCCCTGGAGGTCGCCATGGCGCTGGCGGTCGCGCGGCTGTCCGGCCTGCTCATCGGCTCGGCCGGCGGGGATGGCATGGCGATGCTGTTCAACCTGCCCTTCAGCACCGTCCTGCTTCCCGATCTGGCGGCGGATGACATGCTGCGTCACGTCGCATGCGCGTCGCATGCGATCGGCCCGCGCCTGGCGATCCGTGGCCTGAACGACGCGCAGCACATGCCGATCCTGGCGGCGCTGCGGCACGCCGGTTTCATCCTGATTCCCTGGCGCCAAATCTTCCTCGTGCCGCAGCCGGCAGTCGCGCTGTCGCGGTCCGGACAGGTGGCCAGGGATCTTCGGCTGCGGCGGAAGCACAAGGACCTAACGGTCGCCACGGACGACGTGCTGGACGACGAGGAACTCGACGCAGCCGTCGCCATGTACCGGCAACTCTACATCCACAAATATTCCGTGCAGAATCCGGATTTCAGCGCCGGCTTCCTGCGCGCCGCGCTGCGCACCGGGGCGCTGCGGTTCCTCACGGTCCGCGATCCCTCCGGAACCGTCATCGGCTTCGTCGGCTACTACTGCAACGGCACGACGATGACGACGCCGATGATCGGCTACGCGATGGATCGCGCGAGCACCTATCCCATCTACAGGCTGCTGATGCTCGCCCAGCTTCAGCTTGCGGCGGAGGTGGGGCTCGCGCTGAACTGGAGCTCCGGGGTGCCGGAGTTCAAGGCGCTGCGCGGCGGCGAACCGGCGCTGGAATACATCGCCATCGCGCCCCAGGGCGCCTGGCCGCGCCTGGTGTTCAGCGGCTTCGCCGCGACCAACCGCTTCGCGTTCACCAGCCCGCTGCTGCGGAAGGTCGTGCAACGGATCTGACCGCGCGCCACGCCGTCGCGTGGCGGTCGCGGCGCCGATGCGGCCCCGCGGGGTGGCCGCCGCCGGCTCAAGCCGGGCCGCGATCCGCGGGCGAGGGTCCGCCCCGGCGCAACGCCTCCGCCAGGCCCGGCCGGGGGTCGAACAGCGCCGGCTTGATGTCGCCAAGCCGCATGCCTGCGTCGACCAGGACCTCCATGCGTCGCCGCCGGCCGTCGTGCACGCGCTCGGCCTCCACGGGGCGCAGCTGGCCGAGGTCCCGGCAAAGCCGATAGTGGCGCGAGTCGCGCAGCAGCCGCTCCACGTGCTCCGCCAGCTGCGCGATCGCGGACTCCGCGGCGGGGCTTTCCACGAACAGCGTGTAGCCCGCGATGCCTGCGGGCTCCGTCGGCGCCAGCAGGGCGAAGTCGTAAGGCAGCGCCGTCTCGGCCAGGGCGCGCGTCACCACCTCCGTGGCGAAGACCGGGTCCAGCTTCTCGCCGCGCAAATCTGCGACGCCATCGAGCTTGCCGCGGAAGCGCAGCAGCGGCGCGGCATGCCAGTGTCCCTCGCACCGGACCGCGTCGCGCAGGTGGTAACGGTGGAAGCCGCCGCCCGTGGTCAGCACGGGCGAATAGTCGCCGCCGGCCCGCAGCTCATGCGCCAGCAAGGGGGGCGTCGCGGGCCGCGAAAGGTCGATGAACTCGAAGACGTGGCTGGTCACCGCCAGCACGGGCGCCAGGCCGCGCCGGATGGGGACGGAGACCACGCCCTCGGTCGCCATCAGCCCCTTGGGTTCGATCGCGATGCCCGGCAGCCGCGCCCGCAACTGGTCGGCAGGGGCGCTGGCCTGGGCGTCGGTCCAGCAGGACACCATCGCGAGGCGCGGCCAGATGCGCGCGGGCTCGGGCGCGGAAAGCCGCGACAGCACGCGCCGGCGCCCGGGTGGCAGGCCGGCGAGCAGCCGGTCCCAATGCGCCGCGACGTGGTCCAGCAGCAGGGTCAGGAAGTCCGGGCTCCAGACGGAGATCAGGCCCAGGTCATCGGCCTCGAGCAGCGCGCGGGCGGTCGCGTCGCGCCAGGCCGCGGGGTCGGTGATCGCGCCCAGGGCGCCGCTCCCCACCAGGCTGAGGCGCGCCGCGAGGCGCGCGACCGGCGAGAGGTAGCCGGTGTCGTCGTCAAGGCCGATGGGGATGCCGCCCTCCGTCCGCCGCGGCCCGGCATGCAGCGGCGAGATCGAGATGTAGGTCCGCAAGCCGCGCACCGCCGGGACGTCGCGCAGGACGCCGGCGATCCAGACCGTCGCGGCGCGCTCGAACTCCGCGCGGAGATCGTTCGTGTAGGGAATGAGCTTGCCGGCCGCCGTGCTGCCGGAGGTGCGTTCCAGCATCCGCACGCCGCCGGCGGTCAGCACGTCGCGCTCGCCCGCGGCGATGCGCGTGATCAGGTCGCGCAGCTCGTCGTAGCCGACGACAGGCACGCGGCGGCGATACTCGGCCACGGAGGTGATGCTCTCGAACCGGTGCCGCCGCCCGAGGACGGTGCCGGCGTTGCGCCGGAGCATGTGCAGCAGGCGGCCTGCCTGGCTCGCCTCCAGCGCCGCGGCCGCGGCCGCGAAGCGCCGCGTCTCCCGCGTCGCCGCCAGCCGCCAGGCGCCATGGAGAAGCCGGAGCGTCGCCTCATGTGCCGACGGCATGGCAGGCCTCCCGCTCGGCCGGGCTGCCGCTGCCCGGACCGGCCAGCACGGACTCCACGCGCAGCATGACGCCGCCGCGGGGCACCATGACGCCGCCCCGCCGCATCGCACGCACCGGGCGGTCCGGCAGCGGGGCGAGGTGCAGCGACGTCAGCAGTGTCGCCAGCACCGTGCGCATCGCCAGCAGGGCCTGCGCCTGGCCCGGACACTGGCGGTGCCCGCCGCCGAAGGGCAGGTAGCCGGCACGGTCCGGGCCCCGGTCCAGGAAGCGCTCCGGCCGGAACTCCGCCGGCGCCTCATGGGTGGCGGGGTCGAGATGCACCAGCCAGCCATGCGCCAGCACGCGGGTGCCGGCGGGCAGGCGCCAGGGACCGAGGTCGAGCGGCTCATGGAGTTCCCGGACCAGCCCGCCCGTCAGCGGCGGGTGGAGCCGCAGGGTCTCGTGGCAGATGGCGACGAGGTCGTCCTCGCTCCCCCGGGCCAGCCCGGCCACCAGCCGGTCGCGCAGCCCTGGCCGCCGCTGGATGTGGTGCAGCGCCCAGGCGATCGCGGCGGAGGTGGTCTCGTGGCCCGCCAGCAGCACCGTCATCAGCTGGTCGCGGATGGTGGCGGCGCCGAGCGGCTGCCCATCCGCCTCCCGCGCCGCGAGCAGGCGCGACAGCAGCGAACCCGCCGGCGCGCCCCGCGCGCGCGCGGTGCGGATCCGGTCATGCAGCATCGCGTCCACCGCCGCCAGGTCGGACCGGATCCGCCGCACCGCGGGGATGCGGTCCAGCCGGTCATAGAGGCCGGGGATCAGCACGCCGAAGGTCTTCAGCGGGGACCCCAGGTCGCCGAACATGCTGGTGAGGCGGAGGCGCAGCGCCTCGTCCGCGGGTGCGCGCCAGGTGCCGAACAGCGCCTCCAGGATGGTGCAGAGCGTGGCGCGGTCCGCCAGGGCCAGGGCCGAGAAGCGGTCGCCGGGCCGCAGCGCCGACGCGGCCGCCAAGGTCGCGCTGCGCACGACATCCGCCTTGCCGTCGAGCCCCGCGCCCACCAGCCCGGGCATTAGCGCGCGCCGGATGCGCTGGTGTTCGGCGCCATCGGCCAGGACCAGGGAGCGCGGGCCGAACAGGGGCGCGAGGGCGGCATTGCCCCGCCCGACGCTGAGCGAACGGCTGGGCAGAGAAAACAGCCGGCGCACCGGCTCCGGCGCCGCCAGCACGACCAGCGGCGGCGTGCCCAGCCCCTGGATGGTGAAGACCGGGCCGTAGCGGCGGCGGCAGGCGAGCATGAACCGGGCCGGGGCATAGACCTCGAACAGCGTCTGCAAGGCCGGGGGCACGGGCGGGCCGGGGGGCAGCCCGCGGCGAAGCCGGTAGTCGGGAATCAAGGCTGCCAAGATGCTCGCCGCCGCCTCTGGAACCGTCACACGCGGATCGAGACTAGACCGCACCGGAAGGTTGATACAATCTTCGGGAAAAGATGTCTGGGCTGCAGGATTGCCACCGAACGACGTGCGGAGGTGCATTTTGGTCGAAAGTGGCGGCGATCCGATCGATCGCTTGGTGGATGTCTGCGAGGCACTGGCGCGCGGCGACTACCAGGATGCGAATGCGCTGTTCGAGCTGACGGGCGACGAGGCGTCGACCGACCTCGCCCGCCTCGCCGAGGCCTTCGGCATGATGCTGGTGCAGATCGAGGCGCGGGAGATGCACCTGCAGCAGCTGATCAACGCGCTGCGCGAGACCCAGCGGCAGCTCGAGGATGCGAAGCGCCGGCTGGAGCAGGAGAATGTCGTGCTGCGGCAGGACGTCTCGCTGATGACGATCGGGATCGACGGCGAGGAGCGGGCGGCCGAGGTGGCAAGGGTGACCGGCACCGCCTATTTCACCGCCCTTGCCAGCGCCGCGCGCGGGCTGCGCCGAAACCGACGCGGCCTCGGCCCGGCATGATCGTCTCGACGCATTCCTATCGCGGCGGCACGGGCAAGTCGAACATCACCGCGAACCTGGCGGCGCTGCTCGCCCGGTCGGGGCGAAGGGTTGGCGTGGTCGATACCGATATCCAGTCCCCCGGCATCCATGTCCTGTTCCAGCTTGAGCCGCAGGCCATGCGCCACACGCTGAACGACGTGCTGTGGGGACGCTGCGCCATGACCGATGCGGCGCATGACGTCACCGACCGCGTCGCCGCCCACGGCAAGCTGGCCGAGGGCGGCGCCGTGTTCCTCATCCCGTCCAGCGTCAAGGCCGGCGAGATCACCCGCATCCTGCGGGAGGGGTTCGATGTGAACCTGCTGGGGGATGCCTACAACACCGCCCTCGATGCGCTCGGCCTCGACGTGCTGATGATCGACACCCACCCCGGCATGAGCGAGGAGACGCTGCTGTCCATCGCCGTCTCCGACACGCTGCTGCTGGTGCTGCGGCCGGACAGCCAGGACTACCAGGGCACGGCGGTGACGCTGGAGGTGGCGCGGCGGCTGGATGTGCCGAACCTGCTGCTCGTGGTCAACAAATCCTTGTCCAGCCTCGACTTCGCGCTGCTGAAGGACAGGATGGAGCGCACCTACAGCGCACCCGTCGCCGGCATCCTGCCGTTCAGCGAGGAGATGCTGACCCTCGGCAGCGCCGACCTCTTTGCCCTGACGCACCCGGCCCATGCCTTCGCCGCCGGCCTGCGCGACGTGATGTCGCGGCTTTGAGCGAGGCGCGGCAAGGCTGGGGTGGGCGGCGTGCCGCCAGGCTCGGGGCGCTGGGCCTTCTCCTCGCGCTCGGCGCTTGGCTCGGCTGGACCTTGCTCCGCGGCGAGGACGCGGCCGCGCTGCCGGTCCTCGGGCTGGAGCGCGACGTGCCGATCCTGCTGCGGGCGACCGGATCGGTCGAGGCGGACCGCCTCGCCCGGATGGGCTTCGACATGCCGGGCACCATCGCGCGGATCGCCGTGCGGGTCGGGGACCGGGTCGAGGCCGGGCAGGAGCTCGCTTTGCTCGACAACCGGCTGCAGATCGCACGCCTGGACAGCACCCGCGCTGCGCTGGCCGAGGCGGAGCTGCAGGTGCTGGTCCGCCAGGCGTCGGTCGCCGGGGCGGTCGCCGTCCTTGACCAGCGGCGCCGGACCCAGTCGCGCACCACGGCGCTCCGCCTCGCCGGCCATGCCGCCATGGCGATCGCGGAGGACGCCGAGCTCGGCGTCGCCACCGCCGAGGCCGAGCTGCGCGGGGCCCGGCATGCGCATGAACTCGCCCGCGCGCAGGTCGAGACGGCGCGGTCGGAGGTGCAGGCGGCGCGCGTGGTGCTGGACCGGCACACGCTGCGCGCCCCCTTCAGCGGCATCGTCATCGCGCGCCACCAGGAGGTCGGCGAGATCGCCGATGGCCGGAGCCCGCTGCTGACCCTGGTGGACCCCGACAGCGTGTGGCTGCGCGCCTATGTCGGCGAGGACTTCGCCGGCGGCGTGGAGGAGGGACAGCGAGCGGAGATCGTGCTGCGCGCCCGCCCTTCGGAACCCCTGCCCGGCCGCGTCGCGCGCATCGACCGGGAGGTCGACCGCGCGACCGAGGATCGCCGCTTCAATCTGGCCTTCGAAATCATCCCCCCCGCCTTCGTGCTGGGCGAGCCGGCGGAGATCCGGATCGTCACCGGCGTGACGCGGGAAGCCGTGCTGATCCCGGAGCGGCTGATCCGCAACGTCCGCGATGGCAGCGGCACGGTCTGGGTGCGCGCCGGCGGCACGCTGGCGGAGCGCCGCGTCCAGCTCGGCCGGCGGCATGATGATGGCCGGCGGGAGCTGCTGGGCGGCCTGGAGCCGGAGGAGGCCGTGCTGGCGGTCCGTCCGCGCGGATGGTTCGGGGCGGGTAGCTGATGCTGGCGCTGAAGGACCTGCGGCGCCGGCCCGGCCGCTTCCTTGCCACCGCCTTCGGCGCGGCGACGCTGATCGGCACGCTGCTGATGCAGGGCGCGATCTATCGCGGCATCGTCGACAACACCCTGTCGCTGATCCGCGTCATCGGCGCCGATATCTGGGTGCTGCAGACCGATGTCCGCAACGGCGTCGGCGAGGTCTCCTCGGTCTGGAGCGAAGCCCGGCGCGCGGTGGAACGCATCCGCGGCGTCGCCGCCGTCGGCGAGGTGATCTTCCACTATGCGAGCGTGGATGAGGGCGAGCGGCGCCAGCGCGTGCGCCTGGTCGGCTATGAGCTCGGCCGGCCGGGCGGCCCTTCCGAGATCATCGCCGGGCGCGGCATCACCGCGCCGCTGCGCGAGGTGGTGCTGGACCGGCGCGCCGGGATCCCGGTCGGCGCCGAGGTGACGATCCTCGGCGCGCCCTACACCGTGGTCGGCCATGGCGCGCATGCGCTGGGGCCGAGCGGGGAGCCGGTGGCCTTCGTCACCATCGAGGATGCGCGGCGGCTGCAGAACCGCCTCTCGGACCCGATCATCCGCCGCCTGGTGGCGACCGGACAACCGCTCGGTGATTTCCGCAAGGCGACGCTGCTCGCCGTCGTGCTGGAACCCGATGCCGCCGCCTGGCCCGTGACCGCGGCCATAGAGCGCTGGGGCGGGCTTTCCGCCACCACGCGCCAGGAACAGGAGGAGGTCTACGCGCTGGCCACGATTGAGGAGATCAGCGCGACCATGGCGCTGTTCGCCCTGGTGCTGGTCGTGGTGACGGTGGCGATCCTCAGCCTGACCATCCATGGGATGACCATGGAGAAGATGCGCTCCATCGCCACCCTGAAGCTGATCGGCATCCCGGGCCATGTCATCGTCGGGCTGGTGATGCAGCAATCCATGATGATCGGCCTGATCGGCTACGTGGTCGGCGCATCGGGCGCCCTGGCGCTGCGCGGCTACTTCCCCGTCCACCTGGTGTTCCTGTGGCAGGATGCGGCCATCGTGGCGCTCATCACGCTGGTGATCAGCCTGGTCGCCAGCATCTCCTCCGTCCGGTTCGCGCTCGGCATCCAGCCGGCGCAAGCGCTGTCCGGTTGAAGCGTCGGTGCCCGGAGCATGACAACGCCACCGCCGCTGATCCGCCTGTCCGGCGTGACGAAGCACTATGGCAGCGGCGCCTCGCGCGTTGAGGCGCTGCGCGGCGTCGACCTCGAGATTCCCGGCGGCCAGGTCGCGACGCTGGTGGGCAAGAGCGGCTCGGGCAAGAGCACGCTGCTCAACGTCATCGGCTGCATCGTGGAGCCGAGCGGCGGCCGGATCGAGCTGGGCGGGGAGGTGGTGGCGGATGGCGGCTGGACGCTCCGCGACTACACCGCGCTCCGCCTGAGGCGCATCGGCTTCATCTTCCAGTTCCACAACCTCGTGCCCTTCCTGACCTGCCTCGAGAACATCCAGCTCGTCCTCCGCCACGCCGGCGTCGATCGCCGCGCGGGGCGGGAGCGGGCGATGGAGCTGCTGGAATATTTCGACGTCGGCCACCGGCGCGACCGCTACCCCTCCGAAGTGAGCGGCGGCGAGGCGCAGCGCGTGGCCATCGCGCGCGCGCTGGCGAACCGGCCGAGCATCATCCTGGCGGACGAGCCGACAGCCTCGCTCGACGCCACGCGGGCGAACAAGGCGGTGGACCTGCTGCGCAAGGTGGCGGCGGAGCAGCACGCGGCCGTCATCATCGTCACCCACGACCAGCAGGTGATGAACCGCGCGGACCACACCTTCATGATCGACGAGGGCCGCATCCACGGAGGCTCCTCCGAGGATCTCTACTATGCCGGCTTCCGCAGCCAGCGCCGTACCGGGCGTGCCGGCCGGGGCGTCGCGCCCGGCAACGACCAGCCGGCAGGCGGCGCATAGCGGCACGCAGGCAGGATGCCACGCGGCACGGACGCGCAGGGAGGTACCGAAGGGCATGCACAGTTTCGCGACGGTGGCCGTCGGCGACATCGACGCCGACCTCGAAGCCGAGATGTTCGGCCTGTTCGCCGCCTACTACGACTGCGTGGACCGCGACCGCTTCGGCGGCGACCTGCGGGAGAAGCACTTCGTGCTGCTGATGCGCGGCGGCCAGGGGCAGGTCCTCGGCTTCACCACCCTGCGGATCGACCGGCAGGTCTTCGGCGGGCAGCCGGTGCGCGCCGCCTTCTCGGGCGACACGATCATCCACCACACGCTGTGGGGGCGCACCGACCTGCACGCCGCCTGGCTGCGGCTGATGGGCCGCGTGAAGGCGGAGCAGCCGGCGGTGCCGCTCTACTGGTTCCTGGTCGTGATGAGCCACCGGACCTACCGCCATCTGCAAGTCTACGCCTATGACTACTTCCCCCGCCATGATCCCGACCCGGCCACCGAGCCGCAGCTCCGCCGCATTGCCCATGGCCTTGCCGCGGATCGCTTCGGCGCTGCCTTCGACGCGGATGGGGGGGTGATCCGCTTCCCGCAATCGCTCGGCCAGTTGAAGCGCGACTGGACCGAGGTGCCGGAGCGACTGGCCGACCGCCCCGAAATCCGCTTCTTCCTGGAGCGCAACCCCGACTATCGCGAGGGGGTGGAGATGGTCTGCCTCGCCGAGCTTTCGGTGGCCAATCTCAAGCCCTTCGTGCGCCAGTTCTTCGAGGAGGGCCTGACGGCCGCCGACCCGCAGCCGGTGACCTGACCCGTCGCGCGCGGGGCGAACCGCCTCACGGGACGGTCGTGTCGGTCGGCCGGCTGGTGCCCCGCGCATCGACCCTAGCCATGGCCTCGATGCTGGCGCCTGCGGCGACCCGCGCGTTCAGCGGCAGCAGCGCGGCGTAGCCGATGACGGCGCCATCGCCGATGCGGGCCCCCGGTCCGATCATGCTGCCGGCGCCGACGAAGACGTCGTGGCCGATCCTGACCCTGCGGATATAGGCGAGGCAGCGTCCGCCCCTGATGGTCGCGAGATGGGCGGAGAGGATGACGCGGTGGCCGAGAGCCACGCGGTCGCCGATGTCGAGCAGGCTGCGGTCCAGCACCTCGACGCGCGGTGTCCAGGTGACGCCGCGCCCGATGCGGCTGCCCCAGCACCGCAGCCATGCGCTGTAGAGCCCCGGCACGGCGCGCAGTGCGACCTCCAGCGCAGGCAGCGCGACGTAGGTCCACTGGAGCTGCATCGCGGTCCACCACGGCAGGTGACGCGGCGCGCCAAGGTCCACCACGCCTTCCCGGATTGGCGCCAGGCGGTCGATGATGCGGTGCGTGGCGACAGGCAGCCCGTAGGTCACGAACAGCAAGGCGAAGGTCCAGCCGCCGGCTTGCAGCGTGGTGTCCGAATGCCAGACGAGTTGCAACGCGCAGGCCGCCATGAGTAGGAGATGCAGCGCCGGGAAGCACGACGCCAGACGACCCGCGACCGACATGCCGCCCCCCCTGCCTGGCTGCTGCGTCCGATGCCGACGCTATCGGCGGCGACGTGGCCGGGCAACCCGCGCGCACCATTTCGGCGCGCCCGAAACGGCGCGACCCCTGCGCGCTGTGTGGCGTGCAGGGGTTATGGGGAGGTGATGGTTGTGTGTGGACTTGCTCCACTTTTATGGAGAGGCATTGGGTCAGGTAGCGGCCATTCTCTCGAACTGCGCTGGGCTTGTGAAGTCGAGCGCGGAGTGGCGGCGGACTGGATTGTAGAAGCCGTCAATGTATCGGCCGATGGCGGCTGCGGCGTCGGCACGCGTGTCGAAGGCGGTGCGCCAGACGAGCTCGGACTTCAGCGTCTTGAAGAACGTCTCGACCATGGCATTGTCGAAGCAGTTTCCCCGCCCGGACAGGGAGATCAGGATGCCGTTGGCCTTCAGTTCGGCCTGGTAGTCCACGGAACAATATTGACTTCCGCGGTCCGAGTAATGAACCAGGCCTGCCGCTGGGCGGCGCATGACGACCGCTTTCCGCAGTGCGGCCAAGGCCAGGTCACGGTGCAGCCTATCGCCGGTCGACCAGCCAACGACGCGGCGGGCGAACAGGTCGATGACGACGGCGAGGTACAGCCAGCCCTCCTTCGTCCAGATGTAGGAGATGTCGGCGCCCCATTTTTCGTCCGGGCCCGCCGCTGTGAAATCCTGATCCAGCAGGTTCGGCGCCACCGGCCAGGCATGGTGACTATCCGTGGTCCGCTTGAACCGCCGCTTCTGCCGAGCCCGCAACCCATTCTCTCGCATCAGGCGTCCCGTCCGGCGGCGGCCGACGGACAGGCCATCGTCGCGCAGTTCGCGCGTCATGCGCGGGCTGCCGTAGGTGCCGTTCGACAACGCGAAGGCCGACCGCACGTGCGCCAGCAGCACCATGTCCTCGTGCTGACGGCGGCAGGCTGGGCGGCCCTTCCAGGCGAAGTAGCCGCTTTGGCTGACGCCAAGGACGCGGCACAGGCGGTGCACGGGGAACTCCTTCTTCGCCTCGTCGACGAGCTTGAAGCTCACCGACTTCCCTCCCGGGCGAAAAAAGCGGTGGCCCGCTTCAGGATGTCCCGCTCCTGGCGGAGGATCTCGTTCTCCCGTCGCAGCCGCTTCACCACCGAGCGCATCCACCACGTGCTCTACGTCGCGATGCGAGAACAGGCAGGGCGCGAGGCCAGACCTGCGCGCCGGTGGTGATGCAGGCGACGTTCATCGCCGTGGCGGCGGTGCCTCGCGGCGGCGTAGGAAAGGTGATCTCCACAGGCGCGGGCGCCAGCCAGGAGACGTCGCGCAGCTGGCCTGGCCGGCGCTTGCGGTAGATGTGCAGCACGTCGCGGGCAGGGATGCGCTTCCGCGCCATCCCAGCCACCCCTTCGCTGCCACCGGACTACATTACCGGCGGACCGCTTCTACGGGGGCAGGTCACAGGGGGAATCGGGAATGGCGGGACGGAGGCGGGCACAGCCCTCAGGACAACAGGGCGCGCTGCCTGTCGAGGACTATCGTCACGCAGGGGCCACCCGCCCCAACAATCCGCCCGCGGCGCTCGCCGCCGAGGGGCGCACACCCGCATAGGGCACGCATCGCCTCCGACAGGCGCGCGACGATCGCCGTGTCCGTCCCCGCCGGCGCGCAGACCGCACCCCAGGAGGTCGCGACGAGATCGGGGACGCCAGCCTCGGCCATCGTCGGCACATCCGGCAGGTCGCGCCAGCGTCCGGCGGAGGTGACGGCGATTGCCCGCAGCACGCCACTCCGGATGCTGGGCAGCGCCGTCGGCACGTTGTCGACGACGAAGCCAAGATCACCCCGCAGCAGCGAGGTCAGCGCTTCCGACCCGCCGCGGAAGGGAACATGCACCCCCTGGATGCCGGCGCGCCGGCAGAACAGCTCGCCGGACAGATGCACGGTCGTCCCGACACCCGAACTCCCGAAGGAAACGCCGCCGCGCTGCTGTCGCGCCCAGTCGACGAGTTCCGCTACCGTGCCGGCCGGCACATGCGCGGCCGGCACGACGAGGACCAGGGGCGCCTCCCAGGCCAGCGAGGCGGGCAGCAGGTCGCGCTCCGGATCATAGGGAAGCCGCGTGAACAGGTAGGGGTGGATCGACAGGCTGTTCATCGCGACGGCACCCAGGGTGTAGCCATCCGGCGCCGCCTACGCGACTGCTGTGACGCCGATCGTGCCGCTGCCGCCCGGCCGGTTCTCCACGACAACAGGCTGACCGCGCCTCGCCGTCAGCAGGTCGGCGATCAGCCGGGCCGCGCTATCCACCGCGCCGCCGGGCGGGAAGCCCACGACCATGCGCAGGGACCTCGCGGGCCAGGCCTGGCCCGGCGGCGGCCAGCAATGGTGCAGCCAGCAGCGTGCGGCGGCGCATCATGTCGCCGCTCACTGCCACGGCGTCCGCTGCCAGATCCCCTGGAAGCGCGCGAGTTGCGCCGGCATCTTCGCCTCCCACTCGGCACCGCGCAGGAAGGACATCGCGAGTTCCAGCTGGCGCACCTTCTCAGCCCATTCCGGCGTGGCGATGACCTTTGCAATCGCATCCTCCAGCCGCGTCGCGATCTCGTCCGGGATGCCACGCGGCGCGCCGAGCCCGCGCTCGCTGGTCATCTGCACATCGTAGCCCTCCTCGCGGAAGGTCGGCACGTCCGGCATCAGCTCCCAGCGCCGCTCCCCCATGCTGGCGATGGCGCGGAGCATCGGGTTCTCCTGCCCCAGCATCCCGATCTCGCCGAGGTTGAGGCCCGCAATGTCGATCTGCTTGCCGAGCACGGCATTCCGCACGGGTCCCGCGCCGGCGAAGGGAGCGTGGATGAACTCGGTTCCCGAAGCCGCCTCGAACAGCGTCAGGCCGAGATGGTCGTCGGTGCCGATGCCCGAGGAGCCGACGCTGATCGTACCGGGCCGGCGCTTCGCCGCCTCGACCACGTCCTTCAGCGTGCGGAAGGGTGAATCGCGGTGCACGACGAAGGCGCTGGGATCGTCGACCAGGCGCGCGATCAGGCGGATCTGCGCACGATCGTAGCGGACCCGGCGCTGGATGCCGAGCGAGACGTAGCCCGGCGTGTTGATGGTGCCGAGCGTGTAGCCATCCGGGCGCGCGCCCTGCAGCGCGGCATAGGCGGTCTCGCCGCCGGCGCCGGGCCGGTTCGCAACGACGAAGTTGGCGCCGGGCAACTCGGCCGGCAGGAACTGCGCCAGGGCCCGCACCATGACATCCGTCCCGCCGCCCGGCGCGAAGCCGACAACGACCTCGATGGGCCGGCCGGCCGGCCAGTTGGGCTGCGCCAGCGCGGGCGCTGCCAGTGATGCGACGCCGGCGGCAAGGATGCCGCGGCGGGTGAGGGTGGTGTGTGTGTTCATTGTTTCCTCTCCATGTGGAACAGTACGGACCGGCAGCCGCCGGCAGCGCGTCAGGCCGCCTCGCGGAGGCCGCCCGGGATCACCACGGCGCCCGGCAGGGCCGGCAGCCGCCCTGCCAGCACCGCGACGATGCTCTCGGCTGCGCCCGTGGACATGCCGACGGCGCCGAGCGGTGTGTTGGCCGCAAGATGCGGCGTCGACAGGATTCGCGGGTGGCCGCGGAGCGGGCTGGCGTTCTCCAGTGGCTCATTTGCGAAGACGTCGATACCAGCCCAGGCGATGTGGCCGGAGTCCAGCGCAGCCAGCAGCGCCGCCTCGTCCACGATGCCGCCGCGGGCGGTGTGCACCAGGATGGCGCCGCGCGGCAGCGCCGCGAGCTCCCCTCCGCCGATCATCCCACGCGTCCCGGGCTCCAACGGACAATGGAGCGACAACACCTCCGACCGCGCGAGCAGCGCCGGCAGGTCGGCGATGCGCTCCCCGGGGCCCGGCAGCGGCCCGGCGGGCAGCAGCGGGTCATAGGCGGCGATCCGCATGCCGAAGGCATCCGCGAAGCGCGCAACCTTCGACCCGATGGCGCCATAGCCCACGAGGCCGAGCGACACGCCCTCCACGTCACGGGTCATGCGGGAGGTCTTCTCCCACAGCCCCTGGCGCATGCCGGCAGCGACCGAGGGCAGGTCCTTCAGCAGCGAGAGCATCAGGGCCATTGCATGCTCGGCAACCGAGCGGGAATTGGCGCCGGCGGCGCGCGTCACCGTCAGCCCGCGCGCCTCCGCGGCGGGGAGGTCGATGCCGTCGACGCCAGCGCCGTGCCGCGCAATGACGCGCAACGCGGGCGCCGCGGCATCCATGACCGCGCCGTTGATGATCCCCTGCCGGTGCAGGAGCGCGACCGGATGGTGCTTGGCGATAGCAGCCAGAAGCTCGGCCTCGGATGGGTAGCCGGAGGTGCAGGGCACGGCATAGCCGGCCGCCTCGAGGATGCTGACCGCCTCCGGGGCGAGCTTCGCGGCAGTGACGAGGACTGCGGGCTTCGCGGCATGGGGCTGGGGCATGAGGGGATTCTTTCGGAAGAGATCGGTGCGCGGTCAGACGAGGCCGTCGCAGCCCAAGCGGCGCAAGGTTGCGCCCACCAGGGCCATGACAGTTCTCCCCGCGCGATGGTCACGAACCGCGGAACAGGGGCGGATTTGTGAAACTTGATTTCGAAATGGCGAAGTCATTCTTTCCAGGGATGCCGGGCCCAGAGCGCGCGTATCGCTGCCTCGCCCCCGAGCGCCGCGTCGCGATAAGCCGCGCCAACCAGGGGCTTGAGCGGCAGGCCGACCCGGGCGGCGGCCGCGGACCAGGCCGGATCGGCGAAGATGGCCGCGAAGGCCTCCTCGATCTGCGCGCGGACCGCATCCGGCAGTCCCGGCGGCCCGAAGATGCCCCGGCCGGCGGAGAACACGACATCCACCCCGCCCTCGCGGTAGGTAGGGATCTCCGGCGCGGCAGGGTCGCGCGCCGCGCTGGCCAGCGCCAGGCCGCGGATGGCGCGGTCGCGCAGCAAGGGTAGCGCTTCGCTGATGTTGAAGGCGCCGACATCGAGCTGGCCGCCGAGCAGCGGCACGAGCAGCTGCGAGGTACCGTTGAAGGGGATGTGGTTCAGCCGGACGCCAGCGGCCTCCTCCAGCAGCAGGGCCGCGATGTGGTCGTCCCCGCCAATGCCGGCGGTGCCATAGGGCAGGTCACCCGGCCGCGCCCGCGCCGCCGTCAGCAGGTCCGGCAGCCCCTTCAGCGGGCTGTCGGCACGGACGAAGAGCCCGCAGGCATCCTCGACGACCTGCGCGAGGTAGGTGAGCTCCGCCGGCCGCCAGCGGACCGCGCGCTCGATGGGCTGGCTGAGGATCGTGGGCGTCGCGCAGGCGCCGAGCACGAAGCCGTCCGGCGCGGCATTCGCCACCGCCTCGGTCCCGACCTGGCCACCCGCGCCCGCCCGGTTGCTGACGACGACACGCGCGCCTGGCAGGCGCGCGGCGAGGAAAGGCGCGACGCTGCGCGCCATGGCGTCCATGCCGCCACCTGGCGCGAAGGGCACCACGATCTCGATCGGGTGGCCCGCCGGCCAACCGCGCTGGGCGAGCGCCGGGGTCGCGAGGACGGAGATGGCGCCGAGGAGCGCGCCGCGCCGGCCGATCTGGGTTTCCTGCATCCCAAAGTTCCTTCCCTGAGCCCGGCCCTTTTCTTGACAGACACAGGCTGGGATCGCTTATAATGAAACACGATTTCGAAATGCAAGCCTTCAACAGCAGGGCACCTTGGGAAGGAACCGCGTACCATGCTCTCCCGCCGCAACATCCTCCGCACCGGCCTCGCCGCCATGCCGCTCACCCTCGGGGCATTGCCGCGCCCTGGCTACGCCGAAGCGGGCGAAGCCTGGCCGTCGCGCCCGATCCGCATCGTCGTCGCCTGGGCCCCCGGCGGCGCCGTGGACACCATTGCGCGGCGCCTCGCGCCCAGGCTGTCCGAGAGACTGGGACGGCCGGTGGTGGTGGAGAACAAGTCGGGTGCCACCGGCACGATCGGCGCCGCCGACGTCGCGCGCGCCACGCCGGACGGGCACACGCTTCTGGCGATGGACAACACCTACGCCATGCTGCCCTACCTGTTTGAACGCCTGCCCTTCGACCATGCGAATGCCTTCCGCCCGGTGACGGTCAGCGCCTTCTCGCCGGTGATGATCGCCGTGCACCGCGACGCACCATGGCGCGACCTCGCCGCGCTGATCGCGGATGCGAAGCGCGAGCCGGAGAGGATCACCTACGGCACCGGCGGCATCGGCAGCGCGCCACACTTCGCCACCGCCGCCTTCGCCCAGGCAGCCGGCATCCGGATGCTGCACGTGCCGTTCCGTGGCGCCGGCGAGGCGGTGACCAATGTGCTGTCGCGCCAGGTGGACCTGGTCATGGTCTCGCTCGGTTCTGCGCTTGGCCATGTGCAGGGCGGCCTGCTGCGGGTGCTCGCGATGAGCGGCGCGGAGCGCACGCCTGTCCTGCCGCAGGTCCCGACCTTCAAGGAGGCCGGCCTGCCCAACCTCGGCCCGAATGGCACCGGCGTGGTGAACTGGTCGGGGATCGCGGCCCCGGCTGGCACGCCGGACGCGGTGGTGACGCGGCTGCATGCGGTGGTTGCGGAGGCGCTGGGGGCGCAGGACATGCGCGACTTCCTGGCCTCGCTGGCGTCCTCGCCGGGCGGAATGCCGCCAGCCGCCTTCGCGACGCTGCTCGCCGAGGAATCCGCCCTGTGGCGCGATGTGGCTGTCACCAGCGGCATCGCACGGCAATAAGCCGATGCCCTTCTTCGCGCCGCCGCCGCGCATCAGCACCGAGGTCTTCACGCGGCTGCCGGACCGCTTCCGCCGGCCGCGTGCGACCGAATGGGCACGCTGGAACCGCGGCGGACGCGAGATCGACAGCTTTCTGGAAGGTCCCTGCTTCGACGCGGAGGGCCGGCTCTACGTCACGGACATCCCCTTCGGGCGCATCTTCCGCATCGCACCCGACGGCGCGTGGGATCTTGTTGCCGAGTATGATGGCTGGCCGAATGGCCTGAAGGTGGCGGCCGACGGCACGCTGCTGGTCACCGACTACAAGCGCGGCCTGATCCGCATCGACCCTGCCAGCGGCGACATCACGCCGCTGCTGGAGACGGCGCGCAGTGAGGGTTTTCGCGGGCTGAACGACCTGGCCCTCGGCGCGGATGGCAGCATCTTCTTCACCGACCAGGGGCAGACCGGCCTGCACGACCCGACCGGCCGGGTCTATCGCCTGCGCCCGGACGGCAGGCTCGACACGCTGATCGGCACGGTGCCGAGCCCGAACGGCATCGTTGCCGCGCCCGACCTGTCGCATTGTCTTGTGGCCGTCACACGCGCCAACCAGATCTGGCGCCTGCCGCTGCACGGCGATGGCGCGGTCACCAAGGCGGGGATCTTCATCCACCTGCATGGCGGGCCCGGCGGCCCGGATGGTCTGGCCTGGGACCCGGAGGGGAATCTTCTGGTCGCCCATACCGGGATCGGGACGGTCTGGCGGTTCAACGGGCGGGCGGAGCCGACGCTCGCCATCACCTCCTGCGCCGGCGCCTCGACCACCAACCTCTGCCTGGGCGGCGCCGACGGGCGCGACCTGTTCATCACCGAAAGCGAAACTGGCAGCATCCTGCGCGCGCGTCCGGAATCGGCTAATGTGGGACGGTGAGGCCGGAGGTGACCATGGCGGAGAAGGGGAAGCGGCGATCAGCGCTTGAGGGTGTGGCTTCGGCAGACCGCGCCCTGGCCGTGCTGTCCGCTTTCCGCAAGGGCGACCGCGCCCTGTCGCTGGCGGAGCTTGCGGGACGGACGGGCCTGGTGAAGAGCACGATCATGCGCCTCGCCATCTCGCTTGAGGAGCAGGGCTACCTCGCGCGCGAGGATGACGGCGCCTACCGGCTTGATGCCGAGGTGCTCCGCCTCGGCATGATCTACACGCAGTCCTTCCGGTTGGACGCGCATGTCATGCCGGTGCTTGAGGAGCTCGTTGCCCGGACGGGCGAGACGGCAGCCTTCTACGTCCGGCGTGGCGAGCAACGGCTCTGCCTGTACCGCGTGGACAGCCCGCATCTCCTGCGGATGCATGTCCGGGTCGGTGACGCACTGCCCCTCGACAGTTCCGCCATCGCCCAGGTGCTTCGCGCCTTCGCGCCGCGGCCGCTACCACCCTATGTCGCGACGCTCGACCTGCCCATCGTCACCATGGGCGCGACAGATCCGCACACCGGTGCGATGGCCGCGCCGGTATTCGGCCCCGGCGACAAGCTCGCCGGGGCCCTCGCACTCTCCGCGCCGGTGATCCGCTGGACAGCGGACGCGCAGGCGGCCGCAAGACCGATCCTCGCTGAAGCTGCCGTGACGCTGACCCGGCGGATCGGCGGCGCGATGCCGGAACGGCCGCGCGTCGCAGCCGAGTAGGTCTGTCTGCGCGGAGGAGCGGCATTCCGTGCACGCCGGAAAAGGTTGGAATACGATTCCCATTGCTGCGGCGGTGGGGAACGGAATCCAACCTGCTCCGGGCTGGAGCTGTTTCACCGCAAGCGAAGACGGTGAAACAGCTCCAGCCTATTGTTTCGACGCATTTTCCGAGTCGCCTTGCGAAGCCACAAGGCTTGAGAATGCTCTAACTTCCATCTCGCACAGCTTGGGCAACACCCGGCGGAAGCGGCTCTTTGTTCAACCTCCGCGGGGGGGGGCGCTGGTCGCGCCAAGGCTCTTCGGCCTCTATTTGAGCCGCCGTCGCAGAGCCGCCCCCAAGCTGTCCACCAACACCACGCAGGCGAGAATGGTCAGGAGGATGGCCGCCACCTGATCATAGGCGATCAGGCGAAGTGCGGCGATCAGCTCGAAGCCGATGCCGCCGGCGCCCACGATGCCCAGCACGGTGGAGGCGCGGAAGTGATACTCCCAGCGGTAGATGGTGATGTCGGCCAGTTGCGGCAGCACTTGCGGCAGCACGGCCTTGGTGATGACCTGCACGCGCGTGGCACCCGCCGCCCGCGCCGCCTCCAGCGGTCGCGGGTCCACATGCTCGATTGCTTCGGCGTAGAATTTGCCAACCATGCCCACCGAATGCAGCGCCAGCGCCAGCACGCCCGGCAGCGCGCCGAAGCCCACCGCCGCCACGAAGATGATGCCGAGAATCAGTTCCGGCACCGAGCGCAGGAAGGAGAGCAGCAGCCGCGTGATGTGCCCCAGCGCCGGGTGCACCGTGGTGTTGGGCGCAGCCAGCAGCGCCAGCGGCAGCGACAGGATCACGGCCAGGATGGTGCCGGCGATCGACATGGCCAGCGTGTCCAGCAGCGGGCGCAACCAATGCTGCCAGCGCGAGAAGTCGGGCGGGATCATCTCCGAGCCGAGCTGCGCCAGTGCCGGGATGCCCTCGGCGAAGCGCTGCGCGTCGAAAAACCCCGTGATGGCGAGCGCCACCACGCAGATCGCCAGCACGCCCGCCACCAGCAGCGCCTGGCGGCGGCCATCGGCACGCTCCGCCGCCAGGATGCCGTGTTGCGTGGTCGCCGACATCAGCTCATCCGGCCGAGGTCGAGGTTCAGGATGCGCGCCGTTTCGCGCAGCACGTCATAGGCGGCGTCGGTGGTCGGCGCGAAGCCTTCCACGCGGAAATTGCGCAGCAGGGCGGGGTCGCGCAGGTTGAGGAAGGCATCGCGGATGGCCTGCTTCAACTCGGGCGCCAGGTTGCTCTGCATCGTCATCGGGTAGTTCGGGATGGGGTCGGAGAAGGCGATGTCCACCACCCGCTCGCGCTTGATGATGCCGCGCGTCAGCAGCGTCTGGAAGATCGGCTCGGACAGGCCGCCGGCCGGGGCGCGGCCGGATTCCACCGTGCGGGCCACCGCGTCATGCGTGCCGACATGCACCACGCGGTAGTCGCGCTCACCCACCAGGCCGGTGCGGGCCAGGATGGTGGCGCGCGGCGCGAGATGCGAGGAGGTGGAGGCCTGGTCGCCGAAGGCCACCGGATGGCCGCGCACATCCTCGAGCTTCTTCACCGGCCCCTCGGCGTTGGCGATGATGATGGAGCGATAGGTGGGCGAGCCGCGCTCGACACCGACCGCGAAGGGCTCGATGCCCTCGGCGCGGGACTTCGCCAGCACATAGGAGAAGGGGCCGAAATACGCGATTTCGATGCGGCCGAAGCGCATCGCCTCGATCATCGAGGAATAGTCGGTCGTCACCACCACCTGAACCTCGCGGCCCAGCGCCTGCGTCAGGTGCGCGCGCAGCGGCTGCGCGTTCTGGATGATGGTGGAGGCGTTCTCATCCGGCAGCAGCGCCATGCGCAGGCGGCTGGGATTCTGTCCCTGGGCGTGGGCCCGGGTGGCGGCCAGCGCCGGCAGGAGCAGCGGTGCGGCCAGCAGCGAACGGCGGTTCATGGCGTGGTTTCCAGGATGGGGGTGGCGTGGACTTGGGTGGGCGCGGTGCCGCCGTAGATCCGGCGGATCGCGGCCTCATCGAGGGCGCCGGGCGGGCCGTCGAAGACGACGCGCCCGCCGCCGATGCCAATGATGCGGTCGGCGAATTGGCGGGCGAGTTCGACCTGGTGCAGCGAGACGATGGCGGAGAGCCCGTCCTGCCGGCAGATGTCATGCAGCAGGGCCAGCACGCGCTCCGACGTGGCGGGGTCGAGCGAGGCCACGGGCTCATCCGCCAGGATGAGGTTGGGCGCCTGGGCCAGGGCGCGCGCGATGCCCACGCGCTGCTGCTGCCCGCCGGAAAGCTGGTCGGCGCGGCGCAGCGCGAAATCCAGCAGCCCCACGCGATCGAGCGCGTCCAGCGCCAGGTGTTTCTCGTCGGGCGACAGCGGCAGCAGGCTGCGCAGCGTGGAATGGTGGCCGAGGCGGCCGGTCAGCACATTGGCGAAGGCGGTCAGCCGGCCGATCAGCTGGTGCTGCTGGAACACCATGCCGGTGGCGCGCCGGTGTTCGCGCCAGCCGCGCGTGCCCCGCACCGGGCCCAGCCGCGCTGTCTCCACATGGCCCTCGCTGAGCGGCACCAGCCCGTTCAGGCTGCGCAGCAGGGTGGATTTGCCGGCGCCAGAGGGGCCGAGCAGCACGGTGAAGGCGCCCTCGGCGAAATCGAGGCTGGTGGGGTGCAGGGCCCGCGTGCCGTTCGGGTAGACGACGCCGCCCTTGATCAGCCGCAGCGCCGGCTTGCCCCCTGTTTGATCATTCATTTGCAACTCCGGCGCTGTTTGATAATTTCCGGCCCTATATCGCGACCAATCCCGCCCCCGGAGTGACGTCTTGATGAAACCCGCCCCAACGCCGCGCATCCTCGTCACACAGCCTTTGTACGGGCGCGTGCTGCAGCGCCTGACGGACTTCGCCACGGTGGAAATGAACCCCGGCCCCGAGCCCTGGGCCGCCGCGGAACTGCGCGCCCGCGCGGCCGAGGCGGATGGGCTGCTCACCTTCATGACCGACCATCTGGACGAGGCCTTCCTGGCCGCCTGCCCACGCCTGCGCATGATCGGCTGTGCCCTGAAGGGCGCCGACAATTTCGATCTCGACGCCTGCCGCCGCCGCGGCGTGGCCGTCTCCGTCGTGCCGGACCTGCTGACCGCCCCCACGGCCGAACTCGCGGTCGGGCTGCTGATCGGCCTCGGCCGGAATCTGCGCGCCGGCGATGCGCTGGTGCGCGGCGGGGGCTTCGCGGGGTGGCGGCCCATTTTGTATGGCGCGGGGCTCGACGGGGCGACAGTCGGGCTGCTGGGTTTCGGCCGGGTCGGGCAGGCGGTGGCGGCGCGGCTGCAGGGCTTTGGCTGCCGGCTGGTCGGCCATGACGCGGCCGCGCCGCCCCCGCCCGGCGTCGCCGCCCTGCCGCTGGATGCGCTGCTGCCGGCCGCCGATGCTCTGGTGCTTGCCCTGCCGTTGACGCCATCCACCCGGCACATCCTGGACGCTGCGCGCCTGGCCGCCCTGCCGCCGCACGCGCTGGTGGTGAACGTCGCGCGCGGCTCGCTGGTGGATGAGGCGGCGGTGGCAGAAGCACTCCATGCCGGGCGGCTCGGCGGCTACGCTGCCGATGTGTTCGCCCTGGAGGATTGGGCACTCCCCGACCGCCCGCGTGCCATTCCGCCCGCCCTGCTGGCGCATCCGCGCACCCTGTTCACGCCGCATCTGGGCTCGGCGGTGGCGCAGGTGCGCGAGGCGATCGAGATGAGCGCCGCAGAGAGCCTCGCCGCCTTCTTCGCCGGCGCCCGCGTGCCCGGGCTGGTGGTGTGATGCTCGACCTCGGCCTGCTGAACAGCTTCGTGGCGGTGGTCGAGGGCGGCGGCTTCCGCTTGGCGGCGCGGCGGCTGGGCGTGTCGCAACCCCTGCTCAGCCAGCATATGCGCCGGCTGGAGCAGGAGCTGGGCGTGCCGCTGATCGAGCGCAGCCGGCGCGGCGGCGCCCCCACGCCGCAGGGCCAGCGCCTGCTGCCGCATGCCCGCCGCCTGGTGGAGGGCGCGCGCCAGGCCGCCGCCCTGTTCGCGCCGCGCCCGCTGGTGGTGGGCGCTGCCAGCAACCCGGGGCTCTATGTGCTGCCGCCCCTGCTGCGCCCGGAGGAGGGTCTGCGCCTGACCTCCAACGCCGAGGCGCTGGAGCTGCTGGCGGCGGGCGAGACCGACATCGCCTTCACCGAATGGTGGGACGGGCGGCCCGGCCTGGATGCCCGGCCCTGGCGGCAGGAGCCGATCATCGGTATCGCGCCGCCCGGGCACCCCCTTGCCGATGGAGCGCCTGTGCCGCTGGCCCGCTTCCTGGCCGAGCCGCTCATCGGCGGCGAGCCCGGCACGGGCATGGGCCGCGTGCTGGCCGAGGCGCTGGGCGATGCAGCGCCCAGCCTGCGCGTGACGCGCGCCATGGGCAGCACCGAGGGCGTGAAGCGCGCCGTGGCGGCCGGGCTGGGCGTCTCGGTGTTGCTGGCCTGCGCCGCGCGCGACGAGTTGGCGGCGGGCTCGCTTGTCGCCGTACCGCTGGCCGGCCCGGCGCTGTACCGCCAGCTCTGGGCGGTGCTGCCTGCCGACTTGCCGCGGCGGGCGCCGGCGCACCTGTTCCTCGAGCGCGTGCGAACGGGGGGGTAGAGCATGCTGCGTTCGCATTCGCGCACACAGCATCCCCAAGGCTTGCCTGGACCGCGGGGTTCAGCGCTTTTTGACGACTCCGCCTCAACGCATCCCGCTCGAAGGGCTGCCGGGGAAGGTGGCACGCGATCCGCGAGACCACCCATGACCAACCGTGCCGGGCAGCGACCCGTCGGGTCGCCGGTTACCGCGCTCCGCCCGGACCCGTGCCTTTTCCCGCTTCGATGAAGGCAGCGAGCGCAGGCAGTTCCAGGGATTCCGGCAGGGCAACCGCATAGACGCCGCCGCTGATGGCGGGTGCCTCGATCGGCACGGCGACCAGGCGGGTATCCTCCCCCAGCTCCCCGTCCAGCACGACGCCGATGCCGATGCCTGCGGCGATCGCCTCCCGCGCCGCCTCGCGGCTGCCGACTTCGAGCCGGACCTGCGGCGCCAACTGTCGCGATGCAAGCGCGCGCTCCAGCATCAGCCGTGTCATCGAGCCCGGCTCGCGCAGCACGAGCGGCCCCGCCGCCACCCGTTCCAGCGAGATGCTGCGCGGCGCCGCGCACCTGGGCATGCAGGCGACCAGCCGCTGATCCGCCAGCTTGGTGCAGGCCATCCCCTCCACCGGGTCGACCAGCGTCATCACCGCGACCTCGATCTCGCAGCCGGCCACCGCCTCCAGCAGCCCGGCGGTATTGCCCAGGCGGGTACGCAGCGCGATGCCGGGATGCTCGCGCAGGAAGGCGGCGATCATCGGCATGGCGAAGAAGGGGGTCGAGAATCCGATCGTCAGGCTGCCACGGCGCAGCCCACGGAAGGCGCTGAGCGAGCTCTCCAGCTCCTGCATGCGGCCCAAGACCAGCCTTGCGCGCACCAGCATGTCGCGCCCGGCATCGGTGAGCAGCAGGCGTGGCCGGCGATGCAGCAGCAGCATGCCACAGGCGCGCTCCAGCCCGGCCAGGGTGACCGAGACGGTGGGCTGGCTCAGGCCGAGATGTTCGGCCGCGCGGGACAGGCCGCCACCCTCCACCACCGCGACGAAGCAGCGCAGCGCCGCGAGGCTGATGCGGCCCTCGCGCCGCTCACCCGGCGCCTCGTTGCTCAGGCCATCGCTTCCCGAGGCCTTAGGCATCTTCACGCATCGACCATCCCGTCATCATCGAGGTGTCATGTATTATCTTAAATAAACACACGGATTTGTCGATTCACCATAGAAAAATTCTATGAGGCGCGGCGACATGCGCCGAGCCCCGACGCGGAGAGCCTCATGCAGACCGACCCCACCTTCGCCGCACCCGGCCGCTTCCTCAAGGGCAATATCCACACCCATTCCAACGCCTCCGACGCCCGCCTCAGCCCAGCGGAGGTCTGCGACGCCTACCGCGCGGGCGGCTATGATTTCCTGGCGCTGACCGATCATTTCCTGGCGAAGTTCGGCTTCCCGATCGTCGATACCCGGCCCTTCCGCACGGCCGGCTTCACCACCCTGCTGGGCGCGGAGGTGCATGCGCCCGCAACCTCGCTCGGCGAGATCTGGCATATCCTCGCGGTTGGCCTGCCCCTGGACTTCGCGCCGACCGCGCCCGGCGAGACGGGGGCGCAACTCGCCGCGCGTTGCGTTGCCGCCGGGGCCTTCGTCGGCATTGCGCATCCGGGCTGGTATGCGCTGTCGGCCGCCGATGCGAACACGCTCACGGGCGCGCATGCGGTGGAGATCTACAACCACACCACGCATCTTCGCACCGATCGTGGCGATGGCAGCCATCTGGCGGACCAGCTGCTGGCTGAGGGAAAGCGCATCAGCCTGATCGCGGTCGATGATGCGCATTTCCACGGCCCGGATTGGTTCGGCGGCTGGGTCATGGTGAAGGCCGCGGAGAACGAGCCCGACACGCTGCTGGCCGCGCTGAAGGCCGGGCATTTCTACGCCACGCAGGGCCCGCGGATCGAGGGCGTCGCCTGGGGTGCCGACAGCGTGGAGGTGCAGTGCTCGCCCGCCGCCAGCGTCATGGTGCTCGGCCGTGGCTCGCGCGCCGCGCAATCCGTCGCACCCCTGCAGACCCGCGTGAGCCTGCCGCTGGGCAAGCTGCGGGAGGGCGGCTTCGCCCGTATCGTGGTGGCCGACGCGCAGGGCCGCCGCGCCTGGTCCAACCCGCACTTCTTCGGCTGAGGTCACCCCGTCGCCAACAAGGCCACCGGCGGCGGCGGCACGGCGGCCAGCAGGGCGCGCGTATGCGGGTGGAGAGGGGTGCGCAGCAGCGTGGCACGCGGCGCGTCCTCGACGATGCGCCCGCGCTGCATCACCAGGATCCGCTCGCAGCAGGCGGCCACCGCCGCGATGTCGTGCGAGACCATCAGCAGCCCGATGCCGCGCGCCGCGCGCAGGCGGTTCAACAGCCCCAGCACCTGGGCGCGCACGGACACGTCCAGCGCCGAGACCGGCTCATCGGCAAACAGGAATTCGGGGGCGAGCGCCAGGGCGCGCGCGATCGCGACGCGCTGCTTCTGCCCGCCCGAGAGCTCATGCGCCCGGCGCGCCGCGAAGCCGGCATCGAGCCCGACATCGGCCAGCAGCCCGGCCACGCGCGCGGCGCGCTCGGACGGGGTGCCCAGGCCGTGGATGTCCAGCCCCTCGCGCACCAGCCGCGCCACGTCCCAGCGTGGGTCGAGAGCGGCGGTCGGGTCCTGCTGCACGATCTGCAAGGCGCGGCGCACCCCGCGCCGATCGGCGGCGAGTGCCGCGCCCAAGGGCCGGCCGCGATAGCGCACCTCCCCGGCCGATGGCGGAATCAGGCCGAGCAGCAGCCGCCCCAGCGTCGATTTGCCGCTGCCGGACTCGCCAACGATGCCCACCGCCTCCCCTTCCATCAGGGTCAGGTTGACATCGGCCACCGCCGTCACGCCGCCGCGGCGGGCGAGGAGCCCCGCGCCGAAGCGCCGCGTCAGCCCCACGGCTTGCAGCAGCGGCGTCATGCGGCGAGCAGGTGGCAGGCGGCGGCGCGGCCTGGGCCGAGCGCTTGTGGGGCCGGTGGCGGGCCGCTATCGCAGAGCCCCGGACGCGCCACGGCGCAGCGCGGGTGGAAGCGGCAGCCGGGCGGCGGGTGGCGCGGATCGGGCGGCGTGCCGGGCATCTCCTCCGCCGGCAGCGCCTCGCCGCGCGCCAGGTCCAGGCGCGGCACAGCGGCCAGCAGGGCGCGCGTATAGGGGTGGGCGGGGTGGGCCAGCAGGGCAGCGACCGGGCCGGTCTCCACCACCCGCCCGCCATACATCACCGCCACCCGGTCGGCGATCTGCGCGACCACGCCGAAATCATGCGTCACAAGCAGCATCGCCAGGCCATGGCTGCGCCGCAGCCCCGCCAACAGCCCCAGCACCCGCGCCTGCACGGTCGAGTCCAGCGCCGTGGTGGGTTCATCGGCGATCAGCAGGCGCGGCCGGCAGGCCATGGCGAGCGCGATCAGCGCCCGCTGGCGCATGCCGCCCGAAAGCTCGTGCGGATAGGCGCGCGCCACCCGCGCCGGGTCAGGCAGGCCCATTTCGGCGAGCAGCGTGGTCACGCGCGCCGTCACGGCCTCGCCGCGGACGCCGTCATGCCGGGCCACCGCCTCGCCGATGGTGCGACCGATTCGCAGCACGGGGTTGAGCGCCGTCATCGGCTCCTGGAAGACCATGGCGAGGCCGGGGCGGTGGGGGGCACGCAGCAGATCGACCTTCGCATCCCAGATGGCGCTGCCCTCGACCTGCACCCGCGCGCCATCGCCGCCCGGGCCGAGCACGCCCATGACGGCAAGGGAGGCGACGGATTTGCCGCTCCCGCTCTCCCCCACCAGGGCCAGGATCTCGCCCGGGGCGACATCGAAATCCGCGCCGTCCAGACCCCGCACCGGCCCGAAGGGCGTGGCGAAGGTCACGCCCAGGCCGCGCACCGAGAGCAGCGGCGGCGTCATGCGCGCGGATCCGCGCGGTCGCGCAGCCAATCGCCGATCGCCTGCACGCACAGCGTCAGCGCCAGGATCACCAGGGTCGGAACCACCACCACCCAGGGCGCGGTCAGCATCTGGTGCCGCCCCTCGCCGATCATGCGCCCGAGCGTCGCCGCGGGGGGCTGCACGCCGATGCCCAGGAAGGACAGCGAGGATTCGAGCAGCAGCACCGCCGGCAGCCCCAGCGTGAACTGCACGACCAGCGGGGCTGCCAGATGCGGCATGATGTGCTGGCGCAGCACCCAGCCCGGCCCGGCACCCAGCGCCAGCGACGCCTCGACAAAGGGCCGCTCGCGCAGCGACAGCACCTGGCCGCGCGCCAGCCGCGCATAATTCTCCCACCCCGCAAGGCTGACCAGGGCGATCACCACCCAGGTGGAGGTGCCGAACACCGCAAGACCCAACAGCACGAGCAGCAGATAGGGCAGCGCGATCTGCGCATCGACGATGACCATCAGCGCCGTCTCGACCCGCCCGCGCAGATAGCCCGCGAGCAGGCCGATGCCGGTGCCGATCAGGCAGCCGATCACCGAGCCGATCAGCGCGATGCCGAGCGAGGTGCGCAAGCCGTGCAGGGCGCGCGACACCAAATCGCGTCCGAGCTGGTCGGTGCCGAACCAATGCGCCGGATGCGCGCCCTCGAAGCCTGCCGGCGGGCGCAGCCGGCGAAGCAGCTGCGTTCGGTCGGGGTCGAAGGGCGCGATCCAGGGGGCGGCCAGGGCCGCGATCAGCAGCAATGCCGCCATCGTCAGGGCAAGCGCGATCGGCCAGGGGAGGCGTGGCGCGACGCGGCGCAGGGCGCTGGTGGCGCTCACGCCTCCGCCATCCGTGTCGCGCCGCCGCGGCGGATGCGCGGATCGGCCACGGCGTAGAGCGCATCGACGCCGAGATTGATGACCACCACGACCAGCGCATAGGCCATGACGCCGAATTGCAGCACCGGATAGTCGCGGACCTGCACCGCGCCGACGAAGGTCTGGCCGATGCCGGGCAGAGCGAAGACCGTCTCGATGATCAGGCTGCCATTGATCAGCCCGTTGAGCTGCAGGCCCACGATGGTCAGCACCGGGAGGGCGGCGTTGCGCGCCACATGGCCCCACAGCACGCGCGGGCCGGACAGCCCCGTGGCACGCGCGGTGCGCACATGGTCCTGGCCCATCACCTCGAGCATCTCGCCGCGCAGGAAACGCACCACGGACGCGACCAGCCCGGCGGCGAGGGTGACCGTGGGCAGCACGTAGTGCCAGGGCGTGTCGCCCCCCACCGAGGGCAGCCAGGACAGGGCCAGGCCGAAGACCAGCACCAGGATGATCGCCAGCACGAAATGCGGCATCGCATAGCCGAGGAAGGCCACGCCCATCGCCACCCCACCCCAGAACCGCCCGCGCCGCACCGCCGCCAGCACCCCCAGCGGCAGGCCCACCGCCAGGGTCAGCGCGAAGGCCGAGACAGCCAGGACCAGCGTCGAGGGCAGGGCCTCCGCATAGAGATCCAGCACCGGGCGGCGCTGCGCGATGCTCACGCCGAAATTGCCCGTTGCCAGCGCCCCCACATAGGCCGCGAACTGCGCCGGCAGCGGGCGATCGAGCCCGAACTCGGCCGAGAGCTCGGCACGCTGCTCGGCGGTCAGCCCGTCATCGTACAGGTAGTCGAAGGGATTGCCGGAGATGCGCGCCCCCGCGAAGGTCACCACCAGCACGAGCAGCAGCGTGACGCCCGCCCGCGCGACCCGTCCCGCGAGGAAGCCGATCAGCTGACGTTCACCAGGCCGGCACGGAAGGGCAGCTGGTAGGGGCGCACATTGTGCGGGATCTCCCAGGCAATGTTGGCGCGCATCGCATAGGCCTCGGCCGGCTGATACAGCAGCACCCAGGGCACCATCTCGGTCTCGGTCAGGATCACGAGGCGCCGATAGGCGTCGCGGCGCGCCTGCGGGTCGGTGCCGAACCGCACCGCGTCATAGAGCGGCTGATAGGCGGGGAATTTCTCGGGCGCGAACCACTTGTCGCGCGTCACCCACGACGCCTGCGCCCAATGCGTGTCGAAGGCGCCGAGCATGTCGGGGTAGTAGAGGGGGTTCGACCAGTCGCGCGTGAAGAAGCGGCTGCTGTTCTGGCCGAAGCCTTCGATCACCTGCAGCCGTGCGCGGAAGCCCACATCCTTCCACATGTCGAGCACCGCCTGCGCGCCCAGGTCGCCATAGGTGTAGTAGGCGGATTGGAAGGACAGCACGATCTCCTCGCCATTGTAGCCGGCGGCGCGCATCAGGCGCCGCGCCTCAGCGGGGTCGTAGGGCAGCAGGTTGAGGTCGTTCAGGAAGTCGTGGTCGGCGAAGCCGCGGAAGTAATGGCCGCGCGGCGCATGCGCCTTGCCGCCCCACAGCGCGCTGGCCAGCGCGTTGCGGTCGATGGCGAGGTTCATGGCGCGGCGGATGCGCGGATCGGCGATCTCGGGCCGGTTCATGTTCAGCACGTAGAGGAAGAACATCGGCCAGGTCGTCTCGACCAGGCGCAGGCCGCGCCGCGCGCGGATCGGCGCCTGCTGGTCGGGCGGGATGGAGACGATGAAATCCACGTCGCCGTTGAGCAGCGCGGTGACTCGCGGCGCCATCTCGGAGACGCGGGTGAAGCGCACGCGATCGAGCGGCGCGGCGGGGCCCCAATAATCGGCGAAACGCTCCACCGTAAGCTCGGCATTGGGGCGGAAGCTGCCGACGCGATAGGGCCCGCTGCCGGCGGGCGATTGCGCGGCGCGATCCAGGCCCAGCGCATCCGCCTGTTCCTTGGACGCGATGCCCGCATTGCGGCAGGACAGCAGTGCCTCCACCAGCGGATCGGGGCGGTGGGTGACGATGCGCACCGTCATCGCATCCTGCTTCTCGACGCGCGCGAAGTTGGAGAAGTAGCGGCCGTGATTGCCGCGATAGCGCGCCTCGGTCGGCGTGAAGACACGCTGCAGCGAGAACACCACGTCATCGGCATCCATCAGCGTGCCGTCATGCATCCGCACGCCTTCGCGCAGGCGGAATTCCGTGACGGTGGGGGAGATGCTGTGCCATGCGGTGGCCAGCCCCGGCATGTAGCGCGGCGTTGCGCTGCGCGTGTCGATCTCGACCAGCGTATCGCAGAGGCAGTCGAGGAACTGCGCGGCGTTGTTGCCGGTCTCGGCCTGGAAATCGAGGGTGCGGGCGTGCGTCTGCACGCCGACGCGCAGCTCGCGCGGGTTGGCCATGGCGGGCATCGGCATGGCCGACGCCAAGGTGCCAGCGGCGGCGGCGGCCATCAGGTCGCGGCGGGCGAAGGACATGGGCGGAACTCCCGTTTCGTGGCGCCCTTGCCGATGGCCTGTCGGGGGAAGCGACTGGCGCTGGAACATAGGCTCAATCTATGTTTAACTGGTCGCCCATACGTAGATCAAATGACAGGATCATGACGGCGCTGCGCGGCACGTGGCCCGGCACCGCCTGAACGGAGACCCACCATGACCGACGCCGCCACCATCATCGCGGAGATCCGCCACCTGCTCGAGCAGAAGGCCCATGGGCGATACGGGCTCTCGCTTATCAACCAGCAGCAGCATGCGCTGCAGGCTGCGGCGCTCGCTGAGCGCGAGGGGCGTGGCGATGCGTTGGTCGTCGCCGCCCTGCTGCACGATATCGGCCACATGGTTCACGATCTGGGTGAGAACCCGGCCGATGCCGGCATCGACGACCGGCACGAGGAGCTGGGCCATGCCTGGCTGACCGACCATTTTGGCGCCGAAGTGACCGAGCCGGTGCGGCTGCATGTGGCCGCCAAGCGCTACCTCTGCGCCGTGGAGCCGGACTACTTCGCCAAGCTCTCGCCGGACAGCGTGAAGAGCCTGGCACTGCAGGGCGGGCCGATGTCGGCGGAGGAGGTTAAGGCCTTCGAGGCGCTGCAGCACAGCGCCGAGGCGGTCCAGCTGCGCCGTTATGACGAGCAGGCCAAGGTGAAGGGACTGGAGACGCCAGCCGTCGCGCATTTCATGCCTGCCGTGGCGCGCAGCCTGAAGTCATAAGTCGCGGCCAATCGCGAGGGCCACAGGGGGACCCGCCCCCGAACGGGGATCCATGGGCCATGAAGAGCCGGCCTGCGTTCTGGCCTGGCCGTTTGGCCCTGCCGGAGCGCAGCGTAGGTGGGGCCAGACGGCCAGGGCAACACCGCTTCCGCCGCCGGCGGCCGATCGCCCAGCGCGCTGTGCGCGCCTGGCGGTGTTGTCGTGCCGCCGCCGGCGCTCGATCGGCACCTCGGCTTCCCGCAGCGAGTGGAAGATCGCCCGGTCGAGCAGCTTGTCCCGCAGCCTGCCGTCTAAGCTCTCGTGGTGTCACCGGTCGGCGGCAAGCCCCTGGTCGCCCGCTTCGACGGCAGACGTCTCTCTTCCGGGGGCGGCGTGCTGGCCCTGCGTGAGAGCGAGCGCCGCCTCGGCATCGCCGATCGCCTGGCCGCCCGCCTCGATGACCCGCGGCTGCCAGAGGCGGTGCGGCACAGCCACGCCGAGATCATCCGCTTCCGCCTGCTGGTGATCGCGCCCGGCTACGAGGACGGCAACGACGCCGACGCCGACGCCCAGCGGCCCTATCCCGCACGCACGCACAACCATCCCGCGAGCCACGCGTCAGTCCCAGGCCGCCCGTCCGCATGACCGTGCATGATCCGGGTTAGAAATCCCGCCTGATCGTCACGCGCCCAGCGCCGCCATCCGGGCGCGGCGTACCGCCAGCAGGTGCCGGCGCATCGCCTGCCGCGCGGCGGTGGCCGCGCCAGCCGCAATGGCCTCCGCGATGTGTGCGTGCTCACCGAGATTCTGCCGTCGGCGCAGCGGCGAGACCGCCAGCCGGGTGAGGCGGGAGGCGATGGGCGCCGCCTGATCCCGCCACAGATCGCCAACGATGCGCGACAGCACCGGATTGCCCGAGGCCTCGGCGATGGCTTGGTGGAAGTCCCGGTCTGCCAGGTCGCCGACGCAGCCCGCCACCGCCTCCGCCCGCATCCGGCCGAAGGCCTCGGCCACCTCCAGCCGTGCCGCTGCATCGGTGCTCCGGGCAGCGAGCGCCGCACATTCCGGCTCAACCAGCAACCGCGCCTCCAGCACGTCGAACGGGCCGGGCGCATCGTTGGACTCGTGCAGCGGCGGCGCAGCGGCGGCACGTACATAGACGCCGGAGCCGCCGCGTACCTCCACCAGCCCCTCGATCTCCAGCGCGATCAGGGCCTCCCGCAATGACGGCCGGCTGACATTCAACCGCGGCGCGAGGTCGCGCTCGGAGGGCAGGCGGCTGCCGGGCGGCAATTCGCCGGCGGCGATCATGGCGGCGATCTGCTCGGCGATGCGGCGGAACAGGCGGCGGGGTTCGAGGGGCTGGAACGGCATCCGGCTGGTATCCGGGCAGTTGACAGCTCTTGCAAGCCGCCCGCAGCATGAGGCAACCGGTCAGGCCACCTAGCCAAACATGGACCGGATGGGAAAGGGAAACTCCATGACAACCATGTCAGGAAGCGGTCGCCGCGCGGTGCTGCTCGGGGCTGCAGCGGCCTTGGGGCTGGCGCAACCCGCCCTTGTGCGGCCCGCCATGGCGCAGGCCGCGCCGTGGCCCTCCCGCCCCATCCGCTTCATCGTCCCCTTCGCGCCGGGCGGAGCCTCCGACACCACGGCGCGGCTGACCGGGCAGCACCTGTCGCAGCGGCTCGGCCAGCCGGTCGTGGTGGAGAACAAGGCCGGCGCCGCCTCCGTCATCGGCACGGCGGAGGCGGCGCGGGCGGCACCGGATGGCTACACCATCCTGCTGGCGCCACCGCCCTTCGTCATCACGCAATTCGCCTATCCGAACCTGCCCTATGACCCGGAGGCCGCCTTTCGCCCAGTGGTTCTGCTGGTCACCAGCCCTTCCCTGCTGTTCTCCCGCACCGGGTTGGCAACGGGCGGCTGGCCGGAAATCCTGCAGATGGCGAAGGCGCGGCCCGGGGTGCTGACCTATGGCAGCCCTGGCAATGGCAGCCTGCCGCATCTGGCGATGGAGTTGCTGAAACTGCGCACGGGCGTTGATATCCTGCATGTCCCCTATCGCGGCGGTGGCCCTGCCGCGGCAGACCTCGCCGGCGGGCGGATCGACCTGATGATCTCAAGCCCGCTCGACATGGCCGGCAACCTGGCCAGCGGCCGCGCCGTGCCGGTGGCCGCCGCCACCGCCCGCCGCGCCCGCGCCTTCCCCGACCTGCCGACTCTGGGGGAGCTGGGCGTGCCGGATTACGACAGCAGCGGCTGGTTCGGCGTGGTGATGCCTGCCGCCACGCCCGACGCCATCGCCACCCGCCTCAACACCGAATTCCAGGCGGTGCTGCGGGTGGAGGAGGTGGCGGCGCGGCTGCTGACCCTGGGCGTCGAGCCCGCTGGCGGCAGTGCCGCGGATTTCCAGGGCCACCTCACCGCCGAGCGCAACCGCTGGCGCGTCGCCGTGCCGGCCGCCGGGGTGACGGTTCAGTGAAGCCACCGAACATCCTTTGGGTCTGCACCGACCAGCAGCGCTGGGACACGATCCGTGCGCTGGGCAATGCGCATATCCGCACCCCGGCCATGGACAGCCTGGTGGCCTCCGGCACCGCTTTCACCCGCTGCTACACGCAGTCGCCCATCTGCACGCCGTCGCGCGCCAGCATGATGACCGGGCGCTACCCGGCGACGCATCAGGTGCAACGCAACGGCAACGCCTTCTGGCCGGCGCATGAGGTGCTGGTGACGAAGCGGCTCGCCGATGCCGGCTATGATTGCGGGCTGATCGGCAAGCTGCATCTCTCTGCCGCCAAGTATCACGAGAAGCGGGTCGATGACGGCTACCGCGTCTTTCACTGGAACCACCACCCGACGCCGGATGCGGCGCGCGGCGATGCCTATGAGCATTGGCTGCGGCACGAGAAGGGCGTCGATCCGCAGGCGCTGTATCGCGACAAGGGCGCCTTCTGCGGCCCCGGCGTACCGGCGGCGCTGCATCAATCGACCTGGTGCGCGGAAATGGCGATCCGCTTCATCACCGACCGTCGCGATGCGCCCTGGTGCCTGTCTCTGAACTTCTTCGACCCGCACGCCCCTTTCGACGCGCCGCCGGAAGCCCTGGCCAAGGTCGATGCCGCCAGCCTGCCCCTGCCGCTGTGGCGCGACAGCGATGGCGAACGCTGGGTCGACTTCCAGAATGTGGACCAGCAGCAGGTCCGCCCGCAGGACCCGCGCATCCGCCACGCCGAACAGCCGCCGCCCCCGGCCGAGCGCGACCACGACAAGGTCGCGAGCCATGTGCCGGAGGGCTATGACGCGCTCCAGGTGAAGGCGAACTACTATGCCATGATCGAGCATCTGGACGCGCAGCTCGGCCGCATCCTGGCGGCCCTGCGCGACAGCGGCCAGGAACAGGACACCATCGTGCTGTTCCATTCCGACCATGGCGAGATGCTGGGCGACCATGGCCTTGTGTTGAAGGGCTGCCGCTTCTTCGAGGGCCTGGTCCATGTGCCGATGATCTGGTCCTGGCCCGGCCGGGTGACGCCCGGCCTGGTCAGCGACGCGCTGGTCGAGCTGGTGGACATCACGCCGACATTGCTGGAGGCGGCCGGCATCGTGATCCCCTGGACGGTGCAGGGAAAATCGCTGCTGCCGATCCTGGAAGGCCGCGCCGACCCAAGCCGCCACAAGTCGCATGTGGTCTGCGAATTCCACGACGCCATCGGCGCCGGGCGCGATCACAGCCATGGCACCATGGTCTTCGACGGGCGCCATAAATCCGTGATCTATCACGGCCATCCCATGGGTGAGATCTTCGACCACGACCGCGACCCTGGCGAGTTCGACAATCTGTGGCACGATGTGGCGCTGCGGGCGGAGCGGTTGCAATTCCACCTCGACGCCATGGCCGCCACCACCAGCGCGGGTCCACCGCGCAGCGCCAATTATTGAAGGGAGTTCCGCCATGATCGCTCGCAGGCTTCTGACGCTGCTGGGTGCCGGATTGCTCGCCGCGCCCTTCATCGCCCCGCCCGCCCAGGCCGCCTGGCCGGAGCGGCCCGTGACCGTGGTGGTGCCCTATCCGCCCGGCGGCAACAACGACATCCTGGCGCGGCTGCTGGCCCCCGTGGTGGAACGGCAGATCGGCCAGCCGCTGGTCATCGACAATCGCGGCGGCGGTGGCGGCACCATCGGCGCCGGCATCGCCTCCCGCGCCGCGGCGGATGGCTATACCGTGCTCTTCGCCGATATCGGCATCCTGGCCATCGCGCCGCATCTCTTCGCGCGCCTGCCCTTCGACCCGGACAGCTTCGCGCCGATCATCCGCCTGACGGAGGTCTCGCTGCTGGTCGGTGTGCCGCGGCAGTCGCCTCACCAGAACCTCTCCAGCCTGCTGGCGGCAGCCCGCGCGCGGCCGAATGCGCTGACCTTCGCGACGCCGGGCAATGGCACGGCGGGCCACCTGGCGACGCAGATGCTGATGTCGCTGGCGAATGTGCAGATGACGCATGTGCCCTATCGCGGCAGCGCCCCGGCGCAGGTCGACCTGATCGGCGGCAATGTCGACCTGCTGGTCGACGGCACGCTGCTGCCTGCCGTGACCCAGGGCCAGGTGCGGGCGTTGGCCGTCACCGGCCCCAGCCGGTCCCCCTTCACGCCGGACCTGCCGACGGTGGCGGAGGCGGGGGTGGCCACCTACAACTTCCTCTCCTGGCACGGGGTGGTGGCGCCACGCGGCACGCCGGCCGAGGCGATCACGCGCCTCAACGCCGCCTACAACACCGCCGTTGCCGATCCCGGGGTGCTGGAACGCGCCCGCCAGCTCGGCCTGCCGCTGAAGGGCGGCTCGGCGCAGGACTTCGTCGCCTTCATCGCGGCGGAACGCGCCAAGCTGGGGCCGGTGGTGCAGGCCAGCGGAGCGCGGGTGGAGTGAGCGAGGCCATGAAGCGCCCGAACATCATGCTGGTCACGGTGGACCAGTGGCCGGCCTCCCTGATGGGTTACGCCGGCCATCCCACCGTGCTGACACCGACGCTGGACCAGCTGGCGCGCAATGGCGTGTGTTTCCCGAACACCTATTCCGAATGCCCGATCTGCATTCCGGCGCGGCGCACCATGATGACGGGCAATACCGCGCGCATCCATGGCGACCGCAGCTTCGATCCGGTGGCGCGGATGCCGGACAGCCCGACCCTGGCCGCGACGCTCGGCGCCGCCGGCTACCAGACGACGGCAGTCGGCAAGCTGCATGTCTATCCGCCGCGCGACCGCATCGGCTTCGACGATGTCCATCTGGCGGAGGAAGGCCGGCCGCATCTCGGCGGCTATGACGACTACGACCTGTACCTGGCCGACCAGGGCTTTCCGGGCCAGGGCTTCAACCATGGCATGAACAACAACGACTATCTCTGGCGGCCCTTCCACCTGCCGGAGCCTTGCCATGTGACCAACTGGACCACCTGGAAGATGTGCCGCGAGATCAAGCGGCGCGACCCGACGCGGCCCGGCTTCTGGCACCTGTCCTACACCGCGCCGCATCCGCCGCTGGCACCGCTTCAGGCCTATCTCGACATCTATCGCGATGCCGAGCCGCCGGTGCCGCCCATCGCCGATTGGGCCAGGGACGAGGCCGCCCTGCCCTACGCGCTGCGCTCCATCACCGACTACTGGGCGCATGTGAAGCCGCACCATCTGCGCGGCATCCAGCGCGCCTTCATGGCGCTCTGCACCCATATCGACCACCAATTCCGCCTGGTGCTCGGCACGCTGCGGGAGGAGGGGCTGCTGGACAATACGGTGGTGCTGTTCACCGCCGATCATGGCGACATGCTGGGCACGCATGGCCTCTGGGCCAAGCGCATCTTCTACGAGGACAGCGCCCGGGTGCCGACCATCCTGCTCGGCCCGGCAGGCGATGCCCGCACCAGGCCGGGCAGCGTGGATCGCCGGCTGGTGCAGTTGGCAGATGTGATGCCGACCCTGCTGGACTTTGCCGGCGTCACCTCCGCCGCGCCGATGGAGGGGCTTTCGATGATCGGCGAGGCGAAGCGGAAGGTGCTGACGGCGGCCTGCCGCGACGATGCCTCTGCCACCCGCATGGCGACCGATGGGCGGCACAAGCTGATCTGGTACCCCAACGGCAACATGATCCAGCTTTTCGACCTGCAGGAGGACCCGCAGGAGATGCAGGACCGCGCCGGCGAACTGGCGCTGGCCGAGGTGCGGGCGAAGCTGGAGGCGGCGCTGGTGGCGGATGCCTGGGGCGTCGATACCGGCTGGATCCGCGACGGCAAGCTGGTCGGCACCCCGGCCAGGCCGTTCCAGGGCCAGACCAATCGGGGCCTGTCCGGCCAGCGCGGCTTCCACTTCCCGCCGCCGCCGCAGGCCGGGGCGGATGTCGTGGTGGGAACACCCGGGGGCTAGGTGCGTGGAGGCCCCGCCGAAAGCCTGCTGCCTGCCGATAGCGGGTCGCTCATCGGGACTACCGTCTGGGCCGGCCCCGGCGCTGCCGGTGGCGGGCGGCGGCGACCTGGCCATGACGGTGGCCATCCCGGGCGGCACGGTCACCGTCGGCACTGACGCGCCCGTCTTCCGTGCGGATGGCGAAGGGCCGGCGCGGCGCGTTACCCTGCGCCCCTTCCGGATCGACGTGCATGCCGTCAGCAACCGCCGCTTCGCCGCCTTTGTCGGCGCCACTGGCTACCAGACGGAAGCCGAGCGGTACGGCTGGTCCTATGTCTTCCACAGCTTCCTGGCACCGGGGGTGCAGGCGCCCAGCCCGGAAGGGACGCCCTGGTGGCGCCAGGTACAGGGGGCCTACTGGGCTGCGCCGGAAGGGCCGGGCTCCTCCATCGCCGACCGGCTGGACCACCCGGCCACCCATATCGCCTGGAACGATGCCAACGCCTTCGCCGCCTGGGCTGGCGGCCGCCTGCCGAGCGAGGCCGAGTGGGAACATGCGGCGAAGGGAGGCGATGATGCCGCACGCTTCCCCTGGGGTGCGACGGAACCGGATGACGGCAACGCGCTGTGCAACATCTGGCAGGGGCACTTTCCGACCCAGAACACCCTGTCCGACGGCTTCCTCGGCACCGCCCCCGTGGATGCCTATCGGCCGAACGGCCATGGGCTGTTCAACACCTGTGGAAACGTTTGGGAATGGTGCGCCGACCCCTTCCGCATTCGCTCCATCTCGGCCGCGGCGAAGCAGCGCAATCAGGCTGCGGCAGCGGAGCGGGAGCGGGTGATGAAAGGTGGCTCCTACCTGTGCCACATCAGCTACTGCTACCGATATCGCATCGCCGCGCGCTCTGGCCGCAGCCCGGATACCTCGGCGGGGCATACCGGGTTCCGCCTTGCGCATGACCCGTAGCGGCCTTCAGCGAACTGCCCGCATCGAGAACATGTGCCGCTTCGCTGGTCATGGAAACCTGGAACGCAAGCGCCTCATCTGACGCGAACGTCCCGCCTGTTCTGGTTTGCCGCTCTATCGAGTTGGCCGCGCTCGATCCTTGCAGCACCAGCGCGGTGTCTGGCCAAGGAATTCGCCCGGCCAGAGGCTTGGAACCAGGTTGCGTGGACAAATCTGATTCATGGACGGATGGAGGACAGCACGGCGAAGTCGAGGAAGCTGTCGGCAGTCTGAACGTAGCAGGTGGCGACGCGGCGGCTGTTCTTGAGGCGGTTGATGAAGCACTCGATGTGCAGCGCAGCGCGTGGAGGGGGCGGCTGACGCAGTGCAGGACACGGCGGTTCCGCCTGGTCGGGTTCTCCGGCGCGGCGCCGCGGCCGCGCAGGTCCTGCCGGATCGGCTCGCTGTCGTCGTCCTTGTTGGCGAGCATGATGCCGGGGTCGCCGTCGCGCGCCTCCATCAGCGCATCGTCTTTCGAGCAGTCGGCTTCCTGCCCGGCGGTCACGTGCAGGGCGATGGGCAGGCCGTGCGCGTTGCCGTGGATGTGGAGCTTGCTCGTGAAGCCGCCTCGCGCGCGGCCCAGACCCGCTTGAGGCGTCCCCGCCTTCCGCCGGCGGCGCAGTGGTGCGCCCGGATGCCGGTGCTGTCGATCATCTGCAGGAATCGGGAGGAGGTCGGCGCCGCCGCCATCGGCCAAGGCTTCCAGCGTCACGTCCCACAGGCCGGATGCGGTCCAGCGCCGGAACTGGCGCAGCACCAAGTTCCAGTTGCCGAGTTCGGCCGGCAGGTCACGCCACGGCGCGCCGGTGCGCGCGATCCTGAAGATGACGTCCAGCACGCGCCTGTGGTCGCGGGCAGGCCGGCGGCCGAGCGGGCTGGCAGACACCACCAGGTTCGAAGCAGGACCACGCCTCGTCCGCCAGCAGACCACGATTCAACGCCGATCTCCATGCCAGAGACCAGCCTGGAATCACGCGCGCCTCCGGCTGGAAATCCCTGGTTCACCAGCTTGTCCACGCCGCCGAGCCGGCCATTAGTGTGGCGCCTGCAGTTGCCATCGTCCCACCGGAAAGGGCCAGCACCGGGGGCCCGACGGGCGCGCACCAGACGACCAGTGCCAAAGCCGGCGTGCCATTGTGGACGAACAGGCTGACGATCTCGAGCAGGATGGTGCGAAACGCTCCAATCATGGGGCCTCCGTCGGCTGCGCGGCTGAAGCGGCCATCGCCAGGTCCGAGGTCGAGCATCTGGTCACCCTCGCACCCGCCAGGCGCGCTTTTTTTCAGAGCCTGGGAATAAACCGGCGTTCTCGGCATCTCACTTCCAAGCCGTATCGCCCGAGTTCGGGTCGATGCCTGACAGGAGCGCCCGCGTGACCCAGACCCCCACCCCTCCCACGTCCCGGCGCGATGCGTTGACACTGGCCACGGGCCTGGTCGCCGCTTTGGGAACCATGGCCGCCGCGCCCGCCCGGGGGCAGCCCGCGCCCGCCGCACAGCCGACACACGGCCATGCCTCAGCCGCCGCGGGATCCATGGGCGACGGCGTCTGGATCTGCTGCGAGGACAGCAACACGCTTGTGGTCATCGACCCGGTGCGCCTCGTGGTGCAGACCAGCGTCAATCTCACCTCCTTCGATGAGGATCGCCGCCCTCCGTTCCGCTTCGTGACCGGCGGCTTCATGCCGACGCATGGCGCCATGGTGCAGAAGCCGCTTTATCACGGCGCCATCTCGATCCACGGCGCGGTGCCAAACCCGGATTCCACACTGGTCGCCACCACCGGGCGCGGCACCAGCAACCTCTACCTCATCGATACAGCGACGCGACGCATCATCGGCAACCGGCCCAATCCTCAGGCCTCCGCGCAGACCAACCCCGACCGCCTGACCAGCGGCGTCTTCGTGGGTCGCGAGCCCCACGAGCCGACCTTCACCCGCAACGGGCGGGAACTGTGGGTGACCGTGCGCGGCGAGGACCGCATCGCGGTGCTCGACGTCCAGAAGGCACGGGAGGAAAGTGCCGGCGGTCCTCCCGGGCACGCCATCCGGGGCTTCGTCGACACCATGCCCGGCCCGGCGCATGCCTGGTTCTCGGCCGATGGCAGCCGCGCCGTGGTCATCAGCCAGAAAGCCTCCCTGATCGACCTGCTGGACGTCACCTACGATGCGTCGGGCTTCAGCACGGCGCGGCGCAGCGCACGGCTCGATGTCAACGCGCAGGACCGCTTCGGATTCAGCCCCTTCCTGAAGCTCAGCCCGGATGGGCGCGAATTCTGGATCAGCCACAAGCTGGCGGACTCGCTCTCCGTGCTCCCGGCCGATGGCCGGGCCATCGCGGAGACCATCCCGCTCGGGGCTCTGGCGCGGCCCAACCACGTGGAATTCGTCGAGAATGCCCAAGGCCGCGCGGTCTATGCCAGCCTCGGCCGGATCGACGACGGCGCGGGGCCGGGCGGCGGCGCATCGTCCAAGCTCGCCATCATCGACCGCTCGGCACCGCTCGGGCAACGCCGGGTCGTGGGCGAGATCGCGACCGGCGGGCGGGAAGCGCACGGGCTGTGGCTCGATCCCGCCGGCACCCGGCTGTTCGTCGTGCATGAGCAGGATGAGCTGCCGGGCACGCCTGGCGCCGGGCAGACGCTGTGCACGGTGCTCGATGTGACGGATCCCTTCCGGCCGCGCTTCGTCGACCGGGTGATGCTTGGTGATCTGGCGTTGCCATCGGGCGGGCTGCGGAACAAGAAGGGCATCAACCTCGTCTTCATCCGTCCCGGCGCCAGGAGCGTCACGGCATGACCGATACGGCGCATGCGCATCATCATCATGGGCCGATCGGCGGTGCCCAGTCATGGGCTGATGCGGCCGACCCATTCGCGCGAGCGATGTCCGCGGCCATGGAGCGTATGATGGTGGACATGCATGCCGCGCCACCCACCGGTGATCCGGATCAGGATTTCCTCGCCATGATGGCGCCCCACCATGAAGGCGCGATCGAAATGGCGCGGCTGCTGCTGCTGCACGGCCGGGATCCGCTGACGCGCCGGCTGGCAGAGGAGATCATGGCAGGGCAGACCGTCGAAGTCGCGGCGATGCAGGCCCGCCTCGCGGCACTGCGCCGCCCGGGCGACGAATTCCCGGCCCTGGGCGGCACGCGCGGGAGCGCCCCTGCGCGATGATGGCCGGCGGCGAGCGCGCAATGGCGGCCTTGATCGAGCCGCATATCCCGGCCCTCCGCCGCTTCGCCTGGGCGCTGTTGCGCGATCGCACGGCCGCCGATGACCTGGTGCAGGATTGCCTGGAGCACGCGATTTCAAGCTGGCAGTTCCGCCGCCACGAAACCGATGCGAAAGCCTGGCTGTTCGCGATCCTGCACAATCTGTTTCGGATGGGGCGGCGCAGCGCCTCCCGCCGCGGCCATGTGCTGCCGCTGGACGAGCAGGGCGATGAGGGTTTCCAGATTGCCGATCCAACCGCCGATCACGTGGCCGAGCATCGCCTGGTCTGGCGCGATGCGCTGATCGCCCTCGAAGCGCTGCCCGAGGATCAGCGCATTGTCCTGTTGCTGGTCGGCGTCGAGGATTTTTCCTACGATGTCGCGGCAAAGCTCACCGGCGTGCCGGTCGGGACCGTGATGTCGCGGCTGGCACGCGGGCGCGAAAGATTGCGCCGCCTGATCGCCGGCGACAGCCGCGCCGACCTCGCCAAACCCCCGTTGCGGAGAGTGAAGTGACAGTGAACGGCGGCCCCCTGCCGGTAGGCGAGGATGACCTGCAGGGCTGGGTCGATGGCCGTCTGGGCCAGCAGCGACAGGCGCTTGTGGAAGCCTGGTTCGCCGAAAACCCGGAGACTGCCGCGCGGTTCCGGGCGATGGCGGCACAGCGCCACGCGCTGCGTGCCGCACTGGGCGAAGGGCAGGCGGAACCGGTTCCGGCGCGGCTGCGCGTCGCCCACCTGCTGGCGGCGCGGCGCCAGGCCCGGCTGCACGGCATCCGCCGGGTCGCCGCCGTGGCGGCGTGGTTGGTGATCGGCGGCGGGCTGGGCTGGGTTGGGCATGGGCTGCTGGTGCCGCAGGGCGCCACGGTCACCGCGACGCGGCCGATGGTGGCTGAAGCGCTGTCGGCGCATCGTGTCTTCGCCGCCGACGCGCTGCGTCCCGTCGAGGTCGCGGCGGCGCAGGAGGCGCAGCTGGTGGGCTGGCTGTCGCACCGCCTCGGCCGGCCGTTGGAGGCGCCCGATCTGGCGCCGCTCGGCTATCGCCTGCTGGGCGGGCGACTGCTGCCGGGTGCAGCGGGCGATCCGGCGGCCCAGCTCATGTATGCCGGCCCCGGCGCCGAGCGCGTGACAGTCTATCTCCGCGCCGACCGGGCCGGCGGCGCGGGCACCGAGTTCCGTGTCGCCGAGGTTCCGGCGCAGGGCATCACCGCCTTCTGGTGGGTGGATCGGGGCTTCGGCTTCGCGGTTGCCGCCGAGGGGCTGGAGCGGGTCGCGCTGCAGCGTGTGGCCGAGAGTGTGCATCGGCAGGTGGCCCAGTCCCAGGCGTTGTGACCGGCGCGGCCTGCGTCACCAGAATCAACGAAACCGCTTGCTCCCACGGAGGCTGTCCCATGTCGCGAGGCTCGTCCTCTCGCCGTCGGGCCGGGCCTGGGCGGTGCGGGCCGAGACCGTCCTGCCGCCCTTCGGCAACCGCGCGCGCCAGCTGGAGGCGGTAGGAACCGCGCGCGCAACTCTCTGTGGGCGGAAACAACAGGCGGAGCCATCTGCTGTCCCATGCACCTCGTTGCCGAACGCGGCAATCGGCTCCTGGTCCTGCTGCAGCGGAAGGCGTCTTCAAGCGCCCTCCGCTGCCAGCTCGCCTGCTACTCCCGCGACGGCTCGATTCTGCGGGATGCGGTTCGGATCGGCGTGCCGGGCGACGTCGTCTCGAGTAGCGAGCCGTCACCGCCGATCAGCGCCATCTGCAGCCAATCAGTCGCCGCGGGCACCCAGACCGTCGTGAAGTCTTCACCGCTTCCCACGGCAACCGGCACCATCCCGACGCGTGGGCGCTGCGCAAGCTGCGGATCGAGATGGGTGAGCGTCGTGTCCTCGCCACTGCCGGTAACGACCACGCGGCCGCCACCGACGATGTTGCCGAGCGGTCCCGGCCCGTAGTCGATGGTACTGTTCTCGCCGCTTTCGACGATGCGCGGGTAGTAGGGCTGCGCCGCCGCCAGGGCCGGCAATAGCCCGAACCCGATGGCGGCCAGCGCAAGACGCGAGCTGCGACGCATTCCGGCGCGCCAAGAAACGTCCTTGTGCGCGGCGACTCGGCAGATGATGTCGTGCATGACGACCTCCTCGTTGGTGATGCAAGGAGAATGGTCGCAACGCGCGACTCATTGATGTCAGATGCGCGCTGCTGCGTTACCGCCGCAACACCAAGCCGGGTGAGCAGGATGGCGGTACGGCGTTGCTTCGGCTGAAGGCGAGCGCGTTCGGGCGGCGGCCGCAGCTGCGTCAGGCCGGAAGGGTCGGCCGCGCCAGGCATCGGCGCAGCGCCGTCGCCAGCTCGTCGGAAGCGAGCGGCCAGCCGATGCAGTCAAAGCCGCTGACGGGCGTCGTGGCCGCGAGAATGATGGGCAGGGCAGGCGCCACACGGCGAACCTTCCGGGCGATTTCCGCACTCCCCTCCGGCAGCAATGCAGCGTCAAAGCGTCGCGGCACCGCATGCAATGCGGCGAGCGCCGAGGTGACAGCACGGAAGCCATGCGGCTCATAGCCGAGGACGGCGAGCAGCTCCTCCTCGCGATGCAGCCGGTCATCGTCGTAGAGAACCAGCACGGCCTCGCCTTCGCCGCGCGGCATCTCGCGACGCATGGCCTCCGCCGCGACGGCACGCGGCAGCCACACTTCAAAACAGCTTCCCTGCCCCGGGGTACTACGCACCGCCATGCCCCCTCCGTGCGCGAGCACGATCTCTCCCGCCGTCGCAAGGCCGAGACCGTGGCCGGCCCGGCGCGTGGTGAAGAAGGGCTCGAAGATGCGGCCGAGTGTGGTGGCGTCCATGCCCGGCCCCGTGTCGCTGACGCGGATGATGAGGTAGTGATCGGGCCGCAGCTCGCCCAGCCGGAGCGCGCGCTTTTCGTGAAGGGCGCGCCGCTCGACCTCGATCACCACCTCGCCAGGTCCCTCCATGGCCTGGGCCGCGTTGCGGCAGAGATTCACAATCACCTGCTGGATCCGCGTCGCATCGCCCGAAACCATGACGCTTTCCGACGGGAGTCCAACCGTCAACCGCACATCAGGCGGAAGCATGACGCGCAGCAGCGCCTCCGTCTCGGCAAGCAGGGCTTCAACCTCCACCTCGCCCTGTGGCGTTGGCTGCCGCCCGCCGAATGCGAGGATGTCCGACGCCAGGTCGCGGGCGCGTTCCGCGGCACGGCGGATATCCGCGAGCCGAGCGCCGGAGGACCCCGCCTGCGCCATTTCGGTGAAGCCCAGAATGGCGCCGATGATATTGTTGAAGTTATGGGCGATGCCGCTGGCGAAAGTGCCGAGCATCTCCATCTGGCGTGACCGCGCATCCTGCGCGGCCAGGCGCGAGCGCTCCGCCTCCAGACGGCTGCGCGTGATGAGATTGAGGACGGCATCGAGCGCGAGGCCCAGCGAGCCCAGCTCCTGCTCCGACGGCAGGCGGCTGGGGCGGGTCAGGTCGCAGCCAAGCAGGACGGCGACCCCGTCCTCCGTCCGGCGCACCGCCGCCATCCAGGCATGCAGGCCACCGGGGATGTCGCGCAGATCCGGGTGTCCGGGCGGCAGGCGGATCGTCCCTTGCGGCGAAGGTGGATGGCGGTTGGCCAGTGCAAGCACGGCCTCCGGCCAGCCTTCCGGCGGCGTGGCGCCATCGGTCGTCCAGACATGCGCGGCGGGGACATGCGCCGAACCTGCCTGGCCGGCGGTCGCCAGGTAGGCACGCTGTGCGCCGAGGCGTTGGGCGATCTCCTCCAACGCATGGCTGACGCCCGCCTCCGCCTCGCTCAGGCCGGTGCCAATCAGCCGGGCCGAGAGGCGGGCCAGCATATGCTCGAAGGCAGCGTGGCGCCGCATCGCGAGCGCCCGGGCGCTTAGCCGCATGCCCAGCAGCAGCAAGCCGCCGAGCAGCAGCACCGCGCTGGCATAGAGCAGCAGCCGGTAGCGACGTGCGGCGGCCTCCGCCGCCTCGCGCCGGACCTCGACCTCGGCGGCGATCGCTTCACGGACCGGCGCGCTCGCATGGGATTGGAGGTCGCGGAGCAACCCGTCCACGCGCGGCAGCAGGTCCTGAAGCAGCGCGCCATGCGCAAGCAGGGCAGCGGCCGGGCCACGCTCACTCTCCGGAACCGCCTGCAGTTGCAGATCGGCAAGGCCTCGTCGCACCTCGTCCAGCACCAGAGCCGAGGTGTCGAGCGTCAGGTGCAGGATCGCCGAGCCGAGACGGCCAGCCTCCGCGACTGGCACGCCGCCCCCGGGCGGGGCGGAGAGGCGGACGGTCAGGCGGCCAACCTGCGCCAGGGAGTTCCGCAGCAGCGCATTGTCGCTCTTGCTGGCCTCGACCAGCCTTTCCTGTCGCAGGCGCCAGGCCTCCAGCCGGTCCGCCTGCTCCGGCGTCGTGAACGCGCGCAGCCGCGCGACGGCGGCTTCGACCTGGCGCCCCGCGCGCACCAGCGGGTCATAGTCGCGCAGCAATCCGGCGCGGGCGGAGAGCAGGTCGCGCCGGATCATGGCCTCGGCCAACTCCACCTCGTCCAGCAACTGCATCGCCGTGTCGAAAGGCCGCTGGTCCACGGCGAGGCCGCGCAGCAGCAGCCAGGTGAGAAGGAGCAGCGCGGCCGCCACGCCGGCGGCGATGCCGGCCTTCATGGCGGCGGGGCAAGCGGGATGCCGCGGTAGTTTCCCGTCAGCGTGCGCAGGAAGGCGACGATCAACGCGACCTGCCCGCCGTCCAGCACGAGATTCAGCTGAGCGAGCCCCATGCCGCGTACCGCTCCCTCCAGCGTGGCCGCGCTGCCGTCGTGGAAATAGGGCGCGGTCACAGCGACGTTGCGCAGGCTTGGCACGCGCAGAACCTCCGGCTCCGGCCTTGCAAGCGCGTGAAAAATCCCGTGCCGCTGGAACAGGTTGCCACCGACATTCACCCCCTGGTGGCAGGCCACGCAGCCGATGCCGCGGAACAGCGCGTAGCCTTCCTGTTCCTCCTGCGTGATCGCGTCGGCCTCGCCGGCGAGCCACCGATCGAAGCGGCTGCCAGGGGTGAGGAGGCTTCGCTGGAAGGTGGCAAGCGCATCCAGCAGGGCGTCCCTGTCGGGTGGGCGGCCATAGGCACCGCGGAAGGCGGCGACCAGGGACGGATCTTGCCCCAGGCGCGCCAGCACCGTCTCGGGGCTTGACCCCATGATGGCGGGGTTGCGCAGCAGGGCTTCGGCCTTTTCTTCCAAGCTGCGCGCACCACCCTGCCAACCGAGCCGGAAATTGAGCGCGGCGTTGAAGACGGTGGCCGTGTTCAGCGGCAAACGTCCTCCATCCAGCCCGATGTCGCGCCAGTTCCGGGTGGCGCCATTGGTTCGCAGATCGTGGCAGGACGCGCAGGAGCGAGAGCCGTCACCCGACAGGCGCGTATCGGCGAACAGGCGCTCACCCAGCGCACGCCGGCGCTCATCCACCGCCAGGGGGCGCAGGATGCCGATCGGATGCTGCCAGTCCAGCGCAGCCGTGACATGGGGCGGGGGCTGAACCGTCCTCTTCTCCATCGGGTTCCACAGGAAAGCCGCGGCGGCCAGCGCCAGGAGCGGAATCGCCACCCGCCACCACCTGGCGCCGCCGACCCTGCCAGCCGCACCACGCATCAGATTCGTTCGACGGTGACGTCGAACACATAGCCGATGCCGCGCTCGGTGCGGATCATGCTGGGCGCGCGGTCGGCGTCAAGCTTGCGCCGCAGCCGCAGCACCTGCACGTCGATGCTGCGATCGAAGACGTCCTCATGCATGCGCGTCGCCTGCAGCAGATTCTCGCGCGAAAGGGGCCGCCGGGGCGCGTCGAGGAAGGCCGAGAGCAGCGCGAATTCACCCTTCGTGAGGCGCACCTCCGCTCCGTCCGGGGCGGTCAGGCGCCTGATGCGGCGGTCCAGGACCCAGCCCTCGAAACGGTGCCGAACCGCCTCGCGGCGCGGGCCGGGGTTCACCGCCTGGCGGCGCAGCACCGCGCGAATGCGCGCCAGCAATTCGCGCGGGCTGAAGGGCTTTGTGACGTAGTCGTCGGCGCCCAGTTCCAGGCCGATGACGCGGTCCACCTCCTCCCGCCGCTCGCCGGTGATGATGATCACCGGAAGATCGGAACGGGCGCGGATGTCGCGCAGAAGGTCCAGCCCGCTCTGCGCGCCAAGGCGCAGGTCCAGCAGGATCATCGCCAGATCATCCCGCGCGAGTTGACGCTCGACGTCCTGGCGTTCGACGACGCCCGTCGCGCGGAGACCGTTGTCGAGCAGGAAATCCACGACCATGCGGCGCATGTCGGGGTCGTCGTCCACGACGAGAACCCGGGGCGACCAGGGCGGTGATCCGGAGCTGGCGGGCTGGTCCTGGAAGGTCGGCAACATCGTCAGTGTTCCCAGCGGGCTCTGCGGTGATCGGCACCGGTGACGGAAGGGACCGCGCCGGCGGAGGAGGCACGCCTGCCTATCGCATCGAACGGCTGCGCCACCGGGAGGCGTCGCGCAGGCCAGCGGGGCACACGCGGCCGGCCGTCAGCGCCGGGCGGCGCTGACGGTCCCGGGGTCGGTTGCGCCGTCAGAGAGCGGCGCGCGATGCCTGCCGCGCCGCGTCTTCGATCACGCCCGCCACCACCTTCGGCTGCGTCATGAAGACCGCGTGGCTCGCCGGGACCTCGGTGACCTTGGCGCCGATGCGGCTCGCCATGTGGCGCAGCATGCGCTGGTCGAAGGCCTTGTCGTCGGTTGCGATCACGGCCCAGCTCGGGAGGCCGCGCCAGGCTGCCTGGGTCAGCTTCGTGCCGAAGGCGGACATGGCGATCGGCACCTGGGAGTCGCGCATGAAGGCCGCCTCGGCGTCACTGGTGTCGGCGGCGAAGCCGGCCTTGAAGTTCTCGGACTTGATGAAGCCGAAGCCGTCGCCCGCGACATCGAGGACGAATTCAGGCGGCGTGACGAAGCCTTCATACTGCTGGGCCGTGGTTTCCCCGGCATCGGGCGAGAGGGCCGAGACATAGACGAGGCCCGCCACCTTCGGATGCACGCCCGCCTCGGTGATGACCGTGCCGCCCCAGCTGTGGCCGACGAGGATGGTGGGCCCATCCTGCCGGTCGAGGATGCGGCGCGTGGCGGCGACGTCGTCGGCCAGAGAGGTGAGCGGGTTCTGGACGATGCTGACGCGATAGCCACGGGACGTCAGCTCGTCATAGACGCCGCGCCAGCCGGAGCCATCGGCGAAGGCGCCATGCACGAGCACGACGTTGCGGACCGGCCGCGCGCCGGCCCCCTGGGTGGCGGGCTGCGCCTGGGCGGCGCCGGCGATGGTGGCCGCGGCGGCGGAGGCGAAGAGGTCGCGACGGGTGGCAGGCATGGGTAATGCTCCTGTGCGAGAGTTGGAAGGCAGGCGGGCTGTCTTCAACAGCGGTCGGGAAGATCACGCTCCAGCGGCCCGAAATCCCTGTCGCGCCGCCAAAGGAATCCGAATCTTTCGAGCGGTCCGGGCGGAAGCGCCGGGACCCTCGCCCCGGCGCGGCTCGGCCGAGGCTCAGCCCCGCACGAAGGCCAGCAGGTCGCGGTTGAGCACCTCGGCGTTCACCGTCAGCATGCCGTGCGAGAAGCCGGGATAGGTCTTCAGCGCGCCGTTCTTCAGCAGCGTGACCGCAAGCCGCGCCGAGTTGTCGATCGGCACGATCTGGTCGTCCTCGCCATGCATCACCAGCGTCGGCACCGTGATGGCCTTCAGGTCCTCGTCTGGTCGGTCTCCGAGAACGCCTTGATGCCATCGTAATGCGCCTTGGCGCTGCCCATCATGCCCTGGCGCCACCAGTTCTGGATCACGCCCTCATGCACCGTGGCATCGGGACGGTTGAAGCCGTAGAACGGCCCCGCCGGCACATCGCGGAAGAACTGCGCGCGATTGGCGGCCAGCGCCTTGCGGAAGCCGTCGAACACCTCCAGCGGCAGGCCGCCAGGATAGGCGGCGGTCTTCAGCATGATCGGCGGCACCGCCGAGACCAGCACCGCCTTCGCGACGCGTCCGGCCGGCTGGCCGTGCTTCGCCACATAGCGGGCGACTTCGCCGCCGCCCGTGGAGTGGCCGATATGGACCGCGTTGCGAAGGTCGAGATGCTCGGCCACGGCGAAGGCATCCGCCGCATAGTGGTCCATGTCGTGGCCGTCCGAGACCTGGGCCGAGCGGCCATGGCCGCGCCGGTCATGCGCGACCACGCGATAGCCGTTCTGCACGAAGAACAGCAGCTGCGCGTCCCAGTCGTCGGAGGAGAGCGGCCAGCCGTGGTGGAACATGATGGGCTGGGCGTCGCGCGGGCCCCAGTCCTTGTAGAAGATCTCGACGCCGTCGCGGGTCGACACGGTGGGCATGGTGGATGGTCCTTCCGGGGTTGTGTTCGTGTTGGTCTGGGCGCCTGCCATGCGCGGCAGGCTGCCGAGAGCTAGCATCGCGGCCGCACCCAGTTCGATGACCTGGCGGCGTCTCGGCGCCGGGCCCGTGGTGGAATTCTTCGTGAGGGCACGGGTGGGAGCCGTGTCGGCACCGGCGACGGTGTCGCGACGTCTGGTTGGCATGGCGAGGTTCCCTTCTGCGGGAGGGCGAAAGCCGGGCGTTGATCGCCCTCGCAGGATCCCGCGCTGCCGCCCCGGCGTCCTTGTCGTGCCGCCAAAAAGATCCAAATTTTGCGGGGCGCCGAAGGCCCGTCCGTGGCGGGGCGCGCCTCGCCACTTCGCCCGCCGGGTGGGCTGGGTCGGCCACGGCCATCGGCTATAGTCCTGGTCCAAACGGGATGATGGCGGCGAGCGCATGCCGATGCCGAGCAAAGAATTGCAAATTTTTCCAAAGGGAGGGCGCGTCGCTATGGCCGAGACCGCGAAAGCCTTCGCCTTCGGGCGCTTTCGCCTGGTCCCGGACCGCCGCATCCTCGCTGCCGAGGACCGCGAGGTCCCGATCCGCGGGCGCGCCTTCGACCTGCTCCTCGCCCTGGTCGAGCGGCGTGACCGTGTCGTCTCGAAGGACGAGATCCTGGAGCTGGTCTGGCCCGGCCGCATCGTTGAGGAGGGCAACCTGACCGTTCATGTCGCCGGCCTGCGCAAGCTGCTCGGCAGCGGCATCATCGCCACCCTGTCCGGGCGCGGATACCGGTTCGTCGCGCCCGTAACCGAGATTGCCGGCGAGGCCGGGGAGCAGCCCTGGCCGGCCGCCTCGCTGCGGCCCTCACCCCCGGCAGCGGCGCCGAGCCCGCCGGCCGCCGCGCCATGGCCGGGGGATCTGCCACGCCCGCTGACGAAGCTCATTGGCCGCGACGCCGACCTCGATCGGCTGGAAGCAGGCCTGCGCCAATCACGCCTTGTCACGGTCGTGGGAGCGGGCGGTGTGGGCAAGACCAGGCTCATCCTCGCCGCCGCGGACCGCATCCGCCGCTCCCATGCGGATGAGGCATGGTTCGCCGATCTCGCCCCGGTGGAGGACCCTCGCCTCGTGGCGGCGACGATCGCCTCCGCACTGGGCGTCGATGTCGGCGGCGGCGACGCGCTGCGCGTCGTCATCGCCGCGCTGGCCGCACGGCAAGGGCTGCTCGTGCTCGATGGCTGCGAGCACCTCCTGCGCGCCGCCGCCGACGCCGTCGAGGCGATCCTGCGAAGCTGCCCCGGCATCGTGATGCTTGCGACCAGCCGCGAGCCGCTCCGCGCCGAGGGCGAGTTGCTGCACCGGCTGCAGCCTCTCGGCGCCGCGGCACCCGATGCCGCGATCACGGCCGAGCGGCTTGCGGACTACCCAGCCAGCGACCTCTTTGTCGAGCGCGCCCGCGCCGCGCTTGGCACCTTCGAGCCAAGCGATGCCGACGCCGCCGAAATCGTGCGGATCTGCGAGCGGCTGGACGGCATCCCGCTCGCCATCGAGCTGGCCGCGCCGGCGTTGCAGGCGATGACCCTGGCGGAGCTTCGCAAGCGGCTGGAGCGGCACTTCGGCCTGCTCACGACCGGGCGCCGAACAGCACTGCCGCGGCAGCAGACGCTCCGGTCCACGATCGACTGGAGCATTGACCTGCTGGAGCCGCTGGAGCGCGCGCTCCTGCTGCGGCTCTCCGTGTTCGGCAGCACCTGGACGGCAGGCTCCGCCGCCTTCCTGGCGGGCTGCGCAGCCGGCGAGGACGCGGTTTGCGGCCTGATTGCTTCGCTGGTGGACAAGTCGCTGGTCCAGGCAGACCTGACAGGGGTGCAGGCGCGTTATCGGCTGCTTTCCTCGACACGCTACTATGCTGCCCAGCGGCTTTCCGCGCCCGAGCTCCAGGAGGCTCGGGGCATCATGGTGCGCTGGCTGGTCAAGGCCTACGACCGGGCGGAGGCAGATTGGCTGTTCATGCCCGATGAGGACTGGTTCGCGATCTATGCGCCAGAAATGGAGAACCTCCGGGTGAGCCTGGCCTGGGCCTTCGGGCCGAATGGCAACACGCGGCTCGGCATCGAGCTTGCCAGCCTCACCGAGCATGTATGGACCGAACTCTCCCTGACCGGCGAATTGCACAACTGGTTTGACTTGGCGATTTCCCGGATCGACGAGACGACGCCCCCAGACGTCGCGGGCCGCTTGTGGCTCGGTCGCTGCGGGTGGGTCGCCCCCAGGGGCGCCGAGGCGCTGGACGCTGCGCGCCGGGCGGCCGCGCTGTTCCGTGCCGCCGGCAGCCGGGTCGATCTCGGACGGGCACTTTGGCGTCAGGCGTGGCAGCACATCCTTGCCGGCAATCTCGGCGCCGCCGGGCCGCTGCTCGACGAGGCCGAGGGCCTGCTGCGCAGCGAGAGGGTGAGCAAAGCCCTCGTCTCCTGCCTCAGGGCCAGGGCCATGTTCCGGCTGCGCGGCTGCGAGCCCGAGGCGGCGCGTGCGGAGCTGGAGGAGGCCCTCTCGATCGCCCGGCGCCTCCGCAGCCCGCGCGACATCGCCCTGACGAAGGGGAGCATCGCAGAGCTTCACTGCGCGGCTGGGCAGATGGGCGAGGCCATCGCGGTCGCGCAGGAGGCAGTGGCCTCCCTGGAGCCGGTGCAGGCGCGCTCCGCCTGGGTGCAGCATATCGCCGGGGCCGTTGCATCCTATCAACTGGCGGAAGGCGACATCGCCCGGGCGCGGCCGATCATCGCGGAAAGGCTTGTCGCGGCCCGGCTCATGCAGCTGCCACACGAGGTGGCGGCGAACCTCGAGAGGCTGGCGCTGATCGCGGCGCTTGAGGGCAGCCTGGCCACGGCAGGGCGGCTTCTCGGCTATGTCCAGTCCCATCACGCGCGGCGCGGCATCCTGCGCAGCTTCGGCTCCCAGGCGGTCCATGATCGGCTGCTGGCGGTGCTGCTTCGCCGATGGAGTCCGGGTGAATTGGAGCAGATGGTGGCGCGCGGTGCCGACATGGATGAGGAGGAGATCGTGGCGGAGGCCTTCACCATCGCGTCCCGCCCTTGATGCGGGCCGACGCCGTGTTTCAGCCGTAGCGGAAGTACCCGCTTCGGACATTCGGCTGCGACACCGCGCGGCGATGCCTCCACTGCGCCCCCGAGGGCGCGGCACACGGAGGTCTCCTCATGCACATCCCGCATCCCAGGTCATTGAGCGCCACGCCTGACCTGATTTCATCCATCCAGAGCCGCCGACCCGATGCAGCGCTGCCGCGTCTCGCCCGCCAGCTTTGGTCATGGGTCGTGCGCCATCAACGCGCACGCATCGCCGAGGCGGAGCTTGCCGCGAGGAGCGACCACCTGCTGGCCGACATCGGCGTGAGGCGGAGCGAACTGGCCCGGGCCGCGCGCCGCGGCAGGCGCGAGTGATCGCCATGCGGCCGACTTTTCCCGGTCAAGGCGCGGCGCCGACCGACAACGCCGAACGCCTGCACGTGGTGGAGGTGGACGGCTCGCCCATGGTCGACATGCCGCGCAGCACGGACGAGGCACGACGCATGGCCACGGCGCTTGCCTGCCCGTTGGTCCTGCTGCCGGGCGTCGGCCACATCGCGTCGCTCGAGGCGCCGCAGCTGGTCGTGGATCACCTGCACACCTTCCTGCGGCAGGCGGCGTTCGGCGCATCGCGCTGAACTGACGCGCGCCGTCACGCCGCTCCTCCCACAATGGGCCTGCGCTGTCGGCGCACTCGTCGAAGGCGGCAGCGGCCTTCGGCTACGGCTGCAACCGTCCGGCCGGCACCGCGACATCGGCCGGCAATGCAGGCCCCGCATTTCCCGAACCAGCGCCGGCCACCGCGACATGCCACGCAGCGGCAGATCGCCCCGGGCCGGCACGTGCTGATCGTTCCATAAAGGGAAGCCAGAACCATGAGCGATGTTGCTTCTTCCGAAGACCACGATTTCTCCCTGCGGGCCCGTGACAACCAGGCGCGGCTCGCAGCCAGGCTGCGGCCGCACTATGACTTCATCGTCTGCGGCGCCGGCGCCTCCGGCTCGGTGCTCGCGCGACGGCTGGCGGAGAATCCGGCGGTGAAGGTGCTGCTGCTGGAAGCCGGCGGCAGCGACGAGGCGGAGGCCGTGCTCGACCCGGCACTGTGGCCGACCAATCTCGGCAGCGAGCGGGACTGGGGTTTCACGGCGGAGCCGAATCCGCACCTGAACGGACGCCAGCTTCCCCTGTCGATGGGCAGGGGGCTGGGCGGCGGGTCGAGCATCAACGTGATGGTCTGGGCGCGCGGGCATCGCAGCGACTGGGACTTCTTCGCCTCCGAGGCCGGCGATGCGGCCTGGGGCTACGAGAACGTCCTCGACATCTACCGCCGCATCGAGAACTGGCAGGGCATCCCCGACCCGCAGTTCCGCGGCACGGGTGGCCCTGTCTGGGTGCAGCCGGCTGCCGATCCGAGCCCGATCGCATGCGCGATGCTCGACGCCGCGAGCGAGATCGGCATCCCCACCTTCGAGCATCCGAACGGCCGCATGATGGAGGGCAAGGGCGGTGCGGCCATCAGCGACATGCTGGTCCGCGACGGCCGCCGCCACTCGCTGTACCGGGCCTATCTCCGCCCCTGGCTCGACCGGCCGAACCTGACCGTGCTGACCGGCGCTCTGGTGCGCCGCGTCGTCTTCGAAGGCCGCCGGGCGACCGGCGTGGAATACATCCGCGACGGGCAGGTCACGATCATAGGCGCCAGCGCCGAGGTCGTGCTGTCGCTGGGTGCGATCCAGACGCCGAAGGTGCTGATGCACTCCGGCATCGGTGACCGCGAGGAACTCGGTCGGGTCGGCATTGCGCTGCGGCACCACCTGCCGGGCGTGGGCCGGAACTTCCAGGACCATGTCTCCTTCGGCTGCACCTGGGACTATGCCGCGCCGATCGCGCCCCGCAACAATGGCAGCGAGGCGACCCTGTACTGGAAAAGCCGGCCAGACCTCGATGCGCCGGACCTGCTGTTCTGCCAGGTCGAGTTCCCGGTGCCGAGCGACCGCACGGCAATGCGCGGTGTGCCGGAGCATGGCTGGACGATGTTCGCGGGGCTCGCGCAGCCCATCAGCCGCGGGCGCCTGCGCCTGCAAGGTTCGGATCCGCTGGCGCCCATCGCCGTGGATGCCAACTTCCTGTCCGATCCGGGGGATGTGACGACGGCGCGCGCCTGCATTGAGCTCTGCCGCGCGCTGGGCAATGCGCAGGCCTTCCGCCCCTTCGTGCGCGGCGAAGCCATGCCGGGCGCGCTGAAGGGAGAGGCGCTCGATACCTACATCCGCGATGCCGCCGTCACCTACTGGCACCAGAGCTGCACGGCCAAGATGGGGCGGGATGACATGTCGGTCGTGGACGGCACGCTCAAGGTCTATGGCGTGGAGGGCCTGCGCGTGGCGGACGGCTCGATCATGCCGCGTGTGACCACCGGCAACACGCAGGCTCCCTGCGCCATTATCGGCGAGCGGGCCGCAGCGATGATCCGGCAGTCGCACGGGCTGTAGCCGCCGCCGGCGGAGGCAACGGGGTCGGCGACCAGCTCGCCGGGACGGCACCGGCCGGATCGCAGCGGGGCATCACGCCCCGCTGCCCTCCAGAAGGGGATGCCCGCTGCACAACCAACCGGACGCCATGTTCAGCGGGACGAGACGGGACGATCTGAATGAATGAGCCTGCCAATGCGCCACCTTAGGTCGCGCGGGCACACCTGGTAGGCGGCCCGGTGCTACCCCCTCGCCGCCGAAAAGGTCGTCGGGGTTGGCGAGCGGTGCGCCTTCCGCCGTGCCGCCGAGAGGGGCACGCTGTTGAACGGGTCGGGCTGCTCGCGTCGGGTTGTCCTGCTGGCGCTTCGTTCTGACCCGGATGCTTGCAGGCGGCTCCTGAGACGGATTCCAGGTATTGAGGCGCCGCATCAGGTCTGACATCCTGCGGACGCTTGGCGGCTCACGGGCGGGCCCTCGATGCAAACCGGCCTACCTGGCGAGGAGGAACGCATCTTGACCATCCCGCTTCTCCAGGCCCGCCCCGTGCGCGGCTTGTGGACAGCCGCGGTGGCATGCGGCCTTGTCGTTCCGCCCAGCCCCGCCGCCACGCAGTACCGCCGGGCGCAGCAGGGCCAGAAGGGCGCCGCGCAGATCCTCCGCAACAGCGCCAACCGCCGCTTCAACCGCTGCGCCGCGCGTATCAGCGCCGGGCCGATGCGGATCTCCAGGGGTCGCAGCCACGTCGACACCATCAGCACGCCGGCCGTGGCGGCAGCCGGCCCGCTCATGCTGCGGCTGGTGGACACGCCCGGCGGCACCCTCCGCCTCGACGCCATCACCAACGGGCAGCGAGTCAGCGCCCGGATCGATGGCCGGAGCATCGGCCCGGTGCTGCGGATCCGAGGCCGGACCAAGCTGGAGGCGGCGAATCGTCGCCCGACAGACGCGTTGGGCAACGCCCCGATGCAGGACATCCTCGTCGAGGTCGAGAACGGCGCCCACTGCGCCATGGGCCGGCGATGAGACCGCCGATCAAGGGGCGGATGCCCCTCGGCCGCGCGCCTGCGATGCGCGGGGGCGCGGCCGCCGCCGGGCGACCCCTTCGACCCGGGCTGCAACAGCCTGCCCACCCCTGCCGCCCGTCTCGAGTGCCTGGGCCGCGCCCCCAGGCCCAAAGATGCGCGCCGCCGGTCCCCTGTGTCGACCGCGGCGGCCGCTACGACCTCACGCCGTCCGGCCAGAAGCGGTATCTGCGATGACCTCGACCACCCACCGCAAGCCGCGTCGCCGGAACAGATGCGCCGACCGGTCCGAGACAACAGGCGCAACGCTGCGATTCTGCCGCGCCACGGGGGTGCCGCCCGGCGCCGCTCCGTCGGTCAGGTCTTGCCTCAAGGAAGGATGATCATGCGTCGCATCATCATGGGGGCCGCGCTTGGCGCGGGCGTTCTGCTGCCAGGCCTTGCGGCGGCACGGCCGGCCGACTGCCTGGTGCAGGTGGAGGGCCGCACCCTCATCAACGGTACCTGCGAGTTCGAGGCCGATCCGAGCGGTGACTTCACCGTCACGCTCGGCAGCCGGGTCGCCCGGGTGCTCGTCGGGTCCGACGGCCAACTGGGCCGCGCCTCCTTTGAGGACAGCGCCAGCGGCGAGCCGCCGGGCGTGGCCAATGTGCGGCGCGATGGTGCCTGCTGGGGGCGGCCGGAGGTGATCCGGGTCTGCGCTTGGCGGGTTGGCGCGCGGCCGGCCGCCCATCAGAACCTGCCAGCGGCGGAGGGCGCACGGGCCCCGGCGGCAAGCGCGCCGCCGGCACCGGGCGGCGCGACGGCCGGCATGCGCGTCGTCTCCTCGCGCGCGATCGGGCCCTGGACCCTGTCGCGGCTGGAGGGTGGCGGGCGCTGGCGCTGCGAGGTGGAACGTCGCTACCCGGATGGCGGCACCCTGGCCTTCTTCGCCGCGACGCCGAGCCCGGACAACCAGAACATCGCGGATACCGGCCTGCGCTTCGGCGCCGCCGCCCTGTTGGGGATGCGCGGCGAGATCCCGGTCGTGCCCTGGGGATTTGAGGTGGATCAGGCCCAGCCCGCCATCGCCGACGGCAATGGCTCAGCCACGCTGTTGGATCCGCCCAACGAGCCTGGCTCCTCGGATGCTTTCGCCAGCGCGCGGGAGTTCGAGGTGAGCCTTCCGGGCGGCGTGCGTCTTCGCTACGCGCTCAATGGCTCCGGCGCAGCCTGGCGCGCCCTGTCGCGATGTGCCGGGTTCTGAGACGGGTGGCCTCTGCGCAAAGCTTCGCCTGAAACCCACCTGTGTCCCTCCTCCGCATGATCATGGCGGCGGGTCTAAGCCTGGCGGTCGTCGGGCCCGCCGGCGCGAACGACAGCGCGGCCGCCATCGGCAGCGGCGGGCTCACCTTGGTACACTCGAAGGCGATCCGGCCCGATCGGCAGGCGCTGTTGCTCAGCCGTGAGCAGGTCAGGGCAAGCCCCGTCTTCGCCAACACCGCCAGCCGCGGCATCGAGACGCTGGTCGCCTTCCCGTTGCCGGATGCCGTGCACAGCCCGGCTGCGGAACCCGGTGCAATCCTTCGCACCGGGTCCCGCGATTCACCCCGGCAATTTCAGCTCCAGTTGCGGTCGTGCTCGGCGTGGGTCCTCAGATAGGCGCCCGGAGCGAAGTGCCGATCGTAGAAGTCGGTGTCGAGCCGGTGCGCCTGCAGGTAGGTTTTGAGGAACACGGCCGGCACTGTTGCCGGGAAGCGGCCAAAGGTCTCGAAGACATACTGCGCCATCAGCGTGGTGATCTCGACCGCCTCGGCATCGATCGCGGCGGCTCCAGAACGAACGACCGCGTTCTCCCGATAGGGTCCGCCCAGCTTCGGGTCGAACGGCCCGCCCGCGCCGAACTTGCGCGCCACCGCCGCTTCGACTGCCGAGCGCATGCTCGCATGGTGCGGCGGAACATGAGCCTCGAAAACGCCTGGCAGGCCGGTGAAGTGGGGTAGCGGATTGCCTTCCAGCATCTCGAAGCGGAAGCCGAGGCCAGGCACGGCCGGATCGCCGCTCGCGCCCAGGACGGTGAACGGGTTCAGCCCGGTGTACAGCCACCCACCGAGGCCGAGCGCCTGGAGCATCAGCGCCCCTGCATAACAGGCCGTGCCCATCTCCACCGACACGTCGGTCAGCGCGGTCTGTTCCAGGAAGGTCATTGGATAGGCGGCTTCGAGGTTCATCCGGTGCGCGTAGCGCTCGAGCCCCGGGATCTGGCGCCGGTTCACATTGTCATAGATGCCGGTGCCGTTCTGCACGAGGTAGAGCAGGAGCAGGATCACATGCTGCGCGAGATCCGCCACGGGAAACACCAGCGTGGAGCCGGGCACGTTCGCGCACCAGGTATTGTGCCCTTCCATGTGCGGCATCTCGGCGGGAATGTTGAGCCGCCCTTCGGCCAGCTTCACGATCCGGGCGCGATGCGCGTCGAGCCAGGCGCGCAGGTCGGTGCCGCCGGAGCTCGGCAGCGGCGACATGCCCCGCGTCGGCAGGAAATACACGCCCGTGTCGTCAGTGAAGAAGAATTCCGAGGTGTTGAAACCTGCCGAGGAGGGAAAGCTGCGGCCGCCCGCCGCGGTGGTGTAGTTCGGCATCCGGGGCGCATAGCCGGGATGATGCGCGAACAGCTCAGCCCAGCCGGTATTGCCGGCCGTGGTGGCGATGAGCAGCATCTGCTCAAGCGGATCGAGCGGCGCGGGGGCGTGGCGCGAGGTGAAGGCCAGCGGCCCCGCGGGGATCGAGGCGCCCTTCGCGAACCGGCGAGAGCGGCGGCCGTGGATCGCCTCGATCAGCGGAAAGGACGCGGCCTCGACCAGCCCGCGCAGCCGCGGATCGAGGGAATTGAGCAGGATGCGGCCCTTGGCCGTCAGGCTCTCTCCCCGGGCGAAGCCGAGGCCGCCGAGCACCGTGCCGGCGCTGAGCAGCGTGGCGCCCTGGAGCTTGCGTCTTGTGGTGTCGAGCATGGGGGATCTCCGATCCGTTCGCGTTGCGATGCGCCTCGGATCGCACACGGGATCGGCCAAGCGTCAGGCAAGGAATGGACGAAAACGGTCCAAATATGCCAGCCTCTCGCGATGATCGCGCCCTATGCCCCTGCCCGGCTGTCGGTCTGCCTCGTGGCAATGCCCGAGATCTCAACCGGCGTGCTGAACGGCTTCTACGAGGTGTTCTCCTTCGTCGGCTCGGGCTGGGAGATGATGACCGGCTGGCCGTCGGGCCCACGGCGCTTCGTGCCACGGATCGTGGCGCAGGACGCGGTGACCTTCCGCAACGTGGTCGGTCTGCCGATCACGCCCGACATCAGCTTCGCGCAGGCGAAGCGGGCCGACATCGTCATCGTCGGGGACCTTGCGATCGGGCGGCACCAGGATACGCGTGGGCTGTGGCCGGACGCCGTGGCCTGGCTGCGGCGTCAGCATGCGCAGGGCGCGCTGATCTGCTCGGTCTGCACCGGCTCGCTGGTGCTGGCCGAGGCGGGGTTGCTCGATGGGGAGGACGCGACCTGCCATTGGGCGGCTGCCGATCAGATCCGCAGCCGGTATCCAGCCGTGCGCCTGCACCCCGAGCGCGTTCTGGTGGCGACGGGCGCGGGCCACCGGCTTGTGACCTCTGGTGCCTCGGCGTCCTGGACCGACCTCGCGCTCTACCTCGTGGCCCGTTTCTGCGGCGAGGAGGAGGCGCGGCGTACCGCCAAGCTGTTCCTGTTCGGCGACCGCAGCGACGGCCAACTCCCCTTTGCCGCGCGCGTTCGACCGCCCCAGCATGACGATGCGGCGATCGCCGCGGCGCAGGACTGGATCGCGCAGAACTATGCCTGCGCCCATCCGGTGGCGGGCATGGCGCAGGTCGCCGGTCTGGCGTCACGCACCTTCATGCGCCGCTTCAAGGCCGCAACCGGTTACCTACCGCTCGATTATGTGCAGTCGCTCCGCATCGAGGAGGCGAAGCAGATGCTGGAGACAACCGACACGCCGATCGATTCGATCGCCGACGAGGTCGGCTATCAGGAGCCCGCGGCGTTCCGCCGGATCTTCAAGCGCGCCACCGGCATCGCCCCGAACCACTATCGCCAGCGTTTCCGCCGGGTGGCGGTTGCCTGACCGCTCCACCAGGAGACACTGGCGCCTCCCGGAGAGCCCGAAGGCGCTGCTTGACGTCGGTGAATGTCAGGCCCGGGCCAAGCTCGACGAAGCGCAGGCTGCGAGCGGCGGCAGCCGAGGCGGGGCCGGCCGTGGCCGAACGCAGGTGGCCCGAACGGCATCGTCGTCGTGCCCGACCTGTCCTGCTGCCTCCGTCGCGGACCGCACGGGGCTCGTGAAGAGCACGATCATGCGCCTGGCCCTCTCGCTTGAGGAACATGGCGGCCTCGCGCGCGAGGATGACGGCGCCTGCCGGCTGGATGCCGAGGCGCTCCGCCTCGGCATGATCTACACGCTGTCCTTCCGGCTGGAGGCGCACGTCATCCCGGCCTCCGCCTCCTGGCCGGCGGTCATGAGAGGCGCACGGTGACGGCCAGCATCTCGTGGTCGGAAATCGCGACGCCGTCCTCGTCCACCGCCGCGATCTGCGCCGGCGCGCTGGCCACCAGGCCCTTGAGGAAGAAGAAGTCATTGCGGAAGAACGGCGCGTTGGGCTCGCCATCCGGGCGCTGGCGGGCGGTGTGCGCCACCACATTGCACCCCTCCCAGTCATAGCCACGGCCGGCGGCGATGGCGAAAAGCGGCTCGTAGCGCTCCGGCCGCAGCAGGCGGTCCGGATCGCGTTCCAGCAGGCGCTGCTTGAACGCCACATCGTTCATGTGGCGGAAATCGACGGTCTTGGTGTTGAAGTCGCCGCCCAGCGCCACGGGCTGGCCAGGCGCGTAGCGCTCCAGCGCGTCCAGCAGCGTTTCCATGTTGGCGGCGCGCAGCCGCGGCACCTCGCTGTCGAAATGCGCGGAGGCCAGCGTCACCGGCCCGCCCGCCAGGTCGACGGTGGCGACCAGCACCATCTGCCGACCGAGCCGCGGCGTCGGCTCCTCGAACCAGATGCCGCTGTCGTCCAGCGTGATCATGGCGGGCCGGCGCAGGGCCAGGCGCGTGAGCAAGGCGTTGCCGTAGTAGCCGACCGTGTTCTCCTGCCCCGCATGCCAGACGCGCTCGCGCTTGTCGCCGAGCGCGAGTTCCAGGAATTCCGCGCCATAGGCGTAGCCGACACCCAGCGCATCGGCCAGCACGCGGGTGGTGTGCGCCTGGCCCGACCGGGCGCAGCCGAGATCCATCTCGCCCAGCAGCGCCACATCCAACGCGCTGCGTCCCAGCAGCCGCGCGGTGGCGGCCGGGTATTTGCAACGCTCCAGGTTCCAGTAGCCGAGGCGCAAAGCCTCGGGCGGCGGTGCTGCCGGCGCCGGCTGGCGCAGCTCCACCAGCCGGAACAAATCCTGCTCCGCCACGAAGCGGTCATTCACCGAGGGGTCGCCCGCCAGCGGCCGAAGCGCATGGCGCGTCTCCGCCGGCACGATCGGCAGCTCGGCGCAGCTGCCTTCGGCGATGTCGCCGATCGTGGACCAGATCAGGCGCTGGGATGGGTCGTGCATCGGCGGTTTCCTAAGGCAGCCAGGGGCGGCGGCAGCGCAGCAACCAGGGCGGCGGTGCGGGCGTGGCGCGGGGCACGCATCACCTCCTCGGCCGGGCCGGACTCGATGACCACGCCCGCATCCAGCACGACGACGCGCGGGCAGATGGCGCGCACGGCGGCGAAATCGTGGCTGATCATCAGCAGCGCCAGGCCACGCTGCGCGCAGAGCGCCGCCAGCAGCTCCAGCACCTGGCGGCGCAACGCGGCGTCCAGCGCGGTCACCGGCTCGTCGCAGACCAGCACGGCAGGATCCAGCAGCAGGGCGCGGGCGATGCAAAGCCGCTGCCGCTGCCCGCCGGAAAGCTGCGTCGGGTAGCGCCCCAGCAATGCCGCGTCCAGCCCGACCTCCGCCAGCACGGCGGCGATGCGCGCCTCGGCATCGGGCAGGCGGTGGATTCGGAACGGCTCCTCCAGCGCGCGGCGCGCCGTGTGCCGCGGATTGAGCGCGCCGAGCGGGTCCTGGGCCACCAGCTGGCAGCGCCGGGCCCAGGCGCGCGGGTCGCCGGGACGCGCGCCGTCCAGGTCGATGCTGCCGGACAGCGGCGCGACCAGCCCGGCCACCGCGCGCGCGATGCTGCTTTTGCCGCTGCCGCTTTCGCCCACCAGGCCGAGCGCCTCGCCGGCGGCAATCTCGAATTCGACGCCCTGCACCGCGTTCACCACGTGCGTGCCACGGCGATAGGCGATCCGCAGCGCCTGCACGCGCAGCCGCGCGGGTGCGGCGCGCGGCGCCGGCGCGCGGGCGAGCTGCGCGGCCTCCACCATGGCGCGCGAGACCGGGTGGCGCGGCGTCCCGAGCACCGCGCGCGGCGGGCCGGCATCCACCACCGTGCCGCGATGCATCACCAGCACTTCGCTGGCCTGGCCGGCCACCAGCGGCAGATCATGCGAGACCAGCAGCAGCCCCATGCCGCGGCGCGCGACGAGATCCCGCAACAGGCGCAGCACCTGCGCCTGCACCGTCGGGTCGAGCGCGGTGGTCGGCTCATCGGCCAGCAGCAGCGAGGGATCGCCGGCAAGGGCGAGCGCGATCACCACGCGCTGCTGCTGCCCGCCAGAAAGCTCATGCGGCCAGGCGGCCCGAAGGCGCGGCGTGTCCTGCAGCCCGACCTCCTCCAGCAGCGCCTGCGCGCGCCCGGCGATGCCGGCCGGTGCGGCGCCGTTGGCGGCCAGCGCTTCGTCGAGTTGCGCGCCGATGGTCATCAGCGGGTCGAGCGCCGCGGCGGGGTCCTGGAAGACCACGCCGATGCGCCGGCCGCGCACGCCGCGCATCGCCACCTCATCCAGCGCCAGCAGGTCGCGCCCATCGAGCAGCACTTCGCCCGACACCACCAGCCCCCGCCGCTTCGGCAGCAGCCGCGCGATGGCCAGCAGGCTCACCGACTTGCCGCAACCCGAGGCGCCGACGAGGCCGACGACGCTGCCCGGCGGCACGGCGAGCGACAGGCCGCGCACCGCCTCGACCGGGCCTGGCAGCGTGACGCGCAGGTCGCGGACCAGCAGGCCGCTCATCGCACCCGCGGGTCCAGCGCCCGTTGCATCGCCTCGGTCGCCAGGTTGGCGGCGATCACGGCGGCGGAGAGCACCAGGATGGCGGCCTGCACCACCGGATAGTCGCGGCCCAGGATCGCATCGAGCAACAGCGCGCCGAGGCCGGGCAGGCCGAACAGCACCTCCATCGTCAGCGTGCCGCCGACCAGCCCGGCCACGATCAGCCCGGCGAGCGGCAGCACCGCGGTCAGCGAGTTCGGCAGCAGATGGCGCCAGACCAGCGCGCCGCGCCGCACGCCTCGGGAGCGGAGCGCGGTGACGAAGCGCGCCTCCGCCGTCTCGCGCAGATCCTCCATCAGCGGCTTCGCGATCTGCCCACCGATGTCGAGCCCGATGATCGCCGCCGGCACCAGCCCATGGCCCAGCGAGGGCAGCCAGCCGAGCCAGACGGAGAACACCAGGATGCCGGCGAGGCCAACGCAGAAGGTCGGCATCACGATCGACCAGACATTGAGCGCATCGACCAGCGCCGCGAGGCCCGGCCGCAGCATCGCGAGCAGCGCGAGCGCCACGCCGAGGGCGAGCCCGATGGCGAGCCCTGCCGCCGCGAGGCCCAGCGTCACCGGCAGCGCCGCCCATACCATGTCGGACACCGGCTGCCCGTAGCGCAGCGAGGTGCCGAGATCGCCCATCAGCGCATCCGAACCCCAGGCCAGCAACTGCCCCGGCCAGCCGATATCAAGGCCGAGCATCCGCCGCAGCAGATCCTCCTGCGCGACCGTGATGTCGCCCTCGGACGCCATCACGTCCACCGCATCGCCCGGCACGACGCGCAGCAGCACGAAGACCGCGACGGTGATGCCGAGCAGCAGCAGGACCTGGCGCAGCGCGACGCCGCCGATGCGGCCCGCGCGGCTCATCCGGCGACCCGGTTCGGATCGAGCCGCCGGCGCGTGGCATCGCCGAGCAGCGACAGGCCGAGCGTGACCACGGCCAGGGCCAGCACCGGCGCCAGCACGAGATGCGGCGCGCGTTCGACGAAGCGCGTGCCCTCGGCGATCAGGCGGCCCCAGGTGGGCGCCTCGGGCGCGGCGCCGACGCCGAAGAAGCTCAGCACGGCTTCCTTGGTGATCACGCGCGGCAGAATGATCGCGGCCTGCGTCAACAGCGGTCCCACGAGATTGGGGGCCGCATGCACCAGGACGAGCCGCACGCGCGAGGCGCCGAGGCCGCGCGCCGCCGTCACGTAGCCCGCGCCCATCTCCCGCAGGTAGCCGGCGCGGGCCACGCGCGCGAAGACCGGGGCGAAGGCCAGGCCGAGCGCGAAGGTGACCGGCCCGGTCCCGGTGCCGATCGCGGCCACCAGCACGAGCGCCAGCAGGATGCTCGGCAGCGTGCGCAGCAGGTCCATCGCCCCCAGGAACAGCCCCGCCACCGGACCGCCGATCGCGCAGGCGAGCAGACCGATCCCGGCGCCGAGCGCGAAGGCCAGCAGGGTCGCGGCGATGCCGACCGCGATGCTGATCTGCGTGCCGGTGATCAGGCGCGAGAGCACATCGCGCCCCAGCGCATCAAGCCCGAGCCAGTGCTCCGCGGTGGGCGGCTGCAAGCGCCGCCCGGATGGCGCCAGCGGATCGAAGGGCGACAGCGCCGGCCCCAGCAGCGCGACGGCCACGGCGAGCACCGTGATGGCCAGCCCAAGCTGGCCCCAGCCGCCCAGCCAGGCGGCAAGCCAGCCGCCCAGTCCTCTGGCCCGGTCGGCCGGCGTGGCGCTCAACGCGCCAGCCATGTGTAGGCGACGCCGCCATCCACCCGGTGCGGCGACACGGTGAAGCCCGGCTGGAAATCACGCACCTCGGCGCGCACGCCGATGGGGGAGCGACGATGGCCCAGCACCAGCACCTGGTGGCTGTCCATCACATGCTGCCAGGCTTCCAGGTAGCGTCGCCGCCGCGCCGCATCATCCACCGTCGTCACGGCCTGGCTGATCAACTGGTCCAGCCTGGCGTCCTGGATGCCGCCCCACATCTGCGGCCGCGGGCCTTCGCTCATGAGCCGCACGAAGCGAAGATAGATATCGGCGCGCGGGCCGGAGCACACCGGCGTCAGGTCCCAGTCGTAGCGCGTCAGCCGCGTCTGCATGCCGATGTCGTCGAGCGCGATGTGCTCGACGTTGAAGCCGAGGCCGCGCATCGTCTGCGCGGTGAACAGCGAATAGTCGTTCTGCCAGGAGACGATGCGCAGCGGCGTGCGGGCCGGCACCACGCCCGCCTCGGCCAGCAGCGCGCGGGTGCGCGCAAGATCCGGCTGGCGGTAGGGATCCGCACGCTCCATGGCCTCGTCCCAATGGTAGCTGCCGGGCGCGGCCATCTGGTTGCCGACGACGTAGTTGCCGACGGTCTGCATGAACGCCTCCTTGTCGAAGGCGTGCGCGATGGCGCGGCGGACGCGCAGATCGGCGAAGGGCCCGCGCGGGCTGCGGTTGTTGAACGACACCGCGCACCATTCGGTGTCGCCGTAGAAGGTCACGCGCAGATTGGGGTCGCGGCGCACCGTCTCCACCGCATCATCGGGGATGCGCGCGACATGGATGTCGCCGGCGCGCAGCGCGAGGCTGCGGTCCGCCACCTGGCGGATGTCGAATTCCACCGCGTCCAGGCGTGGCAGGCCCGCCTGCCAATAGTCGCGATTGGCTTCGCCGACGAAGCGGATGTTGGGCCGGTACTCGGCAAAGCGGAAGGGGCCGGTGCCGATGGGGCGGTTGATCGTGGTCGCCCATCCCTCGGTCTCCGGCGCCAGGATCCACAGCTCGGACAGCAGGTTGGTGAAGGGAGCGAAGGGTTCTGCGAGGACGAAGCGCACCGTGTGCGGATCGGGCGCTTCCACCGCGCGCAGCCCCCGCATCGCGGTGGTGAGCCAGCCGCCCTGCACGCGGTCACGCACACGCTCGACATTGGCGACCACATCGGCGGAGGTCATCTCCCGCCCATTGTGGAAGCGCACACCGCGGCGGAGGTGAAAGGTGTAGGCGAGGCCATCGGGCGATACCTCGACCCGCTCGGCCAGCATGGGCTTCACCGAGCCGTCATGCGAGATGCTCGTCAGTGCCTCCGCATAGACCTGCTGGACGGGGCTGTCGCCCGTGTGGCGGTGCGGGTCGGCGGTGCGGAGGCTGCCTTGCGCGATACGCAAGGTGCCACCGCGCTGCGGCTCCTGCTGCGCGAAAGCCGGTGCAAGGGCGGGCAGGGTCGCGAGGCCGGCAATGAGGCAGGCAAGCCGGGTGAGACGGTGCGCGGCCAAGCTGCGTCGGGCAATGCGTCGCATGGAGCTCTCCGTTCGGCGGATGGCCCGGAAGCTAACGCGATGGCAAGGTGGACGCGGTGAAGTGTGAATGACAGGCCATTCGACGAATCGCCTGCTTGTCGATGGGTCAGCCGAGCCGGTGCCGCTGGTGCGTCGGCACCAGGCGAACGGCGCCGAACTGGACCACCGCCGGATCGGCATGCGCGGCGCAGGCCGCGTGGAGCTCCAGCAGCAGGCGACCGAAGGCGGTCTCGCCATAGACCCAGTCGGCCATGCGCAGGCCTGGCACCGGCCCTGGCCGCGCCAGCGCCGCTTCGTGGTACCAGGTCTTGAGGTCATCCACGCCATAGCGCAGCGCGGCCGCCAGCGCCTGGCCTGCCGGCGGCGCCGTGTTGGCCGGATCCGTGTGGAAGGCGATCAGCAGCTCGGCGATCGCCTCGGCGGGCAGCGTGGAAAGGCCCGTGGTGGTGCGGCCACGGCGGCGTACCGCTTCATCGCGCCAGGGTGCGAGCAGGCGCATTTCCTGCCGCACGGCGTCACCCAGGGCGCTGCCGGCGGGTGGTGCCGGCAAGGGCACCGGGCAGGTCCAGCCCGCCATCCGATCCTCCCCCAGGAAGGCCGGCACCTCCTCATAGGTTTCGAGAATCGGGCCATCCACGCGCCGCAGCATGCCGAGCAGGCGTTCGATCACCCGCCGCTGGAAGGCTGCGTCACCGGGCACGCCGAGCGGGCGACCAAGCTCGAAGGGCACATGCAGGGCGCGCGGCGGCCGGATGACCGCGGTATGTTCGCGCACGAGGCTGATGCCGACAGTCGGCACGCCGCCGGCCTCGATGACATGGCCCAGGATGGCGGCGCCGCGCGTGCAGGATGGGCAGACCGGCAGGATGAGCACGCCCGTCACCCCGTCCGCGCGCAGCGCCCGCGCCACTTCCTCGGCATGCGGCTTGATCTGGTGCGCTTCCGTCGCCGAGCCGATGAAGGCGAAGTGCCGCGCCGCCAGCGAGCCGACCACGCCCTCCGCCTGCATTTCCCGCAGGCGATCGAGCGGAAAGACGGTGTTCACGTCCTCCTGGAAGCCGGTGCGATCATAGGTGGTGGAGGTCTGCGACATGATCAGCGCGCCCGGATCGACATCGCCCGGGATGACACGAAACTCGCCGGTGCCGGAACGGAAATGGGGCTCGCCACGCAGATGGAGCCCCGCGGTGGTGACCAGGGCGATGCGGCGTTGCGCGAGCCCGGGGCCTGCGACACAGGCGGTGTTCGCCCAGATGGGCATGTCGGCGGCGCGCGCCAACAGCGCCTCACGCACATCGGATGGCATGTCACGGATGGCGACCATGCGACGTAATCCTGCCGGAAGCGCAAAGCCCTAGCAGAAGTGCGGGGCGCTTCCGTGGCGCCGGGGCGACGATTGGGTGACGGCGGCAGTCCGCGGACGTCGATCCCGGCCGGCGCCGCAACGGGCCGGCACCGGCCCATGGCAGCCCCGCCCTACCCATCCCCCAGCCGCGCCCGCAGGAAGTTGAGCGTCGCCCTGACCTTGGTCGGCAGCCAGTCCTGGCTGGGGTAGACCAGCCAGGCACCGGTCTCGAAATCCGTCGCCGTGGCGCGCAGCGCGGAGAAGGGTTCCACCAGCCGCCCGGAAGTCAGGTCGTCGCCGATCAGCCAGTCCGGCAGCAGCGCCGGACCCATGCCCAGGTGTGAGTGCCACCACCACGGGCGACGCCTTCTGCGCCATGGCCCGCAACCTGCTGGCGCCTGCCCGGGGCGGGCGGCAGCGCATGCCCGATGGCGCCGGGCGCGGACGCATCATGCCGCGGGTTACTGATCCGGGTTGAGTCCCTGTCGGAGGGCCCGGTTTTCCGCCTCCAGCTCCTCGAGCCGCCGGCGCAAGGGGGCCACGCCCGCCATCACCTCGGCCTCGGTGAAGCGGGGTGTAATGTGCTGCGGGCAATTCCAGTCGAAGGCTTCGACCGTGACGACAAGGAGGCGCTCGGCCCGGCTGGAGGCGGCACGCAGCGGCGCGAGCGTTGCATCCTCGGCTCCGCCCACCGCCATGCGGCCGAGCAGCTTCAGGCGGCGGCGGTTCGGGTAGTCCATCAGGAACAGCGCGACGCGGCTCTCGGCGGCGATGTTGCCGAGCGTGAGGTATTGCCGGTTGCCACGCAGATCGGCGAAGGCGATGCGCCGGTCGTCGAGCGGCACGAGGAAGCCCGGAGCACCGCCGCGATGCTGGATGTAGGGCCAGCCGGTCTCGGACACGCTGGCGATGTAGGCGCTGTCGCGCGCGACGATGAAGCCGGCCTCGGCGGGGCCGAGCCGGTCATGCGTATCCGGGCCGCCCTCGAAGCGCGCATAGGCGGCGGCACTGCCTTGCGCGGCGCGTGCCGCCTTGACGGACGGCGTGGCGGTGATCTCGATGAAGCGATGGCCCATGGCGGTATCCTGTCGGGACGGCGGGCCGCGCCACAGCGCGGCCAGCCGTTCATTGCGGGGCGAAGCTGGCCTTGATCTCGGCGGCGACGGCCGGGGCATTCTCATCGAGCACGAAATGGCCGGCATCGAGCCAGACCAACCGGGCCTGCGGCAGATCGGCGAGGAAAGCCTCGGCGCCGGCCGTGGTGAAGAACGGATCGTTCCTGCCCCAGATGATCAGCGTGGGCGGGGCGTGCGTGCGGAACGCCTCGTGCCAGCGCTCATAGAGGGCGATATTGGTCTTGTAGTTCTCGAGCAGGTCCAGCTGCGCCAGGTCATGGCCGGGGCGATCGAGCAGCGCCTGGTCATGCGTCCAATTGTCGGGGCTGATCGCCTCGACGTTGCGCGCGCCCACCTGGTACTGGAAGCGGGTGGTGGCGGGCGCCAGGAAGCCCCGCGCGGCGGCCTCGGTCGTGGCGTCGCGCTTGTTCCAGAGCGGCAGGAAGACCTGCGCCGGCATCTCGCCGACCCCCGCGACATAGGCGTTGGTGTTCTGGATCACGAAGCCCGCGACCGCCTGCGGATGACGCGTGAACAGCCGGAAGCCGACCGGGCCGCCATAATCCTGCATGTAGAGGATGTAGGAGGTCAGGCCGAGTTGCGCGATCAGCCCCTCGACATGGTCGGTCAGCGCCTCGAAGCTGTAGGCGAACTCGGTGGCGGGCGGCGCGTCCGACTGGCCGAAGCCGACATAGTCGGGCGCGATCACATGAAAGCGGTCGGCCAGTTCCGGGATCAGGTCGCGGAACATGAAGCTGCTGGTCGGGAAGCCATGCAGCAGGATGAGGGTGGGCAGGCCAGCATCACCGGCTTCGCGATAGAAGATCTGGCGGCCGTCCACGGTGGCGAATTTGTAGAGGGTCACGGTGGGACTCCAAGCCTGGAACATCGGATGTGCAGGCGGGCGCCGGCGGCTGCCGCCGGCGCCCACCTCCTGGCGCGATCAGGCGGCTTCGGCGGCGCGGACGACCGGGAAGTCGATCTCGGTCTCGGCCACGTTGTTGATGAAGTTGGTGAATACGTTCACCACCACGAGGCCGACGATTTCGATGATCTGCGCCTCGGTGTAGCCGGCGAGCTTCACGGCGGCGAGATCGGCATCGCTCACCTGGCCGCGCGCGGTCGCCACCTTCGCAGCGAACACCACGGCGGCATCGGCGCGCGGATCGGCGGAATGACCGCGGCGGTTCAGGGCGATCTCGGCCTCATCCAGCTTGGCCAGGTTGAGGGCGAGATAGCTGTGTGCCGACAGGCAGTAGTCGCAGCCATTCACCTGCGCCACGGCGAGTGCGATGCGTTCCCGCGTGCGGGCATCGAGCGCCTTGGACAGGGCGCCGTTCAGGCCGAGCAGGCCGGACAGCGCGGCCGGGCTCTGGCCGACCAGGCGGAACAGGTTGGGGACGCTGCCCAGCGACTTCTCGACGGCGTCGAGCAGCGGCTGGGAGGCAGCGGGGGCGGCTTCGCGGGCCGGGATGGTCAGGCGGGACATGGTGGTTTCTCCTGTGGAACGCGGCGGCAGCGCCGGGGCAACAGGAATGGCTCATGCCAGCCTCGCGGATAATCCGCATTGTTGACAGTTCATTATTGCAGCAGCTGAAATAGATGCATGGACAAGCTTGACGCCCTCCGCGCCTTCCTCGCCGTGGCTGACCGCGCGAGCTTCGCCGCCGCAGCGCGAAGCTTGCGCTGGTCGCCCGCCGCGGCGACCCGCGCCGTCGCGATGGTCGAAGCGGAACTTGGTGTTGCCCTGTTTCACCGGACCACCCGCGTCGTCCGACTGACCGAACCCGGCGCGATCTATGCCGAGCATTGCCGTCGGATCCTGGCCGATTTGGAAGCCGCCCGCAGCCAGGTGCGCGGTGAGGATGCCGCCCCGCGCGGCACGCTTTCCGTCACCGCGCCGGTCGTGTTCGGACGGCTGCACATCCTTCCGGTGGCCGAGAAGCTGGCCGCCGCGCATGAGGCGCTTTCCGTCCGCCTCACCTTCGTCGATCGCGTGACGCATCTGGTGGAGGAAGGCTTCGACATCGGCGTGCGCATCGGCGTGCTGCCGAACAGCGCGTTGATCGCGGTGCCGTTGACGGAGGTTCGTCGCGTCCTCGTCGCCAGCCCGAGCTACATCGCCGCGCATGGCGAGCCTGGATCGCCCGACGAACTCAGGCAGCACGCGATCATCGCGTTCGACGGGCTGGAAGCCACCGACGCCTGGCGCTTCGCCGCCGCGGGTCATCCGGACGCCGCACCGTCCAGCGTCTCCCTCGCGCCGCGCCTGACCGTCAACAGCGCCGATGCCGCCATTGCCGCGGCGCTGCGCGGGCGGGGCATCACGCGCGTCCTGTCATACCAGGTCGAGGAAGCGGTGGCGGACGGGCGTCTGCGGCACCTGCTTCGCAGCCATGAGCCACCCGCGGTGCCCGTCAGCCTGCTCTACCAGGCCAGCCGTCGTGGCTCGGCCAACGTCATGGCGTTCGTGCGGGAAGCTCGTGCGCGTTTTGCCGGCCCCGCGAGCGTTCGGGCCTAGACGCGACATCGGCCAGGATCGGTGCGTGCCGTGCGACTCGGCGCGCCGGGCGAGTCACCGCCCGCCCGGGGCTTGGCGCCTCCGCTGCAATGCTTTGTCATGATCGGGCAACGCCCGCGACGTCCTGTGCCGGCAGGTTGGATCCGTGGCGGTCTGGACTTGGGGGGCGCGCGTGCTGATTCGAGTTCTGCTGCTTGTCGCGCTGCTGGCAGCAGCCGGCTTACGCCCTGCCTTCAGCCATGAAGGCCATTCCCATGGGGAGGAACCCGCACCGCCGGCGGTCGCCGCGCCGCGCGCCGAGGCGCATTCCGAGCTGTTCGAGATCGTGGCGGTCCTCGGCCCGGACCGCCGGCTTTGGCTCTACCTCGACCGGCACGCGACCTCGGAGCCCATCGACGGCGCCACGGTGCAGGTCACCCTCGACGGCGAGGATCTGGGCGCGGCGACGCGGGCCGGCGAGGCGACCTACCTCCTCGCCAACCCCGCCCTGGAACGACCGGGCCAACGGAACCTGGTCTTCATCATCACCGCCGGCGAGGACGTGGATCTGCTGCCCGCGACGCTTGAGATACCCGCTGCGGCCGTGGCTCCGACCGCAGCGCCAGGCTCGGCGGAGCTGCTCTCGATGGCGTTGCGCGAGCCTGTCCTGTGGGCGGCGGGGCTGGTCCTGCTGCTGCTCGGCATCGCCATTGGCCGTGCCGCCACGCCGCGAGCCTTGCCGCCGCTTGTTGTCGCCGAGCCACCGGCAACCGCCACGCGCGCCCAGGGCTTGCCGGCCGGTGCACCGAGCCCCGGGCGTGTGGCCGCGGCCCCGGCCGCGGTGGCCCTGCTGGCCGTTCTTCTCGTGCCGATGATCGCCGGGGCCCAACCGATGGACGCGCCCCGGCGGCAACCGGACGGCAGCATCTTTGTCCCCAAGCCTTCGCAGCGCCTCCTGGGCCTGCGCACCGGCACGGCCGAGCCGGGCGAGGCCGCCGTTGCCATCCCGCTCACCGGCCGGGTGGTCGCAGACCCCAATGCCTCCGGCCGCGTGCAGGCCTCCGAAGCCGGCCGTATCGAGCCGCCGGAAGGCGGCTTCCCGATGCTGGGCCAGCGCGTGGCGCGTGGCGAGGTGCTCGGCTTCGTGGTGCCGATCATGGCGGCGCAGGATCGCGTCGGGGTGCGCGCCAGCATCGCCGAGTTGGATGCGCTGATCGTCATCGGCGAGGCGCGGGTCCGCCGACTGACCGCGCTGGCCGGCACCGTCGCGGCCCGCGAGATCAGCGATGCCCGCGCCGACCTGGAGGGCCTGCGTCAGCGCCGCGCAGCGAACCTGCCGGCGGTGACGGGGCGGGAGCCGATCCTGGCCCCCTCCGCCGGCCTGATCAGCGTGGTGCGCGTCGCCGCCGGCCAGGTGATCCAGGCGCAGGAGCCGCTGTTCGACATCGTCGATCCCACACGCCTCTGGGTCGAGGCCATCGCCTTCGACCCCGCCGCGGTGGCCGAGGTTTCGGGCGCTTCCGCCGTGACGGCGGGTGGCGAGGCGCTGCGGCTCGGCTTCGTGGGCCGCGGCATGACGCTCCGCCAGCAGGGCCTGCCCCTGCATTTCCGCATCGAGAGCGGCGCGGCCGGCCTCGCCGTGGGGCAGCCCGTGACCGTGCTGGTGGAGACGCCGCGCCGCACCGTCGGCATCGTGCTGCCGGCCCAGGCCGTAATCCGCAACCCCGAGGGCGGCCAGGTGGTCTATGAGATGCCGAGCGCCGAGCGCTTCCTGCCGCGGCCCGTGCGGGCCCAGCCGCTCGACGGCCAGCATGTGCTGGTCACGGCCGGGCTGGAACGGGGGGCACGGGTGGTCACCAGCGGCGCCGGGCTGATCGCGCAGGTCCGCTAGCCGTGTTCAACATCCTCGTCACCGCCAGCCTGCGGAACCGCATCGTCGTTCTGGTCGCGGCCGCGATCCTCGTGGTCTACGGCGCCTTCACGCTGCAACGCCTGCCGGTGGATGTCTTCCCCGACCTCAACAAGCCGGTCATCACCCTGATGACCGAGGCCGAGGGCCTGGCGCCGGAGGAGGTGGAGCTTCTCGTCTCCTACCCGATCGAGACGGCGATGAACGGCATGCCGGGTGTCACGCGCGTGCGCTCCGTCTCCGGCGTCGGGCTGTCGATCGTCTTCGTGGAGTTCGACTGGGGCACCGACATCTGGGTGAACCGCCAGCAGGTGGCGGAGCGCCTGTCGCTGGTGCGGGCGCAGCTGCCGGCGAATGTCGCGCCGCAGATGGCGCCGATCTCCTCCATCATGGGCGAGATCATGCTGGTGGCGATGTCCACCGATGGGCGCGCCAGCCCGATGGCGCTGCGGGAGCTTGCGGATTGGGTGGTGCGGCCGCGGCTGTTGACCATCCCAGGCATCACCCAGGTGATCCCGATCGGTGGCGAGGTGCGGCAGTATCGCGTGACCCCCGATGTCGCGCGGATGCACGCGCTGGACGTCACGGCGGAGCAGGTGCACGCCGCGCTGCGGCAATTCGGCGGCAACACCGGCGGCGGCTATGTGGACCAGGCGGGGCGGGAATACCTGATCCGCAACATCGGGCGCACCACGCGCCTCGCGGACCTTGCGAACACCCCCGTCGCCGTGCGGGCCGGCCAGCCGATCCCGCTGCGCCAGGTCGCGACCGTCGACTACGCCGCCCGCCTCAAGCGCGGCGAGGCCGGCAGCATGGGGCAGCCGGCGGTGATCCTGTCGATCCAGAAGCAGCCCTCGGCCGACACGGTGGCGCTGACGGCGCAGGTGGAAGCGGCGCTGGCCTCGTTGCAGCGCGCCATGCCGCCCGGCGTCACCGCCAACAACGTGCAGTTCCGCCAGGCCGATTTCATCGCGGCTTCGATCGCCAATGTGGAGAAGGTGCTGCTGGAGGCGGTGGCGGTGGTGGCCGTGGTGCTGTTCCTGTTCCTGCTGAACGGGCGGACCACCTTCATCTCGCTCACCGCCATTCCGCTCTCGGTGCTGATCACGGTCGTCGTGTTCCAGCTGCTCGGCCTGTCGATCAACACCATGACGCTGGGTGGCCTGGCCATCGCCATCGGCGAGCTGGTGGATGACGCGGTGGTGGATGTGGAGAACGTGTTCCGCCGCCTGCGGGAGAACCGCGCGCAGCCGGACCCGCTGCCCGCCCTCATCGTGGTTGCCAAGGCGAGCCAGGAAGTCCGCTCCGGCATCGTCTATGCGACGATGATCGTGATCCTGGTCTTCGTGCCGCTGTTCGCATTGACCGGCATCGAGGGTCGCCTGTTCGCGCCGCTCGGCGTCGCCTACATCGTCTCGATCCTGGCGAGCCTGGTTGTCTCCATAACCGTCACGCCGGTTCTCTGCTACTACCTGCTGCCGCGCATGAAGCGGATGGAGCACGGCGACAGCGCGCTGGTCCGCGTGCTGAAGCGCTGGAACGAGCATGCGCTGCTCTGGGCCTTCGCCCGCGCGCGCCTCGTGTATCTGCTGGCGGGTGTCGGCGTGGCGGGCGCGCTGGCGACCGTGCCATTCCTGCCACGCTCCTTCCTGCCGCCCTTCAACGAGGGCACGCTGACCATCAGCCTGCAGTTCCAGCCCGGCATCAGCCTGGCCGAAGCCGACCGGCTAGGGCGGCAGGCGGAGTTGTTGATCATGCAGGTGCCGGAAGTCCGCACCGTGGGCCGCCGCACCGGCCGCGCCGAGCTGGATGAACATGCCGAGGGCGTGCATTCCTCGGAACTCGACGTCTCGCTCCACGCATCGCAACGCGGCAAGCAGGCAATCTCGGCCGAGATCCGCACGCGCCTCGCCGTGCTGCCCGGCAGTGCCAATGTCGGCCAGCCGATCGGGCACAGGCTTGACCACATGCTGTCCGGCGTGCGGGCCGAGATCGCGCTCAAGATCACCGGCGATGACCTGGACACGCTTCGCACCCTGGCCGAGGGGATGCAGCAGCGCCTGGCCGCCATCCCCGGCCTGACCGACCTGCAGGTGGAGCGCCAGCTGCGCGTGCCGCAGCTTCAGGTGGCGGTGGATCATGAGCGGGCGGCGCTGTATGGCATCTCGGCCGCCTCGGTGGCCGAAGCCCTGCAATCGCTGTCGGGCGGCCAGGTGGTCAGCCAGGTGGTGGACGGCGCGCGGCGCTTCGACGTGGTGATGCGCCTCGGCGATGCCGACCGCACCGGCGCCGGACTCGCCGCCGTGATGATCGCGACACCAGCCGGACGCGTGCCGCTGTCGCTGCTGGCGGAACTGCACGACACCGATGGCCCCAACCAGATCCTGCGGGAGAATGGCCGGCGGCGCATCGTCGTGCTTGCCAATACCGATGGCAGCGACATGGCCGGCATCATCGCGCGCATCCGGGCCGAGATGGAGATGGCCACCTTGCCGCCCGGCTACTTCTTCACCCTGGAGGGCACCTTCCAGGCGCAGGAGGAGGCGGCGCGCCTCATCGCCGGACTCTCCCTGGTGTCACTGTCGCTGATCTTCATGGTGCTCTACAGCCGCTACAAGTCGGCGGTGCTGGCGCTGATCATCATGGGCAATGTGCCGCTCGCGCTGGTGGGCGCCATCGCGGCGCTGTGGATCGCGGGGCAGCCGCTCTCCGTCGCGTCGATGATCGGCTTCATCACCCTGGCCGGGATCGCAACGCGCAACGGCATCCTGAAGGTCAGCCACTATCTGAACCTCGCCTTGCTGGAAGGCGAGCGCTGGGGGCTGGCGCTGGTGATGCGCGGCAGCCTGGAACGGCTGACGCCGGTGCTGATGACCGCGCTCTCGGCCGGCTTCGCGCTCATCCCCCTGATGATCGGCGCGAGCGAGCCGGGCAAGGAGATCCTGCACCCCGTCGCCGTGACCATCTTCGGCGGGCTGATCACCGCGACGCTGCTCGACACCTTCCTGACGCCGCTGCTGTTCCATCGCTTCGGTCGTCCCGCCCTGGAACGCCTGCGCGTCGTCCAGCAGGAGCGGAAGGTTGCCGAGGCCTATTGATCCACGAGGAACCCGACCATGATCCCACGTCGCCTGCTGCTCGCCAGCCTGATCTTCCTACCGGTCGGCGCCCAGGCGCATGAACCACGTCGGGGGCCGAATGGTGGCCAGAAAGTGGATATCGGCACCAACCACGCCGAGCTGCTGGCGGCCGGCAACACGCTGCGGCTGTTCCTGTTCGATGGCGCCGACCGGCCGATCCCGGCCGCGGGAGCCACGGCGCAGGTCCTCATCCTGGCGGGCGGGCGCCAGGCCACCGTGGCGCTCGCGCCCGTCGGCGACAATGTGCTGGCCGGCACCGGCGCCTTCCTGGCCGCGCGCGGCATGCGCGCGGTTGTCACGCTGACGCTCCCCGGCCAACGTCCCGTGCAGGCGCGCTTCACGCCGATGGACCAGAATTGAGGAGACCCGGATGCGCAGGACATTGATGGCCTTGGCCCTGCTCGTCGCGAGCCCGGCTTCGGCCGACACACCCTCGCCCTATGCCGGCATGACGGACCGCCCGATCCGCGCACTGTCGGCGGAGCAGCAGGCCGATCTGCTGGCCGGCCGCGGCATGGGCCTGGCGCTGGCCGCCGAGCTCAACGGCTGGCCGGGCCCCGCCCATGTCATCGAGCTGGCTGGGGCGATGCAGCTCACGCCCGCGCAGCTCGCCGCGACGCAGCACCTCATGGCAGAGATGCAGGCCGCGGCGCGTGCGCTCGGCGCCCGCGTGATCGAGGAGGAGCGCGCCCTCGACACCACCTTCCGCAACCGCAGTGTCACGCCCGCCGACCTCTCGGCGCGCACGTCCCGCATCGCGGCCCTGCAGGGCGAGATCCGGGCCGTGCATCTGCGCACGCATCTGGCACAGGCGGCGATCCTGAACGCGGAGCAGATCGCCGCCTATTCCCGCCTGCGGGGCTATGCCGGCGGCACGCCGCGGCATGGTGGCCCGATGCCGGGCGGCCACCGGCATCATTGACGTGATGGCGCCCGACAGCCTGCCGCAGGAAGCCCACATCCTCGTCGTCGAGGATGACGGGGAGATGCGCACGCTGATTGCCAAGTTCCTGCGCCAGAACGGCTTCCGCGTCACCGGCGCGCGCGACGGCCGCGAGATGTGGGAGGTGCTGGCCGGGGCGCCGATCGATCTTGTGCTGCTCGATGTCATGCTGCCCGGCGCTTCCGGCCTCGATCTGTGCCGGGCACTGCGCACCAGGTCTGGCGTGCCGATCATCATGGTGACGGCGCGTGGCGAGGAGACCGATCGTGTCCTCGGGCTGGAACTCGGCGCGGACGACTACATCCCGAAGCCCTTCGGCCGCGCCGAACTGCTGGCCCGCGTGCGCGCGCTGCTGCGGCGTTCGCGCGGCGAGGCGGGCGAGCCGATGGCGGGCCAGGCGGGCGAGCGCATCCTCTTCGCCGACTGGAGCCTGGATACGCGGCGCCGCGAACTCAGCGCACCGGACGGCACCGCGGTCGACCTCTCCGGCGGCGAGTACGATCTGCTGCTGGCCTTCTGCGAACACGCGCAGCGCGTGCTGAGCCGGGACCAACTGCTCGACCTCGCCCGCAACCGCATGGCCTTCAACGGCACCGAGAGGTCGGTCGATGTCATGGTCAGCCGCTTGCGACGCAAGCTGGAGCCAACCGACGAGAGTCCGTCGATCATCAAGACGGTGCGCGGCGCCGGCTACATGCTGGTGCCACCCGTCAAGCGCGGCGCATGAAGCCGCTCGGGCGCCTGCTGCCGGACACGCTGGGCGGCCGGATCGTGCTCGTCCTGCTGGTCGGTCTGATGGCCTTCCATCTCGGCAGCCTGTGGCTGCACCAGATCGGGACCGAGGCGGTGCTTGGCACGACGCGGGAAGCGCAACTCGCTGAGCGCCTGGTGGCCGCCAAGCGGGCGGTTGCTGAACTTCCGATCGAGGAGCGTGACCGAACCGCCCATGCGCTCTCCACCGCAAGCCTCGACATGCACTGGACCCGCGCGGCGACCGTGCAACCGGTGCGGGCCAGCAGCGCCCGTATCGAGGCATTGCGCAGCCGGCTCGGCGAACTGGTTCCGGAATTCGACATCACGGGCCTGCGGCTCGGCTACGGCGAGGATGGCATGGCGGGGCACCAGTTGCTCGGCGCGCTGCCGCTGCCGGATGGCAGCTGGCTGAACTTCTCCGCCGCCCTGTTCCGCCCGCCGGCGTCGGAGCACGCGACGCTGCTCTCCACCACCGCGATGGCCTTGGGGATTCTGCTGCTCGGGCTGCTGGTGGTGCGGCTGATCGGGCGGCCCTTGCGCGCGCTGTCGGATGCGGCGGATCGCTTCGGCGGCCCGGGCGCGGTGGTGCCCGTGCCGGAAGAAGGCCCGCGCGAGGTGCGCCAGGCTGCCCAGGCCTTCAACCGCATGCAGGGCCGCATCGACCGCCTGATCGCCGACCGTACCCAGGCCCTGGCCGCCGTCAGCCATGACCTGCGCACGCCCATCGCGCGGCTGCGGCTGCGCGCCGGCTTCGTCGAGGATGGCGAGGCGGCACGCGCCATCGATGCCGATCTCGACGAGATGGAGGCGATGATCGATTCGACCCTCGCCTATCTCCGCGGCGAGACCGAGAGCGAGCCCCGGAAGCCGGCCGATATCGTCGCCATGATCGAGACCCTGTGCGACGCGGCGGCCGATGCGGGGGCTGCCGTGACCTATGCCGGCCCCACGCAGGCCAGACTCGTCTGCAGCCCGGTGACCCTGAAGCGCGCCTTCGCGAACCTCATCGACAACGCCGTGAACTATGGCGGCGGGGCGCGCGTCGTTCTCGAAGACAAGGGTCAAGAAATTCTGGTGCGCATTGAGGATGACGGCCCAGGGATCCCGGACGCCGAAATGCAGGCGGTGTTCGAGCCGTTCCGCCGCCTCGAGACGTCGCGCAATCGTGGCACGGGTGGGAGCGGGCTCGGCCTTACCATCGCGCGCCGCGCGGTCGAGCAGCAAGGCGGCACGGTACAGTTGAGCAACCGACCAGCCGGCGGACTTCTGGCATTCGTCCGCCTGCCCAGAATCCAGGGTTGAAGGAGCCTATCGGGATGATGGTTCGAAGGAGTTTCTTGGCCGCCGGGCTTGCCGCGGTGGCCCTGCCCCTGCCGGCCTTGGCGGCGGCATTGCCACGCCTCCAGGTCTGGCGGGAGGAGAATTGCGGATGCTGCGTCGGGTGGGTGGACCACATGCGGGCAGCCGGGTTTCCGATCGAGGACAATGTCGTGCGTTCGGTGGCGGCTGCGCGACGCCGGCTCGGCACGCCGTCTGATCTGCTGTCCTGCCATGCGGGGCTTGTCGGGGGCTATGCGCTTGAGGGTCATGTTCCGGCAGCGGCGGTGACCCGTCTGCTGGCGGAGCGCCCTGCCGGGATCCGCGGCCTGGCGGTGCCGGGCATGCCGGTGGGCTCGCCCGGCATGGAAATCCCGGGCGAGGCGCCTGACATCTATGACGTCCTGGCCTTCGATGCGCGTGGCGGTCGCTTGGTGTTCATGCGCTTCCGTGGCGGCACGTCGGTGTGAGGCAAGCCTCGGGACCGAAAACGGCGGCGTGTGCCCTTGACCCTCCCATGGGGGCAATCACCACGTCCTCTTCCAGACGAGAACCCCTGAGGAGGGCGTGATGCATCGCTTTCGGATCGCGAACATGAGTTGCGGCGGCTGCGCGAAGGGCGTTACCGCGTCACTCCGCCAGGCCGACCAGGAGGCGAAGATCGATATCAGGCTGGACACACGGGAAGCGGCCGTGACGTCGGCCACGGACACGGCGCGCCTGGAGCAGGTGCTGCGCGATGGTGGTTGGCAGGTCGAGCGCATCGTCGCCTGATCCCGCGCCGACATGCTTTGTCATGACGGCGTGACCCTGCCGACATGCTGGGGCGCCAGTGTCGTGAAGGTCGAACCACAGGAACCCAGCACATGGCCCGCCTCGCTCGCTCTCTTGCCCTTGCTGCCGGCCTCGCCACTGTCTCTGCGGCCGGCCTTGCCATCGCCCAGGGCACCATGCCGCATTCGCATCCGGCACAGCACGGCATGATGGGCCAGATGCCCGGCATGCAGCAGCATATGCAGCAAATGCAGCAAATGCAGCAGCGGATGGTGCCTGGCGCGCAGGCGCCGGGAAATGGCACGGCGCAGGCGCCGGGGAGTGACCCGCATCAGCACGGCGCCGCGGCTCCTGGAACCGCCGCCCAGGGGAGGGCTGCGGCTTCCCCCTCGACCGCTGCCTTGATCGCCGCGAACGAGAAGATGCATCGCGACATGGCCATCGCCTTCACCGGTGACGCGGATCGCGATTTCGCCGCCTCCATGATCCCCCATCACGAGGGCGCGATCGCGATGGCGCGGGTCCAGCTTGCGCATGGTCGCGACCCGGCGATGCGCCGCTTGGCCGAAGCCGTGATCCGCGAGCAGGAGCGGGAGATCGCCGAACTCCGCGCCTTCTTGGCGCGCCCGCGCTGATGACCGGGCGAGGCCACTCAGGGCTTGCCCCCTTCGTCACAAGGATCCTGTTGCCGCCTTCGGCGACGCTGCCGGTCCATCGATCGTCAGAACGACCGCGTATCGAGGAGTCGAGCAGCGATGGCGCATCACGGCAGCGAAGCCCCAGGCGGCAGGCACCACCCGAACCAGCATGGGCATGCGGCAGGACCAGACAGCGTGAGGGATCCGGTCTGCGGAATGACGGTGGACCCGGCGAAGACCGCGCACCACGCCGAACACGCCGGCCATGCCTACCATTTCTGCTCCGCCGGTTGCCGCACCAGGTTCATCGCTGAACCGGGACAGTATCTCGAAGCACGCGCGACCCTGCGCGCCGAGGCCGTGACACCAGGCACCATCCACACCTGCCCGATGCACCCGCAGATCCGGCAGCCGGGCCCGGGCAGTTGCCCGATCTGCGGGATGGCGCTGGAGCCCGAAACCCCCTCGGCCGAGGGCGGGCCCAATCCGGAACTGGTGGACTTCACCCGCCGCTTCTGGATCGGGCTGGTGCTGACCGTTCCGGTTTTCCTGCTGGAAATGGGTGGCCACCTCACGGGGATGACGCACCTGATCGGCGGGCCGGGCATCGGCAACTGGATTCAGCTGGTGCTGGCGACGCCGGTGGTGCTCTGGGCGGGCTGGCCATTCTTCGTCCGTGGCTGGCAGAGCCTGGCGAACCGCAGCCTCAACATGTTCACCCTGATCGCGCTCGGCACCGGTGTCGCTTGGGTGTTCAGCCTCGTGGCGACCCTGGCACCCGGCATCTTCCCCTCCGCCTTCCGTGCGGCGGATGGTTCGGTTGCCGTGTACTTCGAGGCCGCTGCCGTGATCGTCGTGCTGGTCCTGCTTGGCCAGCTGCTGGAGCTGCGGGCGCGCGAGCAGACCGGCGGCGCCATCCGCGCGCTGCTCGACCTCGCACCGGCCCAGGCGCGGCGGCTGCGCGAAGACGGATCGGACGAGGAGGTGCCGCTGGCCGCCATCATCGTCGGTGACCGGCTGCGAGTCCGTCCTGGTGACAAGGTGCCGCTCGACGGCGCGGTGCTGGAGGGCGGCTCCAACGTCGATGAGAGCCTGGTGACGGGTGAGGCAGTGCCGGTCACCAAGACGGTGGGCGACCAGGTCGTCGGCGGCACGCTGAACGGCCAGGGCAGCTTCGTCATGCGCGCCGACCGCGTCGGCCAGGACACGGTGTTGGCGCAGATCGTCCGCATGGTTGCGGGCGCACAGCGCTCGCGCGCGCCGATCCAGCGCCTGGCCGACCAGGTCAGCGGCTGGTTTGTGCCCGTGGTCGTGGGCATTGCGCTGCTCGCTTTCGCAGTCTGGTCGGTCTGGGGGCCTGAGCCCCGCCTCACCTTCGCGCTGGTCGCAGCGGTGACGGTGCTGATCATCGCCTGCCCTTGTGCGCTGGGCCTGGCGACACCGATGTCCATCATGGTGGGTGTGGGCCGGGGCGCGCAGGCCGGCGTGCTGATCAAGAACGCCGAGGCGCTGGAGCGTATGGAGCGGATCGACACGCTCGTGGTGGACAAGACCGGCACGCTCACCCAGGGCCGGCCGGATGTCGTGGCGGTGATTCCCGCGCCGGGTGTGGCCGAGGAGGATGTGTTGCGCCTGGCGGCTGGGTTGGAGCGGCCCAGCCAGCATCCCCTGGCCGAGGCCGTGGTGCGTGCGGCAGAGAAGCGCGGCATCACCGTGCCGCCCGTCGAGGGCTTCGACGCGCCGCTCGGGAGAGGCGTAACCGGGGCGGTCGAGGGGCGCCAGGTCGCGGTCGGCAATGCCCGGCTGATGGACGAGGCCAAGGTCGATGTCGGCGCCCTGTCGGCGGAAGCCGAGCGCCTACGTGGCGATGGCGCCACCGTCTTCTTCGTGGCGGTGGATGGCCGCGCCTTCGGGATCGTCGCCGTGGCTGATCCGGTGAAGGAGACCACGGCGGCGGCGCTTGCAAGCCTCGCGAAGGAGGGCGTGCGGGTGGTGATGCTGACGGGCGATAACCGCACGACGGCGGAGGCCGTGGCGCGGCGCCTCGGCATCACAGAGGTCGAGGCGGAGGTCCTGCCCGAGGACAAGCAGCGCATCATCGAAAGGCTGAAGGCCGAGGGACGCCGCGTCGCCATGGCGGGCGATGGGGTGAACGACGCGCCGGGGCTGGCGGCAGCCGAAGTCGGCATCGCCATGGGCACCGGCACGGCGGTCGCCATCGAAAGTGCGGGAATCACGCTGCTCGGCGGGGATCTGATGGGGATCGTGCGGGCGCGGCATCTGTCCCAAGCCGTGATGGGCAACATCCGGCAGAACCTGGTCTTCGCCTTCGCCTACAATGCGGCCGGCGTGCCGATCGCCGCTGGCGTGCTGTATCCGATGTTCGGCATTCTCCTGTCGCCCATCATCGCGGCAGCGGCGATGGCGCTGTCGTCGGTGAGCGTGGTCGCGAACGCGCTTCGGCTGCGAAAGACGCGGCTGGACTGAGCCGGTGGCAGCGGCTTGAGGGTTCTCCACCGCGCCCCAGGCGGTTCTCCGCCGCGATCCTGCCGGATTCCATTGATGGAAGCGGCGCCCGCCGAAGGCAGGCGCGCGGCCGAAGGGCCGCCGCGCCAGGTGGCGCGTCGCCAGGCCGGCGATCGAGGCGGCGGTCGGTCACGATCACCGGGATCTGGCAACATCGAACCACCGTGCCGAACAGCGCGCCGATGCCGGCCGTCAATGCCATGGCGAGCGCGCCCCAGAACGTGACCCTCGCCGTGGCGCGAAGGACATTCGCACCGCCGGCTTGGGCCCCAACGGCTCCCAGCACGGCCAGAAAGGCAAGCGAGGCGCCGGAGACGACCCAGACAAGGAGATGGGTCGGTGCGACGATCACCATCAGCAGGGGCATCGCGGCGCCGACGGCAAAGGTGGCGGCGGAGGTCAGTGCGGCCTGGGTCGGGCGCGCGGTGGTGATTTCGGACATCCCAAGTTCATCCTGCGCATGGGCGCCCAGCGCATCCTTGGCCATCAACTGCTCGGCGACCCGCCGGGCCAGGTCGCGTTCCACCCCACGTTGGACGTAGATCTCGGCCAGTTCCTCATGCTCGAAGACGGGATCGTCCCGCAGTTCCTGGCTTTCCCGCGCAAGGTCGGCCTGTTCCGTGTCGGATTGCGAGCTGACCGAGACGTATTCGCCGGCCGCCATCGACATTGCACCCGCGACCAGCCCGGCGACGCCGGCGATGAGGATGTCGCTCTGCGTGGTGGCGGCCGCCGCGACGCCGACGATCAGGCTGGCGGTCGACACGATGCCGTCATTTGCCCCGAGCACTGCGGCTCGCAGCCATCCGATGCGCGAGACCAGATGGCGTTCCAGGTGCGGGTGGAGGCGCGGCATGGGGTGTCCTTGTGGTTGCTGCTCGCCTGCGGAGATTGGGATGTGCTGCTTCGCGCCGCCGTCGCTGTCAGGATACGTGATCCGGTGCCGCTTCGCGCGGCTTCCCGCATCGGCTGAGCGGCGGGCAGCCGCGCGGCTTGCCGCTTTCCCCTCGCGCGGCAATGCCTTCAGCCGCTGCATCCGGTCCAGCGTCAGCCCGCCGAACGCCGTCCGTCCGGGCTCGTCGGTCGGCTCCGTCACCCCGATCGCCCGAATCGCCTCCGCCACCGTCCTGCCCTGGCCGGGCAGAGCCCCCTCCTGCCCGCGCTTCTCCAGGATCTCCTCCGGCGTGTTCGCCTTCTGCGCCGCCATCCCAGCCGCCCCGTCGCTGCCGCCCCGTCGCTGCCGCCCGTCCAACGTTCAGGCGGAGCGCTTCGAAGACGGGCAGGTCAGGGGTAAGGTTGAGACGCCCAGACAACCGCCGGCCGCCGGCCGCCGTCGTCGAAGGCGAGGCGCAGATTACCCGGCGGCTGCCAGACGTGCCGCGCTCCAACCGCGGTGGATCCGCGGCCGGATCCCGCTAATCCGGGTGAAAATTCGCGCTTCGCAGCAGTTCGCTGTTCCGGCTGACATCGGCCGCGATGAAGCCACGGAAGGCCTCGCCCGCGCTGTAGACAGGCTCCAGCCCCAGCGCCGTGAAGCGCCGCACCATGGCGGGCTCGCGCATGATCTCGCCCAAATGCCCCTCGAGCGTCGTGGCAATCGGCGCCGGCAGGTCCTTCGGCCCCCAGACGCCATACCAGGAGGCGAAGACCAGGCCCGGCATTCCGGCCTCGGCGGTGGTCGGGAGGTTGGGGGCGAGCGTGCTCCGGGCCGCGGCGGTGATCGCCACACCCTTCACGCCCCCGCTCTGCACCAGCGGCAGCAGCGCCAGGACCGGGTCGATCATCATCTGAACATTGCCGGCGGCCACATCCGTCAGCGCCGGCGCTGTGCCACGATAGGGCGCAACCACCAGGTCCAGCCCCGCCAGCTTCAGGAACAGGATCGTCGCAAGGTGCCCGGCGGAGCCGAGCGCCGAGGCGCCGAAGGTCCATTGCTCCGGGTTCCGCCGCGCATCCGCCACGATCTCGGTGATGCTTGCCTGGGGTCGGTTCGGCGACAGCACCAGCAGCATGGGTGCCGCACCGATCTGTGCCACCGGCGTGAAATCGGCCAGGGGATCATAGGGTGCGCGACGCAGCACCTGCCGCGCCATCACATGCGTCGAAGCCGAGAAGAGCAGCGTGTAGCCATCCGCCGCTGCGGTCTGGACCACCTGCCCGCCGACCGTGCCGCTGGCGCCCGAGCGGTTCTCGATCACCACCGGCACACCCATCCGCTCCGTCAGTCGCTGGGCCACGACCCGGCCGACCGCATCCACGCCACCGCCCGGGGCGAAGGGCACGATCATGCGGATCGGTCGGCTGGGATAGGTCGCCTGCTGTGCCCGCGCCGGCAGGGCGGCCAGCGCCCCGGTTCCCATCGCAGTCAGGCCACCCAGCATGTTCCTTCGCCGAATCATCTGTTTCCTCCGTTCTTGTTTCTGTCGTTGCAGTTCGTCGCGGCTCAGGCCGCCTCGTCGGCGATCCCGTTGCGGAGCACGCCGATGCCGGTGATCTCGACCTCCACCATATCGCCCGGCTTGAGCCAGAGCGGCGGCTTGCGCTTCGCCCCCACGCCACCCGGCGTGCCCGTGGCGATCACGTCCCCGGGCGAGAGGGGTGTGAAGGAGGAGCAGTAGGCAATGATCCGCGGCACGTCGAAGATCATGTGGTCCAGCGTCGCCTCCTGCACCGTGGCGCCGTTGACGCGCGTGGTCAGGCGCAGCTTGTCGAGGTCGGGGATCTCATCGGGGGTAACGAGCCAGGGGCCGAAGCCGCCGGTCTGCGGGAAGTTCTTGCCCGGCGTGAACTGGATCGTGTGGCGCTGCCAGTCGCGCACCGAGCCGTCATTGTAGCAGGCATAGCCAGCGACATGGGCCATCGCCGCCTCGGGCGCGATGTAGCGGCCGCCCTTGCCGATCACCACGGCCAGCTCGCCCTCATAGTCGAAGTCGGTCGAGACCCTGGGCCGCAGCAGATCCTGCCCATGCGCCGCCTGGCTGTCGGCGAAGCGCGTGAAGATGGTGGGGTTCTCGACGACATCGCGGCCGGTCTCGCGGCGATGCATCTCGTAGTTCAGCCCGACGCACAGGATCTTGCCCGGGTTCGGGATCACCGGCAGCAGGGCGACATCGGCGAAGGCGACGCGCTGGCCGGCCGCCTCGCAGGCACGGCCCAGATCGGCCAACGCATCGGCCGCGATCGCCGCCTTGAGGTCGGCATGCGCCGAGGCAGGGGCGAGGAGGATGTGCTCGCCCTGCATCAGCCCGCAGGCCGGGCGGCCATCATGGAGGAACGAGACGAAGCGCATGCGGGTATCCTTGCCGGTTCAGGGTCAGGTGCAGATCAGGCGATTGGGCGGGGGGCCGGCGGGCTCGAAGGATTCGAGCGTCGCGGTCAGGTCGGTGAGGAAGCGGTCCAGCGCGCCGGGCTCGATCCCCGCGGTCGGCAGATGCGCGAGCCAGGCGCGGAAGGGGCGCGCCGGGATGTCGCCGGCCTCGCGCTCCGCCTCGCGCGCATCCAGCAGCGCGGCCAGGGGCGCCAGGCCCTCCGCGGCATAGCGGCCGCGCATGTAGTCGAGGATGTCGGCCTCCATGTCGCGGGCGTTCATCGCGGGGATCAGGAAATGCCCCATGCAGGTGCAGCCCGCCGGATGCAGCGGGCGGGAGGAGACGGCGCGCCACAGCGCGGCAAGTCGCGCCGTCCGCTCCGCCAGGCTGTCCGTCTCCTGCGGCGCCATGGCGGCTCAGCCCGGGCTGACTTCGAGCTGCGGGCCGGCCTCATCCGCGGCCCCGGGCAGCGGCGGCGCAGCAATGTCGCTCTGCGCGCGCAGCCGGCGCGTCGCGGCCTCATCCACTGCGCCTGTGGCATCGAGCACCACGCGATAGGCGGAAAGGGCGATGGCGCGCGAGACATAGCCTTCCCGCACGTCGTGGGCGACGCGGGCGGGGTCGCGTTCCACCGGCGGGCCGAAGCCGCCGCCGCCGCCCGAGCGCATCATGTAGGCATCCCCGGCCTTGAGGCGCACGTTGAACACCTTCGCATTCGGGAATTCCGCCTGCCATTCGCCGCCGCGGCGCAGCCCGATGCCGTTGCCGGCCGCATCCTGCCCGCCATCCAGGCCCCAGGGCTTGCAATGCACGCGGTCGATGCGCGTGGTGAGCTGGAAGGGGGCGAGAGCCTGCACCACCTGCTCGCAGCCCAGGCCGCCGCGGAAGCGCCCGGCGCCGCCGCTGTCCTCGCGCAGCGCGTAGCGTTCGACCAGCACGGGATACTTCGCCTCAAGCTGCTCGGTCGGGCTGTTGTGGGTGTCGCCGTCATTGATGCAGACGGTGGCCGACATGCCGTCCTCCGTCGCCTTGGCACCCCAGCCGCCGCCGAGCGGGCCGATGCCGACGATGTAGAACTTGCCGTCGGCCGGGTTGATACCGTGGATGTTGGGGAACACCAGGTCGGCATGGTGGCCGGCGGCGACGCGGCCCGGGATGGCCTTCGCCATCGCCTTGAAGATCGTGTCGATCACCGTCATCGGATAGGTCATCCACACGCGCATCGGCGCGGGACGCTCGGCGCTGACCACCGTGCCCATCGGCATGATGACCTTGAGGTTGCGGAAGCTGCCCTCGTTCACCGGATAGTCGGTCGGCGTGGCGAGGCATTTGAACGCCACCTGCGCGCAGGCGATGCCGGTGGTCACACCGGAATTGTAGAAGCCGCGCACCTGCTTGGCGACCTCGGAGAGGTCGATCGTCACCTCCTCGCCCCGCTTCTCGACGCGCACGCGGATCGGCACGGCCTCGCCGATCTCGAGCCCATCGTCATCCATGAAGCTCTCGGCCTCATAGATGCCGTCGGGGATGTTCGCGGTGTTGGCGCGCGCCAGCGCCTCGGAATGGTCCATGATGACGGTGATGGAATCCCGCACCGCCTGCCAGCCATAGCGGGTGACGAGCTCGAGGTAGCGGCGCTCGCCCGTCGTCACCGCCACGATCTGCGCGCGCAGATCGCCCATCGCCTTGTCGGCCAGGCGGACGTTCATCGCGATGATGTCTACCAGGTCCTGGTTCACCTCGCCGCGCTTGCGGTACTTCACGATCGGGATCTGGATGCCCTCGGAGTAGATGTCCGTGGTCACCGTGCCGAGCGTGCCGCCGACATCGAGCCAATGCGCCATGCAGCAGGTGAAGCCGATCAGCGCGCCCCCGTGGAAGATCGGCATGGTGAAGGTGAAGTGGTTGAGGTGCGAGCCGGTGGTGTAGGCGTCGTTGGTGACGAGGATGTCGCCCTCATGGATGTTCTCGTAGCCGAAATGGCGGATCTTCGCCTTCACCGTCTCCGACATGCCGCGGATGAACATCGGCAGGCCGAGGCCGATGGAGACCGTCTCGCCCTCCTTCGTGAACAGGCCCACGGTGAAGTCCAGCGCCTCATAGATGATGAGGTTGTAGGCCGTGCGCATCAGGTTGGTCTTCATCTCCTCCGTCACGGCGATCAGGCCGCGGCGGACGATCTCGACCGTGACGGCATCCACCTTCGCGGCGGAGGTCGAAAGGATGTCGGTCATCGCGCGTCACTCCCGATGGCGATGAGAAGGTTGCCGGCGGCATCGACCTCCAGCGTATCGCCGGGCTGCAGCACGGTGGTGGAGGCGTGCTCCTCGATCAGGGCGGGGCCGGCGAGGCGGTTGCCGGCCTTCAGCCGATCCCGCGCATAGACCGGGGTGTCCATCAGCCGGCCGAAATAGGCAGGTTTGCGGCGCATCAGCGCCTCGGGCTCCGGCACCGGCCCGCCGGCGGGCACGGTGTGGCGCGGCGGCTTGCGCATGATGCCGGAGACGGTGGCGCGGAGCGAGACCAGCTCCGCCGGTTCGCCCGGCGCGCTGGTGCCGTAGCGCAGCTGGTGCTGGGCGTCGAAATGGCGCTTGATCGCCGCGCGGTCGCCCCCGCCGAACACGTCGCGCGGCAGCTCCACCGTCACCGCATGTTCCTGGCCGACATAGCGCATGTCTGCGGCGCGCTCGATCTCGATGCGCTCGGGGCGCACCGCCGAGCCCTCGATCGCCGCGCGGCCCTCCTCCTCCATCGCCAGATAGAGGCCCTCGATCTCGGCGAAATCGGCCGTGGCCAGGCGGCGGAAGCAGGAGCGGACGTAGTCGTAGCGCAGATCGGAGAACAGCATGCCATAGGCCGAGAAATAGCCGGGCGCGTAGGGAATCATGACGCGGCGGATCCCGATCTCGCGCGCGATGGCCGAGGCGTGCAGCGGCCCCGCGCCGCCGTAGACCGCCATGGTGAAGCCGCCGACATCGAGCCCACGCTCGGTCGTCACCGCCTTCACGGCGTAGGACATGGTGGTGACGGCGATGCGCAGGATGCCGTCGGCTGCGGCCAGCACCTCCATGCCGAGCGGGCCGGCGATCCTCTCCTGCATGGCGCGCGCCGCACCAGCGAGATCGAGGGCCATCGTGCCGCCGAGGAAGTGGTCCGGGTCGAGCCGGCCGAGGAGAAGGTTCGCATCCGTCACGGTCGGCTCCGTGCCGCCGCGCCCGTAGCAGACCGGCCCCGGCATGGAGCCCGCGCTCTGCGGCCCGACGCGCAGCGCATTGCCCTGTTCGAGCCGCGCGATGGAGCCGCCCCCGGTGCCGACCTCGAAGATGTCCGTCATCGGGATCTGGATCGGCAGCGCCTGGTCATAGCCGCCAAGGAGCGCGGAGCCGGTGGTCAGCGGCTTGCCCTGGTAGATGACCCCGGCCTTCGCCGTGGTGCCGCCCATGTCGAAGGCAATGGCATCCTTCAGGCCCAGCCCCTCGCAGATCGCCTGGGTGCCGATCACGCCTGCCGCCGGCCCGCTCTCCAGCATGCGGACGCAGTCACGCCGGGCGTGCTCCACCGGGAACAGGCCGCCGGTGGATTGCACGACGAAGAAGGCGCCGTCGAAATTGTACCGGGCCAGATGCTCGGAAAGCTCGCCCAGATAGGTTGCGACCCGCGGTCCGACATAGGCGTTGGCCGCGACCGTGGAGACGCGCTCGAACTCGCGATACTCCTGCGACAATTCGTGGGAGGCGGTGACAAAGGCGCCCGGCAGTTCCTCCTGCACGATCTGCTTGACCCGAACCTCATGAGCGGGGTTGCGATAGGAGTGCAGCAGGAGGATCGCGACCGCCTCCACCTGGCCCGGCTCCAGGGAACGCAACACGCCGCGCAGGTGGTCCTCGTCCAGCGGCTTGTGGACCGCCCCGCTCGCGAGCAGCCGCTCATGCACCTCGAAGCGCGAGGAGCGGTCGACCAGCGGCACGTGCTTCCTGAAGAAGAGGTTGTAGGCGTCGGGGCGGTTGACGCGGCCGATCTCGTAGATGTCGCGAAAGCCCTCGGTGACCAGCAGCACGGTCCTGGCACCGGTGCGCTCCAGCAGCGTGTTGATGGCGATGGTGGAGCCATGCAGGAACAGATGCGCGTCGGCGAAGGCCACGCCGGCGATGTCCACCGTGTCCTGGATGCCGTCCACCAGTCGGCCATGCGTGGTCAACGCCTTGCCGAAGCGCAACTCGCCAGCGGCCTCGTCGAAGGCGGCGAGGTCGGTGAAGGTGCCGCCGATATCGACCGCGATGCGCAGGCGCGCGCGGGTCTTCGCATGGTCGAGGGGCATTGGTGGCGCGTCCTCCTGAGTCGCTTGACTATTCTTCGGATTGCGAAGAAAACTTCGCCATTCGCGTTCGTCGTGTAACGACGCGCTTCCGCCGCTGTCAACAGGAATTGCGAAGGATCTTTCGGATGTCGAAATCCGCCGAAGGCGATGCAGCCGGCGCAAAGGACAAGAACCTCGTCCACTCGCTCGCGAAGGGCTTCCGCGTGCTGGAGACCTTCACGGCCGAGGAGCCGGACCTGCTGCAGAGCGAAATCGCGCGACGTGCCGGCCTGGATGACGGCACGACCTTCCGGATGCTGAACACGCTCGTCTCGCTCGGCTACGTCGCGAAGGTGCCGGGGACGCGGCGCTTCCGCCTGACGCTCAAGCCGCTCGAGCTCGGCTTCAACGCGATCGCACGCACCGCCCTTCGTGACCTCGCCCGCCCCGCGCTCCGCAGCCTCGTCGGCGAGGTGAACGAGGCGGCCAGCCTCGGCGTCCTCGACGGTGCGGACATCGTCTATGTCGAGCGTGCGCAGGCCGGGCTCGTCCGAATGGGCGTGGATATCCGCGTGGGTTCACGCATCCATGCTGCTGCATCGGCGATCGGGCACGCGGTGCTGGCCTTCCTCCCCGAGGAGGAGTTGGAGAACGTCTTGCGCGCCAGTCGCTTCGACCGCACCGGGCCTGGCGTACCGCAATCACCGGACGCGCTGCGCGCCCGCCTCGCGCAGGTGCGGCGCGAGGGAGTCGCGCTGATCGACTGGGCGAGCGTGAATGGCCTGCGGGTCCTCGCGGTCCCGGTGCTGGATGGAAGCCGCCACGCCATCGCGGCGCTCAGTGTCGCTGCGCCCGCCATGCGCCTGTCGGCCGACGAGTTCGTGGCGGCGGTGCGCGTCCCGCTCCTCGCGAAGGCGGGTGAACTGGGACTTGCCCTCGCCGCCGCGGGCTGACCCCGGCAGTTGTCCGCTGTCGCGCCAGCAAGCGGCTGCGACAATTCGAAACCAGGGGCACGTTCTCTGCCGGTTTCCACCCAGGCCATCGCCGCCAGACGCACAGGGCGGGGGTGGCCAGATTTGAGCGGCGTTGGGGCAGGCGGGACGCCTGCCGCGCGTCATCGATGAAGGCCCGGGGCCGGTGGTGGCCGGACGTGACTCCGCACGGAACCGGTGCGCCCCATGCACAGGCGGCTTGTCATCCCCGGCGGGTGCGGCCTCCTCGGCCTGTTCCTGCGGCTCGGGCGGCTCCGGGGCGGTGACGTCGCCGGCGTGGCGGCGGGGGCCCGGGGCGTCATCCCGGCCTGGTTCGCCGTTGCCCTGGCCGGCCCATGGGTCGGCGTCGACAGGGCCGGCGCGACGGTTGCCCAGGAGTTGCCGGTCCCGCGCGCGGTCGTTACTCTGCCGATCGCGCTGGCGGCATTGCTCGCTTGGCAATTGGCAAGGTTCCGACCCATGGCCGCGCAAGGCGTCTCCCATGCCGCAGAGGCTGCCGCGCATGGCGCCTTCGATCTCCTGCCCATCGTGGTGCTGCTCGCGGCGGCGGTGGTCGCCGTGCCGGCCTTCCGGCGGGCGGGGCTCGGCTCGGTGCTGGGCTACCTCGCTGCCGGCCTCGCGATCGGCCCCTATGGCCTCGGCTTCTTCCACGATGCGCAGTCCATCATCCATGTGGCCGAGCTGGGCGTGGTGCTCTTCCTGTTCGTGATTGGGCTGGAGATGCAGCCCTCGCGGCTCTGGGCCATGCGGGGCGAGATCTTCGGGCTCGGCCTGCTGCAGGTCACCCTGGCGATCGCCGCGCTGATCACCGTCGGCCTGGCCCTCGGCTATCCGACGGCGGCGAGCTTCGTGGCGGGCACCGGCTTCGTGCTGACCTCGACCGCGATCGTGATGCAGGTGCTGCAGGAACGTGGGGCGATGGGGCTGCCCAAGGGGCGGCGGATCGTCGCCATCCTGCTGCTGGAGGACATGGCGATCGTGCCGCTGCTCGCCCTGGTCGCGTTTCTCGCCCCCGGCGGGGCCGATGCGTCGGCGGCAGACCGGCTGCTGGGCGTGGCCATCGGCCTCGGCGCCGTTGCGGTGCTGGTGCTGGCCGGGCGCTATCTGCTCGACCCGATGTTCCGCCTGCTCGCGCGCTTCGGCGCGCGTGAGGTGATGACGGCGGCGGCACTGCTGGTGGTGCTGGGGGCCGCGATGCTGATGCAGGCAGGCGGGCTCTCCATGGCCATGGGCGCCTTCCTCGCCGGCGTGCTGCTGTCGGAATCCTCCTTCCGGCATCAGTTGGAGGCGGATGTCGAACCCTTTCGCGGCCTGCTGCTGGGACTGTTCTTCCTCGGCGTCGGCATGGCGCTGGACCTCGCGATCATCGCCGCCAACTGGGTCGTGGTCGCCATCTCCGTCCCGGCCTTCATGATCCTGAAGATGGCCGTGATCTACGCCGTGGCGCGCCTGCTGAAGGCGCCGCAAGCGGAGGCGCTGGAGCGCATGGTGATGATGGCGCAGGGCGGCGAGTTCGCCTTCGTGCTCTACGCCTCGGCCACGCAGGTCGGGATCCTCACCGCGGCGTGGCATGCGACGCTGACGGCGATCATCATCTGCTCGATGGTGCTGACGCCGCTGATGATGATCCTGCACGACCGGCTCGCGCCGAAGCCCGCGCCGTCGCTGGACGGCGTGGAAGCGGCCAAGGGCCTGTCCGGCCGCGTGCTGCTGATCGGGTTCGGCCGCGTCGGCCAGATCGTCAGCCAGCCGCTCCTCGCGCGCGGCTACAGCCTCTCGATCATCGAGACGGATCCACAGGCGATCCGCGATGCCGGGGCGTTCGGCTTCAAGGTCTGGTACGGCGACGGATCCCGGCTCGACATCCTGCACGCGGCGGGCGCCGCCGAGGCAAGCCTCATCATCGCCGCCGCCGATGATGCGGAGGCCGTCACCCGCATCGTCGCGCTGGCGCGGCACGCATTTCCCGCCGTCCCCGTGCTGGCCCGCGCGGCCGACCGGGAACATGCGCTCGCTCTCGTCGCGGCGGGGGCCGCGTATCAGATCCGCGAGACCTTCGAAAGCGCCATGGCGCTGGGGCGCGAAGCCCTGCTGCGACTGGGCGACGCGCCCGAGGCGGCGGAGGAGGTGATGCGCAGCATCCGGCATCGCGACGCCGAGCGATTCGCCCTCGAGACCGCGGGCGGCATCGATGCGGGCCGGTCCCTGATCCACGGCAATGCCGGGCGGGCGGAAGCCGACTGACCCGGCTGCCGCGCCGGCGCGGCAGGTCGCGATCCGCCCGGCCCGTCACCAGGGCACCGCACGCCCCGTGCCGAACCGGCTCAATCGGCGTTCGCCCCGTCGGGCGCTGCCTCCCCGGTCTCGGCTTCCTCGGGGCGCTGCGCGGCCCAGGCCAGCAGGGAATCCAGGGCTGGGCACAGCGCCTGTCCCCAGGGGGTGAGGCTGTATTCGACCCGCGGCGGTACCTCGTGATGCGCGACACGGTGCACGATGCCGTCGCGCTCCAGCGCCCTGAGCTGCTGGATCAGCATCTTCTGGGTCACCCCCGGAATGGCGCGTTCCAGTTCGGAGAAGCGACGCGCCTTGCCACCGAAGAGGTGAAACAGGATCAGCAGCTTCCAGCGCCCCTCGAGGAACCCGATGGCCTGTTCGACGCCCGATGCGGCGGAAAGCGGGGTATGGCCGCGATCCGCGCGATCGGGATGGTAGCTTACTTTTTTGTGTGTACTTGCCATAACCATATCTTCGTCGCACCTCTGTCCCGATGCAAGCCCGTCGGCCCCGCCCCGGGGCGACGACAGCCAGAGGAACCCGCCATGTCACCTGACCTGCCCCCGCCGGTTGCCCGGTTTTTCGCCGCCGACAAGGCCGCCAGCCTCCGCGACTGCTTCGCGCCTGACGCGACCGTGCGTGACGAAGGCCGCAGCATGGCCGGGCTTCCGGCCATCGAGGCCTGGCACGCCGAGGCGCAGGCGAAGTACCGGCACACCCATGAACCGCTGCGCGTGCAGGCCCGCGATGGCCGGCTGGTGGTGACCAGCCTGGTCACCGGCCAGTTCCCCGGCAGCCCGGCCGAGATCGACTTCGCCTTCCGGCTGCGCGACGGCCTCATCGTCGATCTGGAGGCCGCGTGATGCCGGCCGGTGAACTGGCCGGCCGCCGCGCCCTGGTCACCGCGGCCGGCCAGGGCATCGGCGAGGCCGTGGTGCGGCGGCTTCGCGCCGCCGGCGCCGCGGTTCTCGCCACCGCGCGTTCGCCGCGGCCCGATGCGGCGGATGAGCCTGCCTGGCTGGCCGCCGACATCACCACCGCGGAAGGCTGCGCGGCCATCGCCGCCGCGGTGGAGCGGGTGCTGGGCGGCCTCGACATCCTGGTCCATGTCGTCGGCGGCTCGGCGGCGCCCGCCGGCGGCTTCGCCGCGCTGGACGATGGCGAGTGGCGGAAGGAATTGGAGCTCAACCTGTTCCCGGCGGTGCGGCTCGACCGCGCGCTGCTCCCGGGCATGATCCGCCAGGGTCATGGCGTCGTCGTGCATGTCACCTCGATCCAGGCGCGGCTGCCGCTGTATGATGCGACGCTGGCCTATGCCGCCGCCAAGGCCGGGCTCTCGACCTACAGCAAGGGCCTGTCCAACGAGGTGGCGCGGCATGGCGTGCGGGTGGTTCGCGTGGCCCCCGGCTTCACCGAGACCGCCTCGGCCACGGCGCTCATCGCACGCCTGGCCAGGGAGGCCGGCAGCGACGCGGCGACGGCCCGGCAGGGGCTCATGGACTCGCTCGGCGGCATCCCGATCGGCCGCCCGAACGCGCCGGAGGAGGTGGCCGAGCTGATCGCCTTCCTCGTCTCGCCGCGCGCGGCCACGATCACCGGGACCGAATACATCATCGACGGCGGCACCATCCCCGTCGCCTGACGGGCCGGGCGCCCGCCCGGTCGGCACCCCACGACGCCGTGACCGGCCCATGCTCGCTCGCCCGGGTGGTGTCGCCCGGGCGATCCTTCAGGCGGCGGCCTCCCGGTCAATCATGCCCGCGCGTCAGGCCGCTGACGAAGTGCCGCTGCAGCCAGAGGAACAGGGCACCGACCGCCAGCGTCGCCAGCAGCGCGACCGCCATCACGCGGTTCCATTCCATCTCCGTCTCGGACAGGAACTGCGTGGCGCCCACGGTCAGGGTCGTGTCCGCACCGCCCGGCAGGAAGGCGCGGGCGAAGAGGAAATCGTTCCACGACACGATGAAGGCATAGAGCGCGACGGCGGCGATGCCGGGCATCGCCAGCGGCAGCGCCACGCGCCGCAGCGCGCCGAGATGACTGCAGCCATCCAGCAGCGCCGCCTCCTCGATCATCGGCGGGATGCTGTCGAAGAAGCCCTTCATCATCCAGGTGGCGAAGGGCGCGGCGAAGGCCAGGTTCGCGAGCACCACCGTGAGGGGCCCGCCGAGCAGCCCGGCGCGATGGAACATGACGTAGAGCGGCACGACCAGCAGCGTCGACGGCAGCATCTTCGCCACCAGGATCACCGTGCCAAGCCCGCGTGCCGCACCGCCCTGCGCCCGCGACAGCGCATAGCCCGCCAGGGTGGCGACGAGGACGACGGCCAGCGTCGTCAGCACCGCGATCAGCAGCGAGTTCCACGCCCAGCCGAGCGCGGGCGTGTCCCGAGCCACCGCGGTGATCGTCGCCAGGCTCAGCTCGCCCGGGTCCGGCAGCAGCCGCGGCGGCCAGACCATGGTGACGGATTTCGGGCGCAGCGCGGTGATCAGCATCCAGTAGATCGGGAACAGCGCCAGGCAGAGCAGCAGGGTGATGCCCATGGCCATGCCGGCGCGGCGCGCAAGCCGCCTCATCCCCAGAAGCTCCGCATCAGCCGCCGCAGCGCGAAGCCCATCAGCAGCAGCGAGAGCGTGAAGGCGACGACGCCCTGCGCCGCGCCGAAGCCGATATCGTAGAATCGGAAGCTCTCGTTCCAGATCCGCACCGCGAGCGTCTCGGTCGCCCGCCCGGGCCCGCCGCCGGTCATGACCAAGATGGTCTCCACGTCGCGGATGGCGGCCAGCACGCTGAGGAAGCCGGTCACCACCAGCGTGTTGCGCAGCGCCGGCAGGGTGATGTGCCGGAAGCGCTGCAGCGGCGTCGCGCCATCCACCCGGGCGGCATCGTGAAGCTCGGCCGGCACCGCCTGCAGCGCCGCCAGCAGCATGACGGTGAAGAAGGGGTAGGCGTGCCAGGCCTGGGCCAGGATCACCATCGGCATCGCGAATTGATGGTGGACGAGAAAGGCGATCGGCTCGGCGATCAGGCCGATCGAGAGCAGCAGGTGGTTGAACAGACCCAGATGCCCATCGGCCAGGAACATCCAGACCAGGCTGCCGATGCTGGCCGGGACCGCCCAGGGCAGGATGACCGCCAGCCGCACCGCGGCACGGCAGGGGAAGCGGCGATCGAGCAGCAGGGCGCTGCCGAGGCCCCACAGGATGGCCAGCCCGACCGAGCCGGTCACGAAGATGCCGGTATTGGCGAGCGACTCCCAGAAGCGCGCATCGCCCAGCAGGCGCTCGTAATTCGCCGTGGTGAAGGCCAGCGGACGGTCGCGCAGGATGTCGAACAGGCGGACGCGGTGCAGGCTCAGCTCGAAGGTCAGCCAGATGGGCCAGGCCACCAGGACCAGGACCGTCACCGCGGCCGGCAGGGCGCAGAGGGCCAGCAGACGGGCCTTCTCCGCCTCCACCGCGCTGCGCCGCCGCCGCACCCTCAGAAGACGGCGCGCGTCAGGTCGCGATGCATCTGCTCCGCAGCCCGCGCCGCATCCTGCCGCCCGGCGACCATGGCGGTGACATGCTCGCCCACCACCGCGTTGAAGCGGGCGAACTCGCCTTCCTTGCCGCGCGGCATGAAGCTTCCCGTGCTCTCTGCCGCCGCCTTCTCGAAGATCGGCAGTTCCGGCCAGATGCGGCGCGCCTCCGGCGTGAGCATGCCGAGGCGCGCGGGCGGGTTGCCGCCGATCTCGGCGTATTTCTGCTGCCACTCGGCCGACTGGATCATCGCCAGGAAGGCGAAGGCCGCGTCCTTGCGCTCGGGCGCCGCATCCGCCGGGATGGCCAGCACGTTGGAGGCGCCGGCCGCCTGGTTCGGCAGCGGCAGGGGCGCCACCTTCAGCGCCGGCTGCAGCGCCTCGGGGCTGTCCTTGCGATAGGCGGTACCCCAGGACCCGTCGATGATCATCGCCGCATTGCCCTGCCAGAACAGCTGGCGCGCCGGGTTGGTGTCGAGCCCGGGCGGCGTGGCGCCGCTGCGCAGCAGGGTCTGCACCACTTCCAGCGCCTCGCGCAGCACCGGCATCGGCAGCAGCCGCCCCTGCTCCACCCAGTCGCGGTTCAGCCCGGTGATGAGGTAGGTCAGATAGACATAGGTGCCGGAGGTATTGGCGGTCGGCCAGACCAGGCCGAACTGGTCGATGCGGCCGTCGCCGTCGCGGTCCCGCGTCAGGCGCTGCGCGGCCGAAACCAGCTCGGCCATGCTGGTCGGCAGCGCGACGCCGGCCTGCTGGAACATCGCCTCGTTGTAGAACAGCCCATAGGCGTAGCCGAGCAGCAGCTGCGCATAGACCCGCCCGTCGCGGCGCATGTCGCGCTGCGCCGGGATGAAGTCCTGCTCCCGCCAGCCGATGGCGGCGAGCCGCGCATCCAGCGGCTCCAGGAAGCCCTGGTCGGCGAAGCCGTAGAAGTAGCGCGCGCTGATGTGGCAGAGGTCGGGCGGATTCTTCGCGATGAAGCGGGTGGTCAGCTGCGCGTGGTGCGGCTCGAACGGCACTTCGACGAGGTTCACGCGCAGGCCGGGGTTGCGCTGGCCGAACGCCTCCGCCGCCGCACGCCACCAGGGGCCGAAGCCCTCCCGCAGCTGGTAGGAGGGCATCTCCAGCACCAGCGGGCGGCGCTGCGCCAGCGCGGGCGCGGCCAGCACCGCGGTGGGCAGCGCCAGCGCGGCGCGACGTGTCAGTACAGCCATCGGACCTGATCTCCTGCTCGCGACGCGGACACTAGGATGCGCTCGGCTGCCGACCGGTGACGGCTTGGCGGCAGGGTCGTGACACACCGCGGCGTGGTGCCGCCGCCACGACAAGCGGTCGCCTTGTCCGGACCATGGCGCCGGGCGCGGCCCGGTTCAGTCGCGCAGGGCCTGCTCCAGCATGCCCGTCGCCTGCGCGATCTCCGCCGCCGCGATGACCAGCGGCGGCGACAGGCCGATCGCATCGCGCCCCTTGGTGGTGCAGGAAAGGCCGAGCGGTCGCAGCCGCGCCACCAGCGCCTCCGCCCTTCCCGCCCAGGCGCCTTGCAGCGGCAGCGCCAGCAGCAGGCCGAGCCCGCGCGGCGCGAGGCCGGTGGCCGCCGTCACCGCCCTGCGCAAGGCCGCGCCCATGGCCTCCGCCCGCGCCACCAGCCCTTCCGCCTCGATGATGCGCAGCGTCTCCACCGCGGCGCGGCAGGTCAGCGGGTTCTTCTCATGCGTGTAGTGGCCGAGATTGAGCTCCGGCGCCACGTTCAGCGCCGCATCGGCGATCACGGCCGCGATCGGCACCACCCCGCCGCCGAGCGCCTTGCCCAGCACCACCGCATCCGGCACCACGCCGACATGCTCGAAGGCGAAGAAGCGCCCGGTCTTGCCGAGGCCGGAGGGAATCTCGTCGAAGATCAGCCTGGCGCCCTGCGCGTCGCACAGCGCGCGCACCGCGGCCCAGAGGCCTGGCGGCGGGACGTGGCAGTTGGAGCGCATCGGCTCCGCCACCACCGCGGCGATGCCGGTGCGGCTGGCGGCGAAGGCAGCGTGCATCTCGGCCAGCATGCGGTCCGCATCCACCCAATAGGGCGTCACATGATGCCGCCCGGTCAATAGCGGGCCGAGCCGCGGATCGTGCCGCGCCGAGCCGAGGCCGAGCGCGCCCAGCCCATCGCCGTGATAGCTGCCTTCGAGGGAAATGCTCTCATGCCGCCCGGTCGCCACGCGGGCGAGCTTCAGCGCGATCTCCATCGCGTCCGACCCGCCGGTGGCGAACAGCACCCGCCCGCGAGGCCCGTTTCCCTGCGTCCCGGGCCAGCGCGCCAGCAGCGCCTCCGCCAGTTCCACCGCCGGGGCGTTGGTGTGCCGGCGCGGGCAGAAGGGCAGCTCCTGCAACTGCGCCTGCAGCGCCGCGATCAGCCGTGGATGCGCGTGGCCGATGTGGTGCACGGTGTTGCCGTGGAAATCCAGCATCCGGTGGCCATCGGCATCCTCGATCCAGCAGCCGCCCACGGCGCGCAGCGCGGCGAGGCAGGGCGAGGAGCCGCGCTGGTGGAAGAAGGCCGCGGCGTCGCGTGCCACGAGATCGTTCATCGGAGCCCCGCCAGGCGGCGTCCGCCGCGTTGTTCCAGCCACCAGATGCCCGCCATCGCCACGCCGGCCCAGGCCAGGATCACCACGCTCTTCGCCGCCGCCTGGCCGAAATCGCCGCTGCCGGCATGGTTGAAGATGGCCACCGAGGCCAGCTTGTGGTCACCGCTGACCAGGAAGATGACGGAGGAGAGCGTGGTCATGCCGTCGACGAAGACATAGAGCGTGCCGAGCAGCAGGGCGCCGCGCAGCAGCGGCAGCGTGACCTCCGCCAGCCGGCGCAGCAGCCCCGCGCCGAGCCCCTCGGCGGCTTCCTCGATGGCGGGATCCATGCGCTGCAGGCTGGCGCGCGCCGCCAGCACGGCGACGAACATGTTCCCGAACAGGATGTTCAGCACCAGCACCGCGCCGGTGCCGGTCAGCGCCAGGGATTCCAGGCCGAAGGGCAGGTTGAAGGCCAGGATGTAGCCGATGCCGAAGATCAGCCCCGGCAGCACCGCGGGCAGCAGCGCCAGGAAGGCCAGCACCTCCCGCCCCGGCGGGCGGATGCGCTCGATCACGAAGGCCAGTGCCACGCCCAGCGTGCCGCCGAGCGGCGCGGCCAGGGCGGCGACCCAGAGGGTATCCCAGACCACGGCGACGCCGCGCTCGCTGCTGCCATAGCCGGTGCCGGCGGCGGCGAAATGCGCGAAGGTCGGGCGCCAGGCGACACCCCATTCCACCGTGAAGGCGCCGGCGACCACGGTCGCATAGACCGCCAGGATGGCGCCGGCGACCAGCAGCGCCAGCGCCCCCAGGCCGCCGCGCCAGGCCCTGGGCAGCGCCGCCTCCGGCGCCGTGCCCGCCCCCGCGCCGGTATCGTAGCGCTTGCGCCGGCCGATGCGCTCCAGCGCCAGGTGCAGGGCAAGCCCGGGCGCCAGCAGCAGCACGCACAGCGCGGAAGCGAGGCCGGTGTTCCGGAAGGCCGTCATCTCATCGTAGATGACGGCGGCGATCACCGGCACGTCGCGCCCGGCCAGCAGCAGCGGGTTGCCGAAATCCGTCAGGCTCAGGATGAACACCAGCACCACCGCGCGCTTCAGCCCCGGCACGGCCAGCGGCAGCGTCACCTCACGGAAGGTCTGCGCGCGGGAGGCACCGAGGATGCCGGCCGCCTCCTCCACCCGCCCATCCTGGCGGCGCAGCGTGTTGTCCAGCACGATGAAGGCGGCCGGGACGAAGGACAGCACCTGCGCCAGCAGCACGCCGGCGATGCCGTAGATGTTGGTCTCGTCGGCATCAATCAGGCCGAGCCCCTTCTCCAGCAGCGCATCCGTGACCAGGCCGCGGCGACCGAACAGCATGATGATGGCGCTGGCCACCAGCACCGGCGGGGCGACCAGCGGCAGCAGCGTCACGGCCCGCAGCAGGCCGGGCCAGCGCACCCCGCCGCGATGCACCGCGAAGGCCAGGGCGAAGGCGATCGGCGTGGTGACGAGGCAGGCGAACAGCGCGAAGCCCAGGCTGTTCAGCGCGGCGCGGCGCAGATGCGGGTCGTCGAAGGGCGCGCGGTAGTGGTCGAGGCCGATCCGCCACTCCTCGCCGGTGCGCAGCGCCTCGAAGGCCTCGGGGGAAAGCTGGTCGCGGACCTGGAAGGCCAGGGCGACGCGCCGATGGCGCATCACCGCGGCCAGCGGCAGCGCCGCCTCCAGCCGCGCCCGCGCCGCCGCCGGCAGGGCGGCGCGCGCGCCGGCGGCGGCCTCACGCTGCGCCTCGAAGGGGGCGGCGAGGTCCCAGGGCGGGGTGACGCCGGCAAGGCGGAAGGCGGTGGCCAGCGCCTCCACCTCCTCCTGCGGGTTCCGCGGCACCGACCAGCGCGCCAGGGCGGCCTCTCGCCGCACCTCCGGCAGCAGCGCCAGGGCCTGTTGCGTGGCCTCATGCAGGCGCCACTCCGGCATCGGCCCGGTGACGACGAAGCCGCGCCCCAGCACGGCGGCGATCGGCCAGAAGATGAACAGCAACACCGGCAGCGCGACCAGGGCCGCCAGCAGCCAGCCCGGCAGGCGGCGCCGCCAGTTCACCGTGGCACCAGCGCCGGCGCCGCGATGGGCCGCAGCGCCAGCGCCTCGCCGGGGGCGGGGCGCAGGTGCCGTGCCGGCAGGTCGGCCGCGATGCGGGTGCCGCAGGGCAGCACCAGGCCCACGCGCAGCATGGCGCCCAGGAAGCGGGCCGATTCGACGATGCCGCGCAGCGGGCCGTCCGGGTCCGCGGCCAGTTCCTCCGGCCGCAGCACCATCAGGCAGGGACCGTCGGCGCGCGCCGCCGCCAGCGGCCAGGCGATGCCGAGCGCCTGCGGCACGCCTTGCACGATCTCGGCCTCCAGCAGGGTGGCCTGGCCGACGAATTCGGCGACGAAGCGGCTGGCCGGGCGCAGATAGAGGTCGGCCGGGGCGGCCTCCTGCTCGATCCGCCCGTCGCGCATCACCACCACCCGGTCGGAGATCGCCAGCGCCTCCTCCTGGTCATGCGTGACATAGAGCGCGGTCATGCCGAGCCGGTCGGTCAGGGCGCGGATCTCGTCGCGCAGACGGTGGCGGATGCGCGCATCCAGCGCCGCCAGGGGTTCGTCCAGCAGCAGCATCCGCGGCGCCGGCGCGATGGCACGGGCCAGCGCCACGCGTTGCTGCTGGCCGCCCGACAATTCATGCGGGTAGCGGTCGAGCAGCGGCAGGATGGCGACCATCGCCGCGACCTCGCGCACCCGCGCCGCGCTCTCCGCCCGGGGGCGACCGGCGACGCGCAGCGCGAAGCCGATATTCTCGGCCGCCGTCTTGGTCGGGAACAGCGCGTAGGATTGGAAGACGAAGCCCATGCCGCGCGCCGCCGGCGCCGCCGCCGTGGCATCGGCGCCGTCGATCGCGACCCGCCCGCCATCGGGGGCGGTGAAGCCGGCGGCGATGCGCAGCAAGGTCGTCTTGCCGCAGCCCGAGGCGCCGAGCAGCGTGACGAATTCGCCCGCGCCGACGGCGAGGCTGACGCCATCCACCGCGCGGGCGCTGCCGAAGGCCTTGCGGACGGCCTCCAGCCGCAGCCGCGGCGCGGCGCCGCTCAGCGCTGGAACCGTTCGGTGAAGCTGCGACGGAACGCCGCCAGGTCCACCGGGCGGCGCATCTGCCACAGGGTGATGCTGTTCAGGTCGACCAGCCCGTGGCCGGGCACGGCGGTGGCGCCGACCAGCCTCGTCAGCACGCGCGCCGCCGCCTCGCTCGCCATGAAGTCGAGGAACAGCTGCGCCTCGGCGCGGTTGCGCGCACCGGCCACCAGCCCCCCGCCCTCCATGACGTTGGGCGTGATCCGGCCATAGACGATCTCGACCGGGCGGCCCTGCGCCTTCTGCGCGTGGCAGGTGGTGTCGAAGGACAGGCCGATGGCCAGTTCGCCGCGCGCCGCCAGCTGCGCCCCGCCCGAGCCGCCATCCGAGTAGCTCCGCACGTTCTGGTGCAGGTTCTCGACGAAGTTCCAGCCGAAGGCGTCGACGAAGGTGGTCAGGATGGCCACACCCGTGCCGGAGCGCAGCGGCGAGGGCAGCGAGATCTCGCCGCGATAGACCGGGCGCACCAGATCCTCCCAGGCGACCGGCATGGGCAGCCGGCGCTCGGCCAGGCGCTCGGTGTTCACCACCATGCACATGGTGGTGGCGAAATGCATGACGTAGAAATCATCCGGCTCGCGGAACTGCGGCGCGAGCTCGGCGCCGCGCGGGCGATAGGGTTCGAAGACGCCGGCGGTCTTCAGCTGCTCGAGCGCCAGATTGTTCACCAGATAGACGACATCCGCCTGCGGCCGCTGCCGCTCGGCGATCGCCCGTTCCGTGATCGGGCCGGTGGAGCCGGAGACGAAGGTCACGCGGATATCGGGATGCGCCTGGCGGAAGGCGGCAACCAGCGGCGTGTTGACGCTGTCGCTGGCGTTGTAGATCACCAGCTCGCGCGCTTCGGCCGGACGGGCGGCAAGGCCCAGGAGAAGGGCGGCAAACAGGACGAATCTGCGGAGGGCATGCATCGGGGAGATCCTTCGCCGGCTGGCCGTTCAGGGCGCCCGCAAAATCCTCCGGCGGCATGGTCAGGCGAATGACGGTTTGCTGACCGGCCGATGACGTTGTAGGCCGGGCCAATGGGCGCCGCGGCGAGTGCCGCGAAGCCAAGCCGCGCAGATGCGCGGCGCCTGAGGGGCACGAAGGTGAAACCTCCGTGCGGCTGGAACGAGACCACCCAGGCGCGCCGGCCAGGGGTTTCGGGGTACCGGGGCGACGCCCCGCTTCAGGCGGGGGATGCCGCCGCCTCCGTTTCAAGGCTGCGACCCTGGAACAGGACCGCCACCCGCTCGCCCGGCGCCGGCACGTCCTCGTCCGGCACATCGGCCCGCAATTCCCGCCCGGCCGCATCGCGCAGCAACACCCGGACGACGGGGCCAAGGAAGGTCGCCTGCACCACGGTGAAGCCCCCGGTGGCGCTGCGGCGCAGGGCGAGGTGCTCCGGCCGGACCAGCCGCTCCCCCTCCGGCGTGGCCAGGCGGTTGGTGTCGCCGACGAAGCCAGCCACGAAGTCATTGGCGGGGCGGTGGTACAGGTCGCGCCCGGTGCCGATCTGCGCGATGCGCCCCTTCTCCATGGCGGCGATGCGGTCGCCCAGCGCCATCGCCTCCGCCTGGTCATGCGTCACATAGACCGCGGTGATGCCGAGGCTGCGCAACAGCGCGTCGATCTCCTGCCGCAGCTGCTCGCGCAGGCGCGCATCCAGGGCTGAAAGCGGCTCGTCCAGCAGCAGCACGCGGGGCCGCGGCGCGATGGCGCGGGCCAGCGCCACGCGCTGCCGCTGGCCACCGGACAGCGCCTCGATCCGCCGGCCGCCGAGCCCGTCCAGGCGCATCATCGCCAGCATCTCATCGACGCGCCGCCGCGCCGCGGCGCGCGCCACGCCGCGCACGCGCAGCCCGTAGCCGATGTTGCCCGCCACATCCATGTTCGGGAACAGCGCGTAGGACTGGAACACCATGCCGACATGCCGCCGCTCGATCGGCAGGCGCGTCACATCCTCGCCGTCGAAGAATACCCGGCCGCCGGCATCCGGCGCCTCCAGCCCGGCGATCAGCCGCAGCAGCGTGGTCTTGCCGCAGCCGGAGGGGCCGAGCAGCACCAGCGTCTCCCCGGCCGCGATGTCGAGGTCGAGCGGATGCAGCGCGATGCTGCCGCCGGGCCACGTCCTGCCGCAGCCGGCAAGGCGGATGGCGACGCTCATCGCCCCAGCCGCTCGGCGCGGCTCGCCGCCCATTGCATGGCGCTCAGCAGCGGCACGATCAGCACGAAGAAGATCAGCGTGTAGGCGCTGGCCATCTCGGTGCGCAGCGCGGTGTAGGCATCCGCCAGCCCCACCGGCAGGGTGCGGGTGAAGGGCGTGTGCAGCAGCAGCGTCATGTTGAACTCGCCGAGCGAAAGGGTGACGACCATCAGGCTGCCGGCCAGGACGCCGCCGCTGACATTGGGCAGCACCACGCCCAGGAAGCGCTGCGGCCAGGAGGCGCCGCAGGCCCGCGCCGCCTCCTCCAGCCCCTTCAGGTCCAGCGCCAGCAGCACCGCCAGCACCGAGCGCAGCATGAAGGGCAGGCAGAACACGACATGCCCGGCCAGGATGAACAGCCAGGAAGCGCGCAGATCGCCCACCGCGCCATAGGCCAGGATCAGGCCCAGCGCGGTGGCGATGCCCGGCACCGCAACGGGCATCACCAGCGCCTCCTCCACCAGCCGCGCCGTCACGCCGGCATGGCGCGCCAGCACATAGGCGGCGGGAATGCCGATCAGCAGCGTCACCGCCAGGGTGGCCAGCGCGATGCGCAGGGAAAGCAGCACGGTGCCGCCGTAATTCGCCCAGACCTCCACCAGCCAGCGCGTGGTGAGGCCGCTGGACAGGCCGACGAACTGGTTGGCGGTGACGCCGGCGATGACGGAAGCCAGCACCGGCAGGATCAGGAAGGCCGAGATCAGCAGGGTGAAGCCCAGCCCGGTCCAGAAGCCGATCCCCCTCCTCATGCCGCCGCGCCCCCGCTGGCGCCGCGGGCCAGCGCCAGCACCGCCCATGTGGCCAGGCCGAGCAGGAAGGACAGGGCGGCCGCCACCGCAAGGTTCGCCTGCAGGGTGAATTCGGTATAGATCACCATCGGCAGCACATCGATGCGCGAGGCCAGGGCGAAGGCGGTGCCGAAGGCGCCGGTCGCGGTGGCGAAGCAGATCGCACCCGCCGCGGTCAGCGCCGGCGCGAGCCCCGGCAGCAGCACGTCGCGCAGCACCCCGAAGGAGGACGCGCCGAGCGAGCGCGCCGCCTCCTCCAGCCGCGGATCCAGCTTCTCGGCCGCCGCCATCACCGTCAGCAGGGTGCGCGGGATGGAGAAATACACATAGCCGAGCAGCAGCCCGGACAGCGAATAGGCAAAGACAATCCGGTCGCCGCCCAGGGCGAGGGAGATGTTGGCGACCAGCCCCTGCCGACCCGCCAGCATGATCACCAGATAGCCCACCACCACGCCCGGAAAGGCCAGCGGCAGGGTCAGCAGCGCCAGCAGCGTGCCGCGCCCGGGGAAGCGCGTGCGCGCCAGGAACAGCCCGACGGCGGTGGCGATCGCCAGGGTGATCGCCGTGGTCCCGGCCGCCACCAGCAGGGTGGAGGCCAGGCTGCGCCAGTAGCGCGGCTCCGTCAGGATCGTCGTGTAGCCGCCGGCGCCGCCGGCCACGGCCAACTGGCCGAGCGGCACCAGGAAGAAGGCGAGGAAGACCGCCAGCGCGGGCGCGATCAGCAGCGCCGCGCGCAGGCGGTCGGGCATCAGCCGACCTCGCGCTGGTAGCGCTCGGCCAGGCTGCGGACGGCGCCGGCCAGGCGGCGGACATCGAGCGGCGTGGCGCGGGCATAGTCGGCGGCCGGCAGGAAGCGGGCCTGCGCCGCCTCGGTCATCAGCTCCGGGAAGACCGGGCGCAGGAAGGCGCCGGCCCAGTGGCGCTGGCCCTCGTCGGACAGCACGAAATCCAGCATGCGCTTGCCATTGTCCGGGTTCGGGCCATTCGCGACCAGGCCCATGACATAGGGCAGCACCTGCGTGCCCTCCGCCGGGATGACGAAGCGGGTCGGGGCGCCGTCGCTGTACTGCGCGCGATAGGCGTTGAAGTCGTAGTCGAACAGGATCGGGATCTCGCCCGACAGCACGCGCGCATAGGCGGTCTGCTTCGGCACGATCGGCTGGTTTTCGCGCAGGCGGCGGAAGAAGGTCATCGCCGGGTCGAAATTCTCGTAGCTGCCGCCGAGCGCCAGGTTCACCGCAACCACGCCCACCTGGCCCACCGCGGCGGAGGTGGGGTCGAGATAGCCGACCATGCCGCGATAGGCGGGCTTCAGCAGGTCGTTCCAGCTTTCCGGCACCGGCCGGTTGCCCAGCGCCTGGGTGTTCACGAACAGGCCCAGCGTGCCGGAATGGATGGTGAACCAATGGCCCTCCGCATCCTTCAGCCCGGCCGGGATGCGGTCGAAGCGCGCCGGCTTGTAGGGCGCCAGCACGCCGGCCTCGCGCGCCTGCGGGCCGACCTGGCCGCCGAGATAGACCACATCGGCCACCGGGCGGGCGCGCTCCGCGATCAGCGCGGCGAGGGACTGGCCGGAGTTCTTGTTGTCCGGCGGCACGGTCAGGTTGATGCGGTTCTGCAGCAGGCGGAGCATGCCGCCCCAATCGGCCCATTCCGGCGGGCAGTTGTAGCAGGTGGCGCGCGCGGCCTGGGCGGCGGCAGGGCCGAAGGGCAGGCCGGCGGCGAGGCCGGCGAGCAGGATCTGGCGGCGGTTCATGGGTCTTTCTCCGGGATCAGGCCGCGGCCACCGGCCGGGCATAGAGGTGCGGCAGCTTCACGATGTCGTTCAGCGCAAGGCCGTCGATGGTGACGAGGCGGCTGTCATGCGTGCCGTCCGGGTGCAGCAGGTGTTCCACCACGCCCAGCAGCTTGCTGCCGATGCTCGGCTGGCTCTCCTCGCCGACGATGAAGGAGACGGCCGGCGCCCAGATCTGGCGCAGCCCGTCCGGTGCATGGTCGCGCCATTGGTGGATGTGGCCGGAGGCGACGAAGCGCGGCGGCGTGGCGCCGAAGGCAGCCACCACCGCGGCACGGGCCGGCTGCAGCACCGGCCAGTAGTTCACCTCGGTGTCGTCCAGCCGGTGCTGGCACAGCGGCTTGTGCAGGAACAGGGCGAGCGCGCGCCCCCCGGCGCCGGCCACCGCATCCGCCAGCGCGGCGGCCTGCGCCGCCTCCTCCGGCAGGAAGCTGCCCAGGCTCTGCGTGTTCAGCCCCACCAGGCGCCAGCCCGGCAGGTCCTCGACGAAGTGATCGGCGCCGAGGATCTCCCGCCACCGCGCCAGCCGCGCCGCATCGGTGTTCTGCCAGCCGCCGAGCACGGTGTAGTCGCCGACATCGTGGTTGCCCGGGATCGCCAGGCAGCGCGCCGGCAGGCTGGCGAGTTGCGCGGCGGCGTAGCGCAGATCCGCCGCATCCTCCGCACCGTCGAGCGAGAGGTCGCCGGTGCAGATGATCAGATCCGGCGGCGCCGCCGCCAGCCAGGCGCGCAGCCTGTCGAAATTGGCCTGGAAGTGGGTATGCGCCGGCGACAGATGGGTGTCGCTGATCTGGATGACGCGGCAGGTCATGGTGCGGTCCCGGTCCTTCTCAGCTGCGGCGCGGCAGCAGGCGGCGCACCTCGGTCGCCATGTCGGCCAGCGCGACCTCGGGGGTCGCCTTGCTCTCGATGACGCGGGCGGTGTTGTTGGTGATGGCCTGGGTGATGCGCACGCCGTTGGAGCCCGGGAAGGCGAACCACGGCGCCTGGCGGGCCATCTGGGTGACGGCCGCCTGGAAAAGCGGGTTCTGCCGGTAGAAGGCGCCCAGATACTGCGGGTCGTCGATGGCAAGCTGGTTGCAGGGCACGTAGCCGCTGTTCATCGCCATCAGCGCCTGGCCCTGCGGGCTGGTGGCGAAGCGCAGGAACTTCCAGGCCGCTTCCCGCTTCGCGGGATCGCGCGCGGTCATCATGCCGGCGGCACCGCCGGTGGCCAGGGTGCCGTTCGGCACGCCGGCCACCACGGGCAGCGGCAGGGTGCGGAAATCGAAGCCCTGGCCGACGGACTGGATGAAGTTCCGCACCACCGCCGTGGTCCAGTAGAAGGCGCCGAGGCGGCCGGCGGCGAAGGCCTGGGACGCGGTGTTGGCGTTCAGCGCCGGCATCTGCGTCTCGCGCACGTAGCGATCATGCAGGCGCAGCGTGGCCAGGCCCTCGGCGCCGTCGAAGGCGATGTCGCGCTCATCCGGCGTCATCATCCGGCCGCCATGGCCCAGCACCAGGGTCTGGAACATCCACTCGCTCCAGGCGAACCACATGCCGTCGGCGCCGCCGGCGCGTTCCTTCACGGCGGCGGCCAGGCGGATATGGCCGTCCCAGTCGGTCGGCAGGTTGTCCGGGTCGAAGCCGGCGCGGCGCGCCAGGTCGGCGTTGAGGAAGGTGATGGCGGTGGACGCCGCATAGGGCAGGCCCGCCTGGTAGTTGCTGAACCTGCCGAGGCTGAGCAGCCCCTCGGAATAGCCCTGCGCGGCCGGCGCGCCGTCGCGCGTGACGAAGGGCATCAGGTCCTGTGCGATGCCGCGCTCGGCGAAGACGCGCAGCAGGTTCAGCCCCTGGAAGGACAGGTCCGGCAGCTGGTTCGTCGCGGCCTGGCGCAGCAGCAGCTGCGTGCCTTCCGGATAGCCGGGCGAGGTGACGTAGTTGATGCGGATGTTCGGCTCGACGCGGGCGAAGGCCTCGGTGATGGCGTCGTAGGAGGGCTTGAAGATGAAGGGCTGCGCGTAGTGCACGGTGATCTCCACCGGCTGCTGCGCCCGCGCCAGGCCGGGCAGCGCGAGCGCGGCAGGCAGGGCGAGGACGGCACGGCGGGTCAGGCGGATGGTCATGGCGGTCTCCTGGTGATGAAGGGTCTCAGCCCTTGAGGCCGGTGGTCGCGATGCCTTCGACGAAGCGGCGTTGCGCCAGCAGGAAGGCGAGGACGAGGGGCGCGGTCATGATGACGGAGGCGGCCATCAGCGCGCCGAAATCATCGCCCGCCTCCTCCGACCGGAAGGTCAGCACGCCGAGTGCGGGTGTGGCGCGATCCGCCCCGCTGACCACGATCAGCGGCCAGAACAGGTCGTTCCAATGCGCCACGACGGAGAAGATGGCGAAGGCGGTGGCGGCCGGCAGGGCGTTGGGCAGGATGACGCGCCAGACGATGGACAGCTCGCCCATGCCGTCGATGCGCGCGGCATGAATCAGCTCGTCCGGCAATGACTTGAAGAACTGCCGGAACAGGAAGATGGCGAAGACCGAAATGACCGAGGGCGCGATCAGCGCCGCATAGGTGTTGAGCATGCCAAGCGCGCTGAAGCCCACATAGAGCGGCAGCGCCGGCACGTGGTAGGGCACCAGCAGCCCCAGCATCACCGCGCCGAACAGCAGGTCGCGGCCCGGGAAATGCAGCTTGGCGATGGCGTAGCCCGCCGGCACGGCGAACAGCAGCTGGAAGAACAGGATGCCGGCGCAGACCACCACGCCGTTCCACAGGTATTGCAGCACCGGCACGTGCTCCAGCACGCGCGCATAGTTGCGCAGCGTGCCGCCGCCTTCGGGCCACAGATCCAGCGAGGCGCGGAAGATCTCGTCCAGCGGCTTCAGCGAGGCCGAGATCATCCACAGATAGGGCATCAGGAACAGCAGGCCGAGCGCCGCCAGGAACAGCAGGCGCATGGCTTCGGGCCAGCGGTGACGGCGAGGCTCAGCCATAATGCACCCGCTTGTCCAGCACCTTGGTCTGCAGCAGCATCAGCGCCAGCACGATGGCCAGGAAGACCAGCGTGATCGCCGCGGAGTAGCCAAGCCGGAAGAAGGTGAAGCCCTCGGTGTACATGGTGTAGAGCAGCACCTCCGAGGCGCGGTTGGGCCCGCCCTGGGTCAGCACCGCGACGCTGTCGAAGACGCGCACGGCGCGGATCATGGTGATGGTCACCACGAACAGCGTGGTCGGGCCGAGCAGCGGCCAGGTGACCAGGCGGAACCGCTCCCACGCCGAGGTCACGCCATCCACCTCCGCCGCCTGGTGCAATTCGCGCGGGATGGCGGTGAGGCCGGCGAGGAACAGCACCAGGTTGAAGCCGATCGCCTCCCAGATGCCGATGAAGGCGAGGCTGAGCAGCACCGTGTCCGAACTGGTGAGCCAGGCCGGCCCCGCCACGCCGAACTGCGCCAGCACGGCGTTCACCGGGCCGATGGTGGGGTGCAGCAGGTATTGCCAGGCCGTCGCCATCGCCACCGGCAGCGACACCACGGGCAGGAAGAACACCGCGCGGAACAGCGCCCGGCCGCGCGCCGCGGCCTCGATCAGCAGCGCGAGCGCGAGCGCGCCGGCGATGGAAACGGGGGCGACGATGCTGACATAGACCAGCGTGTTGCGCAGCGCGATGCGGAAGCCCTGGTCGCCCAGCAACTCCTCGAAATTGCCGAGGCCGATCCAGGCCAGCGCCGGCGCGCCCAGCTCATAATCCGTGAAGGCCAGCAGCACCGCGGCGAGCGTCGGCAGCAGCAGCAGCAGCAGATAGGCGAGGGTCGCGGGCAGGCAGAGCATCAGCCCGGCCAGCGCCTCGCCGCCCGCGCCCAGCCGCGGGCGGGCCAGGGCCATCGTCTCAGACATGCGCGGCTTCCAGGGCCTGCGCAGCGCGGCGCCGGCCATCGGGGCCGAAGACCAGGGCGCGCTGCGGCGCGAAGCCGAGGCGGAAGGTGCCCTCCGGCGCCGCGGCGCCGGGCGGCAGCCGCAGGGCGATCGGCGTGCCGAGCACCGCATGGCGGGCATGCAGCAGCGTGCTCTCGCCGAGGAACTCCAGATGCTCCGCCTGCACCGCCAGCGGGCCGTGCGCGTCGAGCCGCACATCCTCCGGCCGCAGCGCCAGCGTCGCCTCGCCGGCCTCGCCGCTGGCACGCAGGCCCATGGGCGTGCCGGCCACCGTCACCGCGCCATCCTGCCGCAGCGCCGCCGCCAGGGTGTTGATGCGGGGCGAGCCGATGAAGCTGGCGACGCGCAGGTCGGCGGGGTCTGCGTAGATGCGCGCGGGGGAATCCACTTGCAGGATCTCACCGGCCAGCATCACCGCCACGCGGTCCGCCATGGTCAGCGCCTCGGACTGGTCATGCGTGACATACAGCGTGGTGGCGCCGACGCGGCGATGGATCTCCACGATCTCGCGCCGTGTCTGCACGCGCAGCGCGGCATCCAGGTTGGACAGCGGCTCATCCATCAGGAAGGCCCGAGGGCTGCGCACGATGGCGCGCGCCAGCGCCACGCGCTGCCGCTGGCCGCCGGACAATTGCGCCGGCCGGCGGTCCAGCATGGCGCCGAGGCCGAGCGATCGCGCGGCCTGCGCCGCATCGGCCGCGATGGCGGCGCGGGCAGCGCGCGCGCCGGGCCAGAAGCGCCCCAGCAGCGGCAGCCGCTGCCAGGCGGAAAGCCGCCGCATGGTCAGCGGCACCGCGATGTTCTCGGCCACCGTCAGGTGCGGATAGAGCGCGTAGGACTGGAACACCATGGCCACGTCGCGATCCGCCGCCCGCAGCCCGCCGACATCCCGCCCGCCGATGCCGATGGTGCCGGCATCCTGGCGCTCGATGCCGGCCACGATGCGCATCAACGTCGTCTTGCCGCAGCCCGAGGGGCCCACCAGCGCCACGAACTCACCCGGCGCCACCGCCAGGGAAACGCCACGCAGCGCCTGGAAATCGCCGAACCGCTTCTGCACGCCGCCGATGACGATCCCCGCCATGCCGCCCCTCGATCCCTGGCGCACAGGGGGCCGGAGGCGAGGTCGCCCCTGGCATGCGCGCCGTCTCTCCTCGACCGGGGCGGGGCGTAATGCGGCAGTGCTGCAAGGAGATGGCGGTCGGATGAAGCTTGCGTGGCGGCCGCCCCGGCCGCAGGCGGCCGACCGATCCGGCCGGATGTCGGGCATTGCCGCGGGAATCCCGTCCGGCGCGGCGGAATCCGGCGCTTCGCCGGCCGGCAGGCACGATCTTCACGCAGCCTTCAAGCCGCTGTCATCCGCCGGGTGCGCGCGCTGCGACACTGTCTCTTACGCAATTCACCCGCAAGGTGTTCCGCAACGATGTCCGACAAGCCCATCGACCCGCTGCCGAAGGTCTGGGACCCCGATACCCGCATCGGCGACATGCTGAAGGGCAGGCGCGGTCTTGTCGTCGGCATCGCCAACGAACATTCGATCGCCTATGGCTGCGCCGCGAAGCTGCGCGCCTTCGGCGCCGATCTCGCCGTCACCTGGCTGAACGACAAGGCCGAGCGCTTCGTCCGACCGCTGGCGGAGCAGCTCGAGGCCTCCGTGATGATGCCGCTGGACGTCGATCAGCCCGGCGAGCTCGAGGCGGTGTTCGCGCGCATCGCGCAGGAATGGGGCCGGCTCGACTTCGTCATCCATTCCATCGCCTTCGCCCCGCGGGAGGATCTGCACGGCCGCGTGGTGGATTGCTCCGCCGAGGGCTTCGCGCAGGCGATGCACGTCTCCTGCTGGTCCTTCCTGCGCATGGCGAAGCTGGCCGAGCCGCTGATGGCCGAAGGCGGCGTGCTGGTAACGATGAGCTACTACGGTGCCGACAAGGTGATCGGCAACTACAACATGATGGGGCCGGTCAAGGCGGCGCTCGAAGCCTCCGTGCGCTACGCCGCGGCCGAGCTCGGCGGGAAGGGCATCCGCGTCTTCGCCGTCTCCCCCGGGCCGCTGAAGACGCGGGCCGCCAGCGGCATCGCGCATTTCGACGAGCTGGTTCAGATGGCGCAGGCGCGCGCGCCCGCGCACCGGCTGGTGGACATCGCCGAGGTCGGCCGCGTCGTCGCCTTCCTGGTCGGTGGCGCCTCCTCCGGCATGACCGGCGACACGATCTATGTCGATGGCGGCCTGCACATCGTCGGCTGACGAAGGGGTGTGACGATGCAACGCACGGCGATCACGGCGGCGGCGGCCGCGCACCTCATCCCGGACGGCGCCTCCGTGATGTTCGGCGGCTTCATGGCGGTGGGCACGCCGGAGCGCCTCGTCGATGCGCTGGTGGCGCGCGGCGCGCGCGGCCTGACCATCATCGGCAACGACACGGCCCGGCCAGGCGTCGGCGTCGGCAAGCTGATCGATGCCGGCTGCGTGGCGAGATGCATCGTCAGCCATATCGGCACCAACCCGGTGACGCAGAAGAAGATGATCGCCGGCGACCTGCAGGTGGATCTGGTGCCGCAGGGGACGCTGGCGGAACGCATCCGCGCCGGCGGCGCCGGGCTCGGCGGCATCCTGACGCCGACCGGCGTCGGCACCGCGGTGGAGGAGGGCAAGACGGTGATCGAGGTGGCCGGTCGCCGCTTCCTGCTGGAGACGCCGCTGACCGCCGACTTCGCGATCCTCCACGCGCATGAGGCCGACTACAGCTTCAACCTGACCTACCGCCTCACCGCCATGAACTTCAACCCGGTGATCGCGCTCGCGGCACGGGTGGTGATTGCCGAGCCGGGCGAGATCGTGCCGGTCGGCGTGATCCCGCCCGACGCCGTGCGCACCCCCGGCATCCTCGTCAACCACCTGGTGGAGCGGCCGCGATGAGCATGGATGCGAAGGAGATCATCGCCCGCCGCGTGGCGCTGGAATTGCGCGACAACACGCTGGTTAACCTCGGCATCGGCCTGCCCACCCTGGTGGCCCGCTACATTCCGGAAGGCATCAGCGTCGCCTTCCAGAGCGAGAACGGCATCATCGGCTTCGGCGCGCCGCCGCCGGGCGGGATGGAGGATCCGAACCTGACCGATGCCGGCGGTGGCTTCATCAGCGCCCTGCCCGGCGCCGCCGCCTTCGACAGCGCCATGTCCTTCGCCCTGATCCGCGGCGGGCATCTCGACATGACCGTGCTCGGCGGCCTGCAGGTGGATGGGCGCGGGCACCTGGCCAACTGGATGGTGCCCGGCAGGCTGGTGCCCGGCATGGGCGGCGCGATGGACCTGGTGGCCGGGGCGCGGCGCGTCGTCGTGGCGATGCAGCACGCCGCGCGCGGCGAGAGCAAGATCGTGCCGGTGCTGACGCTGCCGGCCACCGCGGCACGGCCGGTGACGCTCGTGGTCACCGACCTCGCGGTGATCGAGCCGACGCCGGAAGGGCTGGTCCTGCGCGAACGCGCGCCGGGCGTGGCGGTGGCAGCGATCCTCGCCGCCACCGCCGCGTCGCTGATCGTGCCGGATGGCGTGCCGGAAATGGCCTTGGCGGGCTGAAGGAGCGCATCGCATGACCCCTCGTGACCTCGTCGGACACGCCTATGACGAGCTGGAGATCGGGCAGACCGCCAGCTTCGAGCGGGTCTGCACCGATAACGACCTCGTCGTCTTCGCCCATGCCTCGGGCAATCTCAACCCGCGCCACCTGCCCGGCCTGGCCGAGAAGGTCACCGGGGAGAAGCCGGTCGCGCCGGCCATGTGGGGCGGCTCGCTGTTCTCCGCCCTGCTGGGCAATGTGCTGCCCGGGCCCGGCACCGCCTATCTGCACCAGACCCTGAACTTCCACAGCCGCGTGCATGCCGGCGACCGGCTGAGCGTGACCGTCACGGTGCGGGAGAAGCGGGCTGACCGCCGCGTGATCCTGGAATGCCGGCTGCTGCGCGACGACGGCACGCTGATCGCCGATGGCATGGCGGAGGTGAAGGCGCCGGCGACGCGGGTGCAGGCGGACGACATCCTGCTGCCCGCGCTGGCGCTGCAGAAGGGCGGCAAGTTCGTCCGCCTGCTGGCGGCCTGCGCCGGCGTGCCGGCGATGCCGACCGCGGTGGTGGCGCCGACCGACCACAACTCCCTCGACGGCGCCTGGGAAGCCGCCAAGGCCGGGCTGATCGAGCCGATCCTGGTCGGGCCGGAGCCGCAGATCCGTGCGGCGGCCGAGGCGCTGGGCTGGGACCTTTCCGGCGTGCAGCTTGTGGCCACCACCGATGAGCACGCCGCCCCCGCTCGCGCCGTGGCGCTGGTCCATGAAGGTGTGGCGGCGGCGCTGATGAAGGGCAACATCCATTCGGACGAGGTGCTGAAGCACGTCACCAAGGGCGATGGCGGGCTGCGCGCGGGGCGGCGGATCAGCCATGTCTTCGTGCTGGACGTGCCGGGGCGCGAGGGTCTGATGCTGATCAGCGACGCCGCCATCAACATCGCGCCCGACCTGATGACCAAGGCCGACATCGTGCAGAACGCGATCGACCTGGCGCATGCCATCGGCCTGCCGCTGCCCAAGGTCGGCATCCTCTCCGCGGTGGAGACGGTGAACCCGGCGATTCCCTCCACGCTCGATGCCGCGATCCTGTCCAAGATGGCCGATCGCGGCCAGATCAAGGGCGGCATCGTCGACGGCCCGCTGGCCATGGACAATGCGGTGGATGTCGGCGCGGCGAAGACCAAGGGCATTGTCGGCATGGTCGCCGGCCATGCCGACGTGCTGATCGCGCCCAACCTCGAATCCGGCAACATGCTGGCCAAGCAGCTGGTCTTCCTCTCCGACGCCGAGACCGGCGGGCTGGTGGTCGGCGCCCGGGCGCCGGTGATGCTCACCAGCCGCGCCGACGACGCCCAGGCCCGGCTGATGTCGGCGGCGCTGGCCGTGCTCTACAGCCACTGGAAAAAGACCGGGCAGTGCCTGGTGGCGGCGGGGCCGGAATCGTGAAAGGCATCGTCCTCGTCCTCAATGCCGGCTCCTCCTCGTTGAAGTTCGCCGCCTTCGAGGCGGGCGAGGGCGCGCTCCCGGCGCGCTGCGCCGGGCAGATCGAGGGCATCGGCGCGGCGCCGCGCTTCACCGCCCGCGATGCCGGCGGCGCGAAGATCGCCGAGCGCGACTGGCAGGGTGGCGGCGCACCGGCCAGCCACGCCGCCGCGCTGGGCGAGATCATCGGCTGGCTGGAAGGCGCGCTGCAGGGCGCGCCGGTGATCGCGGTGGGCCACCGCGTGGTGCATGGCGGGCCGGATTTCGCGGAGCCGATGCTGATCGACCTCGGCATCATGGCGGAGCTTCAGGAGCTGGTGGCGCTGGCGCCGCTGCACCAGCCGCACAACCTGGCCGGCATCACCGCGGCGGCGCGGCGCTTCCGCGGCGTGCCGCAGGTGGCCTGCTTCGACACCGCCTTCCACCGCACCCAGCCGCCGGTGGCCGATACCTTCGGCCTGCCGCCGGCCTTCCACGCCCAGGGCATCCGGCGCTACGGCTTCCACGGACTGTCCTACGAATACATCGCCCGGCGCATCGCCGAGGAGGATGCGGCGCTCGGCGCCGGCCGCCTCGTCGTTGCCCATCTCGGCAATGGCGCCTCGCTCTGCGGCATCCTGGACGGGCGCAGCCAGGGCAGCTCCATGGGCTTCACCGCGCTGGACGGCCTGCCCATGGGCACGCGCTGCGGCCAGCTCGACCCCGGCGTCGTGCTGCACATGATCGACACGCTGAAGATGAGCACGGCCGAGGTGACGAAGCTGCTCTACAATGGCAGCGGCCTGAAGGGCATGTCCGGCATCTCCCAGGATGTGCGGGAGATCGAGGCGGCCGGCGGCCCGGCGGCAGAAGCGGCGCTGGCCTATTTCGCGCACCGCGTGAAGCGCGAGATCGCGGCCCTGGCCGCGGCGCTCGGCGGCATCGACGCGCTGATCTTCACCGCCGGCATCGGCGAGAATGCCCGCGGCCTGCGCGCGCGCATCTGCGAGGGCCTGGATTTCATGGGCCTGCGGCTGGATGCGGCGCGCAACGCCGCCAATGCGCCCGAGATCGGGCAGGACGGCGCGCCGGTGCGGATCCTGGTCCGCCGCACGGATGAGGAGCGGATGATCGCCGCGCACACGATGCGGGTCGTCACCGCGGCCCGGGCGGCCTGACATGGCGCGATCCGACTGATGAGGCCCGACCCGGCGCCGCTGCACCGCCTGCGGAGCCTGGAAGCACGGCTGATTGCGCGCCGCGAGGCGCCGCCCGACCCGGAAGGCGCCACCGCCGCGGCGCTGGCCGAGGTCTTTGCCGGATCACCGCCCGACGATCTGGCCGCGACCGGCGCCGCCATCGCCGCCGCCGTCACCGCCCATGGCCGGTCCATGACGTCGGAGCCGGCCTATCACGACCGCCACCACCAGGCCGAAGCCACCCTCTGCCTCGGCTGGCTGGCCGGGGAGGCGCATCGCGCCGGGTTGCTGCCGGCGCGGCGGGCCGGGCTGGCCGTGCTGGCGATGGCCGGGCACGACCTGCTGCATGACGGGCGCTGCGACGGCCCGCCGGGCCTGCTCGAACAGCGCTCCGCCACGGCGACGGAGGCGATCGCCGCCGGCCTGCCGGCGGCCGAGCGCGCCGAGATCACCCGGCTGATCCTGGCGACGCGGCCGGATCGGCCGACGCCGCCCGACCTCGCCGCCCGCCTGGTGCGCGAGGCCGATCTGTTCGGCAGCCTGACCCCCTGCCTCGGCTGGCGGCTCAGCCAGGCCCTGGCGCGGGAATGGGCCGAGGCCGGGATGGCGGAGGCGACGCGCGTCGCCACCCATCTCGGCCGCCTCGCGCTGCTGGAGGGCCTGCCGGCGATGACGGCGCCGGCCGAGACCCTGGGCCTCGCCGCGGCGCAGGCGGTGCAGGTCGCGGCGCTGCGCCAGGCCGGGGGTGCCGCGCTGCTCGACAGCCTGCCGGCGGCGGAGGCGGCGCAGCGCCTTCGCGCCGCGCTGCACGCGCTCGGCCTGCCGGCGCTGCCACGATGAGGCCGCCCTTCCGCATCAGCTTCACCATGACCGTGCTGGGCGCCTTCGCGCTGCTGTTCGTCGCGGCGGTCGGCGTGGTGGTGTCCGGCTATCGCGCGACCGGGGCACGCGCCGCGCTCGACACCGCTGCGCGCAGCCTGGCGCAGGCCGCCGAGACCGCGGTGGCCGGCACCGGCGCGCTGATCCGCCCGGTCGTGGCGCTGTCCACCGTCATGCCGGAATTCGCCCCGCTGATCGAGGGCAGCGACCCGGCGGCCCGCGACATCGCCGCGCTGGTGGCGCTGCTGGGGTCGGAGCCGGCGGTGCAGGTGGTCTCCGTGGGCCTGGGCGATGGCAGCCTGCGGCAGGTGGCGCGCGCGGCGGCGCTGCGCGGGCCCTCGACGCCACCGGTGCCGGAAGGCACGGCCTTCGCGTTGCGCGACATCCGCGCCGGCGAGTCGGTGGAGGTGTGGACCTTCCTCGATGCAACGCTGCAGGTGCGCCACCGGGCGGTGCGGCCCGCGCAGGGCGGCGATCCGCGCCAGGCGCAATGGTACCTGCAGGCGCGCGACGAGGCGGTGCACATCTCCACCCTCTACGACCTGCCGCTGGTGGGCAGCCCCGGCCTCTCCGTCAGCCGCCGCGTCCCCGGCACCCGGGCCGTCTTCGCGCTCGACATCACCCTGGAACGGCTGGCGGATTTCCTGGCACGGCTGCGCGCCAGCCCGGACAGCGTGCTGTTCCTGTTCACCGAGGACGGCATCCTGCTGGCGCACCAGCAGGCGGCCCTGGCCGCGCCGGCGCTGGGCGAGGGCCGCACCGGCTGGACGACGATGGCGGCCACCGCGGACCCGCTGCTGCAACGCGTCTGGCGGCACTACGCCCAGGGCATGCTGCTGCCCGGCACCACCACCACGGTCGAGATCGACGGCGCGCCGATGCTGGTCCGGCTGACGCCGCTGGAGGGCCTGGCGGCGCAGCAGGTGGTGGTGGCGGTCGCCGCGCCGGTGGCCGATTTCACCGCGCCGGTGGATGCCGCGATCCGGGACGGCACGGTGCTTGCCGGGCTGGCGCTGGTGGCCGGGCTGCTGTCGATCGGCCTGCTGGCCTGGCGCATCAGCCGCCCGCTCGGCGTGCTGACGCATGAGGCCGAGGCGATCCGCCGGCTGGAACTCGATGCGCCGGTGGCGGTGCGGAGCCACATCACGGAAATCGCCCGCCTGGCCGGCGCGATGGATGGCATGAAGTCGGCACTGCGGCTGTTCGGCGCCTATGTCCCGCGCAGCCTGGTCGGCCGGCTGATGGAGGAAGGCGCGACGGCGCGGCTCGGCGGCGAGAAGCGGCCGATCAGCGTCATGTTCAGCGATGTCGAGGGCTTCACCACCCTGGCGGAGGGCATCGCGCCGGAGGAGCTGATGCACATCACCTCCGACTATTTCGAGGCGCTGACCGGCGAGCTGCTGCGCGCCCAGGCCACCATCGACAAGTATATCGGCGATGCGGTGATGGCGCTGTGGAACGCGCCGCAGGACGACCCGGCGCATGCGGAACATGCCTGCCGCGCGGCGCTGCGGTCCCGGCATCTGACCGACACGCTGTGCGAGAGCTTCGCCGCGCGCGGTTGGCCCCGGCTGCGCACCCGCTTCGGCCTGCATACCGGCGAGGCGGTGGTGGGCAATGTCGGCTCCTCCGACCGCATGTCCTACACCGCGATCGGCAGCATGGTGAACCTCGCCTCGCGGCTCGAGGGCATGAACAAGTTCTACGGCACGCGCATCCTGATCTCGGAGGCGACGCGCGCCGCCGCCGGCCCGGGCTTCGTCACGCGGCCGGTGGATCTGGTGCTGGCCAAGGGCGCGGCGCAGCCGATCGCGCTGCATGAGCTGCTGGGCCTGGCCGTCGGCAACCGGCTGGCCGATGCGCCGCTGCGGATCGACCCCGGGCTTGCCGCCCGCCTGCCCGCCTGGCACCGGATGATCGCGGCCTACCGCGCCGCCCGCTTCGAGGAGGCGGCCGCGGCGCTGGCCGAGGCGGTGGACGACGGCCCGGACCCGCTCGCCACGCTGTATGCCGAGCGCCTTGCGGCGCTGCGGGCCGGGCCGCCGGCGGATTGGTCGCCGGTCCTGCGTTTCACAACGAAGTAGCCCCGACATGAACCAGACCGCGCCCCCCGTCCCGCCGCGCAAGCGGATCAAGCTGGCGCTGCAGGGCGGCGGCGCGCACGGCGCCTTCACCTGGGGCGTGCTCGACCGGCTGCTGCAGGATGACCGGCTGGAGGTGGAGGGCATCGTCGGCACCAGTGCCGGCGCCATGAACACGGTGCTGCTGGCCGACGGGCTCGCCGAGGGCGGGCCGCAGCAGGCGCGGGCGACGCTGCGGCGCTTCTGGGAACGCACCGGGAAGCTGGCCGCGGCCTCGCCGCTGCAGCCCAGCCCGCTGGACCGGATGCGGCGGCCCGGCACCATGGCGACCTCGCCGGGCTGGATGGTCAGCGACCTGATGCTGCGCGTCTTCTCGCCCTACCAGCTGAACCCGGCGAACAACAACCCGCTGCGCGACCTGGTGGAGGAGCTGGTGGATTTCGAGCGGCTGCGCACCACCGAGGGTCCGGCCGCCTTCGTCTGCGCCACCAATGTCCTGAACGGCCGCCTGCGGGTGTTCGAACGGCGGGAGCTGAGCGCCGCGGCGGTGATGGCCTCCGCCTGCCTGCCGCAGCTGTTCCAGGCGGTGGAGGTGGAGGGCGAGCCCTATTGGGATGGCGGCTATTCGGGCAATCCGCCGATCTTCCCGCTGATCTACATGGGCGGCTGCGCCGACATCATCATCGTCCAGCTCAACCCGATCAACATCCCGGCGGTGCCGCGCGACATGCGCGGCATCATGGACCGCATCAATACGCTGGCCTTCAACTCCTCCCTGATGCGGGAGATGCGCATGATCCGCTTCGTCACGGAGCTGATCGACCGCGGCGACCTCGACGGTGCGCGCTACATGCGCGTGCTGGTCCACACCATCGACGCGGAAGCCGAGCTGGGCGCGATGGACGCCTCCTCGAAGCTCAACGCGGATCCGGCCTTCCTGCGCCATCTGTTCGCGCTCGGCACGGCGCGGGCGGAGGCCTTCCTGGCGCGGCACTGGGAGGATATCGGCGAACGGTCCTCGACCGACGTCGCCGCGAAATTCTGCTGAGGGTCGGCGGGCGGCTTTCCGGCCCTGCAGGGCGCCGGGCGCCGCCGATGCGGGTTGCATCGGCAGGACCGGCAAGGCAGGGGCGCCAAGGCGGCACCAGGCCGAGCCGCTGGTATTCCCGACCGGGCCCAGAGCCCGGCGGCGCGCCGGCCAGGACCGGCAGCCCCCGCCGGGCTCCTGAAGGCTTCAATGCGCCGTCCAGCCGCCGTCGATCGGCAGCGCCGTGCCGGTGATCTGCGCCGCGGCGTCGGAGGCGAGGAAGAGCGCCAGCGCGCCCACCTGTTCCACCGTCACGAATTGCCGCGTCGGCTGGCCGGCGAGCAGCACGTCGCGCACCACGGCCGCCTCGCTGATGCCCCGCGCCAGGGCGGTTTCCGGGATCTGCTTCTCCACCAGCGGGGTCAGCACATAGCCCGGGCAGATCGCGTTGCAGGTGACGCCGTGCTCGGCGCCTTCCAGCGCCACCGTCTTGCTCAGCCCGACGACGGCATGCTTGGCCATCACATAGGCCGATTTGAAGGGCGAGGCGACCAGGCCGTGCGCCGAGGCGACGTTGATCACCCGGCCCCAGCCGCGCGCCTTCATCGCCGCGAAGGTCAGGCGCGTGAGATGCCAGGCGGAGGACATGTTGATCGCCATGATCAGGTCGTAGCGGTCCACCGGGAAGGATTCGATGGGCGCCACGGTCTGGATGCCGGCATTGTTGACGATGATGTCGACCTGGCCCAGCCCGGCCTCCGCCGCCGCGACCAGCGCCGCGATCTGGTCGGGCTTCGACATGTCGGCGCCGTGGAACAGCACCGTGCTGCCGGTCTCGCTGGCGAGGCCGGCACGGGTCGCCTCGATGTCCGCGGCGTCGCCGAAGCCGTTCAGCATCACGTCGATGCCGGCGGCGGCGAAGGCCCGGGCGATGCCCAGCCCGATTCCGCTGGTGGAGCCGGTGACGATGGCGGTGCGGCGGGGGCTCATGCGTCGGTTCCTTCGGCTGGCACGCTGGCCTGGCGGCTGGTCTTGGCGGGCTTGGCGGGGGCTTCGGCCGGCATGGCGGCGGGCTCCGTCGCATCCGGCAGCGGCGTGGCCGCGACAGGCGCCTGGGCCTGGGCAGCCGCGGTCGTCCTGGGCTGGACGGCGGCGGCGGCTGCCTTTGCCGGGGCGGCGGCAGCGGCCGGCCTGGGCTGCGCGGCAGCGGCGGGTTTCGGCTGCGCGGCGGCGCTGGCCGCCTCGGGCTGCACG
>NZ_JAAVNE010000132.1 GCF_012103215.1 Falsiroseomonas selenitidurans
CTCGGCGTCCGGTCCGATTAGCTGCCCTCGCCGCGGCAAAAGCGACGCGGGCTCCTGGCGCATCTGCCGCCGCCGGAACGCCGCCGCGTCATCGACCTGCCGCCCGCCCCCGGCGCCACCGCCCCCGCCCGGGTGACCCAGGCGCTCGGCCGCCCGGCGGAGGGGATCTTCGCCCTGGCGCTGCATCTCGGCGCGCTGCGCGCCGGCCCGGCCAGCCTGCTGCGGGCCCGGCTGCTGGCCGGTGGCCGGGTGCTCGGTGCCTGGACGGTGCCGGGCGATGCGCTCGCCCCCGGCTGGCTGGCGCTGGACCTGCCGGAGCCCGCGCCGCCCGGCGCGGCGGAAGCAGTGCTGGAAGTGGCGGCGGAGGCCGCGCCGGGGGAGACCCTGCTGCTGTCCGCCACCGGCCCCGAGGCCGGCGCCCCGCTGGCGCTGCGCGCCGAGGTGGCGGAGCCCGGGCTGCTGGCCCATCCGCTGCATTTCGACTGGGCGGCGCGCGATACGCTGGCCCCACCCGCCGGTGCCGCCCTGCCCCTGCCCCGCGCGGCGTGGGAGGCGGCGCGGATCGAGGGGGCGGGTTTCCAGCTGGCGGCCGCCGGCGCGGAACCGCCGCGGCCGATGCTCGACCTGCCGGCCGGCGCGGCGCCCGGCGAATTCGCGGTGCGCAGCGGGGAGGCGGCGAAGCTGCAGGTGGCGCTGCGCGCGGGCCCCGACCCTGAACTGGCCCAGGCACGCGACAGCGGCTGGCGGGTGGCGGATGGCGGTGGCGGCCTGCGCATCGCCCTGCCGCTGCCCGCCGGGCTGGATGGCGTGCTGCACCTCGCGATCGCCGTGCGCAACCGCGGCGCGGCGCCGGCGCTGCTCGAGGTCTC
>NZ_JAAVNE010000133.1 GCF_012103215.1 Falsiroseomonas selenitidurans
TTGGTATTGGCGGCCGGCAGCACGAGGCCCGCGGCCACGCCGCGGCCGGGGCAGACCGCGCCGAACAGGTAGGCCCAGGTGTAGCGCTGGTCGCGCGGCGCAGGCGGGCGCGAGCCACGCTTGGCCCACAGCCGGGTGATGGTGCCCTGCTGGCCGATCCGGGCTTCGTCCTGCCACCACAGTTCCAGCGGCTTGCCGCGGGCCTGCGCCGGCAGGGCGGCGTCTACGAGGGCGGCGAAGTCGGCCTGAAAGACGCTTGGCGCCCGGCGTCGTGGCCGGGATGGCGCGGCCGCGGAACCAGCCGGCGGAAGCCCTGTCGGCGCAGCAGGTCGCTGACGCTGCGCTCGGCCATCGCCACGCCGAACCGCCGCGCGATCGCCCGCACCAGGTCCGACCGGCGCCACCGCGTCACGCCATCCTGCTCGAGGTCCGGTCCCTCGCTCACCCAGCGCGCCACCTCGCGCTCCTGCTCGGGCGACAGCAGACGCGGCGTGCCGCCCCCATGGCGGTCACGCAGTCCCGCCAAACCCTCGGCGTTGTAGCGATGCACCCAATCCCTCAGCGTCTGCCGGTCCATCCCCGCAGCCTGCGCCGCATCCGTCCGCGACGCTCCGTCCAGCACCAGCGCCAACGCCAACATGCGCCGCGCCGCGTGCGGCTGCCGGCACCGCCGCGCCGCGCGCCGAAGCCCCGACGCATCCAGATCCAGCCGCGTGATCGTCACCGCCGCCACCATTGCCGCCCCCTCGCCAAGCACGAAGGACAGCGAATCACACTCGCCGTGACCGTGGGAACACTCATGAGTCACTGCAGGACGCCGGGCGTAT
>NZ_JAAVNE010000134.1 GCF_012103215.1 Falsiroseomonas selenitidurans
CGGCGCGGCGCTGGCGCCACTCGCCGCGGCGGGACTGGCGGCGCTGGGCCTGGCGCTGCTGCCGGCCGCCGCGGCCCTGCTGCTGCACCAAGCGCTGTGGCTGGCGGATGCGACGCTGCCGATGCTGGCGCTGGGGATCGCCACCCTGGCCGCCGCGCTCGCCGCCTTCGTCGCCACCCGCGCCAGCCGCGCCCGGCTGGTGGCGCGCTTCGCCCAGACCCTGCCGCCCGCCGTGGTGGCGCGCATCGCCGCCGAGCCCGGCCTGCTGCGCATCGCCCCCGAACGGCGGGAGATGAGCTTCGTCTTCACCGACATCGCCGGATTCACCACGCTCGCGGAACGCCAGGGGCCGGATGCCGTGATCGGCCTGCTGGACGCCTACATCGCCGGCGCGGCGGAGGTGGTGGCCCGGCATGGCGGCACGCTGGACAAGGTGGTGGGCGATGCGCTGCACGTGATGTTCGGCGCGCCGCTGGCGCAGCCGGACCACCCGGCGCGGGCGCTGGCCTGCGGCGCGGCGCTGGCCGCCTTCGGCCACGCCTTTGCGGCGCAGCCGGGGCCGCGCGCGGCGGGCTTCGGCCTGACCCGCGTCGGCGTGGCGGGCGGCGCCGTGGTGGTGGGCGATGTCGGCGGCGGGCGTGTGCTGGACTACACGGCGCATGGCGATCCCGTGAATCTGGCGGCGCGGCTGGAAGCGGCGAACAAGCTGTTCGGCACGGATCTGCTGGTGGACCAGGCCACCGCCGCGGCCTGCCCGCAGGCCGGGCTGCGCCCGCTCGGCCGG
>NZ_JAAVNE010000135.1 GCF_012103215.1 Falsiroseomonas selenitidurans
CGCCGCGCCGCGGCCGCCGCAGCGGGCCCTGGCGGATGGCCAGGCGGCGCTCGGCCGGCGCGACTGGGCGGCGGCGGAAGCCGCGGCGCGGGAGGTGCTGGCCTCGCGCGACACGGCGCGGGCCGCAGATGCGCAGATCCTGCTGGGCGGTGCCCTGGCCGGGAAGCGCGACTTCGCCGGCGCAGCCGTCGCCTATGACGACGCCTTCCGCCGCAACCCGCGCGGCAGCCGCGCGCCGGAAGCCATGCTGGGCGTGGCCAATGCGCTGATCGGGCTGAACAACAACCGCGACGCCTGCGCCCAGCTCAACGACCTGCGCAGCCGCTTCCCCAACCTCAGCGGCCCCTCCGCCACCCGCGCCGCCGATGCCAGGCGCCGCGCCCAGTGCCGCTGAGGCGCGGGCCGGGCCGCCGCTGACCGCGGACCCGGTGCCGGCGGCGGAATTCGCCGCCTGGATGGCACCGCTCGGGCCCTTCGGCCCTTCGCCCGATCTGGTCGTCGGCGTCTCCGGCGGGCCGCACAGCCTGGCGCTGGCGCTGCTGCTGGCGCGCTGGGCGCGCGGGGCGGGCGGCCGAATCCTGGCCGGCATCGTGGAGCACGGCCTGCGCCCGGACAGCGCGGCGGAAGCGGCGCGCGTCGCCGGCTGGATGGCGGGGCGGGGCATCGAGGCCCGCATCCTCCCCCTCGGCCTGCCGCCGGGCCCGGCGGTCCAGGCGCGCGCCCGCCAGGGGCGGCTGGCGGCGTTGCTGCAACTGGCGGCGCAGGCCGGCGCCGCCTGGGTG
>NZ_JAAVNE010000136.1 GCF_012103215.1 Falsiroseomonas selenitidurans
CGCCTGCGCCGGCGCCAGCACCGCCAGCAGTGCCAGCCGCGCCGTCGCGGCTTCCCCGGCGCCGGCGGCTTCCCGGCGCAGCCGGGGAAGGGCCTGGTGCTGCGCCGCGCCGGGCAGGCTGGTGGCGGCCGCGGCGAGTTCTGGCGCGACGGCCAGCAGCCCCACCACACGGTCGCGCGCCGCGGCCTCCCCCGCCCAGGCCAGCAGGTTCAGCGCCGCCAGCAGCCCGGTCGGGGTCAGCGGGCGGGACAGCGCGGCGGTCACCGCCACCTCCTCCTCGGTCCAGCCTTCCGGCAGGTCGCGCAGGCTGCGCAGCGGGGTGGCAGCGGCCTCCGCCAAGGCCGGCGCGCGCTGCCGCGCGGCCAGCGCCAGCACCTCCACCAGCCCGGCGGCGGAAGCGGTGCCGCCCTGGCGCAGGAAATCCGCCACCGCCTGCGCCTGGCCCTCGGCCAGGGCCAGGCGCAGCCAGGCCTCGCCGGCGGCCGGGCCGGACAGGCGATGGCGTGCCAGCAGCGCCAGGGCCGGCGCGCGCCGGGCGGGCAGGGCGGCGAGTTCCGCGAACAGGCGCAGTGCCGCGGATTCCGGCGCTTCGTGTTGTGCCAGGCGGCGCAGCCGGTCATGCGCGGCCTGGTCCTGGCCGAGTTCGCGCAGCACGGCGGCGACGCCGCGGGCGCCTTCCGCCGAATCGGGCGGCGTCTCCACCGCCTGCTGGGCGAAGCGGCGCGCCGCGGCACGGTCGCCGCGCGCCAGCGCCACCACGGCGGCGGCAT
>NZ_JAAVNE010000137.1 GCF_012103215.1 Falsiroseomonas selenitidurans
CTAGTGGAGTGATTCCAGCAGACGTTTCCCGCGCTGGTGCTTGCTGATGATGGTGTCGGCAGGTGCGGTCCAGCGGAAGGGCTTCGGGTCGGCGTTGTGTGCGTCGAGATAGGCGCGGATGGCCTGGTTCAGTTCGATGACGGAGCGGAAGACGCCGCGCTTCAGCCGCCGCTTGGTCAGGGTGGCGAACAGGCCCTCGACGGCGTTGATCCAGGAGGCCGAGGTCGGCGTGAAGTGGACATGGAAGCGAGGATGGCGGGCGAGCCATCGCTTCACGGCCTCGGTCTTGTGGGCGGCGTAGTTGTCGAGGATCAGGTGCAGGTCGAGTTCTGGCGGGGTCTGCTTGTCGATCAGGCGCAGGAAGCGGATGAACTCGGCGGCGCGGTGGCGGAGCATGCACTGGCTGATGACCGTGCCTGCCTTCACGTCGAGCGCGGCGAACAGCGTCGTCGTGCCATGGCGCTTGTAGTCGTGCGTCATGGTCGCACCCCGGCCACGCTTCATCGGCAGCCCCGGCTGGGTGCGGTCGAGCGCCTGGATCTGGCTCTTCTCGTCCACGGACAGCACCAGGGCGTGTTCAGGCGGATTGACGTAGAGGCCGACGATGTCGCGGACCTTCTCGACGAACTTCGGATCGTTCGAGAGCTTGAAGGTCTCGATCCGGTGCGGCTTCAGGCCGTGCTCGCGCCAGATGCGATGGATGGTGGACGGCGCCAGGCCGCTCGCCTTGGCCATCGAGCGCAACGTCCAGTGCGTCGCCG
>NZ_JAAVNE010000139.1 GCF_012103215.1 Falsiroseomonas selenitidurans
TAGCAGCCTGTCGGATTTGTCACACGCGTTTTGCAGGCGAGGCGGCGATTGAGGTCAGGCGAGCCGCAGGCGGTGAAGCCTGCGGCAGTTGTAGGCGAGAGCGGTCAGGGTCCACTCGGCGGTGACGTTGGCGAGACCGCGGAGTTGGAAGCGGGTGAAGCCGAGGGCGGCCTTGATGATGCCGAAGACGGGTTCGACGGTCTGCTTGCGACGGGCGTAGCGGGCTTTGGCATCGGGGGTGTCCAGCTTGGCCTGCATGTCGAGGCGCCAGGGCTCGGTGATGCGGCGCGGTGCCTTGGGCTGGGGCGGGGGGCGGAAGTCGTAGGGCCGGTGCGGCTGGGTGCGGCCGATGGCGACCAGCGGCTCGATGTCTTGGGCCTCGAGCGCGGCGACGGCCTCGGCGGAGGCGAAGCCGGTGTCGGCGAGGACGGTCTTCGGCAGGCCGATGCCGCGCTCCATCCCGAGGATGGTGCGGGCGAAGCTCGGCGCATCGGCGGGCGTGGCGACGACGGTGGTGGCGAGGATCAGTTGCGAGCCCTCGGCGCAGACCACGGCCTGGGCGTTGTAGGCCTGGCGGTATTCGTGCGCGTCGGAGCGGCGCATCAGCGCGCTGTCGGGATCGGTGAGGTTGGACTGGCGGGTCGGCGGCGGGTCGTCCTCGGGTGGCTTGGGTGGGCGGCCGCGCCGGCGGCCGGCCTTCGCCTCGTAGGCGGCGCGCCTGGCCTCGTAGTCCGGCCG
>NZ_JAAVNE010000013.1 GCF_012103215.1 Falsiroseomonas selenitidurans
CCTCGGCATTGCCGTAGAGCGCATCGGCATAGATCGAGCCTTCAAGGTTCTCGATGCTGTCGTAGAGGTCGCCAAGGGCCTCGCCGGTGTTCGGCGAGTCAACGGACTGCACACCCAGTCCGACCGGCCGTACATCGTCGAGCGAGGCGGTCACACCGGAGCTGGCATGGGCGTAGCTGGCGGTGTCGATGCCCTCGCCACCGATCAGCTCGTCGCCGCCGGCACCACCCTCCAGCGTGTCGTTTCCGTCGCCACCCGCGAAGACGTTGTCCTCGGCGTCGCCGATCATCAGGTCATCGAGGCTGGTGCCGATGATGCCCTCGATCGCGAGGACCTCGTCGATGTTCACGCCATGGGTGACGTAGCCGAGGTCGAGCCTGACCTCGATCGCCTGGTCCAGGTCGTCGAAGACGGCCGTGTCGAAGCCCTCGCCGCCCAGCAGAAGGTCGTTGCCCTCGCCGCCGATCAGCGTATCCGCGCCGTAGCCGCCATCAAGGATATCGTCACCGCCGAGGCCCGTGAAGGTGTTGTCGACATAGCCACCGGCATAGCTCACGTCGCCGATGATCCAGTCATCCGCCAGCGTGCCGATGACATCCTCGATGCTCTCCAGCACCTGGCCGGTCGTGGCCTGGCCGCTTTGCTGCGTCGGGTCCAACGAGACCAGGACGCCGGCCACGAAGGCGGACGTGTTGTAGTTCACACGGTCAACGCCGTCGCCGCCGATCAGCGTGTCGGCGCCGAGCGTCGCATCGAAGCGGTCGTCGCCTTCGCCGCCATCCAGCAGGTTGGCCTCGTCACTGCCACGCATGGTGTCGTCGTAGTCGGTGCCGATGGCGCCCTCGATCGAATAGAGGTCGTCATCCTCCCATTCGCCTTCGGCATCCTCTTCGCCCAGGTCGATATAGAACGCTTCCTCCGCGGCGCTGTAGTCGACGATGTCGAAGCCTTCGCCGCCGGAGATCGTGTCGTCGTCCTCGCCGCCGATCAGCGTGTCGTTGCCATCGCCGCCCCGAAGGGTGTCCTCTCCGTCCGTGCCGGTGATGACGTTCGCCAGCAGGTTGCCGATCAGTTCCTGGTTGTCGCCCGTGCCGGTCAGGTTCTCGATGTTATCCCCCAGCGTGTAGCTGGGCCCGTCGGTCAGGACCAGGTCGGTCCCTGCCCCGAACAGCTCCACCAGCGTCATGTCGGGACCGTTGATGACATAGACGTCGTTACCTGAACCACCCGCCAGCGTGTCGTTCCCCGCGCTGGACACCAACTCGTCGTTGCCGGCACCGCCGAAGAGCGAGTCGTCGCTGCTGCCACCCGTGAGCGTGTCGTCATAGCTCGACCCGACCACGATCTCGATGGACGTCAGCGAGTCCGTCCCGATGGCGGTCCCGGTGGCGATGTTGGAGTCCAGCGAGACGGTCACACCCAGGTTGGAGTAGGAGTAATCCGCGGTGTCGATGCCGTCGCCGCCGTCGAGCTGGTCGTTGCCGGTGCCGCCGTGCAGCGTGTCGTTGCCCTCTCCGCCCAGCAGCTGGTCGTTGTTACCGCCGCCGTACAGCAGGTCGTCGCCCAGGCCGCCGGTGAGGATGTTGTAGAGATCGTCGCCGGTGATCGTGTCGTTGTGGTCGGACCCGATGACCCATTCGATGCCGTTCAGCGAGTCACCCTCGGCATCGGCGCCGGAGCCGGTGCCGGCCGTGAGATCGACCTCGACCGCCGCCGTGGACCCGGCATAGCTCGCCGTATCCTGGCCCGCACCGCCGTCCATGACGTCGCTGCCCCCGCCACCGATGAGCACGTCGTTCTCCAGGCCACCCTGCAGCGTGTCGTTGCCCAGGAGGCCGGACAGCGTGTCGGCAAGGTCGGAACCGGTGATGACGTTGTCGTCGCTGTTGCCGAGCAGCTCCTGGCCCGCCGATGTGGAGGTGCCGGTCAGGTTCTCGAGATTCGTCGCCAGGGTGAAGCTGGCGAGATCGGTCCTGACGGTGTCGATGCCTTCATTGGCATCCTCGACCAGCGTCATGCCGGCATAGGCGACCACGAAGGTGTCGTTGCCTTCGCCGCCGATCAGCGTGTCGGTGCCGGCGCCACCGGTCAGGGTGTCGGCATAGTCCGACCCTTCGACCGCCTCGATCCCCAGCAGCGTATCGCCCTGCGCGTCGCCACCGAGGCCGAAGCCGACGCCCCCCAGAAGGGTGACCTGCACGGCCGTTCCGGAGTCATCGTAGGAAACCAGGTCGTTGCCATCGCCGCCGATGAGCGTGTCGTTGCCATCGCCGCCGGCGAGCGTATCCGCGCCGGCTTCGCCGGACAGCACGTTCCCGCCCGCATCGCCGGTCAGCGCGTCGTCCTCGCCGGAACCGATCAGGTTCTCGATGCCGCTGAGCGTGTCACCCTCGGCCGCGCCACCGGATTGGAGCCCATCGAGGCTCAAATCCACCGTCACGCCGGCCAAGGAGCCGACATAGCTGGCCGTATCGGTGCCAGCCCCACCGATGATCACGTCTTCCTGGTTGCCGCCAACCAGGAGGTCGTTGTCGTCGCCGCCATCCAGGGTGTCGCCGCCGTTGCCACCCAGCAGGGTGTCAGCGCCCGAGAGGCCGTTGAGGATGTCGCCATTCAGTCCGCCGCTCAGCGAGTTGTCTGCCGTGGAGCCGTCCAGCGTGTCGGCTAAGGTGGTGCCGATCGCATGCTCGACGTCAACCAGCGAATCGCCGAAAGAACTGGTGCCGGCGGTCAGGTCGAGGATGAGTGCGGCACCGGTGTAGGTCGAGTAGTCCGCCGTGTCGTTGCCGTCGCCGCCGATCAGCGTGTCGTTGCCCTCGCCGCCGATCAGCGTGTCGTCGCCGCTGCCGCCATCCAGCGTGTCGGCGGTCAAACCGCCCAACAGGGAGTCGTTGCCGTTGCCGCCGGACAGCGAGTCGGGCCCCTCCAACCCACTCAGCGTGTCGTTTCCTGAACCACCCTGGAGCGTATCGATGTCGTTGCCGCCGACCAGCGAGTCATCGCCGCTACCGCCAGACAACATGCTGCCAAGGTCATTGCCAACGAGATAGTCGTCCCCGTCGCTGCCGATCACGCCTTCAATGCCGCTGAGCGTGTCACCCTCGGCATGGCTGCCGGTGCCCAGATTGGTGGTGAGGTTGACCACCACGGCACCCGAGGAGTCGGAATAGTCGGCGATATCGAAGCCCGCGCCGCCCACCAGCGTGTCTGCCCCAGCGCCACCGATCAGCGTGTCGGCGCCATCGCCGCCGGACAGGCTGTCGTCGCCCCCAGCGCCGTCGAGCTCGTTGCCATCCGCGGCACCGTTGAGGGTGTCCGCATGGGAACTGCCGATGAGGTTCTCGATGCCGTTCAGCTCGTCACCCGTCGCATCGCCGCCGTCCGCGGTGTCGAGGCCGAGGTCGATGACGACACCGGTCCCCGAGCCCTCGTAGCTCGCCGTGTCGATGCCGTCGGCACCGTCGATCAGATCGTTGCCCTCGCCGCCGCGCAGCGTGTCATTGCCGAGGTCGCCCAGCAGGGTGTCGTCGCCGAGGCCGCCGATCAGGCGATCGTTTTCAGCGCCGCCGTTCAGCGAATCGCCGCCGTCGCCGCCGTCGAGGCTGTCGCTGCCGGCGCCGCCACTGAGCGTATCAAATCCGTCGTTGCCGGTCAGCGTGTCGGCGCCGTCAGCACCAGTCACGAAGTCGCTGCCTTCGCCACCGGAGAGCAGGTCGTTGCCGCCGCCGCCCCCGATGGTGTCGTTGCCGCTACCGCCATCGAGCGAATCGTTGTTGTTTCCGCCGGCGAGCGAATCGTCGCCGTCGCCACCGCTGAACCAATGCGGTCCGGCGCTGCCCGAGATCGTGTCGTCGAAGTCGGTTCCAATCGCGAACTCGAAGCCCGAAAGCACGTCCGAGTCGCCGCCGGTGAGTGTGGCCGTGAAAGAACCGAGGGCGAGGTCGATGGGGCCCGACGCCCCGGAATAGTCGACGATGTCGTAGTTGCCGTCGCCACCATTCAGCGTGTCGGCACCCTGGCCGCCGATCAGCGTGTCGGCGCCGCTGCCACCTTCGAGCGAATCGTTGCCATCGCCGCCCTGAAGCACATCGTCGCCATTGTCACCTTCCAGGGTGTCGTTGCCCAAGCCGCCGTTGAGGATATCGTTCCCGCTGCCGCCGCCGAGTTCGTCGTTGCCATCGCCGCCGTTGAGTATGTCGTCGCCAAGGCCACCGGCCAGCGTGTCCTGGCCATCGCCACCAGTCAGGTTGTCGTTGCCTTCACCGCCATCGAGGATGTCGTTGAGGCCGAGGCCGTCCAGGGTGTCATTGCCCCCGAAGCCGTTGATGGTGTCGGCGACGGTGTCGTCGCCCAGCAGCACTTCGCTGGTTTCGTTGCCGTTGATCGCGCTCATGCTCAAGGTCCCGTCTTATTCGTGAATGCCGGCGCGTCGCACCGCGGCGTGAATGGAATTGCTTCAGCCACCCCAGGCGGGTGGCGGGATCGTCTCAGGCGGTCAGGGCCGCGCTGCGCCTAGGCGTCTCGCATGTCCGCGCACAGCGGCGTTCACACGCGCCAGACCGCCATCGGGGCGGGGCGCTGGCCGGCGTGACAGGGGCGCCTGGGCCGGCAAGGGGCGGCGGTGCGGGCCGCGCCCGCGGGATGGCCAGGACGAAGCCGGGACGAGGGTCGCCGCCGCCAGTGCAGCACGCGGCGACGGGCGCAAGAATTCTGGCACAGCCATTGTGTCAAGACGGCTCTCTTCCCCAATAGCCGAGGCGACGCTCCGACACTCCTGGGCCGGAATATGAAATGAACCGGCGCCTCCACGCGCCCGTCCCTCTCGGCTGTCGTCCATGAACATGCGCCTCCACCTGTTTTAGGCCGGATAAGCTTGGCTCACGGGAAAGTAACCGAGAGTGGTGGCTGCGCTTAGCCCCGTTTCTGTCGAGTATTGTAGGGCAAGGCGTCAACGACCGCCGGTCCGACAGGATCACGACGACACAACCTCTGCGTGCGACGCCGTCTCGCGGCCATCCGGCGGACCAGGCCGCGGCGCGATGGCGGGCGGCGCGCGGGCCGGCCGCAACTGGGATCACAGGGACGCGAAGCGCCGAGCAACGGCGCGCGCGATGGCAGCGCCCTGCCACCGCCTGGCAAGACCCTGGTCAGATGTGGATCAATTTCCACGCACGGGGCGGGAAGTTGAGCGCGCGGCGCAGGCCCGGGGCCGGCCATGCCAGCCGACATACTGCCTACATTCGCCTACAATACCCGATCAGGGGTGCAACAACCGCAGGCGGTCGGTTCGGTAGGCAAATGGGCTGCACCTGGGCGCAAGGCGCCGCGACCCCCGGCCGGCGCACCCTGCGCGGGGGTTGTCCGCGCAGGGTGGGCCCGGCGCTGCGCGGGCCTGGCCCGCGCCCCGGCGCGGGAGAGCCTGGGGGCGTGGCGGGGCAGGCGTCGCGGACTGCTACGCCTTCTCGACGTTCCAGAAGATCGGGAAGGAGGATTGCATGAGGCCGCTGAGCGAGGTGCGGTAGGCGGCGGGGATGGTGAACTGGCCCCACATGACGGAAGGCGTCAGCGCATAGGCCAGGCGCTGGATCTCCGCCGTCAGGCGCTGGCGCTCGGCCGGCGTCTCGGCATTGGCGAAGTCCCGCGTCAGGGCGGGGATGCGCGGGTCGCAGGACCAGCCGGGATAATCGGCGCAGGTATTGGCGACGTAGAAATGCGTCAGCGGCGTCAGCATGTCGACGCCGTTCGAGTAGACGGAGAACATGCTCCAGCCGTCGCGGCGCGCACGGCGGGCGAGCACCGTGCCCCAATCCATCTGCTGCTCCTCCACCGTGAAGCCGGCCGCCTTCATGTTCTCCACCAGCACCAGCGCCGCGGTCTGCGAGATGGAGCCCGCCACCTCCAGGAAGATCACCGGCTGGCCACGATAGGCAGTCCTCGCCAGTTCCGCCCGCGCCTCGGCGATGGAGAAGGTGGCGCCCTCGGCACCGGCGGTGGTGCTGTAGGGCGCGTCGCACATCCAGAAGCTCGGGCATTGCGGGGCGCGGAAGCGTTCCGGAATCCCGATCGCCTGCAGCACCGTGTTCTGTTCCACCAGCTTCCACAGCACGCGGCGCACGGCCGGGTCGTCGAAGGGCGGCGCCGCGTGGTTCAGGCGGAAATTGCCCTGGAACTGGTGCAGCCCACCCAGCGACAGCAGGCGGATGTCGCGGGAGCGTTCCAGGCGCTGGATCCAGTCGAACGGCACATATTGCTGGTAGTCGATCTCGTTCGCCAGCAGCGCCGTGGCACCCGTCGCCTGGTCCGGCATGACGCGCAGCGACAGGCTGTCCACCTTCACCACCTTGCCGCCGGCCAGGAAATCAGGCGCCTCCCGGCGCGGCACGTAGTCGGGGAATTTCTCCAGCACCATGTAGTTGCCGGGTCGGTACTGGTCCGGCCGGAAGCGGAAGGGGCCGGAGCCGATGATCTCCGTGATGCGCGCATCGCCCGGCGTCCGCGCCAGGCGTTCCGGCAGGATGAAGGGCACCGGCGCGTTGGGCTTGCCGAGCACGTCCAGCACCAGCGGGAAGGGCCGCTTCAGCACCAGTTCGAAGCCCAGCGTGCCCTTCGTGGTCAGGCTGGCATGCGCATCCCGCAGCATCCGCCCCAGCGCATCCTTCGGCATCCATCGCTGCAGCGACAGCACCACATCGGTGGAGGTGACCGGCGTGCCATCATGGAACTTCATCCCCGGCCGCAGGGTGAAGGTCCAGGTGAGACGGTCGGCGGAGGTGGTGTGGCCTTCCACCATCTGCGGCTGGATGCGGCCCTGGCCATCCATGGCGTAGAGCGTGTCGAAGATATGGAAGCCGAAGGTCCGGGTGATCGCCGCCGTGGTCATGTAGGGGTCGAGGATCACGACCTCCGATTCCAGCACCAGGTTGAGCTGGCTGGCAGCGCGCGCCCCGGGCGGGCGGATGAGGCCGGCGGCGGCCAGGGCGCTACCGCCTGCCATCAGGCCACGGCGGCCGATCAGGCTTTGGGACATGCTCCGATTTCCTCTTCCCTGGGCGGGGTTGGCCCCTCGCCGTTCGATATATCCTATGCCAGCATGATCCCCGGGAAGCGGGATGCGCAAGAAGGAAACGGGCGATGGACGATACGGATCTGCTGTTCATGCCGGCCACCCAGGCCGCAGCGCTGATCCGCCGGCGCCGCCTGTCGCCGGTGGAGTTGACGCAGGCGGTGCTGGCGGCGATCGACCGCACGCAGCCAAGGCTGAACTGCTTCGTGACGGTGCTGCATGACCAGGCGATGGACAGCGCGCGCCGGGCGGAGCAGGCGGTGATGGCGGGCGCGGCGCTCGGCCCGCTGCACGGCGTGCCGCTGCACATCAAGGACCAGGTGGATACCGCGGATGTCCTGACCACGCATGGCTCCGCCATCTTCGCCAGCAACGTGCCAGTGCGGGACGACGCGACCGCGGCGCGGCTGAAGGCGGCAGGCGGCATCCTGCTGGGCAAGACCACCATGCCGGAATTCGGGCACAAGGGCCTGACGGATGGGCCGGCCTTCGGCACCACGCGCAACCCGTGGGATCTCTCGCGCACCACCGGCGGGTCTTCCGGCGGCGCCGCGGCGGCGGTCGCGGCGGGGCTGGGGCCGCTCGGGCTGGGCACGGATGGCGCCGGGTCCGTCCGCATCCCGGCGGCCTGCTGCGGCATCGTCGGCCTGAAGGCGACGCTCGGCACCGTGCCGTGGGAGGCCTCCGCCGACACCTTCGCGAACAACGTCTATGCCGGGCCGATGACGCGCACGGTCAGCGACGCGGCGGTGATGCTTTCCGTCATCGCCGGGCCGGCCGAGCGCGATGCGCAGAGCCTGCGCGGGCCGGGCCTGGCGCCGCTGCCGCCGGGGCTGGTGGGCGGCGACCTGCACGGGCTGCGCGTGGGCTACATCGCGCGCGCCTGCAACGCGAAGGTGCAGACGGAGATGGCGGCGAACACGCTGGCCAGCCTGGATGTCCTGGAGGCGCGCGGTGCCCTGGTGGAGGAGGTGACGGACGCCATCGACTGGATGGAGTTCCAGGGCCGCATCATGTACCAGGCGGGCTTCTTCGTGAGCTGCACGCCGCATCTGCCGCAGTGGCACAACCGGATGGACCCGGTGCTGCTGGCCTTCATGGAACGCGGCGCGGGTTTTTCGCTGACCCAGTTCCGCGAGGCGCAATTCGCCCGCACGCAGCTGTTCCGCACGATCCAGGGCCTGTTCAACCGCTACGACATCCTGGTGACGCCAACGCTGACTCGCACCGCCCTGCCGGCGGATTTCGACGCCGCCGATGGCCAGATCGAGATCGAGGGCGAGCTCTGCGGCATCACCCGGCAGGGCTGGAGCAGCTACATGTACCCGTTCAACCTCACCGGCCACCCGGCGCTGACCATCCCCTCGGGCTTCGCCTGGGACGGGCTGCCGACGGCGGTGCAGTTCATCGGGCCCTGGGGCGCGGAGATGAGCCTGCTGCGCCTGGGCGCGATCCTGGAGGAGGACCGGCCCTGGGCGCATCATCGGCCGCCTTCAGGGTGACAGGCGCGCCACCGCGGCGAAGCCTTCCTCGGCCGCCGCCAGCCCGCGATCCACCGCCGCGGCATCGTGCGCGCAGTTGAGAAACATGTTGTGGCGCGGGTGGAAATAGGCCCCGGCAGCCAGCGCTGCGGCGCAGAAGGCCTCGCCGAGGCGGAAATCGACATCGCGCTCGAATTGCAGCAGCGGCATCTGCGGCGGGCCGGATTGAAGGATGGCAAGGCCGTGGCGTTCCGCGCCGGCCGCCAGCCCGTCGCGCAGGCGCTGGCCCATGGCCCGCATCCGGGCCGGGCCGTCGATGCGGTGCAGTTCCGCGATCGTCGCCAGCGCGGCCGCCATCGGCACGGCGCCGCACCAGAAGGAGCCGGTGGTGAACACCTCGGTGGCCGCACGGCGCAGCCACTCGCGGCCCGTCACGGCGGCGAGGGGGTGGCCGTTGGCGATCGCCTTGCTGTAGGCAGCGAGGTCCGGCCGCACGCCCAGCGTCTCCCACGATCCGCCAAGATGCAGCCGGAAGCCGGCGCGCACATCGTCCAGGATCAGGGCCGCGCCCTGATCGTCGCAGATCGTCCGCAGCGCCTGGGCGAAGCCGGGCGCCGGCAGGTCCAGGGTGCGGGCCATGTCGTGGCGGAAGGCGGTGACCAGGATGCCGGCCAGGTCGCCACGCGCCGCCTCCGCCGCCGCACGGACCGAATCCGCGTCGTTGTAGTCGTAGAACAGCAGATGCGCGCGATCCTCCGCGGTGACGCCGGCCATGGAGGGCGAGCACCAGGGCACCGCGCCGTGGTAGGAACCGCGGGCCACCAGCAGCTTGCGCCGGCCGGTGCCGGCGCGGGCGATGGTGACGCAGGCGGTGGTCGCATCCGTGCCGTTCTTCGACAGCAGGCACCAGGCGGCGTGCGGGATGGTCTCCACCAGCCGCTCGGCCAGATCCACCAGCACCGGCGCCGGACCGTTCATGCAATCGCCCAGCGCCGCCTGTCGCTGCGCCGCTTCCTCCACCGCCGGATGGTGGTGGCCCAGCACGATCGGGCCCCACGAGGACATGAAATCCACCACCTCCCGCCCATCGGCGTCCCACAGCCGGCAGCCCTCGGCGCGGCTGTAGTATTGCGGGTAGCCCTCGGGCAGCCGCGCGGCGTTGAGATGGCCCCAGAGCCCGCCCGGGATCACCCGCCCGGCACGCTCGCGCAGCGCCGCGTCGCGGCTGGTGTTGGCGAAATGGGATTCGGGCATCCGGCGCTCCATGGCATGGGATCTGGTCGTGATGGGCGTGCCGTCCAGGGTCGGGCAACGGGCGAACTTCCCGGAGCGCCGGCTTTGGCAGGCCGGCGCCGCTACCGCATCAGCCGCCGCAGACCCTCGGCCACCGTCGCGGCCTGCGCCAGCGCCGCCTCGTTCAACGGGCGGGAGACGACGGGCGCGGCGCGGCTGCCATGCACGCGCCCGATCTCCGCATCCAGCCAGTCGAAGCAGCGGCGCTGGATCTCGTCCACCCAGCGGGCGCCATGCGCCGTGCCATGCGCGGTCTGCTCGGCGATCAGCACGCGGTTGGTGCGGCGGATGCTGGCCTCGATGCCGGGCCAGTCCATGCCCTCGATATCCAGGCAGCGCAGGTCGAGGATCTCCGCGTCGACGCCGGTCTCCGCCACCGCCGCCTCCGTCTCCGCCACCATGGCGCCATAGGTCAGCACCGTGCAGGCCGCGCCCGGCCGGACCCGCCGCGCCGTGCCGAAGGGCAGGATATAGTCGAGGTCCCGCGGCACCGGCCCGCTGGTCTGGAACAGGCCCTGATGCTCGATCATCAGCACCGGATCCTCGCAGGCCAGGGCAGCGTTCATCAGCCCGACGTAATCATGCGGCGTCGAGGGGTGCAGGATGCGCCAGCCGGGATAGGCCGCGAACAGCCCGGACGGGTCCATGGAGTGCTGCGACCCATAGCCCGCCGCCGGCGAGACCCGCGCGCGCACCACCAGCGGAATGCCGAAGCCGCCGCCGAACATGTGCGCGAACTTGCCGATGCCGTTGAACATCTGGTCGGCGGCGACGATGGTGAAGTCGCCGAACATGATGTCCACCACCGGCCGCAGCCCGCACAGCGCGGCGCCCAGCGCCATGCCCGTGAAGCCGTTCTCGCAGATCGGCGTGGCGAAGACGCGTTCGGGGAATGTCTCCATCAGCCCTTTCGAGGAGCCGGAGACGCCGCCGCGCAGCCGGTGCACATCCTCGCCGATCAGCACGATGCGCCGGTCGCGCTCCATGGCGTGCAGCAGCACCGCGGCCACGGCGTCGATGTACTTCACCGTCTGCCGCGCCGCGGCGGGCACCGCATCGGCTTCCTGCACCCGCAGCCCGCGCAATTCGGCCAGGTCGCCGCGGATGCCTTCGTCGATGCTCGCCGCCGCCGGCAGCAGCCCGGCGCGCAGCCGCGGCGCATTGGCGCCGGGCGGCGTCTCCGTCAGCGCCGCGGCCGCGACGTCCACCGCCGCCTGCGCACGGGCCTGCAGCGCTGCCAGGCCGGCCGCGTCCAGCACGCCCATCCGCGCCAGGCGCGGCGGCAGGGTCTCGACCGGGTCGCGCGCCCGCCAGGCCTCCTCCTCCGCCCGGTCGCGATAGCCGAACTGGCTGCCCAGCAACGGGCCGGACTGGTGCAGGAAGCGGTAGCACAGCGCCTCCACGAAGACCGGCCCGCCCTGCGCCGCGATCCGCGCCCGCGCCCATTGCATGGCCCGGCGCACCGCCAGCACGTCCATGCCGTCGCATTCGAGGGCGGGCACGCCGAACATCGCGCCGCGCGTGGTCAGCCGGGTTTCCCGCGTCTGCTCCGCCACATGGGTGGAGACGGCGTAGAGATTGTTCTCCAGGAAGAAGATCACCGGCAGCCGGTAGAGCGCCGCCAGGTTGATCGCCTCCAGAGTCTGGCCGGCCATCAGCGTGCCGTCGCCGAAGAAGGCGACGGAGACGTTGTCCCGCCCCAGCACCTTGTCGGCCAGGCCATAGCCCACCGCATGCGGCACATTGCCGCCGATGATGGCGGAGGAGCCGACGATGCCGGCTGCCGCGATCCGCATGTGCATCGATCCGCCGCGGCCGCCATTGTAGCCCTGCGACAGGCCCATGATCTCCGCCATGGTGCGCCGCAGCGCGGTGCCCGCGGCATCCGGCAGCGCATCGCGCAGCGGGTCGTAGCCGGGGGCCAGCGTGGCGTTCAGCAGCTTGGCCAGGATCTGATGGTGCGCCCGGTGGGTGCCATTGATCTTGTCCCCGGTGCCGAGCACGGACATGGCGCCGACGGCACCCGCCTCCTGCCCGATCGAGGCATGGGCCGGGCCATGGATCAGCCCGGCGCCGTGCAGTTCCAGGATCTTCTCCTCGAAGCGGCGGATCAGCAGCAGCTGCTCCATCCAGGCGCGCAGCGCGGCGGGGTCCTCCGCGGCCCAGTCGGCCTCCTCCACCTCCAGGCGGAACCAGGGGGTCTCCGTGCCGATCGGCTGCTGCTTCACGGCATGCCGTCCTGCGCCAGCGCCGTCAGGTGGCGCAGCAGCCCGGCGCCGCCCTCCTCCATATCCGCCTGCACGGCGCTGCGCGTCGCCGCCGGATCGCGCGCGCGCAGCCCGTCCAGGATGTCGAGATGCCGGTGGCGGCCGGGATAGGTGGGGCGCGCATGCGGATACAGGTGGTTCAGCATCGGGCCGTTGCGCAGCCAGATGCCCTCGATCACCGCCAGCAGTTCCGGCATCGCGGCGGCACGGTAGAGGCCGTGGTGGAAGCGCCAATTGGCGCGCACCGCCGCCGGCCCCTCCTCCGCCGCCTCGGCGCGCACCAGCTCGGCATGGGCGCGTTCCAGGGCGCGGATCTCCCCGGCGGTGATCCGCACCGCCGCCTCCTCCGCCGCCAGGCCTTCCAGCGCCGCGCGCACCCGGCGCAGTTCGCGGTACTGCGCCAGGGTCAGGCCGGCGACGGTGATGGCCTTGGCCTGTTCCATATGCAGCGCGCGTTCGCGCACCAGCTGCATCACCGCCTCCCGCACCGGGGTTTCGGAAACGCCGAGCTGCAGCGCCAGCTCCCGCATCTTCAGGCGCTGGCCGGGGCGCATGCGGCCCTCCATCAGCGCGGCGCGCAGCTCGCCATAGACGCGGCCGGTCAGGTTGTCCCGGCCGACAGGGGCGAGGAAGGCGATGTCGCCCGGTTCGGGGCGGAGGAGGCTGGCGCTCATGGCGTCATCGTATTTGATATATCGACGCCAGGGCAATCCCATGGCCAGATGCGTGACTGGAAACGTCGGAAGGCCCCGCATGAACCCCAGTCCCGAGGCGCTGCGCGCCGCCCTGCCACCGCTGGATGGGGCCCTGCCCCTGCCGGGCCTGGCCGCGCCGGTGACGGTGCAGCGCGACGCCTGGGGCATCCCGCACATCCGTGCCGAGGGCGGCGCGTCGGACGCCTATCGCGCCCAGGGCTTCGTGCATGCGCAGGACCGGCTGTTCCAGATGGAGTTGAACCGCCGCCGCGCCCTGGGCCGGGCGGCAGAGTGGCTGGGCGCGGCCGCCGCCGCGGGCGACATCCTGGCCCGCCGCCTGGGGACGGAAAGCGCCAGCCGGCGCGACTTCGCCGCGCTGGGGGCGGAGGCGCAGGCAATGCTGGAAGCCTATGTCACCGGCATCAACGCCTTCCTCGACAGCGGCGCGCCGCCGGCCATCGAATACACGCTGCTGCAGGCGGTGCCGGAACGGTGGGAGCCCTGGCACCCCATCGCGGTGATGCGGCGGCTCGGCCTGCTGATGGGCTCGGTCTGGTTCAAGCTGTGGCGCGCCGCGGCGCTGCCGCTGCTGGGGGCCGACGGCATCGCGAAGCTGCGCTACGACGATGGCGGCCGCGACCTGCTGCTGGTGCCGCCGGGGGCGGAGGCGGCGCGCCTGGCCGCGGACCTGGATGCGCTGCGCCCGGCCATCCTGGCGCTGCTGGAGGCCGGGACGGTGGACCAGACCGGCGGCGGCAGCAACAACTGGGCGGTGGCGCCGGCACGTTCCGCCACCGGCCGCCCGGTGGTCGCCGGCGACCCACACCGGGTGTTCGAGATCCCGAACATGTACGCCCAAGGGCACCTGGCCTGCCGCGACTTCGACGTGGTGGGGCTGACCGTGCCGGGCGTGCCGGGCTTCCCGCATTTCGCGCATAACGGCCAGGTCGCCTGGTGCGTCACCCATGCCTTCGTGGACATCCACGACCTGTACCTGGAACGCTTCGACGCCGACGCCAGCCACAGCCGCGGGCCGGATGGCTGGGTGCCGGTGACCCGGCGGCAGGAGAGCATCGCCGTGCGCGGCGGCGCACCGCGGACGTTCGAGGTGCTGGAGACGCGGCACGGCCCGGTGATCGCGGGCGATCCGGTGCACGGCCAGGCGCTGGCGCTGCGCTCCGTGCAATTCGTGGTGACCGACCTGTCCTTCGACTGCCTGCCGCGCATGCTGCGCGCCGGCAGCGTGGCGGCGCTGTTCGAGGCGACGCGCGGCTGGGGGCTGATCGACCACAACCTGGTGGCCGGCGACGTGGCAGGGCAGATCGGCCATCAGGTCCGCGCCCTGGTGCCGGTGCGGCCGCGCGCCAATGGCTGGCTGCCGGTGCCGGGCTGGATCGCCGCGCATGACTGGGCCGGCATGATCCCGCATGCGGCGATGCCGCGCGTGATGGACCCGCCGGAGGGGCTGATCGTCACCGCCAACAACCGCATCGCGGCGGAGGAAGGGCCTGACTACCTCTGCACCGATTGCCACCCGCCCTATCGCGCGCAGCGCATCCTGGAGCGTCTGCGGGCGGAGCCGGAGGCGCGCAGCGTGGAGGGTGCGGCCGCCCTGCATGGCGACACGCTGTCCGCCAACGCGCTGCTGATCCGCGACCGGCTGGCCCGGATGGCGGCGCCCGCCGCGCCCGGCGCCGCCGCGCTGCGTCAACAGCTGTTGCAATGGAATGGCCGGATGGAGGCCGGATCGGCCGCCGCCACCGCCTATGTCGGCTTCCGCCGCGCCCTGACCGGCATCCTGCTGGCGCGCAGCGGGCTGGCCGCGCTGGCGGGCGATGCGCTGCTGGCGGTGCCGCCCGGCGTGGCGCCGGCGAACCAGCTCTGGTGGATGCTGCCGACCCTTTTGCGGAACGAGGATTGCGGCCTGCTCGGCGGGCTGGACTGGGATGCGGCGCTGCGCCAGGCGCTGGAGGAGGCGGCCAGCGCGTCGCGGCCCTGGGGCGAGGCGCACCGGCCGGCGCTGGCGCACCCGCTCTCGGCCCTGTTCCCGGACTGGGCGCCGCTGCTGGACCCGCCGGCGCTGCCGGTCGGCGGCGACACGGACACGGTGCTGGCCACCGGCTTCTTCGCCGCCGCGGGCGATGCCGCGGCCTATGGCGCGCTGTCGCGCTACGCCTTCGACGTCGGCGCCTGGGAGAACAGCCGCTGGTCGGTTTTCCACGGCGCCTCCGGCCATCCCGGCAGCCCGCACTATGCCGACCAGCATGCGGTCTGGGCCGGCACGGCGATGGTGCCGATGCTGCACGACTGGGCGCGCATCGCGCGGGCGGCGCGCTGGACGCAGACACTCGGCGCGCCGTGAACTCTGCTTGCGGGCGGGCGGCGCCGTTCCTAGGCTGCCCGGACAAGAACGGGAGAGCTGGAAGATGAGCATCGGACGCAGGCTGCTGGGCAAGGGCATCGCCGCCGCGGGGGGTCTCGCGATCCCCGGCCTGCTGGCGGGGGAAGCACAGGCGCAGCGCGGGCAGGACACGCTGCGGCTGGTGTTCCGCGACGCGGTGCCGAACATCGATCCCTATTTCAACAGCCAGCGCACCGGGCTGATCCTCGGGCACCAGGCGTGGGACGGGCTGGTGCATCGCGACCCGGAGAGCTTCCGCGTGGTGCCGGCGCTGGCCACGGAATGGCGCTGGGTGAATCCGCTGCTGCTGGAATTCACCCTGCGCCAGGGCGTGAAGTTCCATGACGGCAGCGACTTCACGGCGAAGGACGCGGCCTACACCATCAACACCGTCTCCAAGCCGGAAACCCGGGTCGCCACGCCCAGCAACTACGCCTGGATCGACCGCGCGGAAGCCGATGGCGACTTCAAGCTGCGCCTGCACCTGAAGCGGCCGACGCCGGCGGCGCTGGACTACCTGGCGCTGGTGACGCCGATCTGGCCGCAGGCGTACCGGGAGCGTGTCGGCGCCGAGGGCTACAGCCGCGCGCCGATCGGCACGGGGCCCTACCGCATCACCAAGTTCGATGTCGCCAGCGGCGTGGAATACGAGCGCTTCGATGGCTACTATGCGGGTGGGCCGAAGGGCAGGCCGGCGATCCGCCGCATCACCGTCCGCTTCGTGACCGATGCGGCGACCGAACTCACGGAGCTTCTGGCGCAGCGGGTCGACTGGATCTGGAACATGAACCCGGACCAGGTGGCGAACGTCAACCGCATTCCCTTCCTGACCACGCTGCGCCAGGAATCCATGCGCATCGGCTATCTCAGCCTGGATGCGGCCGGCCGCAGTGGCGACACACCGATGAAGAATCTGAAGGTCCGCCAGGCGGTGTGGCATGCGCTGGACCGGAAGACCATCGCGGAGAAGCTGGTCAGCGGCGGGTCCCGGGTGCCGGTCGCGCCCTGCTACCCCTCGCAGTTCGGCTGCAACGCCGATGCCGCCATCCAGTACGACTACAATCCGGAGAAGGCGAAGCAGCTCCTGGCCGAGGCCGGCTACCCGAACGGCTTCGACATCGAGCTGACCAGCTATGTGCAGCCGCGGCAATGGTCGGAAGCGGTGCAGAGCTACCTGCAGGCGGTGGGCATCCGCGCCCGGCTGAACCTGCTGCAGGTGGCCGCCCAGATCCAACGCGCCTGGCGTGGCGAGCTGGCGATGTCCATGGGCAGCTGGGGCAGCTACTCGATCAACGACGTCTCCGCCATCCTGCCGAACTTCTTCGGCAACACGAATGACGATTACGCCCGCGACGAGACGTTGCAACGGCTGCTGGTGGAAGGCGGCTCCTCCGCCGACGAGGCGGTGCGCAACGCGGCCTATTCCGCCGCCATCAAGCGCATCACGGAACAGGCCTATTGGGTGCCGCTGCACACCTATGTCAACACCTACGCCTTCAACCGGCAGCTCGACTTCAAGGCCTTCCCAGACGAACTGCCGCGCTTCTACCTGGCGAAGTGGAAATAGCCGGGTGCGCTATCCGGCCAGGTGGCACTCCACCTGGCCGGTCGGCAGCGCCGTAAGGCGCGGCGCCTGCGTCGCACAGGGCGCGAAGGCCTTCGGGCAGCGCGGGTGGAAGCGGCAGCCCGGCGGCACATTGGCCGGATCCGGCATGATGTCGCCCAGCCCCACATCCGGCACGCCCAGCCCCGGCTCCGGCGTCAGCACGCTGTCCAGCAGCGCCCGCGTATAGGGGTGCTGCGGATCGCGGAACAGCGCCTCCGACTCCTGGCGTTCCACGATGCGGCCGAGATACATCACCGCCACCTCGCTCGCCACATGCTCCACCACCGCCAGGTTGTGGCTGATGAACAGGTAGGTCAGGCCGAGGTCGCGGCGCAGCTCCGCCAGCAGGTTCAGGATCTGCGCCTGCACCGAGACATCCAGCGCGCTGGTCGGCTCGTCGCAGATGACGATGCGCGGCCGCAGCACCAGGGCGCGCGCGATCGCCACCCGCTGCCGCTGGCCGCCCGAAAGCTGGGAGGGGAAGCGGCCGCCCTGTTCCGCCGAAAGCCCGACGCGCTCCAGCGCCTCCGCCACCCGGCGCTGCATCGCCGCGCGCGGAATGTCGCCCTGCGCGGCCAGCGGCTGCGCCACGATGTCGCGCACGCGGCGGCGCGGATTGAGCGAGGAGAAGGGGTCCTGGAACACCGGCTGGATCAGCCGTGCCCGCGCGCGGCGGTCCATCGTGTCCAGGCGCTGGCCATCGACCAGCACCTCCCCCTCGCTGGGCGGCATCAGGCCGAGGATCATGCGCGCGAGCGTGGATTTGCCGCAGCCGCTTTCGCCGACCACGCCGAGCACGCTGCCCGCCGGCACGGCGAAGGACACGCCATCCACCGCCACCACCTCCCGCGGCCTGGCGAAAAGCCCCTGGCGGACGCGGAAGACGCGGCGAAGGCCGCGCACCTCGATGGCCGGATTCATGCGGCCTGCCGCCCCGCCCAGCCCGGCTGCAGCGTGCACAGCACCTCATGCCCCGGCGCGGCGGCACGGCGCGGAATGGCGCCGGCGCAGGCGGGCTGGGCGTGGTCGCAGCGGTCGCGGAAGGCGCAGCCGGCGAAGCCGGGCGGGATGCGCGGCACCACGCCGGGAATGCTGCCCAGCGGATCGCCGCGCTTCACCTTGCCCGGCACCGGCACGCAGGCCAGCAGCCCGCGCGTGTAGGGGTGCTGCGGGTCGCCGAAAAGCTGCGCGGTCGGCGCGCTTTCCACCACCTCCCCCGCATACATGACGGAGACGCGGTCGGCGATGCGGGCCACCACGCCGAGGTCATGCGTGATCAGCAGCACGCCAAGGCCGAGGTCCCGCCGCAGCCCTTCCAGCAGCCGCAGGATCTGCGCCTGCACGGTGACGTCCAGCGCCGTGGTGGGTTCGTCGGCGATCAGCAGTTCGGGGTCGCACATCAGCGCCATGGCGATCATCACGCGCTGCCGCAACCCGCCCGAGAGCTGGTGCGGGAACTGCCCGAGGCGCAGGCCCGGCGCGGTGATGCCGACGCGGCCCAGCAGCTCCGCCGCGCGGTCCACCGCCTGGGCGCGCGGCGTGCCGCGATGCCGGCGCAGCACCTCCGTCATCTGGCTGCCGACGGTGTAGGCCGGGTTCAGGCTGGTCATCGGCTCCTGAAAGATCATTGCCATGCGATCGCCGCGCAGCCGCGACATCGCCCGCTCCCCCAGCCCGCCGATTTCCTGCCCCGCGAAGCGCAGCACCTCCGCCTGCCGCCGGCCGCCGCGTGCCAGCAGCCCCATGATGGCGAGCGAGGTGACGGACTTGCCGCAGCCGCTTTCGCCCACGAGGCAATGCGTCTCCCCCTTCAGCACGCTGAGCGAGGCGCCGCGCACCGCCTCGGTGGTGCCGAAGGTAACGCGCAGCCCCTGCACCTCCAGCAGCGGGGTCATCGGGACAGGTCCGTGCCGAGCATGTCGCGCAGCGCGTCGCCCAGCAAATTCACGCCGAAGACCAGCACGAACAGCGCGATGCCGGGCACCAGGATGACCCAGGGGGTGAAGAACATGTACTCCTTCGCCTCCGCGATCATCAGGCCCCAGGAGGGCAGCGGCGCCGGCACGCCGAGGCCGAGGAAGGACAGCGCGGCTTCCAGCAGGATGGCCAGCGCCATCTCCAGCGTCGCCACCACGGCCAGGTGCGTGGCGATGTTGGGCAGGATCTCGCGCAGCAGCACGCTGGCGTGGGAGGCGCCGGCGCACCAGGCGGCGCTGACATAGTCCAGCGTGCGCAGCTGCATGGTGGTGGCGCGCGCGACGACGGCGAAGCGGTCCCACAGCAGCAGGCCCAGCACCAGGATCACCAGCAGGAAGCTGGTGCCGAGCAGCCCGGCCACGGCCAGCGCCACCAGCACCACGGGGATCGACAGCCGCGCGGTGATGGCGAACATCACGACATCGTCCACCCGCCCGCCATAGAAGCCGCCCAGCACCCCGATGGTGGTGCCGATGAGGCCGGAGGTGATGACGGTGGCCACGCCGATCACCAGCGAGATGCGCGCGCCATGGATGAGGCGGGAGAGGTAGTCGCGGCCAAGCTGGTCGGTGCCGAGCAGGTTCAGCGGCGTGCCGCCTTCCATCCAGCTCGGCGGCACCAGGCGGCGGGAGAGGTCGATGGCGTAGGGGTCGTGCGGCGCGATCCAGGGGGCGAGGATCGCCACCACCACCACCAGCCCCACCACCAGCGCGCCGAGCAGGAAGCTCGCGTTGCGCAGCAGCCGGCGCGTGGCGCCGACGCCCGGAAGGATGGCGCCGCTCACGCCGTGCGCAGCCTGGGGTCGAGCACGGCGTTCAGCAGGTCCGCCAGCAGGGTCAGCGCGATGTAGATCAGCGCCAGCACCAGGATCACCGCCTGAACGACGGGGAAATCGTTCTTGCTGATGCTCTCCCACGCCAGGTAGCCGACGCCGTGCATGGCGAAGACCGTCTCGATGACGATGGACCCGCCCAGCATGAAGCCCAGCTGCACCGCCGCGATGGACACGACCGGGATCGCCGCGTTGCGGAAGCCGTGCTTCACAAGGATGGACAGGCGCGAGAGCCCCTTGGCGCGCGCGGTGCGGATGTAGTCGGAGGCCAACGCCTCCACCATGCCGCTGCGCGTCAGGCGCATCAGCGACGGGATGGCGGAGAAGGCCAGCACGATGCCGGGCATGACGTAGTACTCCCAGCCCCCGGTGCCGGAGATCGGCAGCCAGCCCAGGTTCAGCCCGAGCACGACCATCAGGATCAGGCCGAGCCAGAAGGAGGGCATGGCCTGGCCGATGAGCGCCACCAGCATCACGCCGCGATCCACCCAGCTGCCTTCCCGTACCGCGGCGATGATGCCGAGCGGCAGCGCCACCACCAGCGCCATCAGCAGCCCCACCAGCCCGAGCGTCATGGTGATGGGCAGGCGATGCGCGATGAGGTTGGCGACGCGGTCCTTGAAGAAATAGCTCTCGCCGAAATCGCCCTGCACGGCGCGCAGCAGCCAGTCCAGATATTGCTGGGCCAGGGGGCGGTTCAGCCCATAGGCCTGGCGGATCAGGTCCACATCCTCCTGCGTCGCGTTCGGGCCGGCGATGGAAATCGCAAGGTCACCCGACAGGCGCGTGAGCAGGAAGCTCAGCGTCAGCACCGTCAACGCGACAAGGATGGCGACGGTGAGCCGGCGCAGCAGGAAACGGACCATCGCAGCAAGCCTAGTCGCCGCAACGGTCCGCTTGCAAGCGGCGGATTGCGCGCGGCGTCAGCGCGGGCCGGTCAGCATCCCGCGCAACGCTTCGCCCAACCGGGCCGAGACGTCGTTGGAGAGCTGGTCGCGGCGCAGCGCTTCACCGATCGCACGGATGAAGTCGCCGGATTGCTGCGCTTCGGTCAGCGTCACCTCGACCCGGAGATTGACCGGGTCCTGCACCACCAGCCGCGTCGTCGCGCCCGCCGCATCGATCCGCGGCACCGCCACATGGCCGCCGGCCAGCAGCGGATGGAATTCCGGCTCGTGCAGGATCTCGCGCCGGCAGTTCATTATCTCCCGGATGTTCGTGGCCAGCGCGCCGGCCCGGCAGGCGGCGGCCGGGGCCGCCAGCCGGCCCAGGTCGAAGACCTCGGCCAGCAGCGTGACCGGCCTGGCCGCGCCGGGGGCCAGGCTGCTCATCGCAACCTGGAACACCAGGCTCTTCGCATCATTGCGGCCGCGCTGCGCGCCGCTCTGGCCGAAGAACACGACCACGGGGCTGAGCCCGACATGGCCGAGCAGCGGCTGCGCTGCCTCCCCCGCCGGGCCGGCCAGCGTGAACTGCCGGTAGTACAGGCTGAATTCGGCATAGACCTCCGGCACCCCCAGCACCTGCAGCGCCGTGTCGCGCCGGGCGGCCCGGGCTGCCTGCCGCAGCCTGGTGTTGAGATCGTCAAGCGGGGTCTTCCACGCGCTCTGCGACGGCGCGAGCCCCAGCACCGGCGCGTCCGCGTCCAGATCCATGCTGGTCAGGCGCCCGCGCAGGAAGACCAGGCATCCCGCATCCGGCTCCACCCTTTCGCCCGCGAAGCGCAGCAGAGGGCCCCGACCGCTCGCGGTGCTGGACGCCCCATAGGAATCGGCGAACTGCTCCAGGTAGCGGCCGGCGATCTCGAAGGCACGCTCCACCGCCACGCCGGCGACAGTGGCGAGCACCGAGGCGGCGGCCTCGGCCGCCACCGCCGCGCCGGCCGATTCCATGCGCGCCCCGGCGGTGCTCATCGGGCAGGAATCGAACAGCAGCGCGACGGCGGGCGAGGCCGCGGCCGGCCAGGTCCGTGCCGGCGCTGCCTCCTGCGCCATGGCGCCGGCGGGCGGCGCGGCAAGGGCCAGGCCAAGGCAGGCCGATCTGATCCAATCCATCCGAAGCATGATCCTGGTCCTTCTCGAGAGGGTTGCCGGCACGGCAGCGGCCGGTCGGAGATTCACGGCCCGGCCCGGCGCTGCACCCAGCCGGGCACGGCGGTGCCAAGGTTCACGGCGATCGAAGGCATCCCGTCGAAATCGCCACGGGCACCGCAATCGCTTTCAGCCTCCGCCCGGCTGGCCTGGCCAATGCCGCCGGTATGGATGCCGAGCAGCGCCGCCTGCGCCGGCCGGCCGCCTTCGGCATCCGAAATCGCCAGCACCGGCCCGCCGCTCCAGCCGGCTTCGACGTTGCAGCCATAGAGGAAGCAGCCGCGCGCCGTGGTCCAGGCAATGCGGCAATCGGCCCGCACCTCGTGCCGCAGCAGGGGCGACCAGTTCTGTGCAGGCGTCACGCGCGGCGCCTCCCCGCTGCGCGCGTAGCCGAGCACCACCTGCAGGCCGACCAGGGTGATGCGCTGGAAGGCCTGCGGCCGCGCCATGGGCATCGGCGCCGCCACCCGCGCATCCGCCACCGGCGCGGCCAGCCGCAGGATGGCGAAGTCGCCGACCCGCTGCCGCCTGTGGAAGCTTCCCGTGGCATGATCCGGATCGACCACCGGCTCGGCGACCTGCAGGGGCCGGTCCGGCTCCGTCCAGCGCGCGAAACCCACGGCGATCCGTGGTGGCGTGCCGCCTCGGCTGCTGTCGAAGTCCGGGTCGTAGAGGCAGTGCCGCGCGGTTGCGACATGCTGCGCATCCAGCAGCAGGCCCGTGCAATGCACCCGCCCCGCAGTCGGACCGGTGCTGGCGAAGACCGCGCCCATGCGGGGATGGATGGCGGCCAGCGCGGCGGCGATGCGCGCTGCCTCGCCGCCGGCTGGCGGCGCGCGATCCAGCGGTTGCAGGCAGGCCTGGTCGTGCGCTTCCAGCAGCAGGCGGATGTCCGGCGTGCGGGCGCGGCGCAGCACCTCGCCGTAGCTGGGCCGCCGGCCGAACACGGCGCGGTAGATCGCGTCGGCCAGGGCCACCTTCGCCTTGTCGCACGCCGCGATGCCGTCCCTGTCCCGCAGATGGGCGTCGCGTGCCGTGGCCGGCAGGTCGCGGGATGGCGGGTCGAGCGGGGTGGTCGGCAACGCCGGTCCATTCGGCAGAAGCGGCGCGCGCGGCGCCGGGTCCGTGGCCGGCAGCGGCGCGCGGGTGTTCTCCATCTGGTGGGGGCCGCGATCGGGTGGGATCTGAAACTGGGTCCCGAGGGCGAAGGCCGGCAGGCGCCCTGGTCCGCCGAGCGTGGGAGGATCGAGCACGGCGCGTGGCGTCTCAATCACGACGGGCGGGCGCGGAATGAACGGGCCGGGCGTCGATATCCCCGGCGTCGATATCCCAGGTGGCGCGCCCGAGGAGGGCGCCGGCGCGCTGAAGCTGCCAGGCGCCCCGGGGCCCGGCTGTGCGGCGACGGGGGCGGACAGGCCGAGAAGGCAGGCGGCGACAAGCGGTTGGCGGTGCATTGTTCTCTCCCTTCGACATGGCGGTGTCCTGGCCCGGCAGCCGGTCAGGCCAGTGCGGGCGTCACGTCAGCCCCTGGGCCTCCTGGATGGCGCGGAGCAGGTTCAGCCGGCCGAATCCGGCATGGTTGTTGCGGCCGTTCCGGTAGGGGTACGGCCCGATGCGGTCGGCGGTGCGGCACAGCAGGTCCCGCACCTGGTCCTCCCGCAGTTCGGGACGGGCGGAGAGCACCAGCGCGCAGGCCCCGGCCACCAGCGGCGTGGCGGCCGAGGTGCCATGGAAATCCGCCCGGTAGACCCCGGGGCCCGTACCGCCCGGGCGGACGGAGGTGGTCAGGTTGCGCATGCCGGGCGCGGCCAGGCCGACGGTCGGGCCATGGCTCGTCGCCCAGCGGGTGACATCCGGATCGTTGAAGGTCTTCACCCGATCCTCCGGCGTGCTGGCCCCCACGGTCAGGACCTGCGGCAGCGAGGCGGGGAAGCCGACCGGCCCGCCATCATTGCCGGCCGCGACCACCACGACGCAGCCGCGGCCGCCACGCCCCCGGGTCCGCGCCTGCTCGATCTCGGCCGCAATGTCGGAGGAGGGCATGCAGAACCAGCTGTTGCTCAGCACATCGGCCCGGCCGGTCTGCCAGGCCCAGCGCAGGCCGCGCCACAGGTCGTTGGTATCGATCAGCGCATCCTGGTCGCTGGCAAAGCTGCGGCCGATGCGCACCGCCACCAGCGCACAGCCGGCCGCCACGCCGCGGATACCGATGCCGTTGCCGCCCACCGCCGCCGCAAGCCCGGCACAGGCCGTGCCATGCGTGTCCCAGCCATAGGGTTCCTGGTAGCCGTCGCCGTCGATTGCATCGAAGGTCGCCGCCACGGCGGCGGCCAGGTCCGGGTGTCCGGTATCGACGCCGACATCGAGCACGGCGATTCGGATCGCCGGATCGCCGCCGACCAGCGCCTGTGCCTCCAGCGCCTTGATCTGGCTCAGCGCGTATTGGTCCCTCAGCATCGGGTCCGGCCCGCCGCCCGGAAGCCGCGGGCCGGCGCCGCCGCCGAGCAGCACGAAGTTCGGCTCCGCATAGGCCACGGCGGGATCGGCCGAGAGGCGCCGGCAGATGGCGAAGACATCCGCCGCATCAGGGGCCCGGGCCAGGATGCGGGCCGTGTCCTGGCGCAGCGGCACCAGGCGGTGGCGCTGCAACAGCGGCGCCGGATCCGCGTCCCCCCGCATGGCGAAGATCACGCGCTCCGTCGGCACCACCTGCGCCGTGCCGAGGCGGAACACCGGCAGCGCGCGCGCGACCTCCGGCTGGCGGTCCAGCGCAGCGATCGCCGCGGCGGGCGCCGGCGCGCCGACGGCCTGCGGCAGCAGCGGCAGCAGCGTCAGCCGCTGCTTCGGCACCTCCCGCCGCGCCGCGAAGGGCTGCAGGCCGGGCACCGACGCAACGGCGCGCGCCCGCCCGCTTTTCGGCGGCGCATCGTGGAAGCGCAGGGCAATGGCCGTGGGGTCGAGCGGCAGGCGCACGCGGCGGCCGAGCGCCGTGTACTGGTAGGACATGGCGTCGATCCCCCGCACCGTCTGCTGCTATTGCGCGGCCTTGCCGATGGCCTGGATCTGGGCATCGAGCGCCGAGAGCGCGCCGAAGGCGCTCGACCAGCGATCCACCGGCTTGTTGGTCACGTCCGCGCCGCAGACCGGATGCAGGGCCAGCGTGCCCTCCTCCGGCAAGGGAAAGAGCTGCACCCGGTCGGGGTCGATGACGGTCAAGGTGGCGAGGACGTCCGGCGTTGCCGCCCGCGAGCCGCGGATCTCGAGTCGCACCGACATGCAGGTCGGCACCGGCCAGTAGGCCGCCTTCCGGGCCTGCGGCTGCTGCAGCAGCGCCGCGAACTCGACGCGTGTGATGCTGCCATCCGCGGTGACCGGCGGCCCGGCCCGGGTCACGCTCCAGCGGTAGCAATCGCCCGAATCGGGCACGCTGCGCGGCTCGGCGCCGATCATCGCAGGGCCGGCGAGGTCGATGTAGAAATCCGGCAGCGCCACCGCGGCGCAGGGCCCCTGCTGCCGCGCCGGCGGCGTGACGCGGTCGGCGCTGAGCAGCCCGCCGCCGAGGCGCAGGCCCGTCGCCACCACGCTGCCGATCTGGTTGATCCGCGTCACGGTCTGGTCTGTGAAGGTGTTCCCGACCGTGAGCGGAATGGCCGTGTTCTCGAGCGTGCTGATCGCCAGGACGTTGCGCGAGGCGAGATCCTGATACGGCCGGGCGCGGAAGCGCAGGCTGCCGGGCGTGGGCAGCGCGGCGATGCGGTAGCTGCCCGCGGCCGCACCCGGGGCCCGGTCGCGGCTCACCGCCAGACGGGTGATCGGCAGGGCGATGGGCAGGCTGCCCTGCTCGGCAGCGGCCACGGCGTCGGCGGGGGCGGTGACGGGGCCCTGCGGCTCCAGCACCACGGCGGATTGGCCGCAGCCGGCCAGGGCCAGAAGGGGAAGCAGGCCGGCCCGAAGCCCCGGGCTGCCGGCGATGGCGTTGCGCATGATGGATTCTCTCCTCGGCCCGCATCGGGGCCTGCCCAGGCTGCCTGCCATCCCGTCAAGGCAGCGTGAGGCGCGCGTGACCGGGCATGTGCCATTCCCCGATCCAGGGTTGCTGCGCCGCGCGGATGCGCCAGCGCAGGCCGGCCGCGAGCCGCCCCGCCGCGATCAGCCGCAGGGCCGGCGGGCTGCCGATCAGCCTGGCGAAGCCGCCCGCCGCGCGCCACCGCCCGGCGATCCGCAGGCCGGGCGACCAGTGGCCCAGCAGCTGGAAGAGGATCCCCGGGCGCTGCGGGGGCGCAGCGACGCGCTGCCCCAGCAGGGTCTGGCGCGGCGCCAGGCGCGGCGGCGCCGCGTCGGCGCCGGCCGCCCCGGCCAGGGCGATCGCCAGGGTGAGGCCCCCGGGACCGAAGCGGGAGACGATGAGCCAGGCATCCACCGCGCGGCGGTGGCGCTTCGAGCCGGGTGCGACGACGAGACGGCCGCGCATGGCGACGACGAAGCCATCAGGGGGCATGGGCAGGACCTGTGCGGTGTCCTTTTCCCTCGGCCAGGGCGCGTGAGCCCTGCGTGATTTGCCGCTCCTGCGCTAGGCTGAAGGCACCGTGGCGAAGGGAGGGCGCGTGGAACTGCCGCCGCAGGCCCTGTCGGAGGCCATGGCCCGGCTGCAGGGCGGGGGCGCCCCATCAGAGGGCGCCGCGGGCGGGCGCCGGCTGCTCGCCTGGCTCGGCTGGGAGGCGCCGGTCGAGGAGTCGCGCCGGCTGGACCGCATTGCCCTGCTGCGGGTGGCGCTGCTGTGCCGGCCGGTCTTCGGCCTCGTGCTGCCCAGCCGGCCCGGCCTCTGCGCCATCGGCGCCCGGCTGGACCTGGAGTCGGCAATCGGGGAGGCGGGCCTGCCGGTGCTCGGCGCGTCCGGGGTCGGGCTCACCCCGGGCCGCGCATTCGCCGCCTGCATGGGGGAAGCGGCGGAGCGGCTGGCCCAGGTGGAACGGCCGGAAGACCGCGACGGCGGGGACATGGTTGCGCTGTGCTCCTGGCAGGGTGAGCCGGCGGGGGACTGGCCGAGGGACCTGGTGTTCCGGCGCGCCGCAGCACGCCGCACCCTGCAGCCGGCCGCGCCGCTCAGCATCGGCTGCGCCGCCGGGCCCTGCTGGCCCTCGGCGCGGCGGGCCGCCCTGCTGGAGGTGATCGAGCGCGACGCGGTGGCGCTGTGGTGGCGCGGCGGCATCCCGGCGACGCGCCTCGCCGCGGACCATCCCGCCGCGCGCGCCGCCACCGCCCTGCTCCGAGAGGGCGGTGGCGTGCCGGCGGCGGGGGCCGAGATGCTGCTGGACCTCACCACCGATCTCGGCGTGCCCACCGTCGCCGCCATCGCCTTCGATGGATCGGGCAGCGGCTTCCTCTGCGGCACCGCCGCCGGGCCGCTGCTGGAGGAGGCGGCGCGCGCGGCGGTGATGGAGCGGCTGCAGAACGAGCTGGCCGTGGCCCTGGCCGCGGCGAAGCGGCAGGAATTCGGCGCATCGGCGCTGGGGCCGCGTGACCGGGCGCATCTGCTGCGCCACGCGACGGTGACCGCCGAGGCCCTTCCGATCATCGCCGCCGCGGCGGCGCCCCGCGGCCCTGCCCCGCCCGGCCCGGATTTTGCCGCCATCGCCGGCCGGCTGCAGGCGCGCGGCCACGCGGTGCTGGTGCACGACCATCGGCGCGCGGTGCCCGGCATCCCGGTGAGCCGCGTCCTCGCCACCGGCCTGGCCTGCGAACCCTCCACCGACCTGCCACCGCGCCTGGCCGCCGCGATCGCGCGGACCGGCGGCGGGCCAGGCCACCGAATGCGGGTTTCCCTGTTCGCGTGAAGCCTCCTACTCTGCAACGGTCTCTTACGGTGGGCGGGAGTCGCATGGAGGACGCAGCCGTCATCAGCGAGGCGCCGCCCGGCGCGCAACCGGATGGCGCGCCGCTCACGCTGATGCTGTTCGGGCCGCTGCGCCTGCTGCGCGGGGCGGAGGAGTTCCGCTTCCGCAACCGCAAGGCGCGCGCCGTGCTGGCCTGCCTCGCCCTGGCGGAGGGCCAGGAACTGACCCGCGAGCGCATCGCCGGGCTGCTCTGGAGCGAATCCGCCGAGGACAGGGCGCGTGCCTCGCTGCGACAGGTGGTGCACGAGATCCGGGAGGTGCTGCCCGCCGGCACGCTGCGCGCGGATCGCATGACCGTGGCACTGGAACCCGGCCGCATGCGCCACGACCTCGCCCCGCTGCTGGCGCTGCTGGCCGAGCGGCGGATCGATCCGCGGCTGCTCGACACGGCGGGGCTCGTCGACCAGTTCCTCGAGGATCTGGAGGATCTCGATCCGGCCTTCGCGGAATGGGTGCGGTCGCGCCGTGCCGCGCTGCAGGAAAAGCTGGTGGCGGAGTTGGAGGCGATGCTGCGGTCGGCGCAGGGCGCGCGGGGCCGCGCCGCTGCCCGGGCGCTGCTGAACCTGGATGCGACGCATGAGGAAGCCTGCCGGCGCGTCATGCAGGATGCGGCGCGGGAAGGCGACGTGGCTGGCGCACTGCGGGCCTATGAGGCGCTGTGGAACATCCTTGACCAGGATTTCGACATGGAGCCCTCCCCCGCGACGCAGGCGCTGGTGGCGGACATCAAGTCGGGACGGCTGCCGCCCGCGCTGCCCAGCGCCACGCCCCCGGCCGCCGCCCCCGCGGCGGAGCCGGACGGGTCGCGGATGGCGCTGCTGATCGAACCCTTCGTCGTGCATGGCGTGCCGGAGGGGCGCGTCTACCTGGTGCACGGCTTCCGCCATGACCTGATCGCCTGCCTGGTGCGATTCCGCGAGTGGTTCGTGGTGGATGGCGGCGAGCTTCCGGCGGCGGCGGCGCGGTCCTGGCGCGTCTCCAGCCGCTACGCCATCAGTGCCGTCGCCTATCAGGCGGGCGACCGGATCAGCCTGGTGCTGACGATCCGCGAGGCCGACAGCGGCGTGGTGATGTGGAGCGAGCGGTCGGACCTCGACCTGGCAAGCTGGGCCGAGGCGCAGCGCAGCCTGGTGCGCAGCATCGCCACCTCGCTGAAGGGCAAGGTCTCCGCCGCGCGGCTGGCGAACCTGCCGCTGCACCGCGGCGCGGCGCTGTCGGCGCATGACCGCTGGCTGCTCGGCCAGTCCGTCATGCGCGGGTTCCGCGGCGACCGTTATGCCCGGGCGCGCGAATTGTTCGAGGAGGCGATCGCCGAGGATCCGGATTTCTCGCCCGCGTACAGCAGCCTGGCGCAATCCTACAATGGCGGGCACATCGCCAATCCTGGCAGTTGGCGCAGCCGCGCGACGGAAGCGAAGGCCCTGGCCCTGGCGCGCCGGGCGGTGGAGCTGGACCCGCTGGATTCCCGGGCGCATCTGGTGATGGGCTGGTCCCTGGCGATGTCCGGCCAGGGCCCGCTGGCGGTGCCGCACATGCGCCGCGCCACGCAGCTCAACCCCTATGACAGCTGGACGCTGGTCTCCGCCTCGCTGTTCCACGCCTTTTCCGGCCAGCATGAGGAGGCGCGGCGCCTGGCCGATGCGGCGCTCGACATGTCGCTCGTCGTCTCACCGACGCTGTGGGGCTACCAGGTGGTGGTCGCCTATCTGCGCGGCGACGATGCGGCGACCATCGAGGCCTGCGACCGGGCGCAGGATGTCATCCGCACCCTGCCGGCCTGGCGCGCCGCCGCGCTGTGGAATCTCGGCCGACAGGAGGCGGCGCGGGCGGCGGCGGCGCGATTCTTCAAGATGGTGCGCGCCGCCTGGGTCGGGTCCGCGCCGGCGGAGGAGGAAGCGATGGCGCGCTGGCTGCTGCACCAGTATCCCTTCGCCGAAGCCGCCTCCTGGGAACGCCTGCGCCGCGGCGTGGGCGGCGCAGGCATCCGGGCGGAAGGGCTTCGCTTCGGCGCCTGGTACGGCGACTGACCGCACGGGCGCCGACGCCGCCATCCGCAGCGGGCGCTATTCGCAGTGGGCGATGGTGTAGTCGCCGATCCGCCGCGCCTGCAGGCGCAGCTTCTGCTCCGGCGTCGCCTCCTCCTGCGTGCCGTCGATGGGGTCGGGCTCGTAGAAGTCGGGCAGCCCGTAGGTCGAACCCGGCTGCGTCAGCCGGGCCTCCTTGGCGCGGATGAGGTCCGCCGGCGGAATGCGCAGCACCATCTCATTGGCGCGGTAGTGCACGACGGTCAGCGTGTCGACATGCGCCGGGATGTTCGGCCCGGCGCCCAGCGCCACCAGCAGGTCGCGCAGCTCCTCGATCGTCCTCGGCACCGGATGCAGCGTGCCGTTGGTGTAGATGCTGTCCTGCGTCGACCAGCTCTTCACCAGGTTGCCGAGGATCTCCCAGTTCTCGACGGTCATGGTCTCCAGCGTCGGTGCGGCGGGGGGGGTGGTGTCGCCCATGGTGGCGTGCTCCTTCAGGTTGCGGTCAGAGGAAGGCGGGGTCTGCGGCCTCGAGGCCGTGCTCGCGCGCGACGAAGCGGATCAGCGCAGGCATCATGGCCTGATCCGGCAGCCGGTCCGCAGCGACGGTGATGCCAAGCGCCCCGGCCAGCGCCAGCAGCGCCGGGCGGAGCGCCGGCTCCGGCCACTGCCCGGGCTGCTCGCCGGGCAGCGGGTCGCCCAGCATGGCGCCATAGAAAGTCTCGGCGAGAAGGATGGACCCGAGCGGGCCGAGCCTTGCGCCGCCATGCGTGTGCTCCGCCTCGAACAGGACGTAGAAGGGCAGCGGCGGGTCCGCCGCCAGGCTGGCGATATCCGCGGCGGGCAGCGGGTCGAAGCGGTTGCTGCGGGCGGCCAGCCAGGCGGCCAGCGCCGCGTGCCGGTACGCGGCATCGGCCAGGGGCTGGTCGTCGAAGGCATCGGTCCAGCCCTTCCGCGCCGCCTGCGCCGCGATCGCGTCATGCAGCGCGTCCACCGACCAGAGCGGCACGGTGGCGGCGCTCGCCAGATCCTGCATGGCCAGGCCATGGCCCGGCGCGGGGCCCTCGAACAGCTCGGGGTTGATGAGGGCGGCGATGTAGCGGGGCTTGATCAGAAGGCTGCGATTTGCCGCAGGCGTCGGGGCAAGCCCGTCGAAGAAGTCGCTCCAGCGGATGATCCAGTTCGCGCCGAGCGGCATCTGCGCCGCGCCGCGCGCGCTGGTCTGCCGCAGCGCCGCCTTGATGCCGTGCCGCGCTGCCGCGTTGATGCGGTATTCGGGGCGCACCATGCTGTGCGCCGCGCGCATGGCACCGTGCGAGAATTCCAGCGCCACGCCGGGCAGCGACCCGGGGCAGGCGCTGTCGGGGTCCAGCAGATCCGCCGCCGTCGCCCGTCGGTAGCGGTCCTGCACCGGGCCGTGCAGCAGCCGGGCCAGCAGGTCGTCGCGCAGGATGCGCCGGTAGACCAGCGTCGTCGCCGCCCTGGCCCAGGCGAAATGCGGCTCCCGCGCGCGGTCCGCCGGCCCGGCCGCCCGGCCGCCGGAGGACAGGCCGAGAAACGCGTTGTGCACCAGGTGCCAGAGCGCCGTCATCTGCGCCAGGATCGCGTGGTCCTCGTTGCGGGGATCGCAGATCAGCGGGTCGGTCAGCGGCGGCGCCGCGGCGTCCGTGGGGCCGGAGACGCGGGCGATGTCGCGCTGCGGCGCCGGCCCCGTCGCCCCCGCCGGGCGCCTCATCGGGCCGAGGCGCAGCGCGCTGCGGGTGATGTCCCTGGCATCGTCCGGCGCATAAGCGTGCGGCGAGGCGAAGGGGCCGAGCCCGTACAGCGTGTCCAGGCGCAACCGCGCCATGCGGCCGTTGCGGGCGGCGACCCGCCCCTGCGGCATCTGCCAGAACGGCGTCGGCGTCTGCACGCAGTCATGCGCCGCGAGTTGCAGCAGGTAGGTGTAGCCGGAGGGGATCGCCGGATTGCCCTCCCGCTCCAGGTCCGGCATGGCCGGGTGCAGGATGCGGGCCAGGCGCCACAGCGTGGCAAGGGACTCCGGATCGGTGCCACGCCGGCTGCGTTGCGCGGCATCCGGTGTCGCCAGAATGTGCCGGTAGCCCTCCAGGCCGGCGATGTCGACGGACGGCGCCGCGCCGGCCGTCCGCATGGGGCAGGTTGCCCAGGCATTTCCCCCATGCGCTCGTGCCATGCCCGATCACTCCGCCCGATGGCGGAGACAGGATCACGCGGCGCGTGAGTCCATCGTGATCGGCCGCGGCCGATGGGCGGGCGGGCGGGTCAGAAGGCGTAGCCGCCCCATTCCAGCTCCTCGTGGACCGCGCCTCCACGCAGCGCCGGAGGTCGGCATCGTAATAGGCGCGGTAGGGCGCATGGGCGCCGCGGTTGCGGTGCGGCAGCGCCAGCGGGCCGAGGCCGATGGCCTGCGTCACGGCGGCGAAATCCTCGGCCAGCCGCTCGAAGCGCATCAGCCGGTTCAGCTCCGCATCCAGCGCGCCGCCGGGCGTTGTGCGGATGAAGTCGCGCAGGGTGGCTTGGCGTGCCACCAGGTCCAGGAAGGCGGCGCGGTCGAAGCCCTGCACCTTGCCGGCGGCGACGCGGTGCGGCGAGAAATAGGCGCTGACCAGGCGCTCGAACGGGTTGCGGATGGTGGCGAACTTGTAGAGGCCGGCATACAGCGCCTGCGGCAGCGCCTGGCGGTAGTCGCGCAGCCGCGCATGCTTGACGGTGCCGAAGCGGTCGTTGCGGATATCGAAACGCTCCGTTCCGTCCTGCGAGCCGCTGACGGTCTTGCAATCCTCGGAATAGGGCAGCAGCGCCTCGGCCACGGAATTGCCGCCGGACTTGCCCCGATGGACGAACAGGAAGGCGTGCTGGATCGAGATCACGGGCGTCCTGCGTTCCTTCCATGGGCCGGTGGCCTGCCTGGCCAGGGGCCGGCACGCCGCCCCGTCGGGCAAGGCCACTCCGTCGAAATGCAACCCTTGCGTGCTATGCACCGGATCATTTTCAACTATGATGCAGCTTCGGTCAACGCCATGCCCGCCCCCGGCCGGCATTCCACCCACGGCAAGGTTCCAGGCCCGTGCAGCCGAAGCTTTTCCACCTGCATGTCTCGAAATGCGGCGGCACGTCGCTCAACGCCCTGCTGGACCTGCAGGCCCATGCCGAGCGCGCGCGGCCGGCCGGCGCCTTCTCCCGGCAGCTTCGCCAGCGCGGCGTCCAGCGCGTGGACATCGCCTGCCTGCAGGACCCCCTGCTGCGGCCGCAGATCGTCGAGGCGGTGCAGGAGAGCATCGACTGGTTCGACATCCTGCACGGCCATTTCGACCTCTCCCCCTGGCTGTCGGGGGAGGACACGGTCTTCACCGTGCTGCGTGAGCCGGCACGGCGGGCGCTGTCGCAATTCCATGACTATCGCCGCCTGGCACCGCACGACTATGCCCACAAGGCGGAGGACTGGCAGGCGGTGCATGAGGCCGCGCGGGGCGATGGCGGCTTCGCGCCGTTCCAAGCCCGCTGCGCCGCGCTGAGCCCTTTCCGCAGCATGTTCGAGGATCACCAGTGCCGCGCCCTGACGCAACATGAGGTGCCCCAGGCCGAATTCGATGCCATGCCGCCGGCGGCACGGGCCGAGGCGGCCTGGCGGACACTGCAATCCCGCTGCACCCGCTTCGGCGTGCTGGAGGAAGTGGACGGCCTGCTCGGCGCCCTGGCGCGCGACCAGGGATGGTGCCCGCCGGACCCCCTGGCGGTCAGCAACCGCGCAACGCCGGAAGGCGAGGACGACCCGGCGGGGCTGGCCAAGGCCGAAGCCATCACCCAGGGCGACCGCATCCTCTACGACCGTGCGGTGGCGGCGCTGCGCGACCGGCCCGGTTCCGCCTACACCATCGCGGAGTTCGAGGCGGAGTTCGCCGCCGCCCGCCTGGCCGGGCTCTCGCCGGCGCGGATCGGCGCGGAGCATGTCTTCGACATGAACATGCCGCTGCCGAGCCGCGGCCTGCATGGCCGCGACGCCGCCGGCACGCGGGATTGCTGCCGCTGGGTGGGCGCCCGGGCGGAGGCGCTGGTCTACCTGCCGGTGCCGGGGCCGGGCGCGCGGCTGACGCTGCGGCTGTACAACAAGGGCTGGGTCGATCCGGCGCTGCGCGCCGCGCTGACCGTGTCGGTGGATGGCGTGCCGGTGCGAACCAGCCCCGAGCCGCGGCGCGAGGTGGCGGAGGCGCTCCGCTTCCAGGCCACCAGCCGGCGCGGCTGGATGCGCATCGGCCTGCATTGCGCGCGGGCGATGACGGATGCCGAGGCCGGGCATGCCGGGAGCGATGGCCGCCGCAAGGTCTTCAACCTCTGGCGCTGCAGCTACGAGATCGGCTGAGCCCCGCGGCCTCGGCCGACGCACCGCCTGATGCCGCGGATTTGGCGCCGGTGCCTTCGGGGAATGCCCGGACGCCTTGCGAAAGCCCCCCCGCATCGCAAGATCCGGCCCATGATCGACGCCAAGGCCCTGCTCGAACGTTTCCTCGGCCCGCAGCCGAGCCACCCCGGTGCGGCCGGCGGCCCGCCGGAGCGGTCCCTGCCCGCCGCCCCGCCCGGCGCCTCTCCCTGGGGCAGCGCAACCGGCGCCGGCGGTGGCCTGGCGGAGGCCGCGCGCCAGGCGGTGGGTCGGGCCGGGGGCCTTGGCGGCATGGGCGGCTTCGCCGGCGGGGCGGCGGCCGGCGGCCTGCTGGGCCTGCTGCTGGGCGGCAAGAAATCCCGCGGCGGCAGCCTGCTGAGCCATGGCGGCGCCGCGGTGCTCGGTGCCCTGGCGCATCGTGCCTGGCAGAACTGGCAGACCGGCCAGGCACCCGCCACCGCCCCCGTTGCCACCCCGCAGGACCAGGCGGAGCCGCGCTTCCTGCCGGCGGCCGCCCCGGCCGCGGATGGCGGCCCCTTCGAACTGGCGCTGATCCGCGCCATGATCGGCGCCGCCCGGGCCGATGGCCATGTGGATGCCGAGGAACGCGCCCGCATCTTCGCCCAGGTGGAACGCGCCGGGCTCGACGCGGAGGCCCAGGCCTTCGTCTTCGATGCGCTGGACCAGCCGATCGGCGTGACGGAGGTCGCCGCCGCGGCGCGCACGCCGGAACAGGCCAGCGAGCTCTACCTGGTCTCCCGCCTCGCCGTGGATCCGGACCACCCGGCGGAGCGCGCCTACCTGGCCGCCCTCGCGCACCGGCTGAAGCTGGCGCCAGACCTGGTGCAGCATCTGGACCGGCAGGTGGACGCGGCGGGCTGAACCGCCCCCATCTCGTCCGCGGCCGCCCCTGCTGCCAGACTGGGCGCGTCGAGGCGGGGGATGGGCGCGATGAAGATCACCGGGGTTGAGACGCACCTGCACCGCAGCGCCTTTACCTACGGCGCCGGCGCGCAGGGCGGCGGCGGCAATCTGCGGCTTTCGGCCATCGACACGCTGCTGGTGCGGGTGGCGGTGGAAGGCGGCCTGCATGGCTGGGGCGAAGGCTTCGGCTTCACCCTGGCGGCCACGACGCGCGACGCGGTGGAGCGGCTGATCGCCCCGGCCTGCCTGGGCCAGGATGCGCGCGACATCGCCGGGATCGGCGCGCTGCTGCATCGGCGCTTCCACAATTTCGGCCGCAACGGGCCGGTGGGCTTCGGCATCGCCGCCATCGACATCGCGCTGTGGGACATTGCCGCCAAGGCCGCGGGCCTGCCGCTGCACGCGCTGCTGGGGCCGGCAGGCCGCCGCCAGGTGCCGGCCTATGCCAGCCTGCTGCGCTATGGCGATGCCGAGGCCGTCGCGCGCAACACCGCGCGGGCCATCGGCGCCGGCTATCGCCGCATCAAGCTGCATGAGGTGGACATGGCCTGCATCCGGGCCGCCCGCGCCGCCGCGCCGGCCGAGGTGCCGATCATGCTTGATGTCAACTGCGCCTGGTCGGACCCCGCCGCGGCGCGCGCCTTCCGCGAGGGCGTCGCCGGCATGAACATCGGCTGGTTGGAGGAGCCGATCTGGCCGCCGGAGGATTTCGCCGCGCTGGCCGCCCTGCGCGCCCTGCCCGGCTGCCCGATCTCGGCCGGGGAGAATCTCGGCGGCCCGGTGGATTTCGCCCGGGCCTTCGCGGCCGGCGCGGTGGATGTGGCGCAGCCCAGCGTCACCAAGCATGGCGGCCTCTCCGGCCTGCGCGAGGTGCAGGCGCTGGCGGCGGCGGCCGGCGTGGCGGTGGTGCCGCACAGCCCCTATTTCGGCCCCGGCCTGCTCGCCACCCTGCACTGGCTGGCGGCGGCAGAGGAAGCAGCGCCGATCGAGATCTACTTCGCCGACCTCGCCACCCCGCCCTATGGGGCGGCGCTTGCCGTGCGGGATGGCCAGCTGGCGGTGCCGCAGGGCCCCGGGCTGGGGCTGGAGCCGGTCGGGCTGTGAGCGGGGCCCTGGGCGCGCCGGAGCGCGCATGGCTGCGCCGGCTGGCCATCAGCCTCTACGGCGCGCCGCCGGACCTGCCGGTGGAGGATTTCTGCGCCCTGCTGGCACGCCACGGCATCGGCGGCATCGGCCTGACGCCGCCGGTCTTCGCCGCCCTGGCGCCGGAGGCCATCGCGGCGATGCTCACCCGGCACGGGCTGCGCGCCGCCTCGCTGAACTCCGCCGGCTACCTGCTGCACGCCGACCCGGCCGAGGCCGCCGCGCAGGCGGCGCTGGAAGCGCGGCTGCTGGCCACGGGACGGCTGCTGGGCGCGCCGGTGAACGTCATCCCCGGCGGGCTGCTGCACACCCGGCCCGGGCCGGGCGGCGCCGATCCGGCGGCGCTGCGGGCCGCCACGCGCCGCGCCCTGGCGGGGCTGGCGGCGCGGGCCGATGGCGCGGTGCTGGCGCTGGAGCCGATGCACCCCATGGCGCTCGGCCTGCGCAGCGTGCTGAACCAGATCGACGCGGCCCGGGCCGCGCTGGCCCCCCTGCCCGGCTTCGGCCTGACGCTGGACCTGTTCCATTCGCATTGGGATGCGGGGCTGGAGGCGCTGCTTGACCAGGCGCCGGGCCTGCTGCGGGTGGTGCAGATCTGCGGCGTGGACCTGCCGGCGGATGGCGGCCCGCCGCGGCGCGCCGCGCTGGACCGCGGGCAGGTCGATGTCGGTGGCTTCCTGCGGGCGCTGGACGCGGCGGGCTATGGCGGGATGCTGGAATACGAGGTGTTCTGGGACGCCATGGGCCGTCCCGCCGCGGAGGATCTGGTGCAGGACGCCGTGCGCGGCTTCCTGAGCCTCAGGGGATAGGCGCCGGCAATTCGCCCAGCAGCCGGCCGACGCCGGCAATCGGCGCGGTTTCGCCGAAATGCCGCAGCAGCGCCCACATCCCCGCCTGGTTGGTGGTGACGATGGGCTTGCCCAGCCGCGCCTCGATGGCCTGTGCAACGCCCAGGCAGGGCATGTTGCCGCCGGGCATCAGCACCGCCTGCGCCTCCGGGTGGTCGGCACCGCAGGCCAGTTCGATGATCGCCGCCGGCGACATCTCGGCGATGGCGAAATTGTCGCGGAAGCCGCCGAAGCGCGTCGCCACGGTCGCAAGGCCGCAAGCCGCCAGGTAGTCCAGGCTGGCGGCGGCGATCTCGGCCGGGAAGGGCGCGGCGAAGCCCACCCGCGTCACGCCCAGCGCCGCCAGCGCGTCCAGCACCGTCTGCGCCGCCGTGAAGGCCGGGGCGCCGTGGCACCAGCCCTGCATCTCCTGCCGGATCTGCGCATCCCACGCCCGGCCCAGCCAATAGCTGGCCGCGGTCTGGCACAGAAGCACGGCGTCGACGCGCGCATCGGCCAGGCTGGCGCTGGCGCGGCGCAAATCGGCGAGTTGTTCCTGCATCCCCGCCGCATCCAGCCGCGTCATCGTCAGCCGTGCGAAGTGGAAGGACAGGTTCGGCGGCATGAAGGCCGGGTAGTCGCGCTCGACGGAGGTGTTGGAGGACGGGATGAGCATGCCGATCCGGCGCCAGGGGCGGGCCATTTTCAGCGGCTCTGCAAGGCAACGGGGTGGGGCATGGGCGGGGGAGATCCTGGCGCGGTGGCAGCCAGGGTGCCGGGGCCGGCTTCGCCCCGCAACCGGGCGATGCGCCCGCGCAGCGGAACCTTCCGAACCGCGGCGCGTCCTGTCTGCTGCAACCGCCAGCCAGGCCCCCGATTCATGCGCCCGCGCGCCGTGCTCCCCATCCTGCTGATCCTCCTCCCGCTCGGGCTGCTGGGGGCCGTCGCGGCGGCGATACTGGGCCGTGGCGAAAGCGCACAGGAGGAGGCTGCGGCCCAGGCGGCGGCCGAGGCCGCCTCGGGCAGCCCGGCGGAACGCGCCGTCGCGGCGTTGCGCACGCATCTGGAGCGCACCGGGCAGGCCGGCGTGCTGGTCGGCCCCAAGGTCTTTGCGCTGGAGACGCCGGGCCAATGGGCGGTCTGCGCGCATCTCGACTCGCCACAGGGCCCGGACCTGGTGGCACGGGTGATCCCGGCCAGCGGCCGGTTCGGCGCCGGCGGCCGGGAGCCGATGGTGGTGCTGGAGGACGCGCCCGGCCTGTGGCGCGGCGGCACCCCCGGCATGCCGCGGCAGCGCTACTGTGGCAGCCCGGCGCCGACGCCCCGGCTGGCAGCGCCCGAGGCCGCGCCCGGCCTCACGCCGGCCGCCGCGCAGGAGGCGCCGCCGCCGGCGTCCGCCACGGTGGAGGAGGCCGCGGCGACGCCGGGCGTCACCGTCATCAGCCCGGTCCGCGTCCGCGCCGGCCCCAGCGGCGAGGCGGAGATCCTGTGGGTGGCCGAGCGTGGCCGCGCCTTCTCCGTGCTCGGCCATGCCCCCGGCGGCTGGGTGCAGCTGGGTGAAGGCAGGGAGCCGGCCGGCTGGGCGCATTCAAGCCTGCTCGAACCGACGCTCTGACCCCCGGGCGGGCTCGCCTGCGCCCGCCCGCCGCGCCAGACTGCCCCCGACCAAGGGGGAACACGATGAACGGCGCCGAATTCCTGGCGAGGAGCCTGAAGGCTTCCGGCCAGACGCATCTCTTCTTCGTCGATGCCGTGCTGCGGCGGACGCTGCTGGCGATGGAGCGCGTCGGCGTGCAGCCCGTGCTGGCGCATACCGAGAAGGCCGCCGCCTACATGGCGGACGCCTATGGCCGAATCGCCGGCCGACCCGGCGTGGTGGCGGCGCAGTCGGTCGGCGCGGCCAATCTGGCGGCGGGGCTGCAGGATGCCTGGCTCGGCCGCAGCCCGGTGCTGGCGCTGACCGGCCACAAGCCGAACGACCACCAGCAGCGCAACGCCTACCAGGAGGTGCCGCACGCGCCCCTCTTCGCGCCCATGACCAAGCATGCGGCGCGGGTGGAGACGGCGGCGGACCTGCCGCGGCAGCTGCGCCAGGCCTGGGCGGCGGCCACCGCCGCGCCGCCGCGCCCGGTGCATCTCGACCTCAACGGGCTGATGGGCGAATTCGTCGAGACCAGCGATACGGAAGCGGTGCCGGAGGCGCTCGGCGCCACCCTGGCGGCCTGGACGGCGCCGCTGCATCGCCCGGTGGCGGACCCGGCCTCGGTCCGGGCGGCGGCGGCGGCCCTGGCCTCGGCGCAGCGCGTGGTCATCGTCGCCGGCGACGGCGCCGCGCTGTCCGGCTGCGGGGGGGCGCTGCTGGCGCTGGCGGCGGCGCTGCGCGCGCCCATCGCCACCTCGCTCGGCGCGCGCGGTCTGATCGACACGCGGCATGACCTGGCCATCGGCGTGGTCGGCAGCTACGCGGCGCCGCCGGCCAACCAGGTGGTGGCGGCGGCGGAGCTGGTGCTGTTCGTCGGCTGCGACACAGGGGACCAGGTGACCCATGCCTGGCGGGTGCCGCGCCCCGGCGTGCGCGTGGTGCAGATCGACGCCGACCCGCTGGAATTCGAACGCAGCTACCCGGTGGAGGTGGCGCTGCTGGGCGACCCGCGGGCAACGCTGGAGGCGCTGCTCGAGGCCCTCGGTCAACCCGCGCGCGACGGCGCGCTGCTGGCGGAGGCCCAGGCGCTGATGGCGGCCTGGCGCGCCGCGGTCGCGCCGCGCCTGGCCAGCGAGGCCAGCCCGATCGACCCGGCGCGGCTGGCGGCCGAGATCACCCGCGCCCTGCCGGCGGACGGCATCCTGGTGGCGGATACCGGCTATTCCGGCATCTGGACCGGCACGCTGGTGGATCTGGCGCCGGGGCAGACCTATCTCCGCGCCGCAGGCTCCCTCGGCTGGGCCTTCCCGGCGGCGCTGGGGGCCAGATGCGCGGCGCCGGGGCGCAAGGTGGTGTGCTGGTCGGGCGACGGCGCGCTGTACTACCACCTGACGGAGCTGGAGACGGCGAAGCGGCGCGGCATCGCCGTGGTACTGGTGGTGAACAACAATTCCGGCTTCGGCCAGGGCTGGCCCAACTACCTGAAGCAGGCCGGCAACCGGCCCGTGGCGGCGGAACAGGTGCTGCGCTTCGGCCCCACCGATTTCGCCGCCATCGCCCGTCAGTTCGGCCTGCGCGGCATCCGCGTGGAACGGCCGGGCGACATCGCCGCCGCCCTGGCCGAGGCCCTGACGGCGGAGGAGACGGTGGTGGTCGATGTCGTCACCGACATCGACAGCCGCGCGCCGGAACCCTGGACGCCCTGACCGGGCTTCAGCCGGGAATCTCGGCGGCGATGGCGCGCGCCACCTCCGCCGTGCCGCTGCCGCCGAATTCGGCGCTGCGCAGCCCGCCGCGGAAGGCGGCATCCACCGCCGCCTCCAGCTCCGCCGCGGCGTCGCTCCAGGCCTGGCCGGCGCCCTCCGCCCCCAGCCAGTCCAGCATCAGCGCGGCGGAAAGGATCATCGCGGTGGGGTTGGCGATGCCCTTGCCGGCGATGTCCGGTCCGGTGCCGTGGCTCGGCTGGAACACCGCGTGGTCGTCGCCGATATCGGCGGAGGGCGCATAGCCCATGCCGCCGATCAGCCCTGCGCCGAGGTCCGACAGGATGTCGCCGAACATGTTCTCGGTCGGCAGCACGTCGAAATCCCAGGGCCGCCGCACCAGGTCCAGCGCCATGGCGTCGATGTAGTGGGTGGCGGCCGGCACCTCGGGGAAGGTCTGGGCCACTTCCAGGAACACCTTGCGCATGAAGGCGAAGCCGGTGAACACATTGGCCTTGTCCACCAGCGTCACCGTCTGCTTGCGGCCGAGCCGCGCGGCGCGGCGCTCCGCCAGGCGGAAGGCGAAGCGGGACAGGCGCTCGGTCGTCGCACGGGTGATCACCATGGTGTCCCGCGCCTCCCGGTCCTCGATGATCTCGCCGCGGCCGCGGGCGGCGAACAGGCCTTCCGTGCTTTCGCGCAGGATCACCATGTCGATCTGCGCGGCGCGCGCATCGGCCAGCGGCAGCTTCACGCCGGGGATGGCGCGGATCGGCCGCACCCCGGCATAGAGGCCGAGGCGGAAGCGCAGGTCGAGCTGCGGCGCGATCTCGGTGCCGTCCGGGTAGCGGATGCCGGGCCAGCCCATGGCGCCCAGCAGGATGGCATCGGCCTGCCGCGCCCGTTCGAACACCGGCTCCGACATCGCCGTGCCGGTTTCCTGGTAGGCGAAGGCGCCAGCCTGCAGCGATTCCGTCGACAGGCCGAGCCCATGCCGCCGCACCAGCTTGCCCAGCACGCCCATCGCAGCCTCCGTCACCTCCACGCCGATGCCGTCCCCCGGCATCACCGCGACGTGGACGCTGTTGCTTTTCAGACCCATGCAAGGCCGCTCCGTTCGATCAGGGCAATCAATTCGCTGCCGCCACGCCGGCGGTGGCGGTGGAACATCTCCCGCGCCGCATCGCCATCGCCGGCGGCGATCGCCTGCATGATGGCGCGATGCTCGGCGGTGGAGGCGGCGGGCAGCGGGCGCATGTTCAGCGTGAACATCCGGGCGCGGTGCGACTGGTCCCAGACCTGCATCGCCATGGCGGCCAGGCGGCCATTGCCGCACAGCTCCACCAGGCCGCGGTGGAAGGCCTCGTCGGCCGCCGCCCAGGCACGGCGATCCTCCGCCGCCAGCGCGGCCTCCATCGCCGCGCAGGCCTGGTGCAGCGGCGCCAGGGCGGCGGCGGGCAGGCTGCGGCGCGCCAGCAGCTCCGCCGCCGTCGGCTCCAGGCTGGTCAGCACCTCGTAGATCTCGCGCATGTCGGTGGCGGAAATCGGCAGCACGCGCATGCCGTGGCGCGGCGTGATGGACACCAGCCCTTCCTGCTCCAGCCGGATCATCGCCTCCCGCACCGGGGTGCGGGACATGCCGAGCAGCACGGCGAGCTCCGCCTCCAGAAGCTGGGTGCCGGGCGGCAGGGCATCGTCCAGGATCATGGCGCGCAGGCGCTGATGCGCGTCACCGGCGGCGGTGGCGGCGCGCGGTCGGGCGGGCGCCTCCAGCGGGGCCTGCATGACGATCCCTCCGGAGGGTGGCGGATTCAATAACGCATGCATTGTTTGCCGCGCTGCCCCGGAGGCGTCAAGGCCGGCTAGAGCCGGTTCACCGCCAGCGAAGACGGTGAAACGGCTCCAACGCATTGTCTCGACGCATTTTCCGAGTCGTCTTGCGAAGCCGCAAGGCTTGAAAATGCCCCAGAACCTGTGAACAGTTGGGGGTCGGGATGCGGCCGGCGAGGGATTATTGGTGCTGGGCAGGAAGACAGCGCAGCCGATGGCTATCCGTCGGCGAGCATGGCTGACGCACCCGGCGCGGAAAAGCACCGCCGGACGCGCCCGCAGCCCAAACGTCAACAGGCCCTAAACCGCCTCCCCCGCCCATTGGCCGTCCCGCACCGCGGAGATCATCAGCCGCGGCGCCTGGGCATCGCCAATGCGCAGCACCGGCAGCCCTGCCGCCTGCAAGGCGGGCGCCAGCGCCAGATCGGGGCGGCGCGGGGTGGACCAGGTGAACAGGGCCACGCCCGGCACCGCCGTCTCCGCCCCCGTCAGCAGGTGGCGGAAGCGCAGAACGCCGCCGGCGAAGGCCACCGGCTCCCGATGGATCAGCATCTCGAACCGGTCGCCCGCCGCGGCCAGGCGGCGGTGCACGCCCTGGGCGTAAAGTCCCGGCACGTCGCGGGCGATGCCATCGCGCGGCGTCAGCAGCAGCAGCCGGTCGAAGCGCTGCAGCAGCAATTCGGCGGCGGCGTAGGTGGCGGCGGTGTGGTCGTGGTCGAACAGCACGGCCAGGCCAGCGCGGGGCGCCTGCTCCGCCAGCAGCCCCGCCACCGCCTGGCGCAGGTCGCAGCCGCCGAGGCCAGGGGCGCGCGGCGGGCCCATCGCCGCGCCGGTCGCCAGCACCACCGCCTCCGGCGCCAGGGCCAGCACCTGCGCCGCGCTCTCCCCCTGCGCCAGCGTCACGCCGGCCTGCGCCACGCGCTGCGCCAGATGGTCCAGGAAGCGGCCGATATCGCCGCAGCCCGGCAGCGCCGCATGCAGCCGCGCGGCGCCGCCCAGCGCCGCGCCGCGATGCAGCAGGGTCACCGCATGGCCGCGTTCCGCCGCCACGGCCGCCGCCTGCATGCCCGCGATGCCGCCACCCACCACCACCACCCGTCGCGGCGCTTCGGCACGCGGCGGCGGCGGCGCGGCATCGGCCGCGGTGCCGCCGCGCGGATTGACGCTGCAGGCGATGGTGTTGGCGCGGTCGATCTCCCCCCAGCAAGCATTGCAGTAGATGCAGGGCCGGATCGCCGCCGCCCGCCCCGCCAGCGCCTTGACCGGCCAGGCCGCATCCGCCAGCAGCGGCCGCGCCAGCATCACCAGGTCCGCATCACCCGATGCCAGCAGCGCCTCCGTCATCGCCGGCCCGGCGATGCGGCCGATGCCGGCGAGGGGCACGCCGCCGGCGGCCTGGCGCAGCCCCGCCCAGGCGGCGCGGAAGGGCATCGTCGGCTCGTGCATGTCCGGCGCATGCATCCACAGGCTGGGCCCATGGCTGCCCTGGCTGAAGCAGAGCAGGTCCGGCGGCGTCTCCGCGACGATGGCCGCCGTCAGCCGCGCCGCCTCCGCCGGGTCGATCGAGCCCGGCACGCCGTCATCCGCCGGCAGCTTCAGCCCGATGATGAAGCCGGCACCGCAGCGGGCGCGGATGGCGGAGAGGATGGCGCGGGTGAAGGCGCTGCGCCCCAGGGCATCGCCGCCCCAGCGATCCTCCCGCAGATTGGTCACGGGGGAGAGAAATTGCAGCGGCAGGAAGCCATGCGCCGCCGAGATCTCCACCCCCGAGAATCCGGCGCGCTGCAGCCGCGCCGCGCTGTCCGCATATTCCTCGACCAGCCCTTCCACCTCGGCATCCGTCAGCGCCCGCGGCACGGTCCAGGACGCCGCATCCACCACCGCCGAGGGCCCCACCGCACTCAGCGCCCGGGCGTCGCGATGCGCGTTGCCGGCGTGCCAGAGCTGCCCGAGCAGCGCCGCCCCCTGCCCTTCCACCGCCGCCGCCAGCCGCGCCAGCCCATCCGCCTGCGCCTCGTCCCAGGCCGCGACCCGGGCCGGCACGGCGGCGGAACGGCAGGCGGCCAGCGCCTCCGTCACCACCAGCCCGGCGCCGCCGGCGGCGCGGGCGGACAGATGCGCGACGAGCGCCGGCGTCACCGCCCCGTCGCGCGGCATGCGCGAGGTCATCGCGGCAAAGCCGATGCGGTTGCGCAGCCGCCGCCCGGCCAGGGTGATGGGGTCGGCGAGGCGCGGGAAGTCGGTCATTCAGCCCGCCGCGGCGCCGGAGGCCTCGACCGCGCGGCGCCACTTCTCCAGCTCCTGCCGATGGATCGCCGCCGCCTGCTCCGCCGTGGTGCCGGTGACGGTGGCGCCGAGCTGCGACAGGCGCGCCTGGATCGCCGGCTTGGCGAGGGAAACGCGCACCTCGGCCGACAGCTTCTCGATGATCGGCGCCGGCGTGCCGGTGGGGGCGAACAGCATCACCCAGGCGCCGGCATCGAAGCCGGGCACGGTTTCCGCCACCGCCGGCACATCCGCCATCAGCGGCGAACGCTGCGCGCCGGTCACCGCGATGGCGCGCAGCTTGCCCTCCGCCAGGAAGCTCGGCACCGTCAGGATGCCCTCAATGCACATCTGCACGTCGTTGGACATGATGGCCTGCAGCGTCACCAGCCCGCCGCGATAGGGCACATGCGTCGCGTTCAGCCCGGTGGCCGCCCGCAGCATCTCCATCGCCAGATGGTTGGTCGCACCAATGCCGGAGGAGGCGTAGTTCAGCTTCCCCGGATTGGCCTTGGAATGGGCCACCAGCTCCGCCAAGCTGTGCACCGGCAGGCTGGGGGAGACCACCAGCACCTGCGGGAAGGTCACCATGTGCACCACCGCGGCGAAGTCCCGCTGCACATCGTAGGTGAGGTTGCGCAGCAGGGCCGGGCCGATCGCCATGTTGCCGGGCGAGCCGACGAGGAAGGTGTCGCCATCCGGCCGCGCCCGTGCCGCGATCTCCGTGCCGATGCTGCCGCCGGCGCCGGTACGGCTTTCCACGATGAAGGGCTGGCCCAGCCGCTCCGTCAGGTCCTGCGCCACCAGCCGCGCCACCACATCCACGGCGGAGCCGGGCGTATAGGGGAAGATCAGCCGCACCGGACCGCGCGGCCAGGCGGGTTGCGCCAAGGCGGGGGTTGCCAGAAGCCCGGCCGCCGCCAGGCCCAGGCCGCGCCGACCGATCGGGAATGTCCTCATGGCCTTGTCTCCTCCATGCTGCCGCTTCGCTGGCGGCTTGTGTGGCAGGAGGGTGCGGCCGCTTGCCCAGCCGAGGCAAGGCTGGCGCAGACAGGCAAGGGCTCAGTCGCGCCGCGGCATCACTCCGCGAAGTGGCAGGCGGCCGCCTGGCCCGGCCAATCCGCCCGCAGCGCCGGATCCTGCTGCGCGCACAGCGCCTGGGCGCGCGGGCAGCGGGTGCGGAAGCGGCAGCCGGAGGGCAGGTTGGTCGGGCTCGGCGGCTCCCCTTCCAGGGAGAAGGTGTCGGTCACACGGGCGCCGCCGATGCGCGGGATCGCCGCCAGCAGGGACTGCGTGTAGGGGTGGCGCGGCGTGGCGAAGATCCGCGACGTCTCGCCGATCTCCACCACCCGGCCGAGATACATCACGGCGACGCGGTCGCAGATCATCCGCACCACCGACAGGTCGTGCGAGACGAACAGGTAGGTCAGGCCGAATTGTTCCTGCAGCGACAGGAACAGCTTCAGGATCACCGCCTGCACCGAGACATCGAGCCCGGAGGTCGGCTCGTCCAGGATGACCACGGAAGGCTTGAGCGTGAGGATGCGCGCCAGCCCGACACGGCGCTGCTGCCCGCCGCTGATTTCATGCGGGTAGAGGTCCAGATGCGTCTCCGGCAGACCGACCGCGGCCAGGATCTCACGCACCCGCGCCTCGCGCTCCGGCTCCTTCAGCGCGGTGTGGACGATCAGCGGTTCATGCAGGGAGGCGCGGATGGTCCAGCGCGGGTCCAGCGAGGCGCCGGGGTCCTGGTAGCAATATTGCAGATGCTGGCGCAGGCCGCGGCTTTCATGCGGGCGCAGGCGCGCGATGTCCTGGCCCTGGAACATCACCTCCCCGGCTGTCGCGGTGTGGATGCCCATCAGCGTCTTGCCGAGGGTGGATTTGCCGCAGCCGGACTCGCCGACGATGCCGAGGATCTCGCCCGGCTGCACGGTGAAGGAGACATCGTCCAGCGCCCGCAGCCAGCCGATGCGGCGCTTCCACAGATTGCGCACGGGGAAATACTTGCGGAGGTCGCGCACCTCCAGGATCGGCGCGGCACTCATGCCTCGGCATCCGTCAGCCGGTGGTGGCAGCGCACGACATGGCCCGGCCCGGCCTGTTCCGGCGGCGGCCGCTGCGCAAGGCAGACGGCGGAGGCGCGCTCGCAGCGCGGGTTGAAGCGGCAGCCGGGGGGTGGGTCGATCAGGCGGGGGATCTCGCCGGGAATGCCGCGCAGCCCGGTCTCGGCGGAGGGCAGGCTGTCCAGCAGCTTGCGGGTGTAGGGGTGACTGGGCCGATTGAAGAACTCGGCGACCGGCGCTTCCTCAACCTCCTGCCCCGCATACATCACGGTGATGCGGTCGCAGATCTCATAGGCAGCGCCGAGGTCATGGGTGGTGAACAGCACCGCGACGTTGTGTTCCCGCGCCAGCCCCTTCAGCAGCTTCAGGATCTGCGCCTGCACCGTCACGTCCAGCGCCGTGGTGGGCTCGTCCGCGATGACCAGCTTCGGCTCCGGCAGCAGTGCCATGGCGATCATCAGCCGCTGGCGCTGCCCGCCCGAGACCTCGTGCGGGTATTTGCGCAGCAGCGCCTCCGGGTTCGGCAGCTGCACCTGGCGCAGCATCGCCACCACCCGCGCGTGATCCGCCTCGCGGCGCGCGCGGCCGGTGGGCGGGTTGGCGGTGCGGGCCAGCGGCGACTTCCAGCGCATCAGATCGGCGATCTGCGTGCCGATGGTGAAGACCGGGTTGAAGGCGGTGGAAGGGTCCTGCGGGATATAGGCGATCTCCCGCCCCCGCACCTCCGCCGCCAGACGGGCCTCCGGCAGGTCCAGCAGGTTGCGGCCGCCGAAGGTCACGCGGCCGGAATCGATGCGCGCCGCATTGGGTGGCAGGATGCCGAGGATGGCGCGCGCCAGCGTGGTCTTGCCGCAGCCGGATTCACCGACCAGGCCGCGGATCTCGCCCGGCCGGATGGCGCATTGCACGCCATCCAGCACCCGCGCGATGCCGGCATCCGAGGCGAAGGAGACGCGCAGATCCTGCACCGCGATCAGGTCACCGTCCACGGGAAGCCCGCCGCAGCCGGGGGTCGAGCACGTCGCGCAGGCCGTCGCCCAGCAGGTTGAAGCCCATCACCACGATGAAGATCGCCAGCCCGGGAAAGGCCGCATACCACCAGGCCATGGGCAGGTACTCCCGGGACTCCGCGATGGTGCGCCCCCATTCGGGTGTCGGTGGCGGCGGGCCGAGGCCGAGGAAGCCGAGCGTCGCGGCGGTGAGAATGGTGCCACCCATGCCGATGGTGGTGCGCACGATGATGGAGGAGGAGATGGAGGGCAGGATGTGCAGCACCATGACGCGGAAGGGCGAACAGCCCAGCGCGATGGCGGCCTCCACGAAGGTCTCCTTCTTGCAGGACCGGGTCTCGGCATAGACCAGCCGCGCCCAGAAGGGCCAGTAGGTGACCGACAGCGCCAGGATGACGTTCTCGATGGAAGGGCCGAGGGTCTGCGCGATGGCGATGGCCAGCACGATCTGCGGCACGGCGAGGAACACGTCGGAGCCACGCATCAGCAGGTCGCTGCCCAGGCCTTCGTAGTAGCCGGCGACGAGCCCGATCGGCACGCCGATCAGCACCGCGACGAGGATGGCGACCACGGCGATGGTCAGCGTGATGCGCGCGCCGAACAGCAGCCGCGAATAGATGTCGCTGCCCATGCGGTCCGTGCCCAGCCAATTGTCCGGGTTGGGCGGGCTGAGGCGGATCCCGGTGTGGAACTCCGCCACATCGGCCGGGTGGGTGGACAGGATCGGCGCCAGGATGGCGGCCAGCACCACCACCAGGATCAGCGCCAGCCCGAACATGGAGGCGCGATCCTCCGCCAGCTTGCGCAGGACTTGTCGCATCAGCGGGTCTCCCGCGGGTCGATCAGCCCCTGCAGGATATCGACCACGAGGTTCACCACGATGAACATGGTGCCGGCGACCAGCGTGAAGCCCATCACCGCGTTGTAGTCGGAGTTCAGGATCGAATTCACCGCGAAGAGACCAAGGCCGGGCCAGTCGAACACCGCTTCCACCACCACGGCACCGGCGAGCAGGATGCCGAAGATCAGGCCGATCTGCGTGACGGTGCCGATCAGCGCGTTGCGCAGAACGTATTTCCACACGATCTGCCAGCGCGGATAGCCCATCGCCGTCTCGTACAGCACATAGCTGCTCTCCAGCGCGTTCAGCACCCCGGCACGGGTGAAGCGCACGATGGTAGCGGCCGCCGGCAGCGCCAGGGTGGCGACCGGCAGCACCATGTGGTGGAAGGCATCCAGAAGCGTTTCCATGTCCCAGTTGATCAGGGAATCGATGACGTAGAAGCCGGTGATCGGCTCCGGCCCCCAGCCCTCCACGCGCCCGGTCAGCGGCGTGATGCCGAGTTGCATGGAAAAGAACAGCTGCAGCAGGATGGCGAACCAGAAGCTGGCGATGGCGAGGCCGGCGATGGTCACCAGCCGCAGCGCGTGGTCGATCCAGGAATTGCGCTTGAGCGCCGCGACCACGCCCAGCGGCACGCCCACCAGAGTCGCCACCACCACTGTCACCAGCGTCAGTTCCAGCGTTGCCGGCAGCCGGCTGAGCAGATCCTCCGAGACCGGGCGGCCGGTGTAGATGCTGCGGCCCATGTCGCCGGTGAAGATGGATTGCACGTAGCGCAGGAACTGGATGTGCAGCGGCTGGTCCAGGCCCAGCCGCTGGCGCATCTCCGCGATGGTGGCGGCGGAGGCGTTCTCCCCGGCCGCGAAGGCCGCGGGGTCAGCCGGAATCACGTGCGAGATGAAGAAGACGATCGCCAGCAGGCCGAGCAGCGTGGGGACGAACCACACCATCCGGTTGACGACAAGGACAAGGATCCTCACCGGGCAGCGCCGTACGCCGCCCGGGGTGGCCGACGCGACCTCACGTGATGCTGAGCCAGCGCATCTCCTGCCCATCGCCGATCGGGCAGAACCGCACGCCGCTGACATTCTTGCGGAAGGGCCCGTACCACTTGGTGTTGTGGATGAAGATCGCCGCCGCATCCTCCGACGAGATGCGCGCCACCTGTTCGTACAGCGGTGCGCGCTTCGCCTGGTCCGGCGTGGCCAGCGCCTCGTTCAGCAGGCGGTCGACCTCCGGGTTCGCGTAGTAGCTGGCATTGCCGCCGCGGTGGCGGTTGGTGTGCAGCAATTCGCCGGCCCAGTTGTGCGGATCCGCGTAGTAGGTGGAGCGCCAGAGGAACAGCAGGTCGTACATCTGCTCCGGGTCGCGCATCTTGTTGGACACCACGGGCCAGGGCTCGTTCAGCAGGCGGCTCGGGATGCCGGCGCGGGTCAGGCCGTTCTGCAGCAGGGACGCCGCCTGGATCGACTGCTCGTAGCCGATCATGCCGGCGACCACGATCTCCCGCATCGGGGCCTGGACGCGGGCCAGATACCACTTCGCCTTGTCGATGTCGTAGGTGTAGCCCGGCAGGTCCTTCGGCGCGCCCCACATCGGGTTCGGCACCACGCCGGTGTTCCGCACCACGGAGCCGCCGAGGATGTTGTTGATCCAGCCATCATAGTCGAAGGCATGGCAGAGCGCCTTGCGGAAGTTGATGTCGTTCATCGGCGCGCGCTGGTTGTGAATGCAGGAATAGAACAGCCGCGTGGATTCCGCCTCCATCACGTTCAGGTTCGCATCCGCCTGCAGCCGCACGATCTGGTCCTGCGGCATGTAGGGGTCGGTGCCCTGGAAGTCGCCGCGGATCAGCCCCAGCACGCGGCTGTTCACCTCCGCCACGTAGCGGAAATCGATCTCCGCGATGCCGGCCGGGCCGAGGAAGTGCTTGTCGAAGCGCTGCGCCAGGAAGCCGCGCGCCGGGTCGAACCGGCGGATGATGTAGGAACCCGAACCCGCGTCGTTGCGGCCGATGAAGGCCTGGCCCCAGTCTCCGTCCCGCTCGTTGCGCTTGAGCAGGGCACTGTTCACCACATAGATGTCGTGCGTGGTGGCGGCGAAGATGGCCGATGGCGTGGTCAGGTTGAACTGCACCGTGTGGCGGTCCAGCGCCTTGGTGCTGCCGGGCGCGACCAGCGGGGCAAAGAGCGGATAGGCGCCCTTCTTCACCGCCAGGATGCGCTCCATCGAATAGACCACATCCTCCGACGTCAGCGGCGCGCCGTCATGGAAGGTGACGCCCTGGCGCAGCTTGAAGGTGTAGGTCTTGCCGTCTTCGGATGCGGTGTAGGATTCGGCCAGCCACGGCTCCAGCTTCGGCGGGTTGTCCACCCAGCGCATCAGACCGTCGTAGCAGTTCAGCCGGTAGGCCACGCGCCCCACATCGAAGGTGGCGTGCGGGTCCATCGTGTCATAGGCGCTGCCATTGGCGAAGACGATGCGCCCGCCGCCGCCGCGCTGCGCTTCCGCGATATGCGGCATGCCGACGGCACCGGCGGTGCCCAGGGCGGCACCTGCCTTCAGCAGGTCGCGGCGACCGATACCCGCCACGAGATCCTTCGTGTCGCGCGTTGCCATTTGAGCATCCCCGTCTCTGGTCGCGGGATGCTGCACTTCGGCGAACGCGCCCGTCAAGCCGCGTTCGACAGGACAAAGGCGCCCCGCGCGGTTGCCGCCGGCGCTCGGCACCGATAGCGTTCGCGTCGGCGCGCCGCGAGGCGGCGCCGCACGCCGCCCCGCCGCCCCGCCGCCAAGGCCCGCCGAAAGGATCCACCCTGATGCCCACCGAAAGCAAGGTCGCATTGGTGACGGGTGGTGCCCGCGGCATCGGCCGCGGCTGCGTGCACGCCCTGGCCGAACGCGGCCATGACATCGTCATCGTCGATATGCTGCGCCCGGAGATGGAGCGCACGGCGGCGGAGGTCGCCGCCATGGGCCGCGCCGTGATGGTCGAGGAGGCGGATGTGGCCGACCACGGCCGCGCCCGCGCCATCGCCGCCGCCGTCGCCGCCCGCTTCGGCCGCTGCGACGTGCTGGTGAACAATGCCGGTCGCGGCAACCCCACCGGCATCCTGGACATCACCGAGGAGGGCTTCGACCGGACCATCGCGGTGAACCTGAAGTCCTGCTTCAACTACATCCAGGCCTTCGTGCCGATGATGCTGGAAGGCGGCGGCGGGCGCATCGTCTCCATGTCCTCGCTCAATGCGCATACCGGCGGCGTCACCAGCGCCGTCTCCAAATTCTCCTACGCCGCGGCCAAGGCCGGCATCATCGGCATGACCAAGGCGCTGGCCAAGGAACTGGGTCCCACCATCGCCATCAACTGCGTCTGCCCCGGCGTGATCGAGACCGAGGTCGGCAACAGCCTGACCAAGGCGCGCGGGCCGGAACTGGCCAGGAAGATCACGCTGGGCCGCCTCGGCACCCCGGCCGACGTGGCGCAGCTCGTCGCCTTCCTGGCCACCGTGGAGCCCTGCTTCATCACCGGCCAGGCCATCACCATCGACGGCTTCCAGTGGGAGATCTGAGCGCCATGGCGCCCCGCTCCTTCCGTGTCGGCGTCGATATCGGCGGCACCTTCGCGGATTTCTGCGTGCTGGACGAAGCGACCGGCGCGCTCTCCACCCTCAAGGTGCTGTCCACGCCCGCGACGCCGGGGCGCGAAGTGATCGACGGGCTGCAAGGCGCCCAGCAGCGTTTCGGCATCGCTCCCTCGGAGATCGCCTGGTTCACCCACGGCACCACCGTGGGCGTGAATGCCGTGATCCAGCGCAAGGGCATCCGCCTGGCCCTGTTCGTCACCCGCAACTTCCGCGACGTGCTGGAACTCGCGCGGCTGAAGACGCCCGACCCCTACGACCTTCTCTCCCGCCGTCCGGACCCGCTGGTGCCGCGGGAGCGGGTGATGGAGATTGAGGGTCGCCTGAACGCCGATGGCAGCGAGGCCGCGCCGCTGGTGGAGGATTCCGTGGTGGCGGCGCTGGCGGCGGCAGAAGCGGCGGGCGCGGAAGGCATCGTGCTGGCGCTGCTGCACAGCTACCGCAACCCGGCGCAGGAACACCAGGCGCGCGCCATCCTGCAGCGGCTGCGGCCCGACATGCCGGTCTTCTGTTCCGCCGATGTCTGGCCGATCATCCGTGAATACGAGCGCAGCATCACCGCGGTGGTGCACGGCCATGTGCAGCCGCGCGTCGCCTTCTACCTCGCCTCCCTCCAGGCGGCGCTCGCCGGGGCGGGGGTGGCGGCGGAAGCGATGGTGACGAAGTCCAATGGCGGTGTGATGCGCGCCGAACTGGGCAAGACCCGCTGCGTGGAGATGCTGCTTTCCGGCACCGCGGCCGGCGCCATCGGCGCCGCCTTCGTGGCGCGGGAAGCCGGCGTCGCACGGGCGATGAGCCTGGACATCGGCGGCACCAGCGCCGATGTCGCCGTCATCGCCGATGGCGCGCCGAGCTATGGCACCGGGGAGCGGGTCGGCGACTTTCCCGTCTACATCCCGACGGTCGCCGTCACCTCCATCGGCGAGGGCGGTGGCTCGATCGCCGCGGTGGATGCGCTGGGCCGGCTGACCGTGGGGCCGGAAAGCGCCGGCTCCACCCCCGGCCCGGCCTGCTATGGCCGTGGCGGCACGCGCGCCACCATCACGGATGCGATGTGCGTGCTCGGCTTCATCGGCCATGGCGCGCTGGGCTACAATGCGGTGCAGGTGCGCGCGGACCTCGCCACCCAGGCGGTGGACGGGATCGCGCAGGCGCTGGGCCGCACACGCCAGCAGGCGGCGGAGGCCATCGTGCAGGTCGCCGTCAGCGGCATGTACCGGGAGGTCAGCAAGCTCGCGGCACGGCAGGGCGTGGATCCGCGCGATTTCTGCCTGATGCCCTTCGGCGGCGCCGGCCCCATGCTGGGCGGGCTGCTGGCGCGCGAGCTTGGGATGCGGGAGATGCTGATCCCCGCCACGCCCGGCGTGCTGTCCGCCCTCGGCGGGCTGATCGCCGATATCCGCAGCGATTTCATCGAGACGGTCTATGCCGATCTCGATTCCGCTACCCTCCCCACCCTGCTCGCCGCCTTCGCCCGGCTGCGGGTGGAGGCGGAGCGCTGGATCCGGCAGGACCAGCGCTTCACCGGCGCCATCGCCTTCCGCCCCTCCGCCGAGATGCGCTACCGGGGCCAGTCCTTCGAGATCGAGGTTCCGCTGCAGGAATCCTGGATCGAGGCCGGCGACCTGGCGGCGATGACCGAAGCCTTCCACCAGGCGCATGAGACGCTGTACGGCCATGCCGACCGCGGCGCGCCGCTGCAGGCCATCGCGCTGCGCATCGTCGTCGCCGGCACCGTCCCGGCGCCGCGCCTGCCCGAACAGGCGCGCGTGGCGGGCACGCCCGAGGTGCTGCGGGAGGTGGAGATCTGGCTGGATGGCCGCGCGCAGCGCGCGCCGCTGTACCGCCGCGACGCGCTGCGCCATGGCCACCGCTTCGCCGGCCCCTGCATCGTGCTGCAGGATGACTGCACCAGCTGCATCCCGCCCGGCATGGCGGGCGAGGTGGACCGCATGGGCAATCTGCGGCTGACGCAGGAAGGCGCGCGCGCATGAGCATCGACCCCGTCACGCTGCAGATCTTCGGCAACCACGCCCAGGCGGCGGCGGAGGCGATGGCCTTCACCCTGTTCCGCACCGCGCATTCCACCTTCGTGAAGGAGACGGAGGATTTCACCACCGGCCTCTGCACGCCGGAGGGCCAGACCTTTGCCAGCCCGCGCGAACTCGGCGCCACCTGGTTCATCGGGCTGGAATACGGCCCGGTGATCCGCGCGCTGTCCGATTATCGCGAGGGCGATGTCGGCATGACGAACGACCCTTACAGCGGCTTCGTCTGCACCCATTCGCCGGACATCCATCTGTGGAAGCCGATCTTCTGGGAAGGCGAGCTGGTGTGCTTCGCCGTGGGGCACATCCACAACACCGATGTCGGCGGCGCCGTGCCGGCCTCGCTGTCCCGCGCGCTGACGGAGGTGCACCAGGAAGGCATCCGATTCCCGCCGGTGAAGCTGGTGGCGGAGGGGGTGCTGGACCAGCGGCTGCTCGACATCATGCTGCTGAATGTGCGCGCACCGACGCAGAACTGGGGCGACCTCAAGGCCCAGCTCGCCGCCATGACGACCGGCGAGCGCAAGGTGCACGAGATGATCCGCCGGTTCGGCCTGGCGACCTTCCGGGCGGGGATGGAGGGACTTCTGGATTTGGCGGACCGGCAGGCGCGGCGCGTGCTCGCCGGCATCCCGGATGGCGACCACGAATTCCACGACTACCTGGACGAGGATTCGCCGGGCGGCCTGCCCTGCCGCCTGCAGCTGAACCTGCGCATCCGGGGCGAGACGGCGGAGCTGGATTTCACCGGCTCCGACCCGCAGCTCACCGCCTCGCTCAACATGCCCACCGGCGGCTCGGCGCGGCACATCCTGCTGATGGTGGGCTGGAACTACGCGCTGTATTCGCTGGACCCGACCATCCTGCTGAATGGCGGGCTGCTGCGGGCTGCCACCTGCATCGTGCCGGAAGGCACGGTGCTGAACCCGGTCTTCCCCGCCGCCGTCGGCATGCGCTCCATGACCTGCATGCGCCTGCAGGGCGTGGTGATCGGCGCCTTCCAGCGCGCCGTGCCGGGCCGCCTGCCCGCGGGGCCTGCCAGCGGCGGGCCGATGCTGAATGTCAACACCACGGACAACCGCACCGGTCGCCGCGTGATGGCGGCGATCGACCCCATCACCGGCGGGGCCGGCGGCTCCCCGCAGGGCGACGGCATGGATGGCTCCGGCGCCAATAGCGGCTTCCTGAAGAACACGCCGGTGGAGATCAACGAGGCGGAGGTGCCCATCCGCATCCTGCGCTACGGGCTGGAGCCGGATAGCGGCGGCGCCGGTTTGCATCGCGGCGGGCTGGCGACGGTGCTGGAATTCCGCGTCCATGCACCGGGCACCGTCGTCACGGCGCGCAACCGCGACCGCACCCGCTTCCGCTCCTGGGGCGTGCAGGGCGGGATGCCCGGCGCGCCTTCCCAGTTCTGGCGCAATCCGGGCACGGCGCGGGCGGAGAATCTGGGCAACACGGATGTCGTCACGCTCGATCCAGACGATGTCATCCGCATCGTCTGCTCCGGCGCCTCCGGCTGGGGGCCGGCCTGGCAGCGGCCGGAGGCGGCGGTGCTGACGGACCTCGCCGCCGGCAAGATCAGCGCGGAAGCCGCCGCCCGCGACTATGGCGTGGTGCCCGGCGATGCGGCGGCAACCCAGGCGCGCCGCACGGCCCTCGCCGCCACGCCGCGCCCGGATTTCGACGCCGGGGCGGAACGCGCGGCCTTCGAGCAGGTCTGGACCGATGCGAATTACGCGGCGCTGACCGGGATCCTCGCCGCCCTGCCGATCCATTGGCGGCACTTCGCCAAGCGCCGCCTCTTCGCCGAGGTCGCCGCCAGCACGGCACGGCGCGGCGATGGGCAGGAAGTGCACCAGGCCTTCGCGGCGCTGCGCGCGGAATTCCCGCAGATCGTCGGCTGACGCGGCGCTGTTCCGCCCTTCGGAATTGCGCCACGCCCGGCTTGCCCACCCGCCGCACCACCCCCAGGCTAGCGCCGCCCGCAGGCGGGCCAAAGGGGAGGATTGCCATGACTGAACCCGGACCGCAGGGCACCGGCCGCCGCCGCGTGCTGGCGGGTGCTGCCGTGCTGGGCGCCACCGCCCTCGCCGCATCGCCGCTGCGCGCCGCCACCTGGCCCAGCGGCCCGATCCGCATCGTTATCGGCTTCGGCGCCGGCGGCCTGGCGGACCTGACGGCGCGGCTGGTCGGCGAACAATTGTCGCAGCGCCTGGGCCAGCAGGTGGTGGTGGACAACCGCCCGGGCGCCGGTGGCGCGGTGGCCGCGCGCGCCGCGGCGGCGGCGGAGCCGGATGGCCACACGCTGATGATCCTCAGCACCGGCAACGCCATCAACGCCTCGCTGTTCCGCAACCTGCCCTACGACCCGGTGGCGGATTTCACCGCCATTTCAGCCATGGTGTCCTTCGACCTGCTGATGCTGACCGGCGCCAATTCCCCGCTGCGCAGCGTGCAGGACGTGCTGGCGCGCGGCCGTGGCGGCGGCGGCCTGGCCATCGCCACGATCAGCCCCGGCAGCACGCAGAACCTGGCGGCGGAATGGCTGAAGGTGGCGGCCGGGCTGGACGCCACGGTGGTGCCCTACCGCACCACGCCGGAGGTGCTGACGGCGACGCAGCGCGGCGATGTGCAGATCGCCTTCGATTCCTACGCGGCCTCCCGCGGCGCCATCGAGGGCGGGCAGGTGCGCGCCCTGGCCAGCACCGGCGAAAGGCGGTCCCGCCTGCTGCCGGCGCTGCCGACGCTGCGCGAGGCGGGCCTCGGCGATTATGCCGTCACCGGCTGGAACGCGCTGTTCGCCCCCGCGCGCACGCCGCGCCCGGTGATCGAGACGCTCAGCCGGCACCTGGGCGACATCCTGGCCATGCCGGCGATGCAGACGCGCCTGCTGCAACTGGGCGTCGAGCCGGCCTACAACAGCATGGCGGAGATGACGGCCCTCCTGGCGCGCGACATCGCGCTGTGGAAGCAGGTGATCGACCGCGCGGGCATCGCGAAGCAGTAGCGCGGACCCGCCCGCGCTACCTCTCGTAGCGGTTCGGCGGCACCGGCAGGCCCAGATGCTCGCGTAGTGTGGTGCCGGTGTACGCCGTGCGGAACAGGCCGCGTCGCTGCAATTCCGGCACCACCATCGCCACGAACTGCTCCAGCGGCTTCGGGTAATGCGGCGAGAGCAGGGTGAAGCCGTCGCAGGCGCCCTGCTCCACCCATAGCGCCATGGTGTCCACGATGCGTTCGGGCGTTCCCACCAACAGGTGATGCCCCAGCGAGGTCGCCAGGTAGCGCGCCGTCTGGATGATGGAGAGGTTGTCCCGCTTCGCCTTGTCCATCAGGTGCCGCTGGCGCGCCTGCGCCGCGTTGCTCAGCGGCAGCGGCGGCAGGGGGGCGTCGGGCGGCAGCGCGAAGATGTCGAGGTCGCCGCACAGCCGCGCCAGCAGTCGCATGGAATTCTCATCCGAAAGCAGGCCCTGCAGGTCGCGATACTTCGCCTGCGCCTCCTCCTCCGTCGCGCCGATGATGGTCATCAGGCCGGGCATGATCTTGATATGTGCCGGATCGCGCCCGTGTCTTTCGGCGCGCGCCTTGAGGTCCCGGTAGAAGGCCTGCGCCTCCGCCAGGTCGCTCTGCGCGGTGAAGACCAGATCCGCGGTGCGGGCCGCGAGTTCCATGCCGGGGCCGGAGGAACCGGCCTGGGTGACCACGGGCCGGCCCTGCGGGCAGCGCGCCACGTTCAGCGGGCCGCGCACCTTGAAGTGCTTGCCCACATGATCCTGGAAATGGATTTTTGTCGGGTCGATGTAGTGGCCGCTCGCCTTGTCGCGGATCAAGGCGCCCTCACCGAAGCTGTCCCAGAGGGCGGCGACAACGTCGAAGAATTCCTCCGCGCGCTCGTAGCGCTCGGCATGCAGCATATGGTGGTCGGCGCCGAAATTCCCCGCCTCGTCCTCGATCTGGGAGGTTACCAGGTTCCAGCCGGCGCGGCCCTGGCTGATATGGTCGATGGAGGCGAAGCGGCGGGCGATGTTGTAGGGCTCGTTGTAGGTGGTGGTCGCCGTGGCGATCAGCCCGATGCGCTGCGTCACCACGGCGAGTGCCGCCAGCAGCGTGGTGGGTTCCAGATAGGCGGTGCGGCCCTGGCCCAGGCGATAGCGGCTGACGCCGTCCAGCGCGCCGCTGCCATTCACCGCGACGGTGTCCTGGAAGAAGATCGTGTCCATCTTCCCGCGCTCCGCCACCTGCGCGATGTGGACATATTCGGAAAAATCCATGTCGCATTCGGTGACCGCGTCCGGATGCCGCCAGCCGGCGGAATGGCTGCCCGGCGTGAACAGGAAGGCGGCGAGGTGCATCATCGGGTCGGCCCTTCTCAGCAACGGCGCAGCAGGATGGCGCCGGCGGGCAGCACCGTCGCCTCCCAGCCCGGCGGCACCAGCGTGGTGGCGTCCAGCTGGGTGAGGATGGCGGGGCCGCGCAGCACATCCCCCTGGCCGAGCGCGGCCCGGTCGTACAGCGCCGCCTCCGCGGTGCCACCCTCGAAATGCACGGGCTGCGTGGCATAGGGGCTGGCGCCCCTGCCGGCGGGCAGCGTGGGCAGCGCCGGTGGCGGCAGCGCGCCCACCGCCTCCAGCCGCAGGGTCACGATTTCCGCCCGGCCCTGCGGCAGGTCGAAGCCGTACAGCGCGCGATGCGCGGCGGCGAAATCCGCGGCCGCTGTCGCCCCGCGCCAGGGCACCGGCAGTTCGCCGCCCTGCCCCGCATAGCGCATCAGCACCACCCGCGCCGTGGCGCGCGCCGCCGGCGCCACGCCTTCCTCCGCGAACCAGGCTTCCGCCTCCGCCTCCAGCGCCGCGAAGCCGGCCTCGATGGTGGCGAGGTCCGCCTGGTCAGGCCGGACGGAGCGGCTGAACTCCGCGCGCAGGTCGGCCGAGAGCAGCCCCTGCGCGCAGAGCACGCCGGGCGCCGGCGGCACCAGCACCCGGTCGATGCCCAGCATCGCCGCCAGCGCGCAGCCATGCAGCGGCCCCGCGCCACCGAAGGGCACCAGCGCGAAGTCGCGCGGGTCGTGCCCACGCTCCACGGAGACCACGCGCAGCGCGCCGACCATGTTGGAATCGACCACGGCCAGGATGCCGCGCGCGGCCTCGTGCAGCGACAGGTTCAGCGGCGCCGCCACTTCCCGCATCACCACGGCCTCGGCCGCCGCAGCGTCCAGCTGCATGCGGCCACCGAGCAGGGCGGTGGGCAGATGGCCGAGCACCACATGCGCATCCGTCACCGTGGCACGCTGCCCGCCGCGCCCGTAGCAGGCCGGGCCGGGATTCGCGCCGGCGCTTTCCGGCCCCACGGCCAGCGCGCCTTCCGCCGTGACGCGCGCGATGGACCCGCCGCCGGCGCCGATCGTCACCATGTCCAGCATCGGCAGCGGCAGCGGCCAGTCGCCGACGGAACCGCGCTGCGTCAGGTTGATGGCGCCGCCCTGCATCAGGCAGATGTCGGCGCTGGTGCCGCCGATATCCACCGTGAGGATCTTCGGCACGCCCGCGGCCTCCGCCATCGCGCGTGCGCCGACGACGCCGGCCGCGGGGCCGGACAGCGCGGTGACGGCCGGCGCACGGCGGATGGAGGCAGCGCCGGCCACGCCGCCATTGGATTTCATCAGCAGCAGCGGCGCGGCGATCGCATCCTCCGCCAGCCTCTCCTCCAGCCGCTGCACATAGGTGGCGACGGCGGGCATCACCTGCGCGTTGAGGATCGCGGCCAGCGACCGCTCGTATTCCCGCACCACGGGCAGCACGTCGACCGAGGCGGTGACGGCGATGCCGGGCAGCGCCGCGCGCAGCATCGCCGCCACGCGGCGTTCATGCGCGGGCGCGGTGAAGGCGTGCAGCAGGCAGACGGCCACGGCGGCCACCCCGGCCTCGCGGCAGGCTTCCGCCGCGCGCAGCACGCTGGCCTCATCCAGCGGTAGCAGAACGCTGCCATCGGCCGCCACGCGCTCCGTCACCTCGAAGACGCGGGCGGGCGGCACGGGGCGCTGCGGCTTCACCCAGGCGTGCAGATTGGCGCGGCGCGGAATGTCCTGCCGGCCGATCTCCAGCACGTGGCGGAAACCCTGCGTGGTGACCAGCGCGGTGGCGGCCCCCTTGTTCTCCAGGATCAGGTTGGTGGCGATGGTGGTTCCGTGCAGCACGCGGCCGATACGCACCGCCTGTTCCCCCGCCGTCTCCAGCACCAGCCGCACGCCGTTGAGAAAGCCCTCGGAGGGATCATGCGGGGTGGAGGGGGTCTTGGCCGTCCAGGCCCGGCCGGTTTCGGAATCCTGCAGGGTGATGTCGGTGAAGGTGCCGCCGATATCGACCGCGACGGACAAGGGGCGCGGTTCAGTCGAGGGCATCGGCATAGCTCCGGCGATGGAAGGCGCGGGTTTCGGGACGCTGCGCGCGCAGCGCCTGCGTCGCGGCCTCGTCCACGGCGCGCCCGTCGATGACCACGCCGTAGGACTCGCGCGCCGCCGTCACGGACACAAGCCCGCCCAGCACATCCGCCAGCACCGCACCGGGAGGCCGGTCGAACGGGTGCCCCCGGCCACCGCCGCCGCCCGTCTCGATTCGCAGAATGTCGCCGAGCACCAGGCGGTTGCCGTCGGACAGCGGGCGCAGCGCGCGTTCGCCCGGCGTGCCGGGGTTCACCACCACCCGGCCGGGCCCGCCGGATTGGCCGCCCGCCGCGCCCCAGGGCGGATTCTCCACCCCGTCGATGCGGATGGCGAGCACGGCTTCCTCCGCCATCACCTCGTATTCGCGGACGATGCCGCAGCCGCCGCGCCAGCGGCCCGGCCCGCCGCTATCGCGGTTCAAAGCGTATTCGCGCAGCCGCACCGGGTATTCCAGCTCCAGGAACTCGACCGGGTAGTTCTCCTGCGCCACGAAATACACGCCGTCGATGCCGTCCGCGAAGCCGCGCGCGCCGTAGCCGACGCCGATGCCATCGCTCATCAGGAAGGGCTTCTTGTCCATGGTGCCGCGCAGGAGCATGATGACGTAGGCGGCATGCGCGGCCGGCGCCTCGCCACCCGCCACGGAAACCAGGCCGTTCAGCGCCGCCAGCATGCGCATCATGGTCAGGCCGCGCATGCCGAGTGCCGCGGGGAAACGCGGGAACAGCAGGGAGCCTTCGCGCAGCCGCACCTCGTCCAGCGATTGCGGGCCACCGGCATTGACCACCTGCGTCGGGTCGCCGCCGAGGAAATAGAGGCCGAGCGCCATGCCCGGCACGTCCGGATTCATGAGGAAGTTCACCGGTCCGGGCGACTGGTCGTCCGTCTCCGTCGCGTCCAGGATGAAGCGGTCATCCGGCGTGCGCGTTAGCGCGAAGCGCAGGCGCAGCGTGCCGCTGCCATGGCCGTCGCCATCGATGCGGTCGGTGAAGCGGTGCGTGCCCACGGGGAAGGTGCGCCGCAGCCGCTCCCGCACCGTGTCGCGCGTGCGCGCCAGCAGCTGCCGCAGCGCATCGGCCAGCACCGGCGCACCGAAGCGCTGCGCCACTTCCCGCATCCGCACCACGCCCAGCTCCACGCTGGCCATCAGCGCGCGCGTGTCGCCCTGCGCCTGCGCCGGGTAGCGGGAATTGCGGTAGAAGATGTTGAGCGCGGCATGGTTGATCTCGCCTTCGCGGATCAGCCGCGTCGGCGGGATGATGACGCCCTCGTGGAAGATCTCCGTCGCATCCGGGCTGATGGAGCCGGGCCGCAGCCCGCCGATATCCGCGAAATGCGCCCAGCCCATGACGAAGGCGACGCGCACATCGTCGAGGAACACCGGTGCCAGGAAGACCTGGTCGTTGGAGTGGCTGACGGCGCCGCGCGATCCGTAGCAGTCATTGTACCAGTAGAGGTCGCCCGGCCTGATCGTCTCGATCGGGAAGTCACGGAAAACGGGACCGCAGATGTCACCGAAGACCGGCACGTTGGACCCCACCGCCATCACGCCATCCGCATCGAACAGCGCGGTGTAGAAATCCTTCTTCTCGCGGATGAAGGCGGACATGGCGGTGCGCTCGATCAGCGCCTCCATCTCCGCCTGCGCCGCGCGGATGGCGCCGCGCACGATCTCGAGCGTGACGGGGTTGCAGAGCCGCGGGGCGACATCATCCATGCGCGGTGATCCTCAGGCGAGATGGCAGGCGGCGTGGCGGCCGGGGGCGATGGCGCGCAGCGGCGGCGCTTCCTCCGCACAGCGGGCGAAGGCCAGCGGGCAGCGGTCGCGAAAGGCGCAGCCGCTGGGCTGGTTGAGCTGGTCCGGCAGCCCGCCGCGGATCGGCAGGTCGCCGCGGTCCTGGTCCACCCGCGGCACCGGCACGGCGGCGACAAGGGCGCGGGTGTAGGGATGCGCAGGCGCGGCGATCACCTCCGCCGTCGGCCCGCTTTCGACGATGCGGCCGAGATACATGACGGCCACCGCCTCACACACATAGCGGATCAGCGCCAGGTCGTGGCTGATGTAGATGGCGGCAAGCTGCAATTCGTCCCGCGCCCGGCGCAGCACATTCAGCACGCCGGCGCGGACCGAGACATCCAGCATGGACACCGGCTCATCCGCGATGATCGCGCGCGGATGCGTCACCAGGGCGCGCGCCAGCACCACGCGCTGCAACTGCCCGCCGGAGAGTTCATGCGGGTGGCGGTCCAGATAGGCCTCCGGCGGGTCCAGCCGAACCCGCCCCATGGCCTCGCGGATGCGTGCCTCCTGCTGGTCCGGCGGCACGCCGAAATTGCGCAGCGGCTCGGCCAGGCTGCGGCGGATGGTGAAGCGCGGGTTCAGCGCATCGAAGGGGTTCTGGAAGACAAGCTGGACGCGGGAGCGGAAGGGCAGCAGCGCCGCGCCGCGCAGGGCGGAGACGTTCTGCCCCTCGAACAGCACGCTGCCGCTGGTGGCTTCCTCCAGACGCAGCAGCAGCCGCGCCGTGGTGGTCTTGCCGCAGCCGCTTTCCCCGACGATGCCCAGCGCCCGCCCGGCCGCAACCTCCAGCGAGACGCCATTGACCGCGCGCAGCACCGGCCTTTGCCCCCGCATCATGTCGCGCAGGCTGCGGGAGGCCGGGAAGGCCTTCACCAGATCATTCGCGGCGATCAGCGCGCCCATGTCGCGGCCTCCGAGGCCAGGGGCCGCAGCGCGGGCGCTTCCGGGGCACGCCAGCAGGCCACCTGGTGGTCCGGCGCGTGTTCCACCAGCGCCGGATCCTGGGCGCAGCGTGCCTCGGCGAAGGGGCAGCGCGCGGCGAAGCGGCAGCCGCCGGGCGGGTTGAGGAGCGAGGGTGGCGCACCCTCGATCGGCACCAACTCGCCGCCGGCACGCTCCAGGTCCGGGAAGGCGTTCATCAGCCCCATGGTGTAGGGGTGCAGCGGTGCCTCCAGCACGGCGCGTACCGGGCCGCTTTCCACCACCCGGCCCGCATACATCACCACGACGCGATCGCAGGCATAGGCCACCACCGCCACGTCATGCGTCACCAGGATCATCGCCAGGCCGAGCCGCGCCTGCAGGTCGCGCATCACATCCAGGATCTGCCGCTGCACGATGACGTCCAGCGCCGTCACCGGCTCATCCGCGATCAGCAGCGCCGGATTCAGCGCGAGCGCCAGCGCGATGGAGGCGCGCTGGCGCATGCCGCCGCTGAACTGGTGCGGCCAGTCGCGCAGCCGGCCTGCCTCCAGCCCCACCATCGCGAACAGCGCCGCCGCCCGCGTCCCCGCCGCGGCGCGGGACAGCCCGCCGCGCTCCACCAGCACCTCCTGCATCTGCGCGGACAGGCGCTGCACCGGGTCGAGCGCGTTCATCGCCGTCTGCGGCACGAAGGCAAGCCGCCGCCACAGCAGCTTGCGGCGTTCCGCCGGCGCAAGGGTGACAAGGTCCCGGCCCTCGAACACGGCGCTGCCGGCGGCGATGCTGGCGGCGCGCGGCAGCACGCCCATCAGCGCGCGGCCGAGGGTGGATTTGCCGCAGCCGCTTTCGCCGACCAGCCCGACGATGCCGGCCGCCGGCACGGTGAAGCTGGCGCCATCCACGGCACGCACCGGCCCGGCGGCGGTGCGGTAGTGCACCGCCAGGTCGCGGACATCGAGCAGCGCGTCCATCAATCCCCCAGCTTCGGAAACAACAGCTTCTCCGACCCGCGGGAGACCAGGAAACCGGCCAGCACCAGCGCCACGATGCACAGACCCGGCGGCACGAACCAGCTCCACACCCCGCGCGAGAGCGCCTGATTGGCGAAGGCGTCCTGCAGCATCAGACCCCAGGAGATGGCGGCCGGATCGCCGAAGCCGAGGAAGGAGGCGGAGGCCTCCGTCAGGATGGCCCAGCCCACGGCGATGGAGCCGTAGAGTGCCGCGAGCGGCGCCACCTGCGGCGCGATATGCACGAAGATGATGCGCCAGGTGGAACAGCCGGTGACGCGCGCCGCCTCCACCCATCCCCGCTCGCGCAGCGACAGGACCTGGGAGCGGATGACGCGCGCCGTGTTGGGCCACAGCATCAGCGCGACGGAGGCGACCAGCGTGGTGGTGCCCGGCCGCGTCAGCGCCGAGATGACCAGCACGAAGGGCAGGAAGGGCAGGCCGAGGATGATGTCGGCGATCCGCATGATCACCCGATCCACCCAGCCGCCCAGATAGCCAGAGAGCAGGCCGAGCAGCGTGCCGATCACCACCACGAAGAAGGCGGCCGTGACCCCGACCTGCAAGGCGGATCGGCTGCCATGGACAAGCTGCGAAAACACGTCCCGCCCGCCCGCCGTGGTGCCCAGATAGTGGGTGGTGGAAGGCGGCAGGTAGCGGGCCACGCGGTAGGCGCCGCGGAACAGGATCTCGCGCGGATCATGGGTGGCGATCTGGTCGGCGAAGATCGCGGTGACGATGAACAGCAGGTAGATGGCAAGCCCCGCCACGGCGAAGGGCTGCCGCCGCAGGAAGCCCAGCGTCGCCCGCACGAAGCCCGGCAGCACCGGCCGGCGTGCCACCGCGCTAGCGCCGGGCACCGACGGACACCCTCGGGTCGAGCCAGGCATAGAGCAGGTCCGCCACCATGTTCATCAGCACCAGCACGGCCGCGATCATGATGAAGGCGCCCTGCGCCAGGGGATAATCCGCGCCCTGCACGGCGGAGACCAGCACGCGGCCGAGGCCGGGCCAGGAGAATACCGTCTCGATCACCACATTGCCGCCGAAGGAACTGCCGAGGCCGAGCGCGAAGGCCGTCGCCACCGGCAGCAGCGCGTTGCGCGCCGCGTGGCGCATCACGATCGCCCAGCGCGAGAGGCCCTTCATCCGCGCCATGACGATGAACTCGTCGTTCAGCACCTCCAGCATCGTGGCCCGCATCAGCAGCAGCGGCAGCCCCTGCAGGTAGAGCGCCAGCGTCAGCGCCGGCAGGACCAGGTGCCAGAGGAAATCCACCGAGGTCAGCCGCGCCCATTCCGAGGTGAATTCGGACCCTGCGACATTGGCGCCGCCGGAGGGAAAGATGCCCCAGGCGAAGGACAGCCAGGACAGCAGCAGCATGCCCAGCCAGAATTCCGGCGCCGCGCGGGTGATGAGCGCGGCGGGGATGGCGATGCCTTCCGTCACCGTGCCGCGCGCGAAGGCCAGGAAGGCGCCGGCGACGATGCCGAAGGCATAGGCGATGACCAGCGCGGTGACGGTCAGCGCGGCCGTGTTGGGCAGCGCCGCCAGCAGGATATCCAGCACAGGTCGCTTCTGCAGGAAGGAGACGCCGAGGTCGCCGCGCAGCAGGCTGCCCAGGTAGATCAGGTACTGCTCGGGCAGCGGCTTGTCGAGGCCGAAGGATTGCAGCAGGTCGGCGCGCATTTCCTCGCTGAAGGAATCCGACAGGAAGTTCAGTGTCGGATCCCCCGGCATCAGCCGGAACAGCAGGAAGGTCAGCGTCGCCACCGCCCAGAGCACGAAACCAGCATGCGCGACCCGCGCGCCGAAACGCTTCACGAGGTCAGCCGGCCTCTCACTGGAAGGGCGTGGTGGTTTCGCGCACCCCGGCCGGGTAGTGCAGCCGGCCGCCGACCACGCGATAGCCGGCTTCCTGCAGCAGCCGCTTCGCGCCATCCAGGTTGCCGCCCGGCACGCGGCCGACGATGCCCGCATCGTGCCAGGCTTTAAGCGCCGGGGAGACCATGGAATTGGCCGGCACCGCCTGCCCGTTCCACGCCGCGCCGGCCATCATCTCCCGGTTCACGGCGGCAGAGAGCGCGCGGCGGAAGGCGGCGTCGCTGAAGGGCGCACGGCGCAGGTTCATGCCGACGAACTGGAAGCCGATATCCACCTCCTCCCGCACGGCGATCAGGCGCGGGTTCTGCGCCGCCATCTCCTTCACCAGGTCGGGGTCGCCGAAGTAATCGGCCAGCACGTTGATCTCGCCACGACGGAAGGCGCCCAGCGTGGCTTCCGTGTTGGTCATGATGCGCATGATCCAGCGATCCGCCTTGGGCTTCGCCCAATGGTTCGGGTTGGCTTCCAGCACCACTTCCTCGTTCACGCGGGAGCGCACGAAGCGGTAGGGGCCGGAGCCGATGGGCCTTGCCTCGACATAGGATTCGAGGTTCTCCGGCCGGCCCTGATACTCCGCCAGCACCGGCGCCCAGATCTTCTTCTGCACGATGTTCAGCTTCGCCAGCACGGCGATGCGGAAGGCGGCGTCCGGCCGCTTCAGCTTGAAGCGCACGGTCTTCGCATCGGTGGCTGTCACGCTGGCGATGTTCTGCACGAAGGGGCGGTACATGGGCGATTCATTGCCCACGCCCGGCGCCTCGAAGGAGAACACAACATCCTCCGGCGTCACGGGGTCGCCATTGTGGAAGGCCATGCCGTCGCGCAGCACGCAGTCGATGGTGGTGGCGTCCGGCTGCACCACGCGTTCCGCCGCCCAGGGCTGCGGCAGCCCGTCCGGGCCCACGCGCATCAGCCGGTCCCAGATCAGATCCGTCACCCAGCTGTCCGGCGCGCCGCTGACATAGAAGGGGTTGGTGGCCTTCACCGGTTCGGTGCTGTTGACGATGATGTCGCGCTGGGCGCCGGCGGGGGTCAGGCTGATCCAGTTCCAGAAATTGCGGATGCCGAGGCCGGCCTGCTTCACCGCGCTGGCCTCGACGAAGACCTGCTTGTTGAAGGCGTGCAGGTTCACCGGATGCACCAGGAAGGCATAGGGCTGGTCCTGGTTCACCACCTCCTGCACCTGGCGGACGATCTGCTGGCGGCGCGCCTGGTCCAGCTCGCTCCGCTGGGCTTCCGCCAGGCGGTCATAGGCCGGGTTGTTGTAGCCGACGAAATTGTAGCCGGTGGCGATGTTGGCCGAATGCAGCAGGTTGTAGACCATCTCGTCCGGGTCACCGCGCTCCGGCCGGCCGACCATCTGCCACATGGTGAAGTCCCAGCGCTGGCGATCGTACCAGACCACCTGGCTCATCTGCTGGTTGGGCAGCGGCCGCAGCTCAACCTGCAGGCCGAGCTTGCGCCATTCCTGGGCAATCAGCTCGGCCGCCTGGTAGGCCGCGGGGGCGGCCGCCTGCGGCCGGGTGATGAGCACCAGCGGGCGGATGGGATCGCCCGCCGCGCCCTGCGCCTGGGACGGCGCCGGTGCCAGTCCCTTGAACCCGGCCAGGGCCGATGCGGCGAGGAGGATGGAACGACGGTTCATGCGCGGGCCCCCGAAAACCTTCGCCGGATGTCAGCACATTCCATGCCAGACGCACCACAGAATCCTGCGAGCCCGGCGATCGCGCTTCGGCATCGCCCCAGGTGGCTTGCCTACCGCGCCGCCCGGTGCTGCCATCGGCCGCCGCGCCGCGAGAGGGGACCCCGCCATGCCGATCACCGCCGAGGAACAACGCTTCCTGGACGCCGTCACCCTCGACGCGCCCTGGGACCTGGTGACCACCTTCGCGGGGATGCATCGCTGGCGGCCGGAGGATGTGAACCAGGCCGCCGACATCATCGTGGAGAAGCTGCGCCGGCACGGCATCCCGGTGGCGGTCCACACGCCGGATATCTGCCTGTCCGTGCCGCTGGACGCCGCCGTGACGGCGGGCGGCGTGCGCTACCGCGCCAAGCCGCCCTCCTCCGCCCTGTCCGTGCCGGGCGGGCGCACCGCGCCGCTGGTGAAGCTCTCGGCCAATCCCAAGGCGCTGCGCTCCTACTCCCGCGACATCGCCACGCTGTTCGGCGGCTCCATCACCTCGGTGGAGGAGGCGAAGCGCATGGTGGGCGGGAAGATCGTCATCATGCAGGGCTTCGGCAACCCGGCGCTGACCAGCCTGATCGAGGAATGGGGCGGGGTGGGGCTGATCGCGGTGAACCCCGGCATCGACATCCACTGGGGCACCTGCACCACCATCTGGGGCAGCCCGGACCTGCATGACCTGCCGCGCAAGCCGAAGATCCCCGTCGTCGCCGTGAACAACCCGGACGGCCTGAAGCTGATGGCGCTGGCCGAGGCCGGCGGCGAAGCCACCATCATGACGGAGATGCTGGAAGGCTGGTTCCCGCAGAGCATCCCCGTGGTGAGCATCCCCGGCACCGAGGAGCCGGACAGGTTCGTGCTGCTGCACGGCCACTATGATTCCTGGGAGGTCGGCGTCGGCGACAACGCCACCGGCGATGCGACGATGCTGGAGATCGCCCGCGTGCTGTGGGCGAAGCGCGGCGAGCTGAAGCGCAGCGTGCGCATCGCCTGGTGGCCCGGCCATTCCACCGGCCGCTATGCCGGCTCCACCTGGTTCACCGATGCCTTCGCGCAGGACCTCGACGAGAACTGCCTGGCGCAGATCAACTGCGACAGCCCCGGCTGCCGCTGGGCCACCTCCTACCACCAGACCCGCGCCTTCTCCGAAAGCGCCGCGCTGGCCACGCAGGCGATCCGCGACGTGGTGCCGGATGCCGATATCCGCACCATGCGGCCGCCGCAGGCCGGCGACTATTCCTTCAACAACATCGGCCTGCCCAGCTTCTTCATGCTGTCCAGCACGATGCCGGAGGCCCTGCGGAAGGAGAAGGGCTACTACGACGTCTCCGGCTGCGGCGCGAACATCGCCTGGCACACGGAGAACGACACGCTGGAGATCGCCGACCAGGACGTGCTGATGACGGACATGAAGATCTACCTTCTGTCCGTGCTGCGCATCGCCAATGCGGAAGCCCTGCCCTTCGACTGGTCCGCCACCTGCGACGAATTCGACGCCACCATCGCCGGCTACGAGAAGGCGTCCCAGGGTGCCGCCGACCTCGCCCCCGCCCGCGCGGCCGTGGCCGGGCTGCGCGCGGCGCTGGCCGGGCTGGAAGCCGCGCCGCTGCCGGCGCGCAATGCCGCGGTGCAGGACCTGTCCCGCATCCTGGTGCCGATCAACTACACCCGGGAGGCGCGCTTCGCGCACGACCCGGCCTTCACCGTGCCGCCGCTGCCCGGCCTTGCCGTGGCGGCGGAATTGCCGACGCTGGAGGCCGCGCTGCAGAAGCCGGCGCAGGTCGAGTTGATGCGCGGGCAGAACCGCTTCGTCGCCGCGCTGCGCGCCGCCACGCGCCGCGTGCAGCAGGCCACCGGCGCATGAGCCGCGAGGCCGCCATCGCCGCCGCGCGCGGCATGCTGGAAGACGGCAGCCTGCTGGCGCTGCTGGCGCGGCGCGTCGCCATCCCGACCGCGAGCCAGGACCCGGACAGCGGGCCGCATCTCTGGCGCTACCTGGAGGCGGAGATGGCGCCGGACCTGGCGCGCATCGGCTTCACCTGCTCCGTCCACCCCAACCCCACCGGCAGGGGCGGCCCCTTCCTGATCGGCCGGCGGATCGAGGATCCGGCGCTGCCGACGCTGCTGACCTATGGCCATGGCGACACGGTGCGCGGGCTGGATGCCGAATGGCTGGAGGGGCTTTCGCCCTGGGTGCTGACGCAGCGCGGGGATCGGCTCTACGGCCGCGGCATCGTCGACAACAAGGGCCAGCATGCCTGCAACCTGGCGGCGCTGGAAGCCGTGCTCAACACGCGCGGCAAGCTCGGCTTCAACGTCACCATCCTGCTGGAGACCAGCGAGGAAGTGGGCTCCCCCGGCATCGACGAATTCTGCCGTGCGCATCGGGAGGCTTTGAAGGCGGATGTGCTCATCGCCTCCGACGGGCCGCGGCTGGTGCCGGAGACCCCGGCGCTGGTGCTGGGCACGCGCGGCGCGCTGGCGCTCGACCTGCGGGTGAAGTACCGCGAAGGCGGGCATCATTCCGGCAACTGGGGCGGTCTGCTGGCCAACCCCGGCGTGCGCCTGGCGCATGCCATCGCCGCCATCATCGACCGCGACGGCCATGTGCTGGCACGCGACATCCTGCCGGAGCGCATCCCGAACAGCGTGCGCGCGGCGCTCGCGCAGTGCCGCGTCGATGGCGGCGCGGACGGGCCGGAGATCAACCACTGGTGGGGCGAGCGCGGCCTGACGGCGGCGGAGAAGGTCTTCGGGTGGAACACCTTCGAGGTTCTCGCCTTCCAATGCGGCCATCCGGAAGCGCCGGTCAACGCCGTGCCGCCCGAGGCTTTCGCGCGCTGCCAGATCCGCTACACGGTCGATCGCGACCCCGCCACCTTCGTCCCCGCCATCCGCCGCCATCTGACGGAAGCCGGCTTCGACGACGTGGCGGTGGAGGCGGTGCGCTCCGGCGCCGAATGGGCGGCGACGCGGATGGACCCGGACGGGCCCTGGCCGCAGTTGGTCGCGGCCTCCATCCTGCGCAGCACCGGCAAGGCGCCGATGATCGTGCCGAATGCCGGCGGGTCGCTGCCGAATGACAGCTTCGCCATCACGCTCGGCCTGCCCACGGTCTACATCCCGCATTCCTACAGCGGCTGCTCGCAGCATGCGCCGAACGAGCATGCGCTGCTGCCGATCATGCGGGAGGGGCTGGAGATCGCGGCAGGCCTGTTCTGGGACCTGGGCGAGCAGGCCTGGCCGAAGCCCGCCTGATCGTCAGCGTGCCCCTGGCCGGGCCTTGTCACGCCGCCCAGGGCCTGCTCGGTCAGGCCCGCGCGCGCCGGGCGCGGAGGCTGCGCCAGGTCGCGGCGATGCCGCCCCCCTTCACAGCCGGGCCGGCCACCCGACATGCGCACCATGTCACGGTTGCACGCCTTGGCCCGCCGGGCCTTCCTGCTGTCTGCCCTGTCGCCCCTGTCGGCGAGGGCGGAGGCTGAGCCGGGCTGGGCGGCCTTGCGCCAGGGCGGCATCGTACTGTTCCGCCACGCCATCGCGCCCGGCGGCGGCGACCCGCCGGGAATGCGCCTTGGCGATTGCAGCACCCAGCGCAACCTGGATGCCGCCGGCCGGGCCCAGGCGCGACGCATCGGCGCCGCCTTCCGCGAACGGGGCATCGCGGTGGGCGCGGTGCTGGCTTCCGCCTGGTGCCGCGCGCAGGACACGGCGGCGCTGGCCTTCCCGGGCCGCGTGGCCGGCGAGCCCGCCTTCGATTCCTTCTTCGCCGATCGCAGCACCGTCGCCGCGCAGACCGAGGCGGCGCGGCGCCTGCTGCGGGGCTGGTCCGGCCCTGGAGCGCTGGTGGTCGTCACCCACCAGGTGAACATCACCGCGCTGACCGGCATCTTCCCGGCCTCCGGCGAGGGCGTGGTGCTGCGCCGGGCCGAGGGCGGGGATCTCGAGGTGGCGGGCCGCATCCAGCCCTGAGGAGCTTCGGGAAGGCCGCCGGCAGGATCGGGCGGCAACTCCCGCGGCACGGCTGCGCGCGCTGGACACGACGCCCGCGGCGGATCGGCGGTCAGCCGGCCTGCTGGCGGCGCGGGTGCAGGGGCAGGTCCAGGGTGCAGACCAGCCCCTCCGCCTGCCAGTCCAGCGTCACCGTGCCGCCCAGCTGGTGCGCCACCGTCGCTTCCAGCACGCGGGAGCCGAAGCCGCGGCGTTGCGGCGGGGCCGCCAGCTTCGGCCCGCCCGCCTCGGTCCAGGACAGGTTCAGCCGCTGCCCATCGCCCGCGGCCCCGTGCAGGCGCCAGGCGATCGCCACATGGCCGCCCAGGACCGAGAGCGCGCCATGTTTCAAGGCATTGGTCGCCAGCTCGTGCACCGCCATGGCCAGCCCCTGCGCCAGGCCCGGCGAAAGCCCCACGGCGGGGCCGGACAGCGCCACGCGCTGGTCAACCACGAAGGGGGCGATCTCGCCATCCAGCAGCGTCCGCAGATCGGCGCCGCTCCACCGGCTTTCGGCCAGCAGGGTCTGGGTCCGCGCCAGGGCGGCGACGCGTCCCTCGATCGCCCGGATGTAGCTGGGCAGGTCGGGGGCACGCGTCAGGCGCAGCGCCGCCTGCACCACGGCCAGCGCGTTCTTGGCGCGATGGTCGACCTCCCGCGCCAGCAGCGCCTGGCGTTCCTGGGCGCGCCGCACCTCGGTCACGTCCCGCGCCACCCCGGCCAGCACCAAAGGCGCGCCCGTGGCGGGATCGGTCTCCACGACGGTGCCGCGGGAGGCGATCCAGCGCCAGCCGCCATCCGGGCGGACCAGACGGAACTCCACATCGTAGCGCGCCGTCCGGCCCTCGATCACCTCGCGCAGCCGCGTCTCCAGCATCTGGCGGTCCTCGGGGTGGATCGGCGCCAGCCAGGTCTGCAGGTTGAAGCCCTCGGTCAGCTCCGGGAAGTCCTCCGCCAGCAGGCCTCTCCGGCTCGCCTGGTCGGCGCGGATGTCATATTCCCAGGTGCCGAATTCCGCCGCCTCCAACGCCAGGCGCAGGCGGGCCTGGCTGTTGCGCAGCGCCGCCTCGGCCTGCTTGCGCGCGGTGATGTCCATATGCGCGCCATAGGTCAGGTCCCGGCCGCCCACGCGGATGCCCTGCGCGCGCACCAGCACGTCCCGCACCGTGCCATCGCGGGTGCGGTGCCGGGCCTCGAATTCCTGCGCGCTCGGCCCCACCACGCTGCAGCGGCCACGGGCGCGGATGGCGGTGGCGTCGCCCAGCACGTCGATGTCGCCGATGCGCAGCGCGCAGAACTCGGCATGGCTGTAGCCGTAGTCCCGGCAGGCCCGCTCGTTCACGTCCAGGATGCGGTGCGTGACAGGGTCCAGCACGAAGACTGCGAAGGGGGAGGCATCGAACATCGCCCGCAGGCGCGCCTCGCTTTCCCGCGCCGCCGCCTCCGCCGCGCGCATCTCCGTCACGTCCACGTTCACGCCCATCATGCCCAGGAAGCGGCCTTCCGGGCCGAAGCGCGGGCTGGCCTCCGTCCGCAGGTAGCGATAGGTGCCGGAGGCATGGCGGTAGCGGGCCTCCACCACGAAGGCGGTCCGGTCGCGCAGGCTGGTGTCGAAGACGGCGAAGAGGTCGGCGGCATCTTCCGGATGCAGCGTCGCCTCCCAGGTGAAGCCCTCCGCCGAGGCGACGCCCCAGAAGGCGCGGAGCGCGGCATTGAGGTAGACGCAGCGGCCCTCCGCATCGCCGATCCACAGCATGGCCGGCATGGCTTCCGCGAAAAGCTGGAACTGCGCCACCTCGGCCGGAACGCCGCCTGCCCCCTCGGCGGGCGGGGGCTGCAACCCGTCGACGGGCGGCGACCCCGGCCGCGCGGCGGCCTGCCCCGCATCGATCGCCCGGCGGGGGCCAAGTCCGGGAGACACCCTACGAGGCTTGCGCGGGGCCATCCTGGTTCTCTCAGGCCGGGGCGGAGGGCTGTCAACACCGCATCGTCCCCTGGCCGCGGCGGGATCCGGCTGGCGCGACGCCTCGATGCGCCTGGTTGCGGCCTCGCCGGCGCGGGTCTACATGCAACTGGTTCTCAATCGCGGAAAGGTCCCGCCATGCCAAGCCGCCGCAGCGACACCGCGCGCCCCCCGGCCCAACGCTTCCCCGCGGCGCCTAGGGCCACCCGCCGCGCCCTGCTCGCCGCCGGCCTGCTGCTGCCGGCCGGCTTGGCCCGGGCGCAGGCCGCCCCCTCCAAACGCGCCATCCTGGCAACCTATGGCGACATGGCACAGGCGATGTATGCCGATGCCCTGGCCGCCGCCCGCGCCCTGCAGGCCGCCGTCGCGCGGCTGGTGGCGGCCCCCTCCGCCGCGACGCTGGAAGCCGCCCGCCAGGCCTGGATCGCCGCCCGCGTGCCCTACCAGCAGACCGAATGCTACCGCTTCGGCAACCCGGTGGTGGATGAATGGGAAGGCCGGGTGAATGCCTGGCCGCTGGATGAGGGGCTGATCGACTACGTCGCCGGCGACACCTATGGCGACAGCAACGACGAGAACCCGCTCTACACCGCCAACATCATCGCCTCGCGCCGGATCACCCATGCCGGGGAGACGATCGACGTCGCCACCATCACGCCGGAGGTGCTCGCCGCCCTGCATGAGATCGGTGGCGTGGAGGCCAATGTGGCCATCGGCTGGCACGCCATCGAATTCCTGCTCTGGGGCCAGGACCTGAACGGCACCGGCCCGGGCGCCGGCCGCCGCCCCCATACGGACTATGTGGTGGGGCCGGACAACACCGGCGGCAACCCGGAACGCCGCGCCGCCTACCTCACCACCGTCACCGCCATGCTGGTGGCGGAGCTGGAGGCGATGGTGGCCGACTGGGCACCGGACGGCGCCGCCCGCCGCGCCGTGACCGCCCAGGGGCCGGATGCCGGCCTGGCCGCCATCCTCACCGGCCTCGGCAGCCTGTCCTATGGCGAGCTGGCCGGGGAGCGGATGAAGCTTGGCCTGCTGCTGCACGATCCGGAGGAGGAGCATGACTGCTTCTCCGACAACACCCACAACAGCCATCTCAACAACGTGGTCGGCATGCGCGCCGTCTATCTCGGCGAATACCGCCGCACCGATGGCACCACGCTGCGCGGCCCGGCCATGACCGGCTTCGTCCGCGCCGCCCTGCCGGCGCTGGACCTCGAGATGCGGACGCGGCTGGACGCCACGCTGGCCGCCTTCCAGGCGATCAGGACGCGGGCCGAGACGGTGGAGGCCTATGACCAGATGCTGGGCGAGGGCAATGCCGCCGGCAATGCCCTGCTCCAGGCCGGCATCGACGCGCTGCTGGCGCAGACCCGCACCATCGAGCGCATCGCCGGCGGCCTGCGCCTGCGCACCAGCTTCGAAGGCTCGGACAGCCTGGACAACCCCGCGGCGGTCCGGCGCCCCTGACCATGCGCCTTCTCCTTCCGGCGGTCGCCCTGCTGCTGGCCGGCGCCGTCGCCGCGGATGACGGGCCGGACCCGGCGGAGCTCGCCCCCGGCGGCACCGCCACGGTGCGGGACACCGGCGATGCCCGCGCCTTCTCCCTGCCCTCCGCCAGCCTGGCGCTGGAACGGCAGTTCGACTTCAAGCTGGGCGACGGGGTCTTCCGCAAGCTCTGGGTCTCCTCCCCCTCCTCCACCACCAGTTCCGACGGGCTGGGGCCGCTGTACAATGCGCGCGGCTGCCAGTCCTGCCACCTGCGCGACGGCCGCGGCCGGCCGCCGGAGCCGGGGGAGCCCGCCTCCTCCCTGCTGGTCCGCCTGTCCGTGCCCCCCGGCCAGGCGCGCGGCCCGGGCCCGGCGCCGGGCTGGCTGCCGGCCGACCCGGACCCGACCTATGGGTTGCAGCTGCAGACCTTCGGCATCGCCGGCCACCCGGCGGAAGGTCGCGTGCGGGTCGACTGGACGGAACAGCCGGTGCCGCTGGCCGGTGGCGAGACGGCCTCGCTGCGCCGCCCCGCCTGGCACATCGCCGATTGGGGCTATGGCCCGCCGGCGCCCGGCCTGATGCTCTCGCCCCGCGTGGCCCCGCCGATGATCGGACTCGGCCTGCTGGAAGCGGTGCCAGCGGCGGCGATCCGTGCCGGGGCGGATCCGGAGGATCACGACCGCGACGGCATTTCCGGCCGCGCGGCGGATGTGTGGAGCGCGCATCTCGGCATCCCCGCGCTCGGCCGCTTCGGCTGGAAGGCGCAGGCGCCGACCCTGCCGGACCAGGTGGCGGACGCCTTCGCCGCCGACATGGGCCTGTCCACCCGCATCAACCCGGCGCATGCCGGCGAATGCACCGCCGCCCAGGCCGATTGCCGCACCGCCCCGCATGGCGCGCCGGAGGATGGCGGGCCGGAGGTCGATCCACGGCTGTTCGAGCTGGTGGTGTTCTACGCCCGCAACCTCGGCGTCCCCGCCCGCGCCGCGCCGACGCCGCAGGTGATGCGCGGCCGTGCCCTGTTCCGGGAGACCGGCTGCGCCGCCTGCCACCGGCCGAGCTTCACCACCGGCGCCATCCCCGGGCGGCCGGAGCATTCGCACCAGCGCATCTGGCCCTACACGGACCTGCTGCTGCACGACATGGGAGAGGGCCTGGCCGACCACCGGCCGGAAGGCGCGGCGGATGGGCGCGAATGGCGCACCCCGCCGCTCTGGGGGCTGGGCCACACCCTGCGCGTCAGCGGCCACACCCAGCTGCTGCATGATGGCCGCGCCCGCAGCGTGCTGGAGGCGATCCTCTGGCATGGCGGGGAAGCCCAGGCGGCGCGCGATGCCGTGGCCGCGCTGCCCCGCGCGGAGCGTGCCGCGCTGCTGGCCTTCCTGGAGAGCCTGTGATGCCCACCCGCCGCGCCCTCGCCGCGCTTCTGGCCCTGCCGGCCCTGGCGGGATCCGCATGGGCCCAGCCGATGGAGCCCGCGCGCGCGGCGCTGCGGGCTGCCGTCAGCCGGCACGTGCTGCCGCGCCACGCGGCCTTCACCGCGGCGGCGGCGGCCTTCGCCTCGGCGACCGCGGCGCTGCGCACGGCGCCGGAGGCGGCGCGGGCCGACGCGGCGCGGGCGGTCTGGGCGGCGCTGGCCCTGGCCTTCCAGGGCATCCGACACCTCCGCTTCGGGCCGATGGAGGCCTTCGACCACGGCTTCCGCATCACCCTGTTCCCGGACCCGCGCAACGCCACCACGCGCGAACTGGCGGAGCTGCTGCGGGAGGGTGACCCCGAGTCCATCACGCCGCAGGCCTTCGCCCGCGGCCGCGTTGCCGCCCAGGGCCTGCCGGCGGCGGAGCGCCTGCTGTTCGGCGAGGCGGCGCCCCGCCTGCTGGCCCCCGACGAAGCCTTCCGCCGCCGCCTGCTGGCCGCCATCGGCGCCAATCTGTTGGCCATCGCGCAGGCCATGCAGCAGGAATGGGCGCCGCAGGGCGGGGCGTTCGGCACCGAGCTGGAAGGCACGCCGGGCGGCGTCTTCCGCAGCCCGCAGGATGGCCTGCTGGTGCTGTTCAAGAGCCTGCATGGCGGGCTCGAATTCCTCGGCGAGCGCCAGGTGGCCCGCGCGCTCGGTGCCACCGCCCGCCAGGCCTTTCCGCGCCGGACGGAGGCGTGGCGCAGCGGTGCCTCCCTGGCCCTGGTCCAGGCCGGGCTGGCGGCGCAGGCGGAGCTGTGGCGCACCGGCTTCGCGCCGCTGGTCGCGGCGCAGGATGCCCCGCTCGCCGCCCAGGTGGCGCAGGGCTATGCCGCCGCCGAGGCCGCCGCCGCCGCCATCGCCCCCAGCCTCGAGAAAGCCGTGGTGCAGCCGGCCGGGCGCGCCGCGGTGGAGGCGCTGTTGCTGGCCAGCGGTCAGGCGCGCCGCCTGCTGACGGAGCGCGTGGCGCCGGCCATCGGCCTGCCCGTGGGCTTCAATTCGATGGATGGCGACTGATGACCACCCTGCCCCGCCGCGCCGCGCTCGCCCTGCCCTTCCTGGCCCTGGCACGCCCGGCGCCGGCGGCCGAGGCCGGCTTCCTCGCCGCCGCCGCCGATGCCGAGGGCCGCTGGCGCGTGGCCGCCTTCGGCGCGGACGGCGCGAAGCGTTTCGAAAGCGCGATGCCGGCGCGCGGCCATGGCGCGGCGGTCGGGCCCGATGGCGGCACCGCCGTGCTGTTCGCCCGCCGCCCCGGCCACTTCGCCCTGGTGCTGGACCCCGCCTCCGGCGCGCTGCGCCAGGTGGTGGAGCGCGCGCCGGGGCGCTGGTTCTGCGGCCATGGCGCCTTCTCCGCCGATGGCGGCACGCTCTGGGCCAGCGAGATCGATGCGACGGGCGAGGGCGTGGTCGGCGTCTATGCCGTGCGGCGCGGCTATGCGCGCATCGGCGAATTCCCGACCGGCGGCGCCGATCCGCATGATGTGCGTCTGGCGCCGGACGGCGCCTCCATCTGGGTCGCCAATGGCGGCATCCGCACCGATCCGCGGCTGCCGCGCACCCGATTCGAGTTGGAGGCGTTCGACAGCTCGCTGGTGCGGCTGGACACCGGCTCCGGCCGCCTCCTGGCGCGGCACCGGGTGGCGCAGGATGCCAGCCTGTCGCTGCGCCATCTGGCGCTGGCGCCGGATGGCACGGTGGCCATCGCCATGCAGCATGAAGGCCCGCGGCAGGACCGGCCGCCGCTGGTGGCGCTGGTGGATGCGGCCGGGCTGGCGGTGCTGCCCGGGCCGGCTGCAGGCTGGGGCCTGCTGGACCACTACATCGGCAGCGCCGCGGCCAGCGCCGATGGCACGCTGTTCGCCGTGACCAGCCCGCGCGGCGGAGCGGGGCTGGTGATCGAGGCCGCAAGCCGCCGGGTCCGCGCCGCCTTCACCCTGCGCGATGGCTGCGGCGTGGCGGCGGCGCCGGGCGGCTTCCTGGTCACCTCCGGGCTTGGCGGCGGCGTGCTGGTGGCCGCCGACGGCACGCAGCGGCGGCTGGAGAACCCCTTCCTCGCCGGCCTGCGCTGGGACAACCACATGGTCCCGATCTGAAGCGGGCATGGCGCCGCGCGGATAAGGCTTGAACGGATCGTTGGATATCCTACCATCCCCGCCAAGCGCGGCAGCAGCCGCCGAAGCGGGAGGACCCCCGGGGATGTCGCAGCCGGCCCGCAAGGCGCGCCGCATGGCCGAGGCGCCAGCCGCGCCGCGCCTCGCTCTGGCGCATGAGGCGCCAGCCGGGCAGCTGCCGGTGCAGCTCGGCCCGCTCGGCGTGCAGCTCGGCTTCCTGCTGCGCCTCGCCCAGGAAGCCGCCTTCGACGCCTTCGCCGCGCGCACCGGCCAGGCGGCGCTGCGCCCCGGCCGCTACTCCATCCTCGTCATCATCGCGGCCAATCCCGGCATCTCCCAGACCGCGCTCGGCGCCGCGGCGGGGCGCGACAAATCCACCCTGACCCCGGCCCTGGCGGACCTGGAACGCCGTGGCCTGATCCGCCGCGACCGGCCGCCGCAGGACCGCCGGAGCTATGCGCTGACCCTGACGGAGGTCGGCCGCCAGGTGCTGGAAGGGCTGCGCCACCACGCCGCCGCGCATGACGCGGCGCTGGAGGCGCTGGTCGGGCCGGCGGACCGCGCCGCCTTCGTCGCGGTGCTGCGCCGCATCATCCAGGGGATCGGCGCATGACGACCACGGTGCGCCAGGCGGTGCTGGACCTGCTGCGCGAGACCGGCATGACCACGGTGTTCGGCAATCCGGGCTCCACGGAAATGCCCTTCCTGGACCGATTCCCGGCGGATTTCCGCTACGTGCTCGGCCTGCAGGAAGCCTGCGTGGTCGGCATGGCGGACGGCTTCGCCCGCGCCACCGGCCGCGCCGCCTTCGTCAACCTGCACTCGGCGGCGGGGGTGGGCCATGCGCTGGGCAATGTCTTCACCGCCTGGCGCAACCAGGCGCCGCTGGTCATCACCGCCGGCCAGCAGCAGCGCGCCCTGCTGCCGAACCACCCCTTCCTGGGCGCGGTGGAGGCCGCCAGCTTCCCGAAGCCCTATGTGAAGTTCAGCATCGAGCCGGCGCGGGCCGAGGACGTGCCGGCCGCCATCGCCCAGGCCTGGCAGGTGGCGATGCAGCGCCCCTGGGGTCCCACCTTCGTCTCGGTCCCGGCGGATGACTGGGGCGCCCCCTGCCAGCCGGTGATCCCGCGCCGCGTCGCCCCTGCCATGGCGCCGGACCCGGCCCTGCTGGCGGAGGCGGCCGCGGCGCTGGCCGGCGCCCGCAACCCGGTGCTGGTGGCGGGGCCGGAGGTGGACCAGGAAGGCGCCGGCCCCGCCCTGGTGGCGCTGGCGGAGCGGCTGGGCGCGCCGGTGCTGACCAGCCCCTTCGCCGCCCGCATCGCCTTCCCCGAGGATCATCCGCTGTTCGCCGGCTTCCTGCCCGCGGCGCCGCAGGCGGTCTCCGACCGGCTGATGCGCCACGACCTGGTGCTGGTGGTGGGCGCGCCGGTCTTCACCTTCCATGTGGGGGGGGAGGCCGCGATCTTCCGCAGCGCCATCCCGATCTGGCACTTCACCACGGATGCCGAGGCCGCCTGCGCCGCGCCGGCCGGCACCAGCGTGCTGGGCGCGCTGGGCCTCGCCCTGCCGGCGCTGACGGCCGCCCTGCCCGCCGCGCCGATTGGCGCGAGGCGCCCCCTGCCCGCGCCGCGGCCGCGGCCGGCGCCGCCCGAACCCGCAGACCCCATCCCGGCCGAATACCTGCTGCACCGGCTGCACCACGCCATGCCGGCGGAGGCGGTGCTGGTGGAGGAGGCGCCCTCGCACCGCCCGGCGATGCAGGCGCAGATGCCGAGGGTGCGCTGGGGCAGCTTCTTCACCATGGCCAGCGGCGGGCTGGGCTATTCCCTGCCCGGTGCGGTCGGCATCGCGCTCGCGCAGCCCGGCACGCCGGTGGTCTGCCTGATCGGCGACGGGTCCATGATGTATGCCCCGCAGGCGCTGTGGACCGCGGTGCAGCAAGGGCTGAACCTCACCGTCATCGTCATCAACAATGGCGGCTACGGCGCCATGCGCAGCTTCGGCCAGGTGCTGCAGGTGCGCGACGTGCCGGGCATCGACCTGTCGGGCCTGGATTTCGTCAGCCTCGCTCGCGGCATGGGCTGCCCCGGCGTGCAGGTGACCCGCGCCGCGGATCTGGATGCCGCGCTGGCCGAAGCCTGCGCCGCGCCCGGCCCGAGGCTGGTCGAGGTCGTCGTCGATGCGGCCGTGCCCACCCTCTACCACAAGAGCTGAGAGGGAACCCGGCCGCCACCACCACCACCACACGACAGGGAGGACCGAGAATGCGAAGCATCAGGATCGACCGACGCGGGCTGCTGGCCGCCGCCGCCCTCGCGCCATGGCCCGCCGCCGCCCAGGCCTGGCCCACCCGGCCGCTGCGCCTGGTGGTGCCCTTCCCGCCCGGCGGGCTGGTGGATGTGCTGGCGCGCGCCATCTCCCAGCGCCTGACGGAGCGGCTGGGACAGCCGGTGGTGGTGGAGAACCGGGCCGGCGCCGGCGGCAATATCGGCGCCGATGTGGTGGCGAAGGCGGCGCCGGACGGCCACACGCTGCTGGCCACCTCGCTGGGCCCGGTGGCGGTGAACCAGTTCATCTACCGCAGCATGCCCTTCGAGACGGACACCGCCTTCGCGCCCATCGTGCTGCTGGCCAGCACGCCGAAGGTGCTGTGCGTGGCGCCGGACCGCCCGTGGCGCAGCGTCGCCGATGTGGTGGCCGCGGCGAAGGCGCGGCCGGGCGTGCTGACGGCGGGCTCCGCCGGGCCGGGCAGCAGCCTTCACCTGGCGCTGGAACTGTTCAAGCGGACCACCGGCACCGACATCCAGCACATCCCCTATCGCGGCGCCGCGCCGGCGGTGACGGATCTGGTGGCCGGGCAGATCGACATGGCGATCGACAACCTGCCCAACATCCTCGGCCAGATCACCGCCGGCCGCGTCCGCGCGCTGGCCGTGGCCACGCCGGGGCGCCTGCCGCAACTGCCCGATGTGCCGACCATGGCGGAAGGCGGCTTCGACTTCGTCTTCGGCACCGCCTTCGGCCTGGTCGCCCCCGCCGGCACCCCCGACCCCATCCTGCTGCGGCTGGCGGAGGCGGTGACGGCGGCGCTGCGCGACCCGGCGGTGGGCGGCAGGCTGGCGCAGCAGGGCGCCCTCCTCGGCGGCGGCACGCCCGGGGATTTCGCCGCGCTGATCGCGCGGGAGAAGGCGACGCTGGCGCCGGTGATCCGCGCGGCGGGAATCCGCGCGGAGTAAAGGCTTCGCCTGCCTCAGGCGCCGGCGCCGCCTTCAGGGGCTTGGCGCGCGCCACCGGGCGCGGCGGCCATCCGGCCGCTCGCCCGCCTGCGGCGGGCGCCGGTCGAGCCCATCGGCGGCGGGCATTGCCCGCCGTTCAGGGCGCCAGCTGCGCCAGCCGCCCGGCCTCGGCCGCCGCCACGGCACGGGCCGCGTCCTCGGCCAGCAGCAGCCGCTCCGCCACCATGCGGGCCGCCGCCTGGCGCACCGCGGCGACGTAGGCGGCCTGGTCGGCGTAGCGCTCCTCGATCGAGGGGCGCGGGTCGCCCGCCGCCTGCCGCGCCGCGCGCGTCGCCGCGAAGGGCGAAACCGCGCCCTGCAACGGGAACAGCGTGCCGGCGCCGAACCCCTCGGCGCGCGGGTTCCAGCCGGTATAGCTGGCACGCGGCACCGCCAGCGGCAGCATCCGGATGCCCGCGATCGCCATGCCATCCGCATCGGCGCGCGGCACGAAGACCGGATAGGTGCCGATCTCGCGCGGCGGGAACACCGACTGGTCGGAAATGCTGGCCCCGGTGTGGATCCCGGCATAGGGCAGCCCCGGAATGCCCTGCGGCACCGCCGCCTCCGCCGCCACCAGCGTGCCATGGGCGCGCATCGGCACGCGGCTGGCCGGCGGGGTCACGCCTTCCGCCAGCCATTCCTCCATCGCCACCAGCAGCGCCCGCATCGGCGCGCCGGCATGCATCGGGTTCACCGGCAGCGCCATCGTCGGCGCCTGGCGCAGCTGGCCGCCCGGCGCGGCGAAATGCGGCGTGCCGGCCACCATGTAGGCGCGCACATCCTCCGGCAGGTCCAGGTGGTTGCCCGCCAGATCCGTCACCAGCAGCGAGGCGCGGGAGGCCCACCATTCATGCTCGCTGTCGGTCTGGATCACCCGCGGGCAGGTGTTGTTCAGCCGGCAGCGCAGCATCAGCCCGTCGCGCCGGCCGGACAGCCGGTCCGCCAGCGTCGCATAGGTGAAGGGGAAGGTATCCGCCTGCCAGGCGGGATCCTGCGGGTGGCGCGCATTGCGGCCGGCCAGGCCGAAGCGGTAGTTCGTCGCCATGCGCCGGGCGCCGGCGACATGCGGCATCAGCCCGTCGAACACCATCCGCCCCTGCTCATCCTCGTTGAAGCCGAGCCAGAGGAAGTCGCGCAGGAAGCGCCCGGACTGCGAGACGCCGAAGCCGATGGCGCGGCTGACCGTGGGCCGGCCGGCGACGGCCAGCGGGTTCGTCGTGCCGCCCTCCCGTCGCAGGAAGGCGGCGACGTCCCGCGTCGCGGCGAAGCCGAGGCCGAGCACCACCGGGTCCTTCGCCGTATAGGTCACCTCATACAGCGCGGCGGCGTCGAAGCCGCTCGCCGGCCGGGTGATCTCGACCCGCTGCGGGCCGGTGGCGCGGGGGGAAAGCCCCGGCGGCGTCTGCCGCGGCTCTGCCCAATGGCCGCGCACCGTCACCGCCAGGCTGGCATTGTCCGCGATCGTCCAGGACAGGTTCGCGGTGGCCGGGTTGCGGGTGTGGTCGAACAGGAATTCGTCCCGCGCCGGCCCCGTGACGCCCGCCAGCGCGGGGGCGCGCAGCGCGAGTTGCAGCGGCTGGGAGGGGATATCCGCCTGCCAGCCGATCCAGGCCATGGTGTAGCCGCGCCCGTGCAGGAAGCCGATCCCGGCATCGGCCGCCTGCGCCGCCCGGTTGGCGCCTGGCTGCGCGGCGTCGTCGAACAGTTGCGGCGCCAGCTTGCGGCCGCGATTGGGCACATCCACCAGCAGCGTGCCATTGCCGCGCGCGGGGTCGGCCGGGCGCAGCAGCACCACATCGGCCACAGCCTCCACCCGCCCCTGGGCGTTACGCGGGGCGCGGTCGATATCGGCGATCACCGCGTTGCGGGGATCGGCAGGATCGACGGCGATGGTGGCGCGCGCGGTGATGCGCTGGTAGGGGCCGGCCGCGCCGAAGCTGCGGCCCTCGAAGGCAGGCGTCGTCTCGATCACCTCGAAGCGCACGACCTCGGCCGCCGCCGGCAGCGCGAGGCCGCCAAGCGCACAGGCCAGCAACAGATGTCGCATGGCGTCATTCCCTCCGCGGCGATTGGCGCGCCGTTCGCTGCCCCTCGCACGCGCAGGTCGGGGCTGCCCCTGCGCGCGGAAGTCCAGCATGGCGGGACAGATTGCGCCAGCCAGGGAAAGGCTCAGCCCTTCGCGAGAAAGGCGGCGGCGGCCTTGTCGTAGTCGGCATAGCCGAGCGTGGCGCGCAGTTCCGCCGGCGGCAGGGCCATCACCGCCTCCGCCTCCCCCGCCTGCAGGGCTGCCAGCCCCGCCTTCAGCCCCGCCGCGGCCGGGGAGAGCAGGCCCGTGGGATAGGTGCCGATCTTCAGCCCCAGCGCCGCCGCCTGCGCCCGGTCCGGCGTGGCGCGCGGGGCGCCGGGGGACAGCACGGCAAAGCACGGCCGCCCGGCGGCGGCGGCGACGAAGCCGCGGATCTCGTCGTCATCCGCCGGCGAATCGAGGAACAGGATGTCCGCCCCCTCCTCGACGAAGGCGGCGATCCGCGCCGCGGCTTCCGCGAAGCCCTGGGTCGGGCGGCAATCGGTGCGGGCCAGCACCAGGATGCCGGATTCCCGCGCCGCCAGCACCGAAGCGCGCACCTTCATCCGCGCTTCCTCCCGCGGCAGGCAGGGCTTGCCGGCGGCGGTCAGGGCACGCGGGGTGATCTTGTCCTCGATCAGGATGGCGGCGGCGCCGGCGCGACCATAGGCGGCCACGGTGCGCTGCACGTTCATCGCATTGCCATAGCCATGGTCGCCATCGGCCAGCACCAGCAGGTCCGGCGCCGCGCCGCGCACCATCTGGAAGCTGTCGAACATCTCGGCGAAGGAGACCAGGTCCAGGTCCGGCCCGCCCAGCCGGCTGGCCGCGACGCAGGAGCCGCTGAGGAAGGCGGTGGCGAAGCCGGCTTCTGCGGTGAGCTTGGCGCTCAGCCCGTCCCACACCGCCGGCATGGTGACGAAGCCCGGCGCGGCCAGCAGCGCGCGCATCCTCTCCGGCGGTGTCTTCGGCATGGCCATCCTCCCCTGGTACGGCGCGTCACGGCCGCAGCACGCAATCCTTCAGCACCTCCGGCCGGAATGCCAGCCCATGGCCGGGCGTCTCCGGCGCATGGATCATGCCGCCCTCGATGCGCGGCCGGCTGACCCAGACATCGTCGAGCAGCCCCATCTGCTCCGCCCAGATGCCGTTCGGGATGCTGGCCAGCAGGTGCACGTTCAATTCGGGGAACAGATGCGGCGCGATGCTCATGCCCCAGGTCTCGGCGACGGTGGCGATCTTGCGCAACTCCGTCAGCCCGCCGCGCATCGGGTCCGGCTGCAGGATGGGCAGGCGCGGGTTTTCCAGGAAGGGCTTCAGGTCGGCGCGGCCGAAATGCGTCTCCCCACCCACCACGCGCAGGTCCAGCGCCTCGGCGCAGCGAAGGTAGCCGGCATAGTCGTCCGGCAGCACCGGCTCCTCCAGCCAGTAGATGTCGAATGCCTCGAACTTCCGGCCCATCTGGATCGCCACATCGGCCGACCAGCCCATGTTCACGTCGATCATGATGTCGATGTCCGGCCCCAGCGCCTCCCGCATCCGCCGCACATTGTCGAGGTCCGTGCGCAGGTCGCCGATATGGGCCACCTGCATCTTGATGGCGCGGTAGCCCTGTTCGACGTAGCGCTGCGCCTTGGCGATCATGCCGTCGCCGCGGGCGCCGCGGAAGCAGCCGCTGCCATAGATCGGGATGGCGCTGCGGTAATGGCCCCAGAGCCGGTGCAGCGGCAGGCCGGCCGCCTTGCCCAGCACGTCCCACAGCGCGATGTCGATGGCCGATTGCGCCATCATCGCCACGCCGCCGCGGCCGCCGGTCAGCGTCACGCGCCACAGGTCGCGCCAGATCGCCTCGACGGCGCTGGCGTCGCGGCCGATCAGGCGCGGCGCCATGGCCTCCTCGATGCAGGCGCCGATGGTGCGTTGCAGGGGCAGGTTCAGCAGGTGCAGGTAGCCCATGCCGGCCAGGCCGGATTCGGTCACCACCTCCACCACCACCAACTCCCGCATCGCGCCCAGCGCGTGGCCCGCCATCCAGGGGTCCTCGGCCCAGGGCATGCGCAGCAGCGTGGTGCGCACTTCGCGGATGGTCAGGTCGTGCATGGCGGTTCCCCCGGTGTTGGCCGCCAGGGCAGCATGACCCGGGCGGCGGCTCAAGCGCCGGCCAGCAGCGGCCTTGCCGCGGGGTTCCAGGCCAGCCCCGCCTCGGCCAGGCTTTCCGCCAGCAGGCCAGGGTCCATGCGCGCGTGGCGCACCAGCAGCCCGACATAGACACCCAGGAAATCCGCCCCGTGATTGCCCGGGGTGCCGTCATCCGGATCGGTCATGGCGTGGGCGATCTCGTGCAGCAGCACCCAGCTCGGCAATTCGGCCGGCGCTTCGATCGCGAGCCGGCTGCCGGTGGCGAGCGTGGCGCGGCTGGGGCGCTTCGGCCGCACCCGGGGTGGCCAGCGCAGCCCCTCCGACGCCCAGACATGATCGACCAGCGCCTGCATCCGGGCGAAGGGCACGCGGGAGGCATCGCGCGGCGCCACCACCCGGTCCTCCCACGCATAGACGGCGCGGGCCTGCCGGTTCATCGGCGCGGCAGCGCCCTGGTGCCGCCGCCCTGTCCCACCGGCCGTTCCAGGCCCACGCGGCCGCCGGCCTCCATGCCGTGCCGGTAGGCGGCGCCATCGGCGACGCGCCGCGTGGTGGTGCGGGAACGGAGCCGAATGCCAAGGCCCCTGAAGGCCTCCGCCAGGCGCTGTTCCTTCACCAGCACCAGCGCCGTGCCGGTACTGTTGGCCTGCGCGGCGGCGGCGGCCTGCCGGCGATGCGCCGCCAGCTCGTCCATCCGCGCCGCCACGCGTTCCGCGAAGCCGTAGCGGAAGCTGCGCAGGCGCTGCTGCGGGGTGCGGCGGCTGCGGCGATAGGCCTCGCTGGCACGGAAGACCGCTTCCTCATGGTCCACCGCCCCCGCCACCAGGTGCAGCAGGTAGACGCCCATCAGCACGTCCGGCTCCAGCCCGAACAGCACATAGCCGTAGCGGCCGTTCATCCAGCCGCGCGTCTCCGTCATCCGGATGATGGCCATGAAGATGCCGCCCAGCGCCTGGGTCCGCGGGCCGGTCAGCACCGTCTCGCGCTGGATGCAGAGCTCCTCGCGCAGCTCCACCTCGGACATGGTGAGGCCGTAGACCTCCAGCAATTCGCCGACCTTCTGGGCGGCGATCAGCGCCTCGGCCTCCGAACACCCGCGATCCGTGGTCTTGGCGGCCAGGGCGCGGATGCGCGCCTTGACCTTCTCCAGCTCCGTCTGCTGCCGCGTCTCCAACCCGGGGTCCATCCTGCCTTGGGGGGGGGGGAGCCCCGAGATGGGCGATCCCCCGCCGGATGGCAACGGGTTTCCCGCGGGGTCCGCTTCAGCCGGCCGGCGCGTTGGCCCCGATGCGGGCCAGCTGGGCGGCGTTGCTGCCGACCATCTTGCGCACCTCCTCCACCGAATAGCCCAGCGACAGGCACAGGCCGATGATCTGCCGGAAGCCTTCCACCGGCAGGGTCGCATTGGCCTGGCCGAGGTCGGAGCCGAAGAAGGTGCGGTCCACGCCCGCCGCCTCGATCAGCGCCTTGAGGAAGGCGTCGTCGTAGCATTTCAGCCGGCCGGGGATGAACATGCAGATCGAATGCTCGATCCAGGCGCCAATCGAGACCAGTTCCTTCACGTCGGACAGGGAGGCGCCGACGGTGTAGCTGGGGTGGTTCACCAGCAGGCGCGTGCAGCCACGCTGCTTCGCCTCCTCGAACAGCGGCCACACCTCGCTGATGTGCAGATGGCCGCAGGACAGCACCACGTCATGCTCGGCGATGATGTCGAGCACCTGCTTGACGTTGTCCAGCAGATCGCCGCGCGCATCGACGACGCTGAGCGCCACCTGCTTCAGCATCTTGCCCTTGGTCGGCAGCAGCGATTTGCGGTGGCCTTCGCGGATGTGGTTGGCGGCGGAGACGGTGGGCATCCAGACCACGCGCGCGCCGCACTTCACCGCCGGTTCCACCGCGAAGGGGTTCACGCCGCCGACCGAATTGTTCAGCACGATGCTGCCGATCGGCTCGGCCTTCGTCGCCTTGCCCGATTCCTTCAGCACATCGACGAAGGGGCCGGTGGGGTAGTAGTGGTCCTTGAACAGCACGGCGCGCATGCCGGCGGCGGCGGCCTGTTCCAGCGCCTGCTCATGGTTCAGCGCGCGCGCCATCACGGAGGGGCCGCTGTGGCAATGCAGGTCGATGGCGCCCTGCATCAGGTCGTCCACCAGCTTCGGATCGGCAAGGCTCATCCTGTCTCACTCCCTTTCAGGCGCCGGGCTGGCCGAGCGCGCGCATCTCGGCCAGCGCCCGGGCGGCGGCCTGCTTCATGAAACCCTGGTCCGAGGAATGGACGAAGGCGGTGGCGCCGACCTCGCGCAGCCAGGTGGCCTCCGCCATCCCGCCGACGAAGACCATCACCGGCTTGCCGGCGCGCCGCGCCGCGGCGGCGATGCGGGCCACCGCGTCGCGGATCGGCGGCGAGTCGTTGGAAGGCGCGGCCAGCGCCGCGGTCAGGTCGCCGCGGCCGATGAACAGCGCGTCGATGCCGGGGGTGGCGGCGATGGCGTCGATCTCCTCCAGCGCTTCCGGATCCTCGATCTGCGCCACCACGGTGGTCGCGGCATCGGCGGCGGCGATGTAGTCCGCCATGCGGCCGCCGCCATAGCCGGCGGCGCGGACGGAGCCGGAATAGCCGCGCCGGCCGCCGCGGTAGCGCGCCGCCGCGGCCACCTGCGCCGCCAGGGCGGCGCTGGCCACATGCGGCACCAGCACGCCGGTGGCGCCGCAATCCAGCACGGACAGGATGTGGTGCGCCGCCGCCGTCGGCACGCGCACCAGCCCGGCCGCGCCGGTGGCGCGCGCGGCGAACAGCGCGGCATCGGTGGCCTGGCGGTCGAAGGGCGAATGCTCCTCATCCACCACGACGAAGTCGAAGCCGATGCCGCCCAGGATCTCCGTGGCGTGCAGGGTCGGCGTCTTGATGAAGCTGCCGACCAGCAGGTCGCCGCGCTGCAGGCGGGTGCGGAAGCTGTCGGCGGGGCTGGGGCTTGCCATGCTGGCTCCGGTTGGCGGCGCGGGGTTTGACGGGCGCGGGTTGTCTTGCTACGAGTCGTTCTGTTTATCGGAACAGTGGTTCGTCAAAAGAAACACCGCGGGAACCATCCGTCCAGCCCCGCCTGGTGTCAAGCCGGACCTCCGGCAGGGAAAGGATCCCGCATGCCCCGCATCGACGGACCGCCGCGCGGCGAAGGCCTGCAGGCTGTCGCCATCGCCTTCGAGATCCTGGAATACCTGGCCGCCCAGCGCGGCGGCGTCGGCGTCTCCGACCTCGCCCGCGCGCTGGGCACGACGAAAAGCCGCGTCCACCGCCACCTGCGCACGCTGCTCGCCTGCGGCTACATCGTGCAGAACGCGGCCTCCGAGAAATACGGCGTGGGCAGCCGCCTGGTGACGCTGGGCCGCACCGTGGCCGAGCATTTCGATCTCGCCAGCATCGCGCGCGAAACGCTGCACGAATTGCGCGACCGCCTCGGGCAGTCCGTGGTGATCAGCCGGGCGGATCCCGCCGGCGCCGTGGTGCTGGCGACGCTGCCGGGGCGCGAGGCGATCGAGATCGTGGTCAAGCCGGGTTCGCTGATGGCGCTGCACTGCACGGCGCAGGGCAAGCTCACCCTGGCCCATGCCGATGCCGCGCTGCGCGAGCGCGTGCTGCTGTCGCGCCTCGACCTGCGCACGCGCCACACCATCACGGACCCGGAGGTGCTGCGCGCGGAGCTGGCGCGGATCCAGGCGCGCGGCTGGGCCACCGCGCCGGGCGAGAGCATGGAGGGCGTGAACGCGCTGGCGGCGCCGATCTTCGATGGCGGGGGGGAGATGGTGGGCGCCGTCGCCATCCTCGGCTCCATCCAGTTCATCGCCGCGGAGCCGGCGGAGGGGCAGATCCGCCAGCTGCGGCAGGCGGCGGCGGCAATTTCCGCGAGGCTTGGCCACCGGGACGCGGCGGGGCGTTGACAGGCGGCGGCAACGGCAACAGCATCGGACGCAACAACGGAACACTGTTCCGTCATACGGAACAGATGCCCAGGCTGGAGACGCCCCATGGCCTATGATCCCTCCGACCCCCGCGCCGCCCTGGCCCCCGCCCCCGCCAGCCCCGCCGGCAGCAACGCGCCCTACACCCCCGCCCACTACGCCCGCTTCTACGAGACCGCGCCGCAGGAGGATGCGGACGGCATCCGCAGCTGGTACGTCCGCGGCCGCAACTTCATCATCGCTTATTCCGAGGTGACGGACGGCGCCGTGCTGGAACGCCACGACCAGCCGGACGAATACGTGCTGCTGCAGCCGGAAGCCGCCACCACCGTGATGGTGACCGCCGGGGCGGAGACGCAGACGGTGGCCGGCCACAGCGTCTGCTTCATCCCGCCGGGCGACAGCCGCCTCGTCATCCAGGGCGCCGGGCGCATCGTGCGGCTGTTCACGCCGCGCAGCACGGACCTGGCGGCGCTGTGCAGCAACCAGGCGGCCTTCGCCGAGCCGGATCCGCGCATCCCGCCGCTGCAGAACTGGCCGATGCCGCCGGACGGCTTCCGCATCCGCCGCTACAGCCTGGAAGTGCCGAAGGAAGCCGGCCGCTTCGGCCGCATCTGGCGCTGCACCACCTTCATGGTGAACTACCTGGACCCGGCCGCCGGCCCGCGCGACCTGCGCAAGCTGTCGCCGCACCACCACGATGATTTCGAGCAATGCTCGCTGGTGCTCGATGGCGGCTACACCCACCACATCCGCTGGCCCTGGGTGCCGGACATGACCGCCTGGCGCGAGGACGAGCATGAATATTGCGGCGCCCCCTCCGTCACCGTCATCCCGCCGCCCAGCATCCACACCTCCCGCGCCGAGCAGGCCGGGCAGATGGTGGACATCTTCTGCCCGCCGCGCGTGGATTTCTCCCGCAAGCCCGGCTGGGTGCTGAACGCTGCGGATTACCCGATGCCGTCCGGGTGATGACAGATCCCGGTGATCGTGACCGATCACTGCCTCAATCGCCGGCGTCGGCCTCCTGCGGCTTGGCTGCGCGCGACGTGGCGCGGCGGCCGCTCGGCCGCTCGCCCGCCTCGGGCGGGCGCAGGTTCCAATCAATGGAATTTGGTATGAGGCCCGGGCCGGGCCTGGTGCGATGCGCTGCGGACCGAGCATGGTTTCCCCCGCGGCGAGCCTAGGCCAGGCCCGCCGCGGCTCGCAGCGGCATCGCGCGCCATTCCGCAGGGCGGAAGGCTCAGCGTTCGCGACTGTGGGAGAGGCGTTCCATGGAGGCGGTGATCTGCCGGCTCGCCTCCTGCAGGGCGGGCACCAGCACGTCCACCAGCGTGGCGTGGCTGACGACGGAGCGGAAATAGGACAGGCCGATGGTGCCGGCCACCTGGCTGCCCAGCAGGATCGGCACCGCCACCGTGTCCGAGCTCCGCGGCTCCACCGCCGGGTCGCGCAGCGCATAGCCCTGGCGCCGCACCGTGGTGACGATGCCCTGCACCACCCGCTCCAGGTTCGGCGGGCAATCCTCGGGATCCGGGGAGGCGGCCAGCATGCGCAGCAGGATCTGCCGCTCCGCCTCCGTGCAGAAGGCCAGCCAGGCGCGGCCCAGCGCCCGCGTCACCATGCTCAGCCGCACGCCGATCGTGGCATGGAAGGGCGAGACGCTGCTCTCGGCGATGGTGCTGACGCTGATCGCGACCCGCGCCTGGTCCGCCACCGCGATCGCCGCCGGCCATTTCAGCCGCCGCGTGAGGTCCGCCGCCCAGGGCTTGCCGGCTTCCGCCACCAGCGGCCCGCCATGGAAGCCGCAGCTCAGCGCCGCCACTTCCGAGGTGATGCGGTAGCCGATGCCGCGTTCCCCCTTCGCCACCAGCCCCGCCGCGGCCAGCGTGCCGAGCAGGCGCATGATGGTGGGCTTGGGCAGGCCGGTGTTGCGGTGCAACTGGTCCACCGTGGTGTTGCGCTGGCGGTTCAGCTCCTTCAGCAGGGCCAGCGCGCGCAGCACGGATTGCACCGGCGGGTCGCTCATCCGCCGGGCACCGAAGCGGCATCCGGCGCCACGGCCAGCACCAGCTTGCCGATCTGCCGGTTGCCATCCAGCACCGCCTGGGCCGCCGCGGCGTCCGCCAGCGGGTGCACGCCGCAGACCAGCGTGCGGATCAGCCCCTGTTCCAGCAGCGGCCAGGCCTGCGCCCGCAGGGCCGCGGCGATGCGGCCCTTGTAGGCGGGCGGCCGGGCGCGAAGGGTGGAGCCTGTCAGCGTCAGGCGGCGGATGTAGATGTCGCGCGTGCTGATCTCGGCGCGCGGCGCGCGGTGGCTGGCGATCAGCACCAGCCTGCCATCCGGCGCCAGCAGGTCCAGCTCCGCCTGGGTGTAGTCGCCACCCTGCGAATCCAGGATCACGTCGGCGCCGCGGCCGCCGGTCAGCGCGCGGACCTGCTGCGGCCAGTCGGCGTCGCGGTAGTCCACCACGCCGGTGGCGCCCATCTGCCGGCACACCGCCTGCTTCGCCGCGCTGCTGCTGGTGGCCAGCACCGTGGCGCCGCGCAGCCGCAGCGCCAGCTGCATGGCCGCCAGGCCGACGCCGCTGGTGCCGCCCTGCACCAGCAGCGTCTCGCCTTCCGCCAGCCTGCCGAGATCCATCACGTTGTTCCAGGCGGTGAAGAAGACCTCCGGCAGGGAAGCCGCCTCGATGAAGCTGAAGCCGCGCGGCACCGGCAGGCATTGCAGGGCGGGGGCGATGCTGTGCTCGGCATAGCCGCCGCCGGCCACCAGCGCGCAGACCGCATCGCCCGGCCGCGGCCAGGCGACATCCGGTGCCGCCGCCTCCACCACCCCCGCGATGTCGAGGCCGGGGATGTCGGTCACGCCCGGCGGCGGCGGGTACAGGCCCTTGCGCTGCTGCACATCCGGCCGGTTCACCCCGGCGGCGGCAACCCGCAGCCGCACCTGGCCCGGGCCGCATTCGGGCAGCGGGCGCTCCGCCAGGGCCAGCACCTCCGGCCCGCCATGGCCCCTGTATTCCACCACCCGCATGCGCGCCCCTTCCCCCCTCCCGCCGGTCCGTTGCCGGCGGCCGCCAGGGTGCCACCGTGGCGGCGCCAGGGCGCAGGCGGTGCCGCGTCATTCCGGCATCCGGAATGGCAGCACGTCAAGCGCGCCGCGGGCGCGGGGGCGGATGGCCAGGGCACCCCGGGATGCGCGAGAACGGCGGTGGGGTCCGCTTCCCTGGTAGCGGGCGCAGGGGAGAGGCAGAGCCGATGATCGACGCGCCGCTGGTGGACACGCATTTCCACCTCTACACCGCCGACATGCCGCTGATCGGCACCGCCTGGCACCACCCGCCGGCGGATGCGACCACCGAGGACTTCATCGCGACGATGGACGCGCACGGCGTCGGCTTCGGGGTGATCGCCGCGGCCAGCCTGAACGGCAGCTATCACGACTACACGCTGCGCGCGCTGCGCCGCCACCGCCGCTTCCGCGCCACCATCAACGCGCTGCCGGAGCTGGACTTCCACACGCTGGAGCGGATGAAGGCGGAAGGCGTGGTCGGCATGCGCTTCGTGCTGAGCCGCGCGCCGGCGATGCCGGATCTGCGCAGCCCGGAGTACCGCCGCCTGCTGAAGCGCGCCGCGGACCTCGACTGGCATGTGCAGCTGCTGGACAACAGCCCGCGCCTGCCCGCCACGATCGAGACGCTGGAAGGCTATGGCGTGCGGCTGGTGATCGACCATCTGGGCAAGCCGGACCCGGTGGCGGGGGTGAATTGCCCGGGTTTCCGCGCCGTGCTGGCGGCGGTGGAGCGCGGCCGCACCTGGGTGAAGCTTTCCGCCGGCTTCCGCATGGCCTCGCCGGAGGCCGCGCGCGGCTATGCGCAGGCGCTGGTCCGCGTGGCGGGCGGGGCACGGCTGCTCTGGGGCAGCGACTGGCCCTTCGCCGCCTTCGAGGACCGCGTCACCTACGCCGACACCCTCGCCGCCTTCCATGACTGGGTGCCGGACCCGCTGCTGCGGGCGCAGATCGGCGGGGATACGCCGATGCGGCTGTATTTCCGGGATTGAGCGGGGAGCCGAGCAGCCTAGGCCTTCGCGGCGGGCGGCGGGCGGGTTGCCACGGTGAAAGCCGCCAAGGCGACCAGCGCGACCAGGGCGAGGGCGAACAGCGCGACGCCATACCCTCCCGAAGCCGCCCAGAGCCACGCGACCGCGAGGGGGCCGGTCGCCGCCGCGACCGCATTCGCCGTCGCCACGATCCCGGCGGCGGAGGCATAGGCCCGGGTGCCGAAAAGCTCCGCCGGCGCCGCGCCGCGGAGGATGGTGAGCACGCCATTCGCCGCGCCGTAGGCGAGCACCGCCATCGCGGCGGCCAGCGGGCCCCCTGCCGCGGCAAGCCCGGCCAGGGCCAGGACGGCCACCGCCAGCGCCGTGATGCCCATCGCGCGCAGCGAGGCGTGGCGGCCGATCGTGCGCTCCACCAGCCGCCCGGCCACCTGCATCGGGCCCAGCAGCGCCGCGACGGCCACGGCTGCCGCCATGTCGAGCTGCTTCGACAGCAGGGCCGGCACCAGGTGCATCGCCACCGAGGCGCTGACCGCGGCGGTCAGAAGCGTCGAGCCGGAAAGCCACCAGAAGCCGGGATGGCGCAGGATCTCCCGCAGCGTGGCGCCATCGCCGCCCGCCATGCGCGGGCGCACGGCGTCGTTACCCCGGGCCGGCCGTTCCAGGCACAGCCAGTGCAGCAGGGCACAGGCGGCGTTGAGCGCGGCAAGCACCAGCAGCGTCGCGCGCCAGCCCAGCCCCTCCACGGACAGGCCGACGAGCGGCCAGGACAGCGTGCTCGCGAAGCCGCCGGCCAGGGTGACGGCCGCGATGCCGCGGCGTGCCTGCGCGCCGCCGAAGGCGGCGGCCACCGCGGCGAAGGCGGCCTCGTAGAGGGTGAAGGCCATGACCGCGCCGATCGCGATCCAGGCGGCATAGAGCTGCCATAGCGCCTCCGCGCGGCTGGCCGCGGCGAGGCCCAGCCCGGCGGCGAGCGAGCCTGCGGTCATGACGCGCCGTGCGCCGAGGCGGTCGATCAGCCGCCCGGCGAGCAGCGCCGCGGCGCCCTGCGCCAGAAGCCCGGCGGAGAAGGCACCCATCACCGCGTCGCGCGAACCGCCGAGATCGCCGGCCATCGCCGGCACCAGCATGGCGAAGGCGTAGTACAGCGAGCCCCAATGCACCAGCTGGCTGGCGCCCAGCGCGGCAGGCACGCGCCAGGGCAGGCGCGGCGCCGCGGCATCCCCTGGCTGCATGGCCTCAGCCCTCTCCGAGCGGCGCGGTGGCCTCGCCGCGGCCGAGCGGGCGCTGCAGCAGCACGCTGTCCAGCCAGCGCCCGTGCTTGCGACCGACGGCATGCAGCGTGCCGACCACCCGGAAGCCGAGCGCCTGGTGCAGGCGCACCGAAGCCAGGTTCGCACTGTCGCCCACCACCGCGACCATCTGCCGCAGCCCGAGCGCCTCGCAGCGCGCGATCAGCTCGGCGAGCAGCCGGGTGCCGATGCCCCGCCCGACGGCGTCGTGCCGGGCATAGATCGAATTCTCGACGGTGTTCCCATAGGCCGCGCGGGGCCGGTAGGCGCCGGCATAGGCGTAGCCGAGGATCGCGCCGTCCGCATCCTCGGCGACCAGATAGGGCAGCCTGCGCATCAGGATCTCCACCCGGCGGCGCCGCATTTCCTCGACACCGGGTGGCTCGAGCTCGAAGGAGGCGGTGCCATGCCGCACATGGTGGCCATAGATGGCCGTGATGGCACCGAGGTCCTCGTTCCGCGAGGGCCTGATGCGGATGGCCGGGGCCGGCCGGGCGGGCAGGGAAAATGCTTGCGTGTCCATGGCCGCAGGGTGCCGCCGGCCTCCGCGCGACAACAGCAAGTTTATCTGATGCGCCGCATGCTGATAAGTTTCCGGCATGCGCGACCCGAGCCTCCGCCAGCTGCGGACCTTCCTCTCCGTTGTCGATACCGGCGGCGTCACGGCGGCGGCGCAGGCGCTCGGCCTGACCCAGCCGGCGGCCAGCCAGCAGCTGCGGGAGCTGGAGCGCGCCCTGGGTGTCCGGCTGCTGGAACGGGTCGGCGGGCGTGCGGTGCCGACAGCGGCGGGGCGGGCGCTGATCGAACCCGCGCGCCGGGCGCAGGCCGCGGTCGAGGATGCGATGGCGGCGGCGGGCGCGCATCGGGCGGGGGAGACCGGGCGCGTCCGCCTCGGCACCGGGGCCACCGCCTGCATCCACCTTCTGCCGCCGGTTCTGGCGGAGCTGAACGAGCGCATGCCGGGGCTCGAGGTCATCATCGCCACCGGCAACACGCCCGACATCCTGCAGCGGGTCGAGGAAGGCGAGCTGGATGCGGCGCTGGTCACCTTCCCCACCGCGCTCGCCCGTTCGCTGACGGCGACGCGCATCGCCACGGACCCGCTGCTGGCGCTGCTGCCCGAAGCCATGGCGCCGGCCGGCCGGGCCGCGCTGACGGCGGCGGAGCTCGGGGACCTGCCGCTGATCCTCTATGAGGGCGGCGGCACCACGCGCGCCATCATCGATGGCTGGTTCCGGCGCGCCGGCCTGGCGCCCCGGCTCAAGATGGAACTCGGCAGCGTCGAGGCGATCAAGGTGCTGGTCGCGAGTGGCCGGGGCTGTTCCGTGCTGCCTTCGCTGGCACTCGAGGGCCAGGTTCCGGGCACCGTGGTGCGGCCGCTTCGCCCGGCCCTGTCACGCCAGCTTGCCGTCGTGCTGCGCACCGAGAAGGTCGTCGACCGCGGGCTCGGCCGCCTGCTGAGCGCCTTGAAGGCGGGCGGCGCCGAGGGGCCGGGGCGCTGAAGCGCGCCACCGCGCCGCCCAACGCTGGCGCCTTCCCCGGCCAGGGGCGCATCGGCGGCAGGGCGCCGGGCCAGGGCCCGGGCCTGGCGGGCATCACATGGCGCCGAGGACGGGGTGCGGACCGTCGGGTGGCCGCGGCACGGCCCGGATCTCCTCGTGTCGGTCCGGTGGCAGGATGCACACCGGGACGCCGACGGCGATCCAGCCGACCGGCACCGCCACGGAATCAGCCGGTGGCAGGCTCCGGCAGGACATGGCCTCCCACCCCCCGCCCGATCCCTGCGAACACCGCCGCCGCATCCGCCGCCCCGCCCAGCCCCAGCAGCGCCGCGATCGTCGCCTCCAGCGCCGCCGCCGGCATCAGATCCCCCGCATTGGCGCGAAACTTGGCCAGTACATCCGCCTCGGTCATCGGGTTGGCGCGGGTGCCGCGCATGTCCTCGATGCGGTGCGCCAGCACGCGACCGTCGCGCAGCGTGATCCGCACCTCGCCGCCGGACCGGGTGGGCACTGTGGCCGGGTCGTCCTCATAGGTCACCAGATCGGCCAGGGCGTTCACCTGCGGGTCGCGCAGCGCGTCTTCGGCATAGGCGCCCTTGTCCATCCGGCCACGCACCAGCGCCTCCGCCACCGTGTGCTGCAGGCTGATGCGGCCGTGCCAGCTGGTGGCGGGGCGGCGCTTGTCGGCCACCGGCTCGCACATCGTGGCGAAGGAGCGCCGGCCGATCAGGCACAGGATGCCCGCCACATCCGCGGGCCGGATGCCATGCGCCGCGCGCAGCGCCAGCGTTGCCTCGATATGCGGCATCATGGTGAAGGCGCAGGGATGCACCTTGGCGGCGATGTCCAGAACCGCCCATTCCTCGCCCAGCCCGGCGCCGATGCGGTCCAGCCGCAGGTCGGGCTCGCCCTGCACATGGCTGCGGAACCAGCCGAAGCGGCCCTCGAACACCGGGCGCGGGCCGGAAAGCCCGGCCTCGGCCAGCGCCACCGCGCGCAGCGCGCCGGTCGCGGCCATGCCGACATGCATCATCTTGGTCGCGCTGCCATCCTCGAAGGCCGCATTCAGCCCGGCGGAGAGGCTGCCGGCATGGCCCAGCGCATCCGCCGTGGTGGCCGCATCCAGCCCGCGCAACCGCGCCAGCGCCAGGGTGGCGCCAAAAATCCCGAAGACGGCGGTGGGGTGGAAGCCCAGCGTGTGCAGCCGCACCGGCGGCACCAGCCCCAGCCGGCAGGTCAGCTCCATCCCCGCCAGCACGGCGGTCAGCAGCGCCGCGCCATCCGGCCGCCGCCGTGGCAGCTCCGCCAGAACGGCGGCCAGCACCGGCGCGGTGGGGTGGATGAAGCTTTCGATATGCGTGTCGTCGAATTCCAGCACCGCGGTCAGCACGCCATTCACGAAGGCCGCCGCCATGGGAGAGACCTCCTCCGTCTCGCCCAGGATCTGCGCGCCGGCCCCCGGATCGGCGGCCACCGCGGCGCGCCTTGCGGCCTGCGCCATCGGCTCCGCCCGCGTCGCCAGCATCACCCCCACCAAATCCAGGATGCGCAGCCGGATGGCGGCCGCGACCGAAGGCGGCACCGCCTCCGGCCGCAGCCCCACCGACCATGCCGCCACGCGCAGGCTGATCGGCTGGCTCATTCGGTGCGCAGGCCGGTGGCGCGGATGATCGCGCCGAACTGGCGATGGTCCTCCTGCAGATCGGTGGCCAGCTGCGCCGGGTCGCGGAAGCTGGGCACCACGCCGACGCGCGCCAGCTTCGCGCGGAAGGCGGGCTCCTCCAGCGCGGCGCGGACATGGCCGGCCAGCGTCGCCACCACCGCAGGGTCCATCCCCGGCGGCCCCATCAGCGCCTGCCAGCCGGAGGTGCGCACGCCGGGGTAGCCGCCCTCGGCCAGGGTCGGCAGGCCGGGCAGCTGCGGCAGCCGCGTCTCCCCCACCGCGGCCAGGCCGCGCAGCCGGCCCTGCACCACATGCTGGATCACGCCGGTGTCGATCATGAAGTCGATGTCGCCGGACAGCATCGCCTGCACCCCGGGGGCGGAGCCGCGGAAGGGCACGTGTTCCGCGGTGAAGCCGGCTTCCCGGCACAGCATCTCCGTCATCACATGCAGGGTGGAGCCGATGCCGGCGGAGCCGTAGTTCAGCTTGCCCGGATGCGCCTTCGCATAGGCGATGAACTGCGCCAGGTCGGCCACCGGCAGGCCATTGCGCACCGCCAGCAGGCGCTGGGATTCGCTGATATTGGCAATCGGCGTGAAGCCCGCGACGGGGTCGTAGCCGACCTGCGCCAGATGCGGCTGGATGGCGAAGATGGCGTTGCCCGCCAGCATCATCACATAGCCATCCGGCGCGGCGCGGTTGATGGCGCGGGCCGCGATGGACCCGCCGGCGCCGCCCTGGTTCTCCACCACCACGGGCTGGCCGAGCCGGGTCGCCAGCGCCTCTCCCACCAGGCGGCCCACCAGGTCGCCGGTGCCGCCGGCGGCATAGGCGACGACCAGCCGCAGCGGGCGGTCGGGCCAGGCGGCGCGGGCCGGCCGCGCGGCCATCCCTGCCAGCAGCAGCCCCAAGGCACCGCGGCGCGGCATCCTCATTGCGTCGTGCATCCGCCTTCCTCCCTGTCCCGCCGGCTTCACCCGCCGGCCTGGCCGGAGCCTAGGGCGCCGCCTCGCGGCGCCGGCGCGCTTTCCGCCGGCGTTCCGCATCGCGGAATATCAGGGCAGGTAGGCGCCGCCGCTGACATGGATCGACTGGCCGGTGATGAAGCGGCTTTCCGGCAGGCACAGATGCAGGATCATCGCCGCCACCTCCTCCACCCGCCCCTCGCCGCCGGTCAGGATGCGGCTGCGGCCGCCGCCGCTCGGCGCCTCCCCGGCCGAGGCGCTGCGCGGGCCGCCGATCAGCCCCGGCACCACGCAGTTGACGGTGATGCCCTGGCCGCCGAATTCCACCGCCAGCGCCTTGGTCAGCCCGACCAGCCCGGCCTTGGCGGTGCTGACATGGGCGCGTTCATGCGCGCCGACATGGCCGGTGACGCCGCCCATGTTGACGATGCGCCCGCCGCCGGCCGCGATCATGTGCGGGATGGCGGCGCGGGCACACAGGAAGGCGCCGTCCAGCACGATGCCGGTCACCCGCCACCATTCCGCTAGCGTCATGTCGCAGAAGGGCGCGATGGCGCGGTCGGCGGCGTTGTTCACCAGGATGTCGAGCCGGCCGAATTCGGCCACGGCGGCGGCGACCATGGCGGCCACCGCGGCTTCCTCCGTGATGTCCGCCCGCACTGCCAGAGCGCGGCCGCCGGCGGCGCGAATCTCCGCCGCCACCGCCTCGATCTCCGCCACCGCGGCGCGCGTGTTCACCACCACGGCGGCGCCTTCCCCGGCCAGGGCAAGCGCCGTGGCGCGCCCGTTGCGCCGCGCCGCGCCCGTCACCAGGGCCACCTTCCCGTCCAGCCGCCCCGCCATCGCCCCGCCCCCTTCGCTGTCGCGGGCAAAGACTACCATTGCCACCGTCCGGCCGCAGGCGTTCTACTGTGCAAAGCTTCCATCCAGCGGAATGTCCTGATGTTCCCCGGATGGGGCCGGAGGCCGAGGCAGGGTGGCAGGGCGCGCACAGGTGGCGGAGGATGCGGCGGCGGGCGTGGCCGCGCGGGTGGTGACGCTGCTGCGCGCCTTCGCCGAGGGCGGCGACAGCCTCTCCATCAAGGAATTGTCGGAACGCCTGGCGCTGCCCGCCAGCACGCTGCACCGGCTGCTGGACCAGCTGCTGCAGGCCGGCATGATCGACCGCGCGCCGCGCCGGCGCTACCGCGTCAGCGCGGAGTTCAGCCGCATCGGCGCACTCGCCGCGCGCAAGACCGGCGTGCTGCGCCTGGCCCGCCCGGTGGTGGAGGAGGTGGCGCGGGAGACGGCGGAAACCGCCATGCTGGGCATGCTGCTGCCGCAGACGCTGACCATGATGTTCGTGGACAAGGCGCCCGCCGCCCTGCCCCTGCCCTACCCCATCCGCATGCACCGCGCCCGGTCCCTGCTCTGGGGCGCGACCGGCCTCTGCATGCTGGCCTGGCTGGGGCGGGAGGAGCTGGCGCATGTGCTGGGAAGGGGCGAAACCTCGCCGGTCGATGGCCAGGCGCCGCCGGACCGGCGGGCGCTGGCGGACCGCCTGGCACGCATCCGCGCCCGCGGCTACGCCATCACCCGCGGGGAACAGACGCTGGGCGCGGTGGGCATGGCCGCGCCGGTCTTCGGCGCCAGCCGGCAGGTCGTCGCGGATCTCTGCCTGACCTTGCCGCAGGCGCGCTTTGCGGCGCGGGACGAGGCGCGCTTCGGCCAGGTGCTGACGGCGCGCGCCGCCGCCCTCTCCCGCCTGCTGGGTTGCCCGGCAGGATGAGCCCGCTTTTCCGCCCAACGGAATTCTGCCCCTGCCCTGCGTTGCCCACGCCGGACCGGCACCCCTAGCCTTGCCCCACCCGCCCAGGAGGCTCCATGCCCGCACCGCGCCTGCCGCTCTCCCGCTTCCGCGTCCTCGACCTCACGGCGCATCGGGCCGGCCCGACCTGCGCGCGCCAGCTGGCCGATTGGGGCGCCGACGTCATCAAGATCGAGCCGCCGGCGTCGCTGGATGATGAGCCGGGCGGCGGGCTGATCGGCAAGCGGCACGGCTCCGACTTCCAGAACCTGCACCGCAACAAGCGCAGCCTGACACTCAACCTGAAGCAGGCCGAGGGCAGGGCGATCTTCTTCAGGCTGGTCGAGACCGCCGATGTGGTGCTGGAGAACTACCGGTCGGACGTGAAGACGCGCCTCGGCGTGGACTACGAGGCTTGCCGCAAGGTCAATCCGCGCATCGTCTATGGCTCCATCGCCGGCTTCGGCCAGGACGGCCCCTATGCCACGCGGCCGGGCGTGGACCAGATCGCGCAGGGGATGGGCGGGCTGATGTCCATCACTGGGCTGCCGGGCCAGGGGCCGGTGCGCGTCGGCATCCCGATCGCGGACCTCACCTCCGGCCATTTCCTGGCGCAGGGCGTGCTGATCGCGCTGCTGGACCGGGAACACACCGGCGAGGGCCAGTGGGTGCATACCTCGCTGCTGGAAGCACAGATTGCCATGCTGGACTTCCAGGGCAGCCGCTGGCTGATGGACGGCGAAGTGCCCGGCCAGGCCGGCAACGACCACCCGACCAGCACGCCCACCGGCGTGTTTCCGACCACCGACGGCACGGTGAACATCGCCGCCGCCGGGGACCGGCTGTACCGCCGGCTGTGCGAGGCGCTGGGCCGGCCGGACCTGATCACCCACCCGGATTTCGACGACACCGGCAAGCGCCGCCGCAACCGCGTGGCGCTGAACCAGGCCATCGCGGCGATCACCGCCACGATGTCGAGCGCGGAGGTGGTGGCGCTGCTGACCCGGGCCGGCGTGCCCAGCGGCCCGATCTACAGCATCGACCAGACCTTCGGGGATCCGCAGGTGCAGCACCTGGGCATTGCGCGGCAGGTGGAACACGCGGAACTGGGCACGCTCGGCGTGGTCGGCCAGCCGATCAACCTCTCGGCCGCGCCGCAGCCGGCCACGCTGCGGATGCCGACGCCGGAACTGGGCGAGCACAGCGACGTGCTGCTGGCTGAGCTGGGCTACGACGCGGCAGCCATCGCGGCGCTGCGCGCGCAGAACGTGATCTGAGGGAGCGGCGGCGATGACGGGACGCATGCTGTCGGAGAAGACCGGCGGAATCGGCTGGATGACCTTCAGCAACCCGACCAAGCGCAACGCCATGTCGCTGGAGATGTGGGGCGCCATGGAGGCGATCCTGGCGGATTTCCAGGCCGACCCGGCGATCCGCGTGGTGGTGATGCAGGGCGATGGCGATCGCGCCTTCGTCTCCGGCGCGGACATCTCCCAGTTCGAGAAAAGCCGCAGCGACGCGGAATCCGCGGCCGCCTATGCCGCGGTGTCGGACAGCGCGCGCGCCATGCTGAACGCCTTCGACAAGCCGCTGATCGCGCTGATCCGCGGCTATTGCCTGGGCGGCGGGCTCGGCATCGCCATGGCGGCGGATATCCGTTTCGCTGCCAGCGATGCGCGCTTCGGCATTCCGGCGGCCAATCTCGGCGCCGCCTATTCCTCCGACAGCCTGCGGCGGCTGGTGGGGCTGGTGGGGCCGGCGGCGGCGAAGGACATCCTGTTCTCCGCCCGCCGGCTGGAGGCGGAGGAGGCGCTGCGCCTCGGCCTGGTCTCCCGCCTCTGCGCGCCGGAGGCGCTGGAGGCGGAGGTGCGCGCCTACGCCACGCTGCTGGCGCAGAAGGCGCCGCTGTCGCTGCGCGCCTCCAAGGCCATCGTGAACGAGTTGATGAAGCCGGAAAGCGCGCAGGATGCGGCGATGATGCGTGGCCATGTGGAGACCTGCTTCAACAGCGCGGATTACACGGAGGGCCGCCGCGCCTTCATGGAAAAGCGCAGCCCGGTGTTCCAGGGGCGCTGATGCAGGACGTGCTGCAAAGCCTGGCGCCGATCCCGCCCGACATGGCGGCGCTCGGCACGACGCCCGCGGCGATCGAGGCGCAGGTGGCGGGCCTGGCGCAGCGCCGCGAAACGCCCTGCGGCGACGGCAGCCTGGTGTGGCATGTGTGGGGCGAGGGCGGCCAGGCCCCGCCGCTGGTGCTGCTGCATGGCGGGTATGGCGGCTGGAGCCACTGGATCCGCAACGTGCTGCCGCTGTCGCGCGACCGCCAGGTGCTGGCGGTGGACCTGCCCGGCCTCGGCGAATCGGCGACGCCGCCGGAGCCCGAGAATCCGCAGGCCATGGCCGCCATCGTCGTGGACGGGCTGCACCGCCTGCTGCCGGGCGGCGCCGCCCTGGACCTGGTGGGGTTTTCCTTCGGCGGCGTGCTGGGGGGGCCGGTGGCAGTGCAGCTTGGCGCGGCGCTGCGGCGCTTCGTCATCGTCGGCTCCAACGGGCTCGGCCTGCCGCGCGCGCCGATGGCGCCGATGGGCTCCTGGCGCCGCCAGCCGGACCGCGCGGCGCGGCTGGCCGTGCACCGCCAGACGCTGGAGGTGCTGATGTTCGCCGATGCGGCGCGCATCGACCCGCTGGCGCTGCACCTGCAGGAGCACAATGCGGAGGCCGGGCGCGTGCGCAGCCCGGTGATCAGCCGCACGGACATCCTGGCCCGCAGCCTGCCACCGCTGCGCGGGCGCCTGGCCGGCATCTGGGGCGCGCAGGACAATGTCGGCCGCGGCGCCATCGCGGCGCGGCGCGAGGTGCTGCGCGCCGCCGACCCCGCCCTGCCCTTCCATGTGATTCCAGGCGCCGGCCACTGGGTGAGCTACGAGGCCGCGGAGGCCTTCAACGCCACCCTGGCCGGCCTGCTGGCCTGAGGCGTTGTTCCACCCACCGCCAGCCCCAGGCTGGCACAGCGAAAGGAGATTGCGATGGCCACCCTTCCCCGCCTCGCCGCCGGCAGCCTGGCCCTGCTGCTGGCCGCCACGCCGCTGCACGCCGCTGAACTCCGCATCGGCCTCGCCGCCGCGCCCACGTCGCTCGACCCGCACTACCACAACAACGGGGTCAACAACTCCCAGGCCCGGCACGTCTTCGATTCGCTGACGCACCAGGACGCCAATCAGCAGATCACCCCCGGCCTGGCGGAATCCTGGCGGCTGGTCGACGACGACACCTGGGAGTTCAAGCTGCGCCAGGGCGTCACCTTCCACGACGGCTCGCCCTTCACCGCCGAGGATGTCGCCTTCTCGCTCGAACGTGCGCCGCGCGTGCCGGGCAGCCCGAGCTCCTTCGGCACCTACACCAAGCAGATCAAGAGCTGGACGATCATCGACCCGCACACCATCCAGCTGCACACGAACGGCCCCGCGCCGCTGCTGGCGATCGATCTCAGCTCCGTCGCCATCGTCTCCCGCAAGCACGGCGAATCGGCGACCACGGCGGATTACCAGGCGGTGCGCGCGGCCATCGGCACCGGCCCCTACCGGCTGGTGGAACACCGCCCGAGCGACCGGATGGTCTATGAGCGCAACCCGAGCTACTGGGGCGGCGCGGAGCCGTGGGAGCGGGTGACCTTCCGCATCGTCACCCTCGGCCCGGCCCGCGTCGCCGCGCTGCTGGCCGGCGATGTGGACATGATCAACGAGGTGCCGAGCACCGACATGGCACGGCTGCGCGGGCAGGACAGCGTGCGGCTGTGGTCCGGCAGCACCAACCGCATGACCTTCCTGTCGCTCGATGTGCAGCATGACGTGCCGATCCCGGGCAATGCCTCGGACAATGAGGGCAACCCGCTGCCGCGCAACCCGATGCAGGACCTGCGGGTGCGCCAGGCGCTGTCCCTGGCCATCGACCGCGGCGTGATCGTCGATCGGGTGAATGAGGGCCAGGCGGTGCGCGCCAACCAGCTCGTCCCGGAAGGCTTCTTCGGCTACAACCCGGCGATCCAGCCGGAGACGCCGGACCCGGAACGCGCCCGCCGCCTGCTGGCCGAAGCCGGCTATCCGAACGGCTTCCGCATCGTCCTGCACACCAGCAACGACCGCATCGTGAATGCCGCGCGCACCGTGCAGGCGGTGGCGCAGATGTGGGGGCGCATCGGCGTCCGCACCGCCATCGAGACCATGCCGCACACCGTCTATTCCGGCCGCACCGCGCGCTTCGAACTCTCGCACATGCTGCACAGCTGGGGCGCCGGCACCGGCGAAGCCGCGGGCAGCTTCGTCGGCATCGTGCACACGCGCGGCGGCGCCTATGGCGGCTCCAACCGCGGCCGCTATTCCAACCCGCAGGTGGATGCCGCCATCCGCCAGGCGCTGGTGACCGTGGATGAGGCCCGCCGCCGCGCCATCCTGCAGGACATCATGGTGACGGTGATGGACAGCCGCGCCATCCTGCCGCTGGTCTTCTGGGTCTCCACCTGGGCGACCAGGCCCGGCCTCGTCTACACGCCGCAGACCAACCAGGCGACGCTGGCCACCGCGACAAGGCTGGCCCCGTGACCGACCCCTGCGACCTGCCGGCGGTGGAACTCCGCCGGCTGATCGGCAACCGCCGGCTTTCGCCGGTTGAATTGCTGCAATCCTGCCTGCGCCGGATCGAGACGGTGAACCCGGCGGTGAACGCCGTGGTGGCACTGGATGCGGAAGGCGGGATGGCGGCGGCGCGCGCCGCGGAAGAAGCGGTGATGCGCGGCGACAGGCTTGGCGCGCTGCACGGCCTGCCGGTGGGTGTGAAGGACCTGAACGACACCGCCGGGCTGCGCACCACCTATGGCTCGCCGATGTTCCGCGACCATGTGCCGGAGCGTGACGAGCGCATGGTGGCCGCCCTGCGGCAGGCCGGCGCCATCATCCTGGCCAAGACCAACACGCCGGAATTCGGCACCGGCGGCAACACGATCAACGATGTCTACGGCGCCACCGGCAATGCCTTCGACCCGGCGCTGTCCTGCGCCGGTTCCTCCGGCGGGTCCGGCGTGGCGCTGGCCACGGGGATGCTGCCGCTCTGCACCGGCTCGGATACCGGCGGGTCGCTGCGCAAGCCCGCCGCCTGGTCCGGCGTGGTGGGCTTCCGGCCGACGCCGGGGCTGGTGGCCTCCGAAAAGCGGCGCATCGGCTGGTCCACGCTCTCGGTCCAGGGGCCGATGGGGCGCGACGTGGCGGACACGGCGCTGCTGCTCTCCGCCATGGCCAGCCCCGATACGCGCGACCCGATGGCCGCGACGGTGGAGGCGGAGGCGCTGGCGCTGCGCCGGCCGGTGGACCTCGCCTCGCTCCGCGTCGCCTTTTCCGTCGATCTCGGCTTCGCGCCGATCGCCCCCAGCATCCGCCGCGTCTTCGCCGCCCGCATGGCGGCGCTGGGGGGAAGCTTCGCGCGCTGCGTGGACGAAGCACCGGACATGGCGGGCATCGACCGCGCCTACCGCGTCATCCGCTGCGTGAACTTCCTGGCCGGCTTCAAGCGGCACTACGAGCGTGACCCGATGCTGCTGGGCGCCAACACGCGCGGCAACTACGAGGAAGGGCTGCGCTACAGCCTGGCGGACCTGGCCGCCGCGCAGGCGGAACAGACCCGCATCTACCGCGCCTTTCAGGAGTTCTTCACCCGCCACGACCTGTTGCTGAGCCCGACCCAGGCGCTGACGCCCTTCCCCAAGCAGCTGCCCTATCCGACGGAGATGGAGGGCATGCCGCTCAGCGGCTACTTCGCCACCTCCGGCATCACCTACGGCATCTCCATGACCGGCCACCCGGCCCTCTGCATCCCCTGCGGCGTGGACGAGAACGGCATGCCCTTCGGCCTGCAGGTGGTGGGGCCGCGTGGCGCGGATGGCTTCACGCTGGATGCGGCGCTGGCGCTGGAACGGCACTTCGCCGCGATGCCGGCATTCCGCCGGCCGCTGCCGGACCTGGCCAGGCTTGCTACTTCAGCGTGACGATCTCCTCCGTCAGCCGGTCCAGCGGCATTTCCGCCTCCACCGCCCCGGCCTGCATCGCCGCCTTCGGCATGCCGTAGATCACGCAGCTCGCCTCGCTCTGGCCGAGGGTGCGGGCGCCGGCGCGGCGCATCTCCAGCAGCCCGCTGGCGCCATCCCGGCCCATGCCGGTCAGGATGATGCCCATCGCGCCGCGCCCGGCCACGGCGGCGACGGAGCTGAACAGCACATCCACCGAGGGCCGGTGCCCGGACACCGCCGGCCCGTCATGCAGCCGGCAGGCGAAATGGGCGCCGGTACGCGCCAGTTCCAGGTGCCGCGCGCCGGGCGCGATGTAGACATGGCCCGGCAGCACCCGCCGCCCATCCTCGGCCTCCGTCACCACCATGGCGCATTGCTGGTCCAGCCGCCGCGCGAAGGAGGAGGTGAAGCCCGCCGGCATGTGCTGCGTCACCAGCACCGCCGGCGCCGTGGCGGGCAGGCGCGTCAGCATGCGCTGCAGCGTCTCCACCCCGCCGGTGGAGGCGCCGATGGCGACGATCCGCCCGGCGGTGGAAAGCCGCGGGTCCACCTGCAGCGGGGCCTGCGCGGCAGGCCGCGACTGGCGCGCCTGTGGCCGGCTGGCGGCGGCGGCCTTCACCTTCGCCACCAGTTCCGCGCCCAGCTCCAGCATCCCGCTGCGGATGTCGATCAGCGGCTTCGGCAGATAGTCCACCGCGCCCAGTTCCAGCGCGCGCACCGCCGCATCGGCGCCCTTCTGCGTCAGGGTGGAGACCACGATCACCGGCATCGGCCGTAAGGCCATCAGCTTCTCCAGGAAGCTGAGGCCATCCATCCGCGGCATCTCGATATCCAGCGTCAGCACATCCGGCGACAGCGCCTTGATGCGGTCCCGCGCGATGATCGGGTCCGGCGCGGTGCCGACCACCTGGATGGCGGGATCCCGCGCGAGAAGCTCCGTCAGGATCTGCCGGATCAGCGCCGAATCGTCGATGACCAGCACCTTGATGGGCATGCCCGCCTCCTCAACCGAACAGATCGACGGCGCCAGGGCGCAGCCGCCGCGGCAGCACGCGGCCGAACCGCGCCTCCTCCGCCATCACCTGCGCCGCGTGGTGCGGCAGCAGCATCATGAAGGCGCGGCCACTGACCGGGCGGTACAGCACGCGCCGCGCCAGGCCCCCGCGCAACTGCCGGACCAGCGGCTGCATGCCTTCCGCCTGCAGATAGGCCTCGACATAGCTCGCATTGCGCTCGCCGATGCCGAGGTTGTCCTGCGCCAGGCGGGCGCCGCCGAACAGCTTCACCTCCAGCCGGCCGCGCTGGCCGCCGCGCAGCAAGATGTCGTTGATCAGCCGCTCCATCGCGAAATTGCCGTAGCGCAGGCTGGACGCCGCCTTGCCCCAGGCGCCGTCGCGGCTCTCCGGCAGCATGAAGTGGTTCATGCCCCCCACCCCCGCCACCGGGTCGCGGATGCAGGCGGCGACGCAGGAACCCAGCACGGTGCCGATCACCAGGTCCGGCAGCCCCGAGACATGGTGCTCCCCCGGCCCCACCTTCACCTGCTGCAGGCCGCGCGCCGGGTCCTGCATCACCGGACGAGGCGATGCACGGTGCGGCCCAGATGCTGGAACCGGTCGGAGACCCGATGCAGCGTTTCCGAATGGCCGACATACAGGTGCCCGCCGGGCACCAGGATGTCGGCAAAGCGGTCGAACAGCCGCGCCTGCGTCGGCTTGTCGAAATAGATCACCACGTTGCGGCAGAACACGGCATCGAAGCGGCCGCGCATCGGCCAGGCGCCCAGCAGGTTCAGCGGCAGGAAGCGCACCAGCGCCTTCAGCGAAGGCGCCATCTCCACCGTCTCCGCGTCCAGCGCCCGGACATGCGCCTGGCGCAGCGCGGGCGGGATGCTGGCGGCGCGTTCCGCGGCGTAGCGCCCGGCGGTCCCCAGCGCCACCATGTCCGTGTCGATGTCGGTTGCCAGGATGCGGGCATCCCACTGCGCCAAATCCGGCATCGCCTGGCACAGCGTCATCGCGATGCTGTAGGGCTCCTCGCCCGAGGAACAGCCAGCGGACCAGATCCGCAGCCGCCGCCCCTGCCGTGGCAGGGCCGGCAGCAGTTGTTGCGCCAGATGCGCGAAGTGATGCGGTTCGCGGAAGAAGCCGGTGAGGTTGGTGGTGATCGCGTTGATCATCCGCACCTCCTCCTCCGCCCCCTCCGGCCCGTCGAGCACGGCGATGTAGGCGGCGAAGCTGGGCAGCCGCAGCGCGCGCAGCCGGCGCCGCAGCCGCCCATGCACCAGGTCGCGCTTGCCCTCGCCCAGCGCGATGCCGGAGACGCGGCGCACCCGCGCGGCAAGGTCGGCGAATTCCGCCGCCGAGAGCTGGATCTCCCCGGGATCGGGCGCCTGCAGGGTGGCGCTCAAAACTCCTCCCAGGCCTGCGCCTCGGCGGGCCTGCGGGCACTGGCCGGCCTGGCCGTGCGCGGCGCGGCGGCTTCGGCCTGGCGCGGCGGCGAGGGGCGGGTGGCCATCCCCGGCGGCAGGGTGAAGCCCGCCACCATCCGGGACAGCGCCTCCGTCTGTTCCTCCATGGATTTCGCCGCCGCCGCGGCTTCCTCCACCAGCGCCGCGTTCTGCTGCGTGATCTTGTCCATCTGCGAGACGGCGACGTTCACCTGCTCGATCCCGCCGCTCTGTTCCTGCGACGCCGCCGAGATCTCCGCCATGATGTCCGTCACCCGCTTCACCGACACCACGATCTCGTCCATCGTCTGCCCCGCGGAAGCCACCAGCTTCGACCCGCTGTCCACCTTGCCGACGCTGTCGGAGATCAGCGCCTTGATCTCCTTCGCCGCATTGGCGCTGCGCTGCGCCAGGTTGCGCACCTCCGCCGCCACCACCGCGAAGCCGCGCCCCTGTTCGCCCGCGCGCGCCGCCTCCACCGCCGCGTTCAGCGCCAGGATGTTGGTCTGGAAGGCGATCTCGTCGATGACGCCGATGATGTCGCTGATCTTGCGGCTGGACTGGCTGATGCCGTCCATCGTCCGCACCACCTCCGTCACCACGGCGCCGCCGCGCACCGCGATCTCGGAGGCCGAGGCGGCCAGCTTGTTCGCCTGCTGCGCGTTGTCCGCGTTCTGCCGCACCGTGCCGGTGAGTTCCTCCAGGCTCGCCGAGGTCTCCTCCAGGCTCGAAGCCTGCTCCTCCGTCCGCTGCGAGAGGTCGGTGTTGCCCATGGCGATCTCGCGCGCCGCGGTGCTGATGGTGCCGCAGCTTTCGGTGATCGTCGCCACCACGCCCGCCATGGTGTCCAGCATGCCGTTCACGCCGGCGCACAACGCGCCGATCTCGCCTTCCTTGCCCTCCATCGGGATGCGGCGGCTGAGGTCGTTGGCCTGGGCGGCGGTGACGATCGCCTGCGTCTGGCCCACCGCGTCGCGCAGCGCCTGCGCGACGCGCAGCTGCGCCTCCATCGTGTCCAGCATCGCGTTCACGCCGGCGCAGAGCCGCCCGATCGCGCCGTCCAGCCCGGCCGTCGGGATGCGGCGGGAGAAGTCCTGGCGCTGCGCGGCGGCGACGATCTCCTCCGTCTCCGCCACCGCCGCGGCCAGCGCCTGCGCCGCCCGCACCTGCGCCGTCACGTCTGTCGCGTACTTCACCACCTTGAAGGGCTTGCCGTTCAGGTCGAGGATCGGGTTGTAGCTGGCCTGGATCCAGACCTCCGCGCCATCCTTGCGGATGCGCCGGTACTGGCCGGAATCGTATTCGCCGCGGCCCAGCTTTTCCCAGAAGGCGCGGTAGGTCGGGCTCAGGCGCTCCGCCTGGTCCACGAACATCGCATGGTGCTGGCCGCGCACCTCCGCCGCCGCATAGCCCAGAACCTTCAGGAAGTTCGCATTGGCGTGCAGCACCTGGCCGTCCAGCCCGAATTCGATCACCGCCTGCGCCTTGTCGATGGCCGCGAGTTGGCCTTCGAAATTCGCCGTCTCCAGCTTCTGCGCGGTGATGTCGGTGGCGTATTTCACCACCTTGAAGGGCTTGCCGGCCGCGTCGAGGATGGGGTTGTAGCTGGCCTGGATCCACACCTCGCGCCCGGCCTTGCCGATGCGCTTGTACTGCCCGGCATCGTATTCACCGCGACCAAGCTTCTCCCAGAAGGCACGATAGGCCGGGCCCTGGCGTTCCGCCGCATCCACGAACATGGCGTGATGCTGCCCGCGCACCTCTTCCTGGCCGTAGCCGAAGGTCGCCAGGAAGTTCGCGTTCGCCTCCAGCACCCGGCCATCCAGCCCGAAGGCGATCACCGCCTGCGCCTTGTCGATGGCGGCAAGCTGGCCCTGCGCATTGGCTTCCCTCTGGCGGCGTGCGGTCACATCCGTGGCCAGGGCCAGGAAGCGCGCCACCTGCCCGGCATCGTCCTGCACCGGAAGGCCCTGCAGTTCCAGCAGGCGTTCCTGCCCGTCCGGCAGATGGTGGCGCAGCGTCGCCCGGCTGGGCTGGAGGCGGGCCAGCCCGGCGAGGAAGTCGCGATAGGCCTCCGCGCCACGCTCCGCCGGCGCCAGCAGCGCCGCGTGCGGGCGGCCGCGCAGCCCCTCCACTGTTGTGCCGAGCAGCGCCGCGAAGCCTGGTGTGGCATCCGCCACCAGGCCATCCGGCGTCAGCTCCACCATCGCCAGACCCTGTTCCAGGGCCGATAGCCGGGCCCCCAGGTCGCGCAGCGCCGCGCGGCGGTCACGCGTCTGGCGGCGGTCCATGAAGCCAGGCGGCGGCATGGCCTGGGTGGTGCGGCTGATGAACATATCGGTCTCCACAGGGCACGGTCGCCGCGGGAACGCGGCACAAGGGGGGTATCGCCGCGCGGGCGCGGCGCTGAAGAAGGGCCCCGCGCGGGCCTCAGAATTCCTTCCAGGCGCCTTCTGGCGGGGCCTGATCGCCTGGGGGCAGCCGGCGCGGCGCGGGCGCGGCTTCGGCACGACGCGTTGGCGCCGCACGCAGGGGTGGCGCGGCCATCCCCGGCGGCAGGGTGAAGCCCGCCACCATCCGGGACAGCGCCTCCGTCTGTTCCTCCATGGATTTCGCCGCCGCCGCGGCTTCCTCCACCAGCGCCGCGTTCTGCTGCGTGATCTTGTCCATCTGCGAGACGGCGACGTTCACCTGCTCGATCCCGCCGCTCTGTTCCTGCGACGCCGCCGAGATCTCCGCCATGATGTCCGTCACCCGCTTCACCGACACCACGATCTCGTCCATCGTCTGCCCCGCGGAAGCCACCAGCTTCGACCCGCTGTCCACCTTGCCGACGCTGTCGGAGATCAGCGCCTTGATCTCCTTCGCCGCATTGGCGCTGCGCTGCGCCAGGTTGCGCACCTCCGCCGCCACCACCGCGAAGCCGCGCCCCTGTTCGCCCGCGCGCGCCGCCTCCACCGCCGCGTTCAGCGCCAGGATGTTGGTCTGGAAGGCGATCTCGTCGATGACGCCGATGATGTCGCTGATCTTGCGGCTGGACTGGCTGATGCCGTCCATCGTCCGCACCACCTCCGTCACCACGGCGCCGCCGCGCACCGCGATCTCGGAGGCCGAGGCGGCCAGCTTGTTCGCCTGCTGCGCGTTGTCCGCGTTCTGCCGCACCGTGCCGGTGAGTTCCTCCAGGCTCGCCGAGGTCTCCTCCAGGCTCGAAGCCTGCTCCTCCGTCCGCTGCGAGAGGTCGGTGTTGCCCATGGCGATCTCGCGCGCCGCGGTGCTGATGGTGCCGCAGCTTTCGGTGATCGTCGCCACCACGCCCGCCATGGTGTCCAGCATGCCGTTCACGCCGGCGCACAACGCGCCGATCTCGCCTTCCTTGCCCTCCATCGGGATGCGGCGGCTGAGGTCGTTGGCCTGGGCGGCGGTGACGATCGCCTGCGTCTGGCCCACCGCATCGCGCAGCGCCTGGGCAGCGCGCACCTGCGCGGTGATGTCGGTGGCATACTTCACCACCTTGAAGGCACGGCCATTCTGGTCCAGCACCGGGTTGTAGCTGGCCTGGATCCATACCGCCTGCCCGCTGCGGCCGATGCGCCTGTACTGGCCGGCATCGTATTCACCGCGGCCCAGCTTCTCCCAGAAGGCGCGGTATTCCGGGCTCTGCCGGTAGGCCGGATCGACGAAGATCGCATGGTGCTGGCCGCGCACCTCCTCCAGCGTATAGCCCACCACGCCGAGGAAATTCGCGTTGGCATGCAGCACGCGGCCCTCCAGGTCGAATTCGATGACGCCCTGGGACCGGTCGATGGCGGCAAGCTGGCCCTGCTGCGTGCGCAGCTCCGTCACATCCATCCATTCCAGGATGTTGCCGTCATAGCGGCCCTGCGCATCATGGCTGGCGGTGACGTTCAGCGCGAATTTCAGCCGGCCGACGCTGATATCCGTGCTGAACGGCAGCTTGGACGCATCCGCCAGCATGCGGCGCTGGTGCGACGGGTCGCGATGGAAGGTGTCGATGCAGGTGCCGACGATGCGGGCCGGATCGAAATGCGGCCACAGCTTGCGGAATTCCTCCACATGCCGCGCCAGCAGCAGCTCCGTCGTGCGGTTCACCTGGGTGACGACGAAGTCGCGGTCCACCATCATCAGCGCGACGGAAACCCCGTCCAGCGCCTGGCGCGCGCGATGCGCCGACGCGGCTTCCGGCGCCGGCTCCGCCAGCAGCAGCGCATGCGGCGCGGCGCCGTCCTCCGCCGCCAGCGCCACGGCGGTCAGGCGCAGCGGCATCTCGGTGCCGTCCGCCGCCAGGTGCAGCAGCAGCGCCGTGGCGGGCTCGCCGCGTGCCAGCTGCGTCTGGAACGCCCGCAGCGCGGCACCGCTGCGCGTCACCTCGGCCAGCAGCGCCGCGTGCGGGCGCCCGCGCAGGGCCTCCGGCGCCTGGCCCAGCAGGGCCGCGAAGCGCGGGTTGGCGTCCACCACCACGCCGTCCGCGCCCAGTTCCAGCATCGGCACGGCTTCCTCCAGCGCCGTCAGCCGCGCCTGCATGTCGCGCGTCGCCGCGCGCCGTTCGCGCATGCCGCGCCGGTCGAAGATGCTTGCGGGCTGCTGCGCCCGGCTCGTCCTGCTGATGAACATCTGAAACCCCGCGCGATCAGGAATGGAGGGCCAGCACGGCATCGGCCGTCTGCGGCAGCGCCGCATCCGGGAAACTCAGCAGGTGGTCGAGGGAGACCAGCGCGACCATGCCACGCTCCCGCGGCACCAGTCCGCACAGCAGGCGCTCCGGCGCCGCCGCGCCGATTTCCGGCACCGGCCGCACCTCCTCCGGCGCGACGGCGATGATGTCGGACACCGCATCCACCAGCAGCCCGGCCAGCCGCGTGCCGGCCTGGATGATGACCACCACATGCATCCGCGTGGCCTGCGTCTGCGCCATGCCGAAGCGCGCGCGCAGATCGAGGATCGGCACGATCACGCCGCGCAGGTTGATCACGCCGCGCATCCAGGGCGGGGCGTGCGGGATGGCGGTGGTGTCCGTCCAGCCCTTGATCTCCCGCACCGCCATGATGTCGATGCCGAATTCCGCGTCGTCCAGCGTGCAGGTGATGAACTGGCCCGCATTTCCCGCGGCGCCGGGTGCCGCGCCGAAGCCGGCCACCGGGCCGTGGGACGGGGTATGGGTGGTCATCGGCAGGTCCATGGGTTTCCCTCGCGGCCTATTGCAGGGCGGGTTGCAGCGGCGCCGCGCGATGCGGGGCGGTGGGCATGGGGCGCGTCGTCGCCGCGGGGCCGAGCCCGGCGATGTCAAGGATCAGCGCCACGCGCCCATCGCCGAGGATGGTGGCGCCGCCGATGCCGTCGATGGGGCCGTAATTGGCCTCCAGGCTCTTCACCACGACCTGCTGCTGGCCGACCAGATCATCCACCAGCAGGCCCATCCGCCCGGCATGGTCGGTCTCCACGATCACCACGATGCCGCGCGCCGGGTCGGGCTGCGCGTCGGGCACGGCGAAGTGACGGTGCAGCGGCAGCAGCGGCACATAGGCGCCGCGGATCGCCAGCACCTCGCCGCGGCCGACCACGGCGTGGATATCCTCACGCCGCGGCCGCAGGCTTTCGGCGATGGCCGCGATCGGCACGATGTAGGCCTCCCGCCCCACGGCGACCACGAGGCCGTCCAGCACCGCCAGCGTCAGCGGCAGCGACAGCACGAAGCGGCTGCCGCTGCCCAGGCGCGAATCCACCGTGATGCGCCCGCCCAGCGCCTGGATGCTGCGGCGGACCACATCCATGCCGACGCCACGGCCGGAGATGTCGGAGATGGCGGCGGCGGTGGAGAAGCCCGGCTGGAAGATCAGCTCGTCCACCTCGGAATCCGTCAGCTCCGCCTCGGCGGCGACCAGGCCGCGCTCGCGGGCCCGGGCCAGCACGCGGGCGCGATCAATGCCGCGGCCATCGTCGGTCAGCTCGATCAGGATGCGCCCGCCGCGCTGTTCGGCGGACAGGTGCACGGTGCCCTGGCGCGGCTTGCCCGCCGCCACCCGCTGTTCCGGCGCCTCGATCCCGTGGTCCAGCGCGTTGCGCAACAGATGCGTCAGCGGATCCGCGAGCTGCTCCACCACCGTCTTGTCGATCTCCGTCGCCTCCCCGGTGACGACAAGCCGCACCTCCTTGCCGAGTTGCGCCGACAGGTCGCGCACCAGGCGCGGCATGCGGGCGAAGACGGATTTCACCGGCTGGGTACGGATGGCCATGACGCCCTCCTGCAATTCCCGCAGGTGCTGCGACAGCGTCTCCAGCCCCGCGATCAGCCCGGGGCAGAGCGCCGGCGGCAGCGTGCCGCCCAGTTGCAGCAGCATGGCCTGGTTGATCACCAGCTCCCCGACCAGATTCACCAGCCGGTCGATCTTGGCGACATCGACCCGCACGGATTGCGGCGCGCCGGTGGTGGGGCCAGCGGCATCGGCGATGGCGGGCGGAGCGATGGTGGCCGAGGCAGCCTCGCTGCCAAGGACGGGCTCCGCCGCGGGCGCGCCCGGCGTTTCGCCGGCCAGGGGCTCGATGGCCAGCATGCAGTCGTCGGCGACGAACTCGAACACCTCCTCCACCTGCGCGCGCGGCACGTCCGCCTGCAGCTCGAACACCCAGCCGAGATGGGCGTCCTCCGGCTCCAGCCGCTCAAGCGGCGGCAGGCGGGACAGGTCCGCGGTCACCTGCACCGGTCCCAGCCGGCGCAGCGCGCGCACAAGCAGCAGGGGCTCGTTGGCATTGCGGAACAGCGCCGGCCGGGGCGTGAAGCGCAGGCGCCAGCCCGCCGCGGCGGCGGGCGGGGCGGTTGCGGCCGTCTCCGCGGCCGCGTGCAGCGCCTGCATCAACGCATCCTCGCCGCCCGGGGGCGCGCCGGTGCCGGCCTTCTCCGCCGCCAGCAGGTCGGCCAGCGCATCGGCGCCGCGCAGCAGCAGCGCGTGGCGGCCGGCATCCATCGCCAGCGCGCCGTCGCGCAGCAGGTCGAGCAGCGTCTCCATCGCATGCGCCAGGCGCACCAGGCGCTCGAAGCCGAAGGCGCCGCCGCCGCCCTTGATGGAGTGGATGGCGCGGAACAGCGCATGCACCGTCTCCGCATCCGCCCGGCCTTCCGCCAGCTCGGCCAGCGCGGCATAGGCGCTGTCCAGCAGCTCCGCGCTTTCCTCGAAATAGGTCGCGCGCAGGTGATCGAAGCTCATCTCAGCCGGCCACGCGCTTGACCACGTCGATCAGCTTCTCCGGATCGAAGGGCTTCACCAGCCAGCCCGTGGCGCCGGCGCTGCGACCTTCCGCCTTCTTCGCCGCTTCCGATTCCGTTGTCAGCATCAGGATCGGTACGGCGCGCATCCGCGCATCGGCGCGCAGCGCGCGGATCAGCGCGACGCCGTCCATGTTCGGCATGTTGAGGTCGGTGATGACCACATCCACCGGCGCCGCCTGCAGGGCGGCCAGCGCCTTGCGGCCATCCTCCGCCTCGCTCACCTCGAAGCCGGCCTTGCGCAGGGTGAAGGCCACCATCTCCCGCATCGTGCGGCTGTCATCCACCGTCATCACCCGCTTGGCCATCGGCTCAGCCCTCCACCGGAATTGCGGCCGACAGGCCCAGCTCGTCGATCGCCTGGCGCAGCGCCTCGGACGGCGCGTGCAGGCGGAAGGCGGTGCCGCGCGCCACGGCGCCGGCATGGGCCGCGGCCAGCACCTGCAGGCAGGGCGTGGAGATGCGCTCCACGGCGCTGCCATCGATGGCCAGCGTGGCGTCGTCCAGCCGCACCCGCAGCGCCTGGCACAGCGGCTCTGCCGCGGTGAGGTCGAGCGAAGCGGCCAGGCGCATCGGCGGCACGACGACATCGGTCGCCGGGCCCTGCGGGCTGGGGTTCATGAAGCTGGGTTCCGTAGCGGAGGGGGATCGCCTGCCGGCCATCCTGCAGCAGGAACGGTTTGCGCGTGGTTAAGGCGGGGCCGCGCCGCCTCAGAACAGCTCCACCTCGCCGGCCGCCTCCGGCGTCTCCGCCATCGCGGCGCCGTCATCCAGCAGGCGGGCGAGGAAGCGCTGGCGCACGCTGCTCAGCGATTGCCGGTCCAGCATGCGCGCCAGCAGCGCAGCGTCCGGGGCCACCGCCACATCCAGCGCCGGTGCCGCCGCCCGCGTCTCCCGCTGCAGGGCTTCCGTCGCCTCGCCCAGCGCGCCCAGCGCGTCGATCACGTGGTTCAGGTGCTGGCTGGTGCGGTCCTGGAACTGCGTGCCGGTGACCAGCTGCGCCACCGTGCCTTCCATCGCCGCCGCCGCCACATGCGCTTCCTCCAGCACCGCGGCCAGCGCCCGGTGCTGCCCGGCCATGCCCGCCAGCACCGCTTCCAGCCGCGCCCTCGTCGCCGCTTCCGCCTGCCCATCGCGCGCCGCGATCGCCTGCAGCTCCGCCTGCGCGCCGCGCACGCCGCGCGCCACGGCAACGATGCGGTCCCGCACCAGGCGGGAGGTGGTGTCGGTTTCCTGCGAGAGCGCCTTCAGCTCCATGGCGATGACCCGGAAGGTGCCGCCGGCGCCGGCGGCGCGGCTGGCCTCGATGGCCGCGTTCAGCGCCACGAAGCGGGCCTGGCGGTTGATCGCCTCGATCCGCGCCACGCATTGTTCCGCGCCCGCCACCTCTGCCTCCACCGCCGCCAGGGCCTGCGCCATGCGGCCGGCCTGGCCGGCGACCTCGCCCATCGCGTCGATCGACTGCACGAGAGCGGTTTCGACGAAGCGGGTCGCCTCCAGCATCGGCAGCGGCGCGCCCGCCACCTCGATGGTGGCCGCGATGCCGGCAATGCGCGCCACGCGGCCGGCCTGGGATTCGGCCGCCTCCGCGAGGTCCCGGAAATGGGCGCTCAGGCCGATCGTGCTGCGCTCGATCAGCCCGGCGGAGGCTGTCACCTCCTCAACCATCGCGAGAAAGGCGCGGCGCTCGATCTCGGAGAGTTCGAGCCAGCGGCGCAGCAGATCGTGCAGGGGGTTCGGCGCTTCATGGTCCACGGGCGGCGCGGGCTCCGGCGAATGGGGTGCCTGCATGCGCCCGTGGGGCGAAAGATTCGGTAAAGCCACGGATCCGCCCGGCCAAGGTCAGGAAGGGTCAGCCTGTGTGCGGCCATGTCCGGCGGCGTCAGGAGTGGTCGGGATGCCGCCTTTGTGCTGGCGCGGCCCCGGCGGCCGCCGCATCAAGGCAGCGGCGGGAGGCCGGACAACGCCCGCCGCGTGTCAGGACGAACCGCATGCCCGCCGCCGCGCTGCCCGCGAACGAGGCCGAGCGCCTCGCCGCCCTCGATTCATACGAGATCCTCGATACCGCCTGCGAAGGCGCCTTCGACGACCTGGCACGGCTGGCCGCGCGGCTGACCGGCACGCCGATCGCCCTGGTCTCGCTGCTGGACCGCGACCGGCAATGGTTCAAGGCGCATCATGGGCTGGAGGTGCGGCAGACCCCGCGGGACCTGGCCTTCTGCGGCCATGCCATCCTGGATCCCGACGAAGCGCTGGTGGTGCCGGACGCGACGGCGGATGCGCGCTTCGCCGACAACCCGCTGGTGCTGGGCGAGACGGGGCTGCGCTTTTATGCCGGCGTGCCGCTGGTCAATCCGGCCGGCCATGCGCTCGGCACGCTGTGCGTGCTGGACCATCGGCCGAGGCGGCTGCTGCCGGAACAGGTGGAGACGCTGAAAAGCCTTGCGCGCACCGTTGCCACCGCGCTCGAACTGCGGCGCGCGATGCGGGAGGTGCGGCGCATGGCGCTGACCGACCCGCTGACCGGCCTGGGCAACCGCCCCGCCTTCCTGGCCGCCCTGCGCGCCGCCATCGCGCGGCACCGGGCAACGGGCGCCGGCTTCTCGCTGTTCTATGCCGATCTGGACGGCATGAAGCGGGTGAACGACGTGCAGGGCCATGCGGCGGGTGACGAGGTGATCCAGGCGGCCGCCGGCGCGCTGCGCGTGCTGCTGGGGGCGGAGGAACACGCGGCCCGTCTGGGCGGCGACGAATTCGCCGCGGTGCTGCTGGGCACGGCCGGCCTGGCGGGGCGGGCGGAGGCGCTGCGGGCGGCGGTGAAGGCGGCGATGGATGCGCGCGCCTGGCCGGTGACCGCCTCGGTCGGCGCGATCGCCTTCGAACGGCCGCCGGCGGATGAGGACGAGGCGCTCATGCTGGCGGACCAGCTGATGTACCGCGCCAAGCATGAGGGGCGGAACCGGGTGGCGTGCCTGGCGTATCGGCTGGATTGCGGGGTGGCAGCCTGAGGCAAGGTGCTGTTGCCGCCGCAGCGGCAAGGCGGTGGTGCCCCGTACGGGATTCGAACCCGTGTTACAGCCTTGAAAGGGCCGTGTCCTAGGCCTCTAGACGAACGGGACAGGCTGGGATGCGCGGCGTATGACCGGCGGGCGGCGCCTGGTCAACCCCCTTCGAGTCCCATCCTTGTGCGCTGGGCCGCCCAGCCGGCCAGGCCGGGCCAGCTGCCCACCCCCGCCACCAGCACGCCGGGCGCGCGCTGCATCAGGGCGCCGGCCAGCCCGGCCAGGCGCATCCCCGGACCGATCCGCCGCGCCCAGCCCGCATGATGCGCGCCCGCCCCCTGCCCGGCGGCGATGGCGGATGCGGCCGCGAGGCCGGAGGCGAGCGCCATGGCGATGCCGTCCCCGCACAACGAGGGCACCACCGCCGCCTGGTCGCCGACCCGGAACAGCCCGGCCGCGCCGGCGCCGCGGTGGATGAAGCCATAGGGCACGCCCGCCACCGCCAGCGGCCGCGCCCAGGCCGGGCGGGCGCCGGCCAGCAGCTCCCGCCCCAGCGCGGAGCCCGCCGCGACATGCGCCAGCAGCGCCACCGGGTCCCGCGCCAGGCTGGCCAGGCCGGGCGTCCCCGGCTGCAGGGCCAGGCAGAGATTGGCGCCGCCGCCGGCGCGCGGCTGCAGGCCGGCATAGCCGCCGCGGCAGGCCAGCAACGCCATCGCATCGCCCAGCGCCACCCCCTCCAGCGCCAGCTTCACACCGAGCGCGCCGCCCGCAGCCGGGCGGGCCAGGCCGCGCAACTCGTGCTTGCCGGTGGCAAGCACCAGCGCCGCGCCGGTCTCCGCCGTGCCATCGGCCAGGCGCAGCCGCCAGCCGCCCGCCAGGGGCACCGCCGCCTGTGCCGCCACGCCGCGCCGCAGCCGCGCGCCGCCAGCCACC